>JACRBZ010000007.1 GCA_016219185.1 Deltaproteobacteria bacterium
ATCAATCAAACGCGAAATCAAGTCCACAAGTTCTTTTGATATCCCATTTCGAACCAAAGTCGATGTCTTCATACACAGCCTCTCCTTTTTTGTAGTATGAAAACATTATATACGGTAAATTAGTATTTTCCAAGTCCCTAACAGCATTTCTTTAACCGGGCTTCTTGATCAATGGTTTGATTCTGACCGGGAATGAAAGAGATCGATCCGCCGTCGAATACTCGGGGGACCAGGCACAGAGTGGCGCCGATCTGCCTTTCACCGTAATCTCTCCCTTGGCGATGAAGTCGACTCTGTCTGCGCACATGTCGCGCGTCAGAGGTCCTGCCAGTATGGTCGTCCCGAACTGCTTGTTATGCGCCTCCAGTCTCTGTGCGATGTTCACCACATCGCCAATGACGGTGTACTCCATGCGGTTGGCTGAGCCGATATTGCCTGCAATGACCGTCCCGGTATTTATCCCGATCCGGGTGATAAGCTTTCGGCCAGAAAAACTGCCCTCTCTGCATAGGCGGTCGATCTCGAGCCCGGCCTCCACGGCGTGGAAGGCGTGGTTCGGATCGTCGATCGGGGCATTGAACAGGGCCATGACCGCATCCCCCATGAACTTGTTCACTGCTCCCAAGTGCCGGGATACGATGCCGATTATCCCGGAAAAGTACTCGTCGAGCATCTTCACGACTTCAGATGGCGGAAGATTTTCGGAGAAGGCGGTGTAGTTCTCGATATCTGTGAACAGTACCGTCACCATGCGGCTCTCAGGTCGGATCGATCCCCCTTTGGCGAGAATCTCCTTTGCAAGTTCGGGAGAAAGGTATTTGCCAAACGTGTCGTGCAGGAACTCTCTTTCCCGGAGTCCCTCCAGCATGTGGTTGAAATGGATTGTCAGGCGACCTATTTCGTCGTTACCGAGGACGGGGACGGAAAGACCGAGATCTCCCGCTATCACCAGGTCCATCGCCTTTTCGAGAAATCCGATGGGCTTTGTTATTTTTCGCGTAAACACCACTACCGCCAGGACAATCGCGGTCAAGATGGAAATCAGGTCGGACCAGAACACCGAAGCGAAGGGCCCGGGATTTAACACCCAAACGCGGACGTCGAGCATGAGGTTGAAAACGGGAAGACCTAAGACGAGGGAAAAAAACAGGAGCAACTGAACCGATATGTGACTCTCACCGGCAGGGAGAACAATCCCTGCTTCCCGGTGAAGCCTGATCCTGAAGGATTCGGTCCAGAATCCGGCAAAGATCCATGCAAGGAAACCCGGTAAAATGGCGTAGCAGGATGCCATCGACAAGCAGAAATGCCATCCCCGCATAGTGACCTGGATGTTTTCCAAGGAAGATAACAGGCAATAGATCAAGGCAGTATAGCCAAGGCCGAAGCCTGAAATGACAAACAAATAGATCGACTGTATCCGCATGAAGAAAATGACAGTCGGGGACTTGTCGTCCCGGTTTTCAGTCAATGGTTTCAGGGCCTTGAGGAAGAGTCTCGTTGCGACGATCGGTGGAAGGACGAAGAAAGAAAACTCCAAGAAGAGCATAAAGGGGACAATCACCCAATTTCCTTCGATGAGGAGAAATACCCAATCGGCAAAAACCTGAAAGAAACAAGGAGCAAAGAGAAAAAGCCGGAATCGATGGTCGCAGGCATTCTTCATGGTAATTGCGCCACAATATGACCCGCAGAGATTTCCCGGTAGATCAGGCGGGCAGGGGGGTGGCCGATTTTGCGGACCGGACTGGGGACCTCTCCTGTCAACATGTCAAAATGGGTTCGCAGACCCGGATCGGCAATGGGTATGGCCGAAAGCAGCTTTTTAGTATAATCATGTTGCGGGTTCTCGAAAATATCACTGCGGCTTCCCATCTCAACGATCTGTCCCAGGTACATGACCGCCACGCGATGGCTCACCCGTTCCACCACGGCCATGTCATGGGAGATGAAGATATAGGAAAGATTCAGCTCCTTTTGCAGTTCCATCATCAGGTTGAGCACTGTGGCCTGTATGGAGACATCCAGGGAGGAAACCGCCTCATCGGCAACGATCAGCCTGGGGTTGGTGGCAAGGGCCCGGGCAATGGCGATGCGCTGTCTCTGGCCGCCCGAGAACTCGTGGGGGTAGCGGGTGGAGCTCCCGGCCGGGATGCCCACGCGCTCCAGTAATCCGGCGACTTTTTTATCCCGCTCTTTGCTGTCCATTGTCTCGTGAATGATCAGGGGCTCGGCGATGGATGCGCCGATGGTCAGCCGGGGGTTGAGCGATGCAAACGGGTCCTGAAAGACGAACTGGATGTTCTGCCGGAGCTTTTGCATCTGTCTGTCGGTGAGGGTCATGACATTCTGGCCTTCGAAAAGCACTTCTCCCGAGGCGGGAACGAGCTTTAGAAGAGAATATCCGGCGGTGGTCTTTCCGCATCCGGACTCTCCCACGATGCCAAGGGTTTCCCCGGGAAACAATTTAAAGCTGACATCCTCCACCGCGTAAACCAGATGGGTGGGCCGGCCCCAGAACGTCTTTTTCGACACAAAATGCGTGGTCAGGTTCCGGACCTCGAGAATCGGCTTTTTTTGATAATCCGCGGTGTCGATCTCTTTTTCATTGGGAAGTGCCTCGCCTTCCTTTCGCTTAAGCTCGCTTTCCATGTCGAGCACCGGCAGGGTTGCGGGATTTTTCCGGCCCTTCATGCAGCCAAGCTTGGGGACCGCCTTTAAAAGCGCACGGGTGTAAGGGTGGGTCGGATTGGAGAAAAGGGTGAAAACATCGTTTTCTTCAACGATCCGTCCCTTGTACATGACAATGACCCGATCGGCCAGTTCGGCCACCACGCCCATGTCATGGGTGATAAAAATCACGGCCATTTCAAACTGCTGCTGAAGGGATCGGATCAGGGCAAGGATCTGGGCCTGAATGGTCACATCCAGGGCCGTGGTGGGTTCATCCGCGATCAGGATTTGGGGCCTGCAAGACAGGGCCATGGCGATCATGACGCGCTGACGCATGCCGCCGGACATCTGATGGGGATACTCGTGAATTCGTTTTTTGGCATCCGGAATCCGTACGATCTCGAGAAGCTCATGCACCTTTGCCGCGGCTTCCTGCCGCGAAATGCTTTGATGGGTGAGGATGGCCTCCTCCAGTTGATTTCCGATGGTAAAGAGCGGGTTCAGGGACGTCATGGGCTCCTGGAAAATCATGGACAGGTCCGCCCCGCGGATTTTACGGGCTTTGGAACCTGAGATGTCGGTGATGTCCAGGATGGCGCCGTCCCTCTTTTTCAGGGTGATGATCCCCGAATCCGTGCGGACGTTTTTCAAAAGACTCATGACCCGGCGAAGGGTCACGGTTTTGCCGGACCCCGATTCCCCAACGATGGCCAGGGTTTCGCCTTTTTTCACGGTAAATGACACATTGTGCAGCACGGAGGTAAAGCCGCCGTAGGTGGGAAAGCTCAAAGACAGGTCCCGGATGGTCAGGATCGCATCCGGCGGTATCTCGGGAGTGGGTTCTTGCCGGTTATTCAAAATATCCTTTTCTTTCAATGACACGGTTTCGGACCATGATCACGCCCTTTGCCATGACATCCTGGATAATCATCTTATCCGGGTCCAAAATGAGGATATCGGCATCGGCGCCTGCCTTCAACTCTCCCTTAACGCCCTTAAGACCGTAAATCCGTGCCGGTGTCGTGGTTAGGGGACAGAGCGCCTTTTCAAGTCTCATTCCCTTTTGATTGACTAGGCGGGAGAGTTCGAACATCAGGGAGTCCGGCGCCCCGATTCCCATGGACACAATACGGCTTTTGTCCTTGTTCCAGACCGGCAGCGAGCCCCCGGCATCCGAGCTGAAGGAGACCTGGTCAAACAGGCCCTGGTTATCCGCCATGACGGCAAAGTCGGCGGCGGACAGGTGAACGTCATCCTCGGCAGGCAGGCTGTTAAGACATGTGGCATCGATCACCGCGCCCTGTCTGGCCAGATTCAGCGCCTGATCCGTCAGAATCGGGTTTTTACGGTTGATGTGCGTAGGGACGAACATGTCCGCCCGCATGCCGTGTTTTTGAACGATTTCAAAAATCAGGTCCAGGCCCACGAGTTTGATGCCGGTGTGGACCGTAATGATGCCTGGTTTATTGGCGACCAGGGCCGCCACCCGGACTTCAGAGGCCAGGTTGGCCAGATCCCGCGCATCCATATGGGGGCCGCGAATATCGGACAGGGCAAGTTTCACGCCGATGACCGGCTGAAGATAGACCAGGTCGCGGGCCACGCTTCCGGTGATGGTTGGAGAAGGATACCAGTAAGCGCCGGTCAGCATGAAGGCGGTGATGCCCTCGCTATTAAAACTCTGGGTTTTGGCATAAAGGCTTTCCACGGAGCGGGTGAGAGAATCGGTCCCCAGCAGCCCCACCGCCGTTGTTACGCCATTTGCCGTATTCATGCTGAGCCGCATTTCCGGCGTGCGCGTGTGAAAGCCTCCTTCGCCCCCGCCGCCCGTGAAATGCTGATGCCCGTCAATAAATCCCGGAACCGTTGCCAGCCCTTTGGCGTCGATGACTTCAACCTCGCCGGGCAGCATGCCGGCCTGAATGCTTTTTTCAATAGCCAGTATCTTCCCGCCGCCCGTCAGTATATCACATCGGCCCATTGCGCCGGGTGCAAAGACCTCTGCGTTTTTTATCAATATCATCAAATCGTTTCCTGATTATTATATTCGTGCCGGAAAGCCAAGCCCAGTCTTCAAGAGATAGTTTCTAATTATATGCAATCCTTATGAAAGTCAAGTTTGCGAGACATCTCGCTTTTCAGTTGGTCTTTGGTAATCCTGCAAAAATACCCACAAGTCGTATACACTTTCGAACGGGTTGATATACTACCGAAACCCCCTTAATGCGCAAATTCGCCTAAATAACACTTGCCAAAGCTACAAGCATAAAATACAAAAGAATTATAAGATTATGGGGAAACGAAGGCCAGCGAGCTGTCATAAATAATAAATCTGTTGCCGAGAAGAGTACGCAGAATCTTCTACATCATGAATGATGACTGTAAACTATAAATTATTGCAACAAGAAACCAAGAGTAAATTAAATGGATAACTCAGAGGTGCCCAATGAATATTTCACGCATCTTGCGAGACAGGGTTTCCACATCGAAAAAAGAATAAATGGAGGACTCTCTGGTGGAGTATACATTGGGACTCAGAAAAGCTTAAGTAGACATGTTGCGATTAAATTTTATGATAGTTTTCTCGTTCAGAGAGATGAGTCACTCAGAAAGCGTTTTTTAAGGGAGGCGATAATACTCGCAAAGGTTCAGCACCCCTGTATTCCCTATGTGTTAACTCATGGGCAGGTGGAGAAGAATGGAGAAAAAATTCCATATATAGTAATGCAATATATTGAAGGTGAAACTTTATCTTCAATCATTAAAACTCGCGGTCAAATTTCTCAAGAAGAAAGTAACAGAATTAGCTATATAAAACAGATCTTGGGTGTTCTTAGTTTCGTACACAGTAAAAACATATTGCATCGAGACATAAAGCCCTAGAATATCATGGTTCTAAATAATGGGCATTGTTATCTGTTGGATTTTTCTATAGGTGTTTCCTTAAACGCAGATCCTGGATTAACTCGTACAACTATCGTTGGAGAGCATCTTGGTTCGATCAACTATATGTCTCCCGAGCAATCCAGGGATATGACTTCCATGGATGCCAGATCAGACATATATTCACTTGGTATTGTATTGCTTGAATTATTAACTGGATCTACAGACAAATCGAATTTAAGTGTGGTTTTAGGTAAGTTCCCTGTTAACAAAATGCCCCGATTCGCAATGGTCGCCTCAAGGATATTTCAAAGGGCCTAATATAATTAATGAGTCTACTGACTCGTACTGTACAAGTTGCGGTAAAGAACTTATATATTTCTGCGCCGAATGTGGCTCTGAGTTTGATGATAAGCCATTCTGCGGAAACTGTGGAGAGCGGCTATTTACTGTACCAGAATGTGAAACATGTGGATCATTTTTAATGTCTACCGACATGTACACTGACACAAAAACAAATGGCTGCCAGAAGTGTCGTTCAAAAAATAAAGTTCCAGAAACTACTGATGACGACATACCTTTCTGAGAGTTTTTGCCATGTCCCATAAGGTTTGATCTTATCGGGCGTTGTGAATCATCCTTCGCGCTTATACTTTAACAATAGAATTGGACTAGTTAGTGGCTCTCTCGCTCAACAAACCGAAACTCGACAACCTTGCCGGCGACATCTGGAAATCTGCGGAACGCTTGCGCGGTAAGTTCAAGGCGTATGAATATCAGGGTGTTATCCTGCCGATCATTGTCATCCGGCGGCTGGAGTGCGTGCTGCTGACCTGGCGTGAGGCAAAGAGCGCCGAGGTGCTGGCCAAGCGGCCAAAGCTTGATGAAAAGGCACTTACCAAGCTGGTCAAGAATCTGGAACTCAATCCCAAGCAGTGCCCGTTTTCGAACAGGACGGACTGGACGCTGCGCAGGGTCTATGAAGAAGACCACACGCTGTTGGAGGCGAATTTCCGCGCTTATATAAACGGCTTCTCGAAAAATGTTGATGACATCATCGAGAATTTCAATTACCGGGCCACCATCACCACGATGGTGAAAAACAACCGGCTTGCCCCGATACTGAATCAATACAAGGGACTGGAGCTTGGCCCGGACCATCTCTCCGGTCTGGAGATGGGCTACATTTACGAGGAACTGCTGCGGCGATTCTCGGAACAAAGCGGTGAGGAGGCTGGGGAGCACTTTACCCCGCGTGAAGTGATCCGGCTCATGGTCGAGTTGTTGGAAATTCCCATTCCTGATCAGCATTTCTCCATCTACGACCCTGCAGGCGGGACAGGAGGTATGTTGTCAGTTGCTAAAGAACATATGATGGATCGTGCAACGACTCCAGCGGAGAGGGAGCGTGTCGAGAAGTTCCTGACCCTTCACTGCCAGGAACTTTCGCCGACCAACTACGCCATCTGCCGGGCGGACTTCCTGATCAAAAACGATCAGCAAGCAACGGTCGTGCTTGGCAACTCGCTCATTCCCCACGACCCGGACAGCAAAGAACCGGGAGACCAGTTCCCGGAGACGAAATACCGATTCAACCGAATGCTCAGCAATCCGCCTTTTGGCGTCACCTGGGGTGGCAAGGACGGATATGAGAAGGAAGCCGGGAAACTGAAGAAGACCCGCTATCAAGCCGGTATGCCGCGCGTGAACGATGGTGCGCTGTTGTTCCTGCAAACCATGTTGGCCAAGATGCAAGCGCCGGAGAAGGGTGGAAGTCGCATTGCCATCATCTTCAACGGCTCTCCGCTCTCGAACGGCGACTGCGGCTCGGGCGAGAGCGAAATTCGCCGCTGGATTCTGGAGAACGACTGGCTCGATGCCATCGTTATGCTTCCCGACCAGCTTTTCTACAACACCGGCATCTTCACTTACGTCTGGTTGCTGCGAAACGAGAAGCCCGCCGCTCATCGCGGGCGCGTAATGCTCATTGATGCCCGCCAGCAGTTTGAGAAAGAGCCGAAGTCATTCGGGAACAAGCGTAACCGCATGACGGACACCCACCGGCAATGGATCGTTGAGCGTTACCATAAGGGCTGGGAACCCGGATTTGACGATGAGCACGTGAAGCTCTTTCGCGAAAAGGACTTCGCCTTCCATAAAGTCAAAGTGGTGTTCTGGCAAACCGACGAGTATGACCAGCCGGCTATTATCACCGAGCCTTACGAAAAGGCGTTCACCGCCGCCAATCTAGCCAAGGAGCAGGCTTTTTACGACAGCGACCTCACCTTCCGCGTGCGGGTGATGGCGGATAGCAAAGAAAAGATCGTGGAATTTGTCTTGAAGCCGACCGACAGTGCTGCGAAGAAATTTAAAGTGGCCTTGGGCGGCCGGCCGGAAATTATCTCCGTCGAATGGACGCACCGGCACTACGTGCAGGACAACGAATACATCCCGCACGGTGAGGACATCGCGGCATTCCTGAAACGGGAAATCGCCAAGCCCATCATCCGCTGGGAGGACAGCCCGCAGCTCGGCTACGAAATCCTGCCGAACAAATACTTCTACCGCTATCAGCCGCCCACGCCGGCGAAGGACTTGCTGGCGGAGTTCTGGAGACTTGAGAAAGAGGCGGAAAAGATGCTGGAGGGGTTGGCGAAATGAAGAACACAACCGGCCCGGCCGTGATGTCCTCGCTGGAATACCGGCAATTCATCGAAGACCTGAAGTCACGGGTGATCTCCGCCCGCATCTCGGCGGCGCGGGCCGTGAACCGCGATCTGATCCTGCTCTACTGGGACATCGGGCGCGGGATCGTGGAGAGGCAACGGACGCTGGGTTGGGGCGATGCGGTCGTGGAAGTGGTTTCGGCTGACTTGCGGCGGGTGTTTCCGGATATGCGAGGTTTCTCGGTCCAGAATCTATGGCGAATGAAACAGTTTTACCTCTCGCATATCGCAGAGGAGTTTCTTGCACAAGTTGTGAGAGAAACTGGAGTAAGCGACGTGGAAGACCGAGATGCTGCAATTCTCTCACAGGCTGTGAGAGAATTGGTAGCCCAGGTACCATGGGGACACCATGCCAATGTTCTGGCGAAAGTTACCAATCCCGCCGCTCGTCTGTACTATCTCCGCGCCACGGCACAATTCGGCTGGTCTCGCAATGTTCTCCTGAATCAGATCAAGGCCGGGGCTTACGAACGCGCCGTCACCGAGAAGAAGACGCATAATTTCCCTCTCGCCTTGCCTGAGTATCTTGCCGAGCAGGCTGATGAAATGATGAAGAGTTCCTACAACCTGGAGTTCCTCGGCATCCGCCGGGAAGTGAAGGAGCGGGAACTGGAGGACCGTCTGATCTCCCGCCTGCAAGCGTTCCTGCTCGAACTTGGTTATGGCTTCTGCTTCGTGGGTTGCCAGCACCGGCTGTCCTTGGGCCAGAAGGAATATTTCATCGATCTGCTCTTCTACCACCGCTTCCTCAAGGCGCTGGTGGCCTTCGAATTGAAAGTCGGGCCGTTCGAGCCCGAACATGCGGGCAAGATGGATTTTTACCTGAACCTGCTCAACGATAAGGAATGTGGTTCCGGTGACCAGCCCTCCATCGGCATCATCCTCTGCGCGGAAAAAGACGATGTGGAGGTGGAATACGCCCTACGCACGAAAGCGAACCCCATCGGTGTTGCCACGTATCAACTTCAGTCGAAATTGCCGACGCATCTGAAGGGTAAACTGCCGACATCGAAACAGCTTGCTGACGTCGTGCGGGCGGCACTTCTCGAAAGGATCGCCCCATGACACAATATTTCCACCGCTGCCAGTCGCCCACGCCGGCTATGAACCTGCTTGCGGAGTTTCGGAGGCTGGAGAAAGAGGCGGAGAAGATGCTGGAGGGGTTGGCGAAATGAAGAACTCCGCAATTCAAGACCCAGAATGGTATCCCCTATACCCTGAAGACTGGAAATTGGGTCGTGTGAAAACCGCAATAGAAAGCTTCGACTCCGGCGTGTGGGGCGAAGACCCTTATGACGATGATACAAGCACTCCAGTGATTCGATCCAATGAGTTGGATGAGGGTGGCAATTGGCGGGTGACGACGCCCGCACTGCGATTGCTGTCTTCATCCGAAAGGGAACAAGCCCGACTACGTGAGGGCGATTTGTTGATCGTTAAGTCGAGCGGAAGCCATGCGCATATAGGCAAATCCGCTGTCGTCACGAAGGAGATTGAAGACCTCGGAAGTTGTTTCTCAAACTTCACGGGCCGAATCCGAGTTCTGCCATGTCGCGCCAACAGCAGGTTTCTTTGGTATTTCCTGAACAACAGCCCAGGCCGTGACCAATTGTTTTATTACGGAACCACCACCACCGGCCTAATTAACCTTAGTGCAAAAAGTATAGGTGTCGGAATTTTTGCACTCCCGCCTTTGCAGGAGCAACTGCGCGTTGTGGCGTATCTGGATGCGAGTTGTGCGGCGATCGATGCGGCAGTGGCCGCCAAACGCGGCCAACTCGAAACTCTCGACGCTCTTTCTCTCGCGGTTATCCATCAGGCCGTTACTCGAGGTATTAATGTGACCGTAAAGTTGAGACCGTCCGGAATGGATTGGCTTTCAGAAGTTCCGGAGCATTGGCAGGTTCAACAAATCAAGCGTACTTGCGAAATCGTCCGAGGTAAATTCACCCATCGGCCCAGAAACGATCCAGCTTTCTATGATGGCGAATATCCCTTTGTCCAGACCGGCGACATCACTGCCGCTCAAAAATACATTCGCACATACTCGCAAACGCTCAATGACCTTGGCTTGAGTGTGAGCAAGACTTTCCCACGCGGCACTCTGGTGATGTCAATCGCTGCCAACATTGGTGACGTAGCCATTCTCGATTTTGAAGCTTGTTTTCCAGATAGTATGGTCGGCTTGATTCCCAGGCATAAGACAGATTTGAATTTTCTTTACTACATGATGCGGGCCATGAAAGGCATCATGCTGCGTTCCGCCGTCATTAGCACCCAGCTAAACCTTAATAACGTGCGAATCGGGAACAACTTCGCGGCGTTCCCTCCCGTGAAGGAGCAAAAGGTGATTGGTGAGTATCTCGACGCGAAAGAACAAGAGTCTCTCGCGGTCAAGGAAACGCTGAACAAGCAAATCGCCACCCTCACCGCCTACCGCAAGTCGTTGATTCACGAATGCGTCACCGGCCAGCGGCGGATCACAGAGGCAGACGTGCAGCGGGCGCAGAATAAGCGGAGTCCAACATGAACGCCGAGTTATCAGAGCGGATCGTACCACCTCGAATCCAACCGTACGAAAAAATTGGACGGTTGGAGAGGAGATCATCATGAGCACTGAAAAAGACAAGAAACTTGCCATGTTTAAAGGCAAACGGATACGAAAAATTCTTCACGAGGGCGAATGGTGGTTTGTTGTGGGGGGATTGTGCTCGCTCTCATCGAATCGCGAGACCCGAAGCAATATATCAGCGCATGAAGCAGCGTGACCCGGAGCTGGGCAAAGGGTGGGTACAAATTGTACGTACCCTTCCCATTGCTACATCCGATGGTCCGAAATAACTGAAGGCGGACGAGGATTGACCATGCCCAGGAAGAAAAAAGCCCCCGAGTTGACCTTTCAGCAGCATGTTGCGGACTTCCTTGTCCGCGAGCATAAGTATGGCGTGCTCGAACAGTCAGAGATTACGGACACCGAGCACTTCATTGCCGAGGACCAGCTATGGGCCTTTCTCACAGCTACGCAGGCCGACACTCTCACAAAGCTCACGGACGCCTACAGCACGGACGCGCGGGACGAGGTGTTCAAGGCGCTGCGCAAGGAACTGGCGCACACGCCGCTTTGGATGCTCCTCCGCCACGGGCTGAAGGTGCGCGGGCTGGAGTTCCGTCTGTTCTATCCCAGACCCCGCTCCGCCGAGAGCACTGCCGCCGCAAAACACGGCGAGAACCGCATCACCTTTCGCCCGCATTTATATTTCGGCGAGACTAACCAGGAGATTGATTTCGTCTTTTTCCTTAACGGCCTTCCCATCGTGACGCTGGAGTTAAAACACGAGAAGAACCAGACCGTGCATGATGGAATCGCGCAGTTCGCCGCACGCGACCACACATGCAAGATCTTCCGGCATCCGTTCCTCTATCTGGCTGCCGACACCAGCGATGTGATGGCAGCCACCGATCCGCGCCGGGAACAGAACTTCCGCTGGTACAACACGGGTCTGACGAATGAAGCCATTACCAAGGATGGCAGCGAATACCCGGTGGAGTTTCTCTACCGCGAGGTGTTGGCCAAGGACCAGTTGCTCGAAGCGCTCTCGTTCTTCCTTGTCCGTGTGCCCCAGCGCGACGCGGAGGATGACAAGCAGGAGCGTCCGGCCTTTACCCTGTTCCCGCGCTACCACCAGAGCCGTTCGGTGCGGAAGGTGGCGGACGACATCTTGGCGCAATTCGCCATGAAGGGCGATATCGGCCGCAAGTATCTCGTCAATCATTCGGCGGGCAGCGGCAAGACGCTGACCATGTGCTGGCTGGCGGACCGCCTCCACAGCCTGTTCAAGCCCGGCACGAGCGAAAAGCTCGTGGACTTGGTGTTCATCCTAACGGACCGGAAAACGCTGGATACGAATATCAAGGACGAGATCGAGAACTTCACGCACCTCAAGGATGTCGTGGGTCTGGCGCGCAAAGCCGAGGACCTGCCGCGATTCCTGAAGGGTCGCAAGCCGATCATCGTCACAACCCAGCAGAAATTCGCCTGGGTGCTGGACGAGATCGAGAAAAACCCCGAACTGAAGAAACTCCGCGTCGCCTTCCTGATTGATGAAGCTCACCGCTCGCAGGAAGGACAGATGGGCGCGGCCATCCGGTTGCCGTTCCGCAAAACGGACGAACCAGATGCCGATGCTCCCGAGCTTGACCCTGAGGAGCAACTGGCCAGGATCATCCGTGAGCATGACCTCAATCAGATGATCGTTGCGTTCACCGCCACGCCTGCGCCGGCCACAGTCACCCTGTTCGGCGAGCCGTTTGATACCTACTCCGAGGCCGAGGCCATCGCCGAAGGCTACATCGTGGATGTGGCGTCCAGCATCATTTCCTACAAGACGCTCTACAATCTGCATTGCCCGGTTGTGCCCACACCGGGCGAGGAGAGGCTCTATCCCAAGGGGGTCGTGTCCAAAGCGCTCCAGAACGTGGCCTTCCAGGATGATGGCCTGATTCAGTACAAAGCCGAGGTGATGCTGCGTATCTTTGAAAAGGACGTGATGCCGCTCATCGCCGGACGCGCCAAGGCGATGATCGTGACCACCTCCCGCGTTGCCGGGCTGCGCTATTTCCAGATCATCCAGGAAAAGCTCAAGGCGCGCGGCGCAGCATACAAGGCGCTCTTTGCTTTCTCGGATTTCGTCCATCCGGAGACCAATGCGGCGATCAGCGAGTACGCGGTGAACGAATTGAAGGACGGTGAGTTGATCGAGCAGCGGTTCGAGGGTGACGACTATCGGCTGATGATCGTGGCCAACAAATTCCAGACCGGTTTCGACCAGCCCCTTCTGGCCGGCATGTTCCTTGACAAGCCGGTCGTGAACCGCAACGCCGTGCAGACGCTATCACGCCTGAACCGCTGCTTTGAGGGCAAGGATCGTGTCGTGGTCGTGGACTTTATCAACAACGCCAAGGCGATCCTCAAGGCGTTCGTAACATACCGAAAAGGCACGCCCTTCGAGCCGGAAGAGCCGGACCCGGAGCTTTGCCAGAAATTGCACGCAGAGATTCTGGTCGAGGAGGTGTTCACGCAGAAGGATGCCGCCGATCTGGCAAAGCTGCTCGCGATCGGCACGGATGCCCGGGTGCAGTTCTCGGTCAACGCGCTGCGGAAACGCTTTCAGACAAAAATCACCAATCTGGAAGCGCGCAAGGAGTTCGTTTACCTGCTCTCCCGCTTCGTAAAGAGCTTTCACTTCCTCACCTGCTTCTTCACCTTTGGGCCGGAGATCCAGCAACTCGCCACGTTTGCCGAATACGTCGGCCCGCAGCTCATCAAGGCCGGCAGCGTGTCCGAGCTGATGATGCAGATTCGCCGGACGGAAGTCATCAAGGCTGCCGTTGAATATCAGGGCGTGGAGAGTGGCGGTGGGACGGTCAAACTCAAACCGGGCTCGGGGAACAAGGGCTCCGGCCCGCCCCTGAAGAAGGTGTCCGTTCAGGATATGATCGCGGAGATCCAGGCCAGGTTCGCCATCACTGACGAGGAGGCGCTCTACATCAGGCAGGTCACGGAGGAGAAAGCCGCGGACCTGGACATTCACACTACCGTCACCGCCCACCGGGACGACCACACCTACCTTGAAGGCGCTTATCGCTGGCAGGTGAACGGCAAGATTCAGACCGCTTACGACGAGCGTGGCCGCTACGAGGAACTGTCTGATCTCAAGTATACGGACACCGGGGGCATTTTTGATATCATGGCGGTCACCGTGATCCAGCATCATCTGTCATTTAGCGGCATGAGGATATGAAAACATGAGCAAGACCATTCAACAGATGTCCGAATCCGACCGGCCGCGAGAGAAACTGCTCCGGAAAGGCGCTGCGGCCTTGAGCGATCGGGAACTGCTGGCGGTTCTGCTAGGAAAAGGCACGCCGAGGATGGATGTAATGACCCTTGCCGGGAAGCTGGCGCGGGTCATTGACGAGAAGGGGCTGGAAGTGAAGGCCGAAGACCTGACGCAGTTCGAAGGTGTGGGCGATGCAAAAGCCACCCTGATTCTTGCGGCAATCGAGTTCGCCCAACGCCGCATCAAACCGGAGGGCGCGAAAATCGTAGCCCCGGTGGATCTGCTGCCTCACATCCGGCATTATGCCGACCGGAAACAGGAGCACTTTCTATGCGCCGGCATCAATGGCGCAAACGAGATCCTGAACATCCGCGTTGTTTCGATTGGTCTGATTGACCGAACTCCGGTGCATCCGCGCGAAGTCTTCGCGGATGCACTGTCCGACCGTGCTTCGGCTGTCATCGTTGCACACAATCACCCCAGCGGCGGTGTGGAGCCATCGCAGAGCGACATTAACATCACCACCCAGCTCAAAGCGGCGGGTGAAATCATAGGCATCGAGTTGCTGGACCACATCGTCTTCAATAGGACCGGGTACTTCAGTTTTTTGGAAGCCGGAAGGCTGTAGAAAGAGATCAAGCTTTGCATATCAGCAGGAGCGCTAAAAAACAGCATGCACCCGATAGCGTTACGCGCCGGAGCTGATACTGGACATAATGTGACGAATTGAAGGAGGAAATGATGCCTCATGTTATCGTAAAGCTTTATCCGGGAAGATCGGAAAATCAGAAGACGCGAATTGATTAACACGGACTTCGGGAATTTGGACGGAGTTGGCCACCTTTTGGGAAGACCGGTATGTGGAGGCAAAACTAATGTACAAGATTAACCATATCAAAATCGGCGGTTTTCGAAGGCTGAAAGATATCGATCTGCCGATCAGGCCGTTCATGGTTCTTATCGGTGCAAATGGCGTGGGGAAAACATCTTTACTGGACGCTTATTCTCTACTATCTGCATCGGCTGGAGGTGGACTGAACAGCAAGCTCTCTCAATTCGGTGGAGTGTCGAGTGTCTTGTCCCGCGATAAAGCTGATTCTGTATCGCTTCTTGTGGACATGGATGTGCCTGGATACAAGCCCCTTGAGTATGAACTCAATCTGACTCCCAAAGGTGCTGGATATGCGATTTCCCGCGAAGTGCTTTCACAATCTAAAGTTGGGAGTACCAAAGCATTTAAACATATCGACTCCAAAGACGGCGATATTCGCTACTACGAAATTGATAAGGAACTTCTTGTCCGCCCAAACTGGGAGCATAACCCGTTTGAGACATCCCTGTTCCAGGTGCCGAAAATGTTTCGGCAACCGGAAGAACTGCGACGTATTCTTGGTTCCGTGACGCAGTATCATGTTTTGGATGTAGGGCCGCGTGCCCCTGTTAAGCTGCCACAGCAGATGAAACCCGCTGATTTGCCTGGCGCGGATGGCGAAGATTTGATTCCATTCCTATATTATCTGCGTGAAAGCAATCGAGATCGCTACGATGCGATCGAAGATAGCTTAAGAGCGGCGTTTTCCGATTTTGAATCACTCAGTTTTCCCCCGGTAGCTGCGGGAATGTTGACATTGACATGGAAAGAAAAAAACTTCAGGAAGCCGTTTTTTATGCATGAACTTTCTGAAGGCACCCTTCGCTTTCTCTGGCTGGTTTCTCTGTTACAGAGCCCGGGGCTTTCAACAGTTACAATGATCGATGAACCCGAGGTTAGTTTGCATCCTGAATTGCTCAGTCTTCTATCTGACCTTATGCGCGAAGCTGCAAAACGAACGCAGCTTATCGTAGCCACCCATTCAGACAGTTTTATCCGGTTTCTTGATCCCAAGGAAGTGGTTGTCATGGATAGCGATGACGATGGCTGTACCACAGCAAGATGGGGTAATACCCTGGATTTGGATGAATGGCTTAAAGAATACAGCCTTGATGAAGTCTGGCGGATGGGAGGACGGTCATGAAAATAACCCTGATCGTTGAAGGGAAAACCGAAAAAGCATTTTTGCCTTATCTCAGAAATTTTCTTGAAATTCGACTGTCAAACAATAAGCCGAAACTGGATGCGAATCCCTATAATGGACGAATACCTACCGGAGAAAAATTAAAACGTGTTGTTCAAATGCTATTGAGAGGACAACATCCGTCAGATCATATCATTGCATTAACGGATGGTTACACCGGCAGTCAGCCGCCAGACTTCCAAGATGCCGCGGATGCCAAAAGCAAAATGCGACAATGGGTGGGCGATGAACCCAGATTCCATCCGCACGTTGCACATCACGATTTTGAAGCGTGGCTACTGCCTTATTGGGCTTTTATTCAGAATATGGCGGGGCATAATAAGAAGGCGCCACCTGGAAAGCCTGAAACCGTCAATCATAATAATCCACCTGCATATCGTATCAAGGAAATTTTTGAGATTGGAAAGTGTCGAGACAGCTATGTAAAACCGCGAGACGCCGGGCGCATCTTGAGGAATAACGATTTGACTGTGGCGATAAATGCCTGTCCGGAATTGAAATCATTCGTGAATACAATTATAAAAGTATGCGGAGAGGAAATTATCAATTGAGCGATAATAACAAAGTGAAGTTTCGCAAAATGTGGATCCATGGCCAGCCGAAAGCAGCTACCCCCAAAGTGCCTGCCAGCATAAAGGCTGAAATCCAGCAAAAGGCTGATCAACTTGTTGAAACGACCCTGAAACCGCAACACCTCAAGCCACCGCCGGTGGATTCCCGCTTTAATTACATTGTAGACATTTACACCAGGTGGTATCGGCATTCCATTTATTTCTGCGCGAAGTATTTCTCTCCCGGCCCAAATGCCCTGTCGCCCAATTTTGAAACAAAGTTTGCGCGATTGGAGTATGTGGGAGAAAATCGCTTCAATCTGTCCTTCATGCGTCACACGGGCCAGTGGATAGAAATTTATCCCAATCTATCGTTGGACAAGTGTTTAGAGGCCATTAAAGATGACCCTGCCTTTTTTCCATAGGCCTGGGAGGAGTGCTCCATCAGGAGGGATCGGGCCATGGTAGCGCGTTAACATCACTTGAAATTGATCATGCTTTGAGCGGATGAGGAAACCATGTTGGTGAGACGAACCAGCGAATTTGCGATAGATGCGGAGATCGCGTGGCAGGAAGTGCTGAAGCCAAGGTTGCTCGACTTTGTTGCGTACCCGATGCTCCGATTCGAGTATCTCGATCCTGCGACCCGTCCCGCGATATGGAATCCGGGCAACTATCTGGTGGACATGCGGGTCCTCGGGCTCATTCCGTTCGGCACTCAGGTAATCGGGATTGAGATACCGGATGATACCGGAGCTGTTCGTCAGCTCCGAGACAACGGGCACAGCCGTCTGATTCGCACGTGGGATCACAGGGTCATGGTCGAGCCACTGGGATACGGGCGTTGCCGCTACACGGATGAAATCCACGTGCAGGCAGGCCTTCTTACCCCGTTTATATGGATGTTCGCATGGATCTTCTATCGCCATCGCCAGCGCCGTTGGAAGAAGCTGATTGCCGCAGGCTTTGACTACTCTGCGGATGGCGTTTAGATGGAATGCTATTTTTGGATTTCAAGATGACAGCTTGGCTCGACCCCGAATCAAGACCCGACCCGAGAATTGATAACCATTCAGAACCAAGGAGGCGTTATGAAAATTTTTATTGAATATTGTGTACCTTGAAACTTTCTTCCTCAAGCTTCCCGTGTGGAAGCTGAATTGAAGGCATATTACCCTGGTTCAACTATCAAATTGATCGAAGGCGTTGGCGGCATCTTCGATGTTATGTGTAACGGCAAATTGATTTACTCTAAACAAAATATCGAAGGGAAGCGATTTCCCGATGAGGGAGAAATCATCAAGTTGATTGGACAGGAGATGAGCTGATTTCGGGCAAGATACGGATGTCGGACGGGGACTTGAACGGGGTCTGGCCGAAGCGCCGGTAAAAGCCGGCAAAGGGTAGGGAGTGCAAGTCTCCTGCATGGTAATACCCAGCGCACGTATGCAAACTTTTTGTACGGAAACCGGGAGATCCAGGGAGCGATCGATTGTAAATCCACCCGGATTAATTGTTGCATTCGAATACAAACTTTCATACAATTTCATTGCATAGGAATACAAATTACTTCATTGCCGCCCTTCACCCGAAGCAAATGCGGAGCATCATGAATATCGACCAATTGATCCTGCTTTCCAATGTAATGCTTGGGATGAAACCTGAAAAATACAAACGGTTTCTCCATCAAAAACTGAGTCCCGAGGCAGGGCTTATCGGTATCAAGGGTCCGAGGGGCGCCGGAAAAACCACCCTTGTCAAACAATACATTGAAGCATCCGGCTATGCGGCTACGGAAGTGCTCTATATCACCGCTGATCACCCCCGCGTCAATGCGGCACGGGTTTTTGACATTGCGGAATCCTTTGAAAAAATCGGCGGAAAACTGCTTGTGATCGATGAAATTCACAAACAAAGCGGATTTGCCGCCGATCTCAAGGCCATCTACGACACCTTTTCCCTGAAGGTGGTATTTACGGGGTCCTCTGCACTGCACATCGATCATGCCAAAGTGGACCTTTCCCGAAGGGCCGTGATCCATTCCCTTCCCTGCCTGTCATTTCGCGAATTCGTTGAACTGGAAACCGGCGTTACTTTTTCGTCAATGAACCTGAAGACACTCGTTGAGGAGCATCCCGGGATTACCATAAACATCGTCCAGCATCTCAAAGACCATAAGATTTTAAAACTGTACCGTGACTATCTCACCTTCGGCGCATATCCATTTTACCGGGAAGGGATACGTGATTACCCGATCAAACTGATCGAGGTGGTCCGGCAGATGATCGATTCGGATTTGGCGGTCATTTACGCCATCGACAAGGAAAATCTCCACAAACTGAACCGGATCATGGAACTCATTTGCCAATCCCCTCCCATGGAACTCAAGATCACCAAACTGGCCGGCGCCTCGGGTATCAATGTTCGCACCCTTTATGCCTACCTGGGATACATGGAGACGGGAAGCCTCATCCGCAGAGTGGATTCCAAAAGCCTTTTGAACAAGCCGGTAAAACTGTATTTCGATAACCCGAATCTTTTCAGTGTTCTCTGTGACAATCCCCTGGAAGGAACGATCCGGGAAACCTTTGCTGCCGCCATGATCGGCAATGCCGGGTATCGCTTGCATTATCCTCCCAAAGGGGACTTCCTGGTGGAGGATCGATATCTTTTTGAAGTTGGGGGAAAAAATAAGTCCTTCGGCCAGATCGCAAACGTTCCGGAAAGCTTTGTGCTGAGAGACGATGAGGAGTATGGCATCGGAAACAAGATCCCACTTTGGCTGCTGGGGTTTTTGTATTAGTTTTTGTTATTTTCGTGACAGATTGAAAGGATTGGCAGGAGTGATGGAATGATCGATAAACCCCATCTCACTGAACGCGCTTTCCCGCTAAAGCAGACTTCGCTTGCCTCGGTACATGAAAAAAATGTCCGGCATGGGCACATATCCACACTACACATATGGCCGGCAAGGCGGCCTTTGGCAGCTTGCAGGGCTGCGCTTTTGGCAATGCTTCTTCCAGATCCGGGCACGCCGGAAGAACGGAAAAAAACTCTGTGAGCGAATCGGCGGCACGGTCATTGAAAATATCGAGCGAAAGAACATGCCAGAAGTTCATTCCTGGAAAATCTATGAAGACGCTGCTCGCCAGGTTCTTGTCGATATTCGGCAGTTGCTTGGCCTATCATCTGTTGAGGGGAAGCAGAACTCCAATGGAAAAAGTGGCACAACTTGGGAACTGGATGCAAAGGCTTGGCGTGAGGGTTCAGATGGTTTCCTTGTCATCGAGGTTCGTCGCCGCACTTCTGGTGGTTTGAAGCAGGAAGATATTGCGGCAATTGCCTATCGCATCCTGGATGTTGGGGCTTCCGGGGGTGTCGTTGTCTCACCTTTGCCACTGCAAAAGGGTGCCAAGATCGTTGCTGCAACTGCCGACATTGCCCATGTGCTTCTCTCACCAGAAAGCACGACTGAGAGCTACTTGGCCGAGTTCATGGGCCGACGATTTCTTGGTGCAACAGTCGTCGAGACTGTTAACGCTACGGACACCTGTGACGCCGAGGTCTTTGGGGCGAAATCCAACGGTGTCTAATTCCTCTTTCACAAACGGAAGCTTTTGATCTGCTTGTTGCAGTATGGATTGAACGAGATTAAGGATGCGGGTGAAAAATGAGAGATGACGAATTAATTGCGCTTCTTGACGACATTGAGTCCGACCACGTTGAACGGAAGGAATCGATTGCGGATGGGGATAAAATCCGCCAGGCGATATGTGCTTTTGCCAATGATCTGCCGGATCATAAGCAACCCGGCGTGCTTTTTGTCGGCGTCAATGATGCAGGTATTCCAACCGGGCAACCCATCACCGATCAATTACTCCAGAATCTGGCATCCATGCGTGCCGATGGAAATATTCTGCCCTTTCCTTCATTAACCGTGCAAAAAAGGCATCTTAAAGGACAGGATGTGGCGGTTGTCCTGATCCAACCCGCCGATGCACCGCCTGTTCGATATAAAGGAACGGTTTGGGTGCGAGTCGGCCCCCGTCGTGCGATTGCCAGTCCCCAAGAAGAACGAATCCTTGCCGAGAGGCGGCGTTATCGGGATGCCCCCGCCGACATTCAACCTTTGCGGGATGTTGACATAAAAGAGCTTGATCAAACGCTGTTCAAAGAGACCTACCTGCCTGCCGCAGTCAGTCCTGACATTCTTGCCGAGAATACGCGTACCACGGAAGAACAGATGGCATCACTGCGTCTGGTTGATCTTGGTCCCCCTTCGGTTCCGACCGTGTTGGGCGTTCTGATTTTGGGAAAGAGACCCTCGTTGCACTTGCCCGGGGCGTATGTTTCTTTTCTGCGTCTTGCCGGTGAACAATTGGGGTCCGATGTCGTTAGCAGTCACGATATTCAAGGGCCATTGCCTCGCATGATGTCCCAGATTGATGAATTGCTGAAGCTGCACATCATGACGGCGGTCGATATCACATCCGGGGACAGGGAGCGCCGCATTCCGGATTTTCCCCTTGCCGCCCTTCAGCAAATCGTTCGAAATGCTGTCATGCATCGCATTTATGAAGGGACCCATGCACCGGTTCGCATTTACTGGTACAGCGATCGAATCGAAGTGATCAGCCCGGGTGGTCCTTACGGACAAGTGACCCGGGAGAATTTCGGACGGCCCGGGGTGAATGATTACCGCAATCCGAATTTGGCGGAGGCTATGCGTCATTTGGGCTATGCACAGCACTTTGGGGTGGGCATCCAGATCGCCAGGGAAGCCCTGGCTCGTAATGGCAATCCGCCGCCGGAGTTTAAATTCGATCTCGGTCCCGTAATGGCTATTATCCGGAAAAAAGAATGAATAACGGCTTCGCATCGTGCAATCTGTGGAATATGGAGCACCTTTATCTTGCCTACGCTGACGAGGCAATTTGGCGACAGGCTGTCGCCAAATTGCCAGGAGGGGCCAAAACCTGCCTGCGACCCGTCCTGCGATATGGAAGCCGGGCAACTATCTGGTAGGCATGCGCATCCTCGGGCTCATTCCGTTCGGCACCCAGGTAATCGGAATTGAGATACCGGATGACACCTGGCCTGTCTGACAGCTCCGAGACAACGGGCACAGCCGTCTGATTCGCACGTGGGATCACCGGGTCATGATCGCGTCGCTGGGATATGGGCGTTGCCGCTACACGGATGAGATTCACGTGCATGCGGGTCTGCTTACCCCGTTTGTCTGGATGTTCGCATGGATCTTCTATCGCCATCGCCATCGCCGTTGGAAGCGGCTTATTGCCGCCGGCTTCGACTACTCCGCGGATGGCGTTTAGGGCGGCATCAGGGTCTCGTGCAACAATTGCTTTGCGTTGAACCTCAAGCTTGACAATCCCGCAATTGTGACGTACAGTTTTATGCAAAGAATACGTCACATGATTGTGGGAGGAAATATGAATTCCAAATTAACATTAAGGCTTGAGGATAATTTAATACAAAGTGCAAAAAAATATTCTGCTAAAACCGGCAAATCGGTTTCCAAGATCGTATCCAATTACTTTGCGCTCATAGATGTCATGCTTTCAGAAAAGCCTCAGGTGGTTTCTCGGCTGACAAGTTCTCTCAGGGGCTGCCTCAAGAATGAGTCGACAGCCGTATCGGAAGAGGATTATAAAGAATATCTTGAGAGAAAATATCTATGAATATTCTTTTTGATACAAACGTTGTTCTTGACGTTCTGCTCGATCGACACCCATTTTCCAAACCTGCGGTTATTTTATTCACATGGGCTGAGGAGGGGATAATAACCGGTTTTTTAGGAGCAACCACGGTCACAACAATATTCTATCTTGCGACTAAAGCTGTCGGTAAAAACCAGGCCGAAGACGCGGTGTCAAAATTGTTAGCCATATTTTCGATAGCACCTGTCAACAGGTCGATTTTGGAAGCTGCTTTAAAAACACCTTTTATAGACTTTGAAGATGCGGTTTTGTATCAGGCGGCTTGTCAAGTAAACACTCAGGCAATCGTGACGCGAGATATGGATGGTTTTAAAAATTCAAAAATTTCCGTCTATTCTCCGGATGAACTCGTGAAGATGATTCAGGCTCTAAAATTAGAAGGTAGTTCACAAACATAAACCAACCAACATGCGGCCCATATGGCCCCCAAAGGGAATTGATGACAATTATTGATGACCATCATAACGCGTTGATTGCCGCTAATCGCCAGGAATATGGCCGCCACTATGATTATCTGGAGTTTCCGACGATTGATCAGGCTACGGCGGCACATGCCGAAAGGGGTGAGTTGCTGGCCTGGTTGCGGGAAAACGCGGAGTTTGGTTGCTGCGACACCAAAGTCGATAGCCGAAGGCTTTCACCCGGCTGCCGGACCTGCGCAACCGGAGCCTGGTCATGCCTGTTCGTCAATGGCCGCTGCAATGCCTCCTGCTTTTATTGTCCCACCTCTCAGGACGAGACCGCAGAACCACTGTCAAATGGCATCCCCTTTGCGACTCCCAATGATTATGCCGAATACGTTGCTTTGTTCGGGTTCACCGGGGCCAGCATCAGCGGGGGAGAGCCGCTCCTTACCCTGGATCGGACCCTTGCATATATAACCGCTGTTCGGCGGCGTTGCGGCGATTCGGTTCACCTCTGGATGTATACTAACGGTACGCTACTGACCCGGAAAATCGCAGAGCGGCTACGTGATGCCGGTCTCGGCGAGATCCGTTTCGATATCGGTGCGACCGGCTATCACCTCACAAAGCTACACCTTGCTGTTGGCGTTATTCCGACGGTGACGGTGGAAATTCCGACGGTCCCGGAAGAAGAGGGGGTGTTGCGGAATAAATTGATCGAAATGGCTGCGGCAGGGGTTCAACATCTGAATTTACATCAACTACGATTAACGCCCTATAATTCCAGAAATTTGGCGAGCAGAGCCTACACGTTTGTGCATGGCGAGAAGGTGACGGTTATGGAGTCGGAACTCACTGCATTGCGGTTGGTGCGGCATGCAATCGAGCAGGGAATTGATCTGCCGGTCAACTACTGTTCCTTTCCCTATAAACGGCGTTTCCAGCATGCCGCGGCGCGTCGTCGCGGCATCCCGTTTATTCTGGCCGATCACGAAAAAGTGACGGAAGCCGGCTATTTGCGAGTGCTCGGCGCAGGAAGTGTGCAGTATTTCGAGGCAGTCACCTTGCCGGCCGGTAGCAATCATCACCAGCAGGTTTTCGAGATTCCACTGCCTTCGGGGCGCCGGGTAATTGTCGATAAGCGTCCGGTTTCACCTTCGATACCCGTTGCCTCATCACTATTTACCGATTTTACCCCGCAAACGCTGCTTCCTGATGAACTGTACAGGTTTGAACGGATCACTGTCGGGCTGGCTGAATATTTCTGATTGAAAAGAGAAAAGCGACATTCCATTTCAGGACATGTCAATTATCCGAGCCCGGAGCGCCATTTGGCGTCCTCTGCCAGGAATTTGCCCACGATCTCTTCGTATTTCTTCAAGGTGTTGACCTTTTTAATCTTCTTAAACAAGGCTTCTCCGTTTTCAAAGGATCTGAAAAAATACTGCCAGTAGCCTTTCATTTTATCCACCAGATGGGATTGCCCGCTCAACTCGGTCCTGTACGCTTCAAACAGATCATCATGGAATTTTTTAAATCTCTCCACGGGTCGAGGGATGTTTTCTTCTCCGGATCGAAGGATTCCCGGCAGAAACGGATTGGACAGAACGCCTCTTCCGATAAGCCAGCGGGAAACGGTTTTAAACCTTTCTTTCAGCTTGATAAAGGAGTCGTAGTCAAGAATGTCGCCGTTATAGGCGACCGGGATCTTCAGCAGCGGCAGGCATTCCTCGAACGTAACCAGATCCACTTTTCCGGTATACATCTGGACTCCGGTGCGTGGATGGATGATTAATTCTGCAAGCGGGTATTGATTGAAAATGGGAAGAAGATTAAATATCTCCTCTTTTTTTTCTCTTCCGATTCTGGTTTTTATGGACAGCCGGGTTGGGATGCGCGGAATGATTTCGTCCAGAAAAGCCTTTATCAACTCCGGGTGTGGCAGCAGGCCGGAGCCCCGCCGCTTGTTTGCGACCATGGGGGCAGGGCATCCCAGGTTCCAATTCACGGTGTCGAAGCCAAGGTCGTGGAATTTGGTTGCCAGTTGAATGAATCCCGCCGGATCATTGCCGATGATCTGAGGAATAACCGGCATCCCGTGGTTGTTTTCAGGCAAAATGTCCTTGATATGGGATCGGTTGACCAGTTTTACCGAAAGTGTGTTGATAAAAGGGGAAATAGCGGCGTCAATCCCCTGGAAATGGGCCGAATAGAGATTCCTGTAAAGGGCGTTTGTAAATCCCCGTAAGGGGGCCAGAGATAGAAACAGGGGCGTCACGGATTTGTCTTTCATCAAAATTAAAGCGGTTCATTGGGGCAAAACGCATCCGGGAGAAACGAAAACCATTTTTCCATGCGTTCGCCCTGAATTGCGTTTTGTGTGTCCTACCAGCGTCGCGGCCGGAAGGCAAGAACATTTCGGGCAAGATGGGGCTTGCCATCGCATGATGTCCTGAATTGAGGCGTTTTGCGGAATACCGATGACAGGGGCAGGGCAACTTTGCATTATTCACTTGATTGTGGCCGGCAAGGGCGATAGAGAAGTGATCCAGTGTCCATGCAACTCTGAATGCCGGCGTATTTCTTACAGCCGCATCATGATGTTTTGGAGCAATAGGCGTAACTTTATGAAACAAAAGGAGATGATAAGATGATGAACGTTACGGAAAGAGGCGGGTGGCGCAGGCTTTTGCTGGTGCTGGTGAGTGTTGTCGTTATGGCGGGCTGTGCCTGCTACGATGGTCGGAGCAAGCCTGCTGCCGTGTCTGAGATCCATCCGGGCTTTCTTGAGGGCTATCTATCACCGAATGAGATCCCGAGCAGCCTTGCGCTGGTTCCACCACCCCCTGCCGAAGGCTCGGCTGCCTTTGCGCTTGACGAGGAGATCAGCCAAAAAAGTTTCGCTTTACGAGACACACCCCGCTGGCTGCTTGCTGTTTCGGATGCAAATCTGACATTTCCACACGCGGCAGGCGCATTTTCCTGCGCATTGAACGCCCCGATCACCGAAGAGGATACGCCGCATTTGTACAAACTGCTGCGCCGAAGTTTGACCGATTTGGGTCGATCTACCGGCACTGCCAAGGATCATTACAAACGCATGCGTCCGTTTGCACGGAACAAAGAGCCCATGTGCACCCCGGATGACAAAGCAGCGCTGGAGAAGAACGGTTCTTATCCGTCCGGGCATACCGCGGCGGGTTGGGGTTGGGCGCTGATTCTCTCCGAGATTTCACCGGAGCAGACCAACGCAATTCTCGCACGGGGCCTGTCCTTTGGGGAAAGCCGCAATGTCTGTAACGTGCATTGGCACAGCGACGTTGTTCAGGGCCGATTAATAGCCGCCGGTACCGTGGCTCGACTGCACGCCGATCCTGCGTTCTGCGCTGATCTGGATGCCGCCAGGGCCGAGCTTGCCGCCGCCCGCAACAAGGGCATGAAACCCACGCGCGATTGCAGCGCGGAAGCCGCGGCACTGGCCATAAAGCCGTCACTGGCCCAATGAGCCTCATGCAATCGACCGTAATATCCCAAAACCCGGCAGCCTCGTGGCTGCCCTATTTCCTGTTGACGGTGCCGCCCTTATGCTGGGCCGGCAATATCGTGCTGGCTCGCGGCGTGATTCATCTCATTCCGCCCATCGGATTTGCTTTCTGGAGATGGGCCGTCGCTTTTGTGATTCTGGCACCGCTCTCATGGGGCCGTGTCAGACGGGACTGGCCCACTGTGATTCAAAACTGGAAAATCCTGGTTGCCCTGTCGCTTCTGGGAGTTGCCTGCTTCAATACGCTGCTATACGTGGCGGTTCATACCACTACCGCCATCAACGGTGCGCTGATTCAGACGACCATGCCCGCCATCATCATTCTCATCACCCTTGTCGCGTTTCAGGAAAGCGTGCGGTTTTTGCAGATGGCCGGCGTTATGCTGTGCATTCTGGGCGCATCCCTGGTGCTGCTGCGCGGCGATCTGTCCACGGTGCTCAACCTGTCTTTTGCTCAAGGCGATCTGTTGATGCTGCTTGCGGTGATCAGCTACGGCATGTACACCGTTTTGCTGAAAAAACGACCGGACATGCATGCGATGAGTTTCCTGACCGTGACATTCGGCGCGGGTGCGTTGATGCTGGCGCCGTTTTACCTCTGGGAAGCCTGTTTTCGGGAACCGGTCACGTTCACCCGCGATGTGGTCCTGAGCATTGTTTATGTTGCGGTATTTCCATCGATCGTGGCCTATTTCTGCTGGAATCGCGGCACTGAAATGATCGGACCGAACCGCGCGGGGCTGTTCATCAACCTGGTCCCGTTGTTCGCGTCCATCATGGCGATGATCTGGTTGAATGAATCGTTAAAACTGTTTCATGTCGTCGGCATGTGTTCAATTGTTGCCGGCATGTCGATGTTCAACAGAATCGGGGGACGTACATAAATATATAAGTAAATATTTCAACGCAGCATGAGCGTGAAGGGGACAACAAGTGTAGCAGAATCACTCAATAGCGTCAGGAAATGCTTTGCGTTCGGCTCATCTGCAAAATAAGCAAGCCAACCGGAAGAATCTACGATATTCATACCCTATCTGCCTCTCGTTTGAATTCCGTATTGATGCCCTTGAGGAACCCACGGAGTTCTTTGATATCGCGTTCCGGTATCAGTTCGACACGTTCGGCATATTCCATAATCTGCAATTTTGGGCCTGGATATCGATAAGGTTTTGTCAATTATCCAGCAGCTCGATCGATGATAAGTACATTCCGTCGTGACCCTGCCTTTTTCATAAATTCCCGGCTGGTTGCCTGTTTGCCGCATCAGAAGCTTTCTGTTGACAATATGACGTCATATTTCATAATTTGCGAAAAAAGATAAACAATGGAAAATGTCTACTAATGAAAAACATTTCCGGATTTGATTTCTGAAATGACGATGACGTGCCGCCTTTATCTCCGGTGATGAATTTTCCGGAACATTATGAATCATGGAAGGTTTATCGATGGAAACAAAAACGATTTCCCGGCGAGAACGGCAGAAAATAGCGCAGCGCATGGAAATGCTTGCCGCCGCGCTTGAACTGTTTTCGGAAAAAGGATACCACAACGTATCCATGCACGAAATCGCCGCAAAAGCTGAATTCGCCATCGGAACGCTGTATAAATTTTTCAGCAACAAGGAAGATCTGTACAAGGCCCTGATCCTGGAACAGTCCGACCGGTTTCATGTGGCGCTCTCAAAAGCCCTTGAATCCCCGGGAGATGAAATCGAAAAACTGCGTCAATATGTTCAGGCAAAGGGAGAGGTATTCCGGGAAAATGCCGCCACCATTCGTCTCTATTTTGCCGAAACACGGGGAGCCAGTCTAAATATAATGGCCGGAGTGGATCAGGACATCCGAAATCGCCGGGAGGGCTTTCTAAAGCGCATTGCAGCAATCTTTGAATCCGGAATTCGCGCCGGGCGGTTCCATCAAATCGCGGAACCCTACATTCTTGCCGTCGCTCTCGACAGCCTGTGCAGTGCATTTTTGTTTCTCTGGCTCGAAAATCCCGAAAACCATTCGTATCCGGAAGATCCGGATGCTATTTTAAACATTCTTTTTAAAGGGTTGGTCCAAACCTGACCGTTTGAGAAAACAATTTATTCAATGGCTTTTGACCGTAACCAAGTGGAGGA
>JACRBZ010000110.1 GCA_016219185.1 Deltaproteobacteria bacterium
GATCCTGCAGGCTGACTCCGGTGATGATTTCGATGGTCTGCCCAAAATCGCGTCCGATGGAAACGCTTCGCAGACTGACCTTGCCGTCTGATTCCACGACGCCGACCTGCGGACCTTCGGGCCGGAACAGCACCGTGTTCGCCGGAAGCGTCAGGGAAGCCTTCATCTTTACATCAATGAAGCGCACCTTGGCATAGCTGCCCGCCAGAATTTCCCCTTTCGGATTGTCCGCCTCCAGTTCCACCGGCAGCGTTCTGGAATCCGCCGTGATTACCCCCGCGGTGCGGATCACTTTTGCCGTAAATTTACGGCCGGCCAGGCCCGGCAGCGTCATCTCCGCGGACTGGCCGATGGCGATGCTTTGGGCCATTTCCTGCGGAACCTGCACAAAGACGCGAAGCTTTCTGGTTTGCGCCAGATGAAAAAGTTCCCGGCTGCCGGCGGCGACGATCCGATCTCCGGAATCGCTAGTGCGGACCGTGATGATGCCGGAAAACGGGGCAATCACCCTGGAAAACGCCTGGATCTTCTCCAGTCGGCGCACCTCGGAGCGGGCCGAATCGGCAATCGCGGTCTTCAGCTTGAGGTCGGCCTGTTTTTCAGCGGCATCCTGTTCGCTGACGCTGGCAGTTGTTAACAGTTCCGCCCAGCGGGCCGCGGTTATTCTGGAGATTCCCAGTGAGGCTTCGGCCTGATCGAGCTGGCCGCGCGCTCGTTCCAGTTCTTGAAGCTGCTCGGGGGTATCGATCGTGGCAAGCAACTGACCGGTCTCCACGGAGTCGCCGATGTCCACATACCGCTGCTTGAGATAACCGCTGATGCGGGCATAGATCGGCGCTTCCATCCAGGGTTTGATTTCAGCCGGAAGGGCCGAATGGACCATGCTCTGGCCGGGTTTGGGCGAGATCACCGTGACAGCGGGAATGGAAAGCTCCCGGGTTTCGGCGCTTAGTTCCGTTTGCTGGCGCCATCGGGGAATCATTCCCGTGATCACGCCAGTGCCAATCAACACGACCGCAATGAGAGATATCACCAGAAATTTTACAAGGGATCGCTGAAATTTTGCCACGGATTCCGGATTTATCAAAAAATTTTCCGGGGATTCATTTTGTTTTGAATTCATAACCATGCCTTATCAATCTTTGATTTCGATCAAACTGTGAGCATTGAGTTGTAAACTTTTGGGCGCTTTCCTGTGAAGCAAGCTGAATACTACAGGCACAAAAAAAAGCGTTGCAAAGGTGGCCAGCACCAGGCCCCCGATGACGGCCCGGCCCAGCGGGGCATTCTGCTCGCCGCCTTCGCCAAGAGACAGGGCCATGGGCAGCATGCCGATGATCATGGCAAGCGCCGTCATGAGTACCGGGCGCAGACGGCCCACGCCTGCTTCCCATGCCGACGTCAACGGATCGTTCCCCTGTTCCAGATGGGTCCTGGCAAACGATATCACCAGCACGGAGTTGGCTGTCGCAACCCCCAGGCTCATGATGGCGCCCATCAGAGCCGGAACACTCAATGTTGTCAGCGTCAGATAGAGGCCCCAGATGACTCCCGCCAGGGCGCCGGGCAGTGCCGTAATGATGATGAAGGGATCCAGCCAGCTTTGGAAATTGACGACAAGAAGCAGATAAACGAATGCCACCGCCAGCCCCAGTCCGATGCCAAGACCCGTGAAACTGGATTGCATGGTATCCGCCTGACCCCGCAGGACGATAAAGGAGCCCTTTGGTAATTCCTTCTCAGCCGCTGCCATCAGGGGCCGGATGTCTTTCAATACTCCGCCCAGATCCCGGCCGCTCACGCCGGCAAAGACATCAATCACCGGCATCACGTTGTAGTGGGAATAGATGGGGGATCCGAATTTTCGCGCCACCGAGGCGACATTGGCAAGAATCTGGGGGCTGGTACCTCCGGGTTTGCCGGCGTTCAGCGGCATGGCGTTCAGCGCGGAGAGAGAATCCATGGCGTGTTCCGGAACCCGTGCATTGACAAGGTATTGAATGCCGTTTTTCGGATTCAGCCAGTAATTGGGCTGGGTCTGGCTGCTGCCGGAAAGATTCAGCAAAACCGAGCCGGCCACATCACGCTCGGTCAGTCCGATCTGCGATGCCTTGGTGCGGTCGATGTCAAAGTTCAGTTCGGGCTGGTTGGCCGGCTGCTGGACGCGCACGTCCACAATGCCGGGAACCCGGCGGATATTATCGGCCAGTCTTGCCGCGATTTGTCGGGATTTCTCACGGTCCCGGCCCACAATCTGAATATCAAAGGGAGCCGGCAGCCCGAAGTTGATCGTCTGGTTCACAATATCGGCAGACAGAAAATAAAAGATGACCCCCGGAAAATCACGGTTTAGCTGAGTGCGCAGGCGATGTATAATGTCGGAAGTGGGCTGGTGGCCGTGGTTGAGTGAAACCAGAATGTCCGCATCGCCGGTTCCCGTAAGACCATTGTCGATATAGGTGAGCGTGCCTCCAAAAGGGATGCCAATGTTATCGAGCATGCCGCCAATCTCTCCTACCGGGATCTTCTCACGGATCACGGCTTCGATTCGGTCCACGAGCCGGGCGGTTTCTTCGATGCGGGTCCCGCCGGGGGCGCGGACATGCAACCGGAACTGGCCAGCGTCCACCGCCGGGAAAAAGTCCTGGCCCAGTTGCGGGATAAGCAACCATGTGCCGGCGCAAAACGCCAGGAAGAGAATCACGAAGAGTGCGCGATGCGAGAACACCGTGCCAAGCAACCGGAGGTAGCCTCCACGGAATCCGGTGAACCCGCGTTCAAAAAACAATTGCAGCGCCACAAACGGGCGCAACCATGGTGTGGGCAATCCGGTATCGGCAAGATGGCCGTGATACGCGATGTTTCGGTAGAACCACATGACCAGTGTCGGAATGAGCGTGCGCGAAAGCGCATAGCTTGCCAGCATCGCAAAGACGACCGCTTCGGCCAGGGGTACGAAAAGATAGCGCGCCACTCCGGTGAGAAAGAACATCGGCACGAACACAATGCAGATGCAAAGCGTCGAGACAAACGCCGGCAGCGCGATTTCCTGCGCACCGTCCAGGATCGCCTGGACATTGGGCTTTCCGAGCGCCATCTGTCGGTGAACGTTCTCGATTTCAACCGTTGCATCGTCCACGAGAATTCCGACGGCCAAAGCCAAACCGCCAAGAGTCATGAGATTGATGGTTTCGCCCAGCGCGCTGAGCAGGGCAAGTGAGCTCAGAACCGAAAGGGGAATTGACAGGGCGATGATAAAGGTGCTCCGCCATGAGCCGAGGAACAGCAGAATCATCACCATCGTCAGCGCCGCTGCGATAATCCCTTCCTTCAACACGCTGTTTATGGCCGCGCGGATAAAAAGCGATTGATCAGCGAATTCCTTTGTCTCCAGCTCGGGCGGAAGGCTGCTCAGAATCCGCGGCATGGCCTTTTTCACGCCGTCCACGACATTGAGGGTCGAGGCCGCACCGCTTTTCATAATGGTGAGCAGCACACCCCGCACGCCGTTTAACCGGACAACGTTTTGCTGCGGCTGATAGCCGTCGTGCACCTGGGCCACATCACCAATCCGGATCACGGCATTGCCCACGGTTTTAACGGGCAGATCGTTCAATGCCGCAATCACTTCCGGATTGCTGTTCAACGCAATACTGTATTCGGTTTCCCCGATTTTCGCCGTGCCGCTGGGAAGCATGAAATTCTGGGCATTGAATGCATTGACGACATCCTGCGGGGCCAGGTTCTTGGATTCGAGGGCCGCCAGATCGATATCGACGGCGACAACCCGCGCTTTCCCACCGGCCGGATATGGTACGGATGCGCCCCTTACGGTCGAAAGACCCACCTTGACATGGTTCATGGCCATGTCCTGAAGCTCCTGTTCGGAAAATTTCGGGCTGGCCAGACTGTATTGAAGAATCGGGACAGTTGAGGCATTGTAGCGGATAACGAATGGCGGGGTGATACCCGGCGGAAGAAAACGCAGCACCGTCTGCCCGCTGGCCGTGAGCTGTGCCACGCCATCGGAGACCGATGCGCCGGGCTGGAAGAACACCTTAATCACACCGGCGCCATTATAAGCGGTGGACTCGATATGCTCGATGTCATTGACCTGGGCGGTGATCATGCGCTCATGGTTATAGATGATGCGCTCTTCCATCTCCCGGGCGCTCAGGCCGTTATATACCCAGACCACGCTGACAACCGGGATATTGATATTCGGGAAGATATCCGTCGGCGTGCGAAGCAGCACAAACGGTGTCAGCAACAGCAGTACCAGCGCCGCCACCACAAAGGTGTAGGGACGGCGTAATGCGAGTCGAACAATCCACATGATTCATCATCCTTCTGAAAACATGACTAAAAAGCAAGTACCGACTCACCCTTGCCCTTGACGAAATCTATATGGTGTTTTGGAGTGTCACAGACTTCAAAGCCTCGAAGGGTCTGGACCAGTCGACCGCCAACCCACGCCTCGTTTCTGTCGGCGCTTCCGCCCCCTACCCGATGGATGGGCTCAGATCAGGAGGGGATCAAACGCGCATAATGCCAAATACCTTTTGGGAGATTTCCTGCAAGTCGGCCTCATTGGGCCGCCCCAGGATATTGCCCAAACGACCGGTGGTAGAAAGAGGGTGAAGTTTGCCGTGAAATTCTCCTGAGAGGTACCATTCATCAATGATTTCGTATCCAAGGTGGTCAAATAACTGCCCCATATACTTGACTGCAGGCAATGCCTCATTGGCTCCCGTATGGCCACCGCCAAAGGTGCAATATACAACGGCTTTCTTGCCTGGCCTTCTCGGAGAGGCCGGTCTAATTTCCCCTGAACGGGCATATTCTTCCCGTAGTCTTTCGACCAGTTCCATCAATGGTTTTCCGGGTAGCCACGAATACACTCCTGATCCGACAAAAACAAAATCATAAGCGAGGATATTCAGATCGACATCTTTGTCAGCCTTGATAGTTTTCACTTCATGGCCAGTTTCCTGGACAGCCGTTTCAATCCGGCGTGCAACCTTGTCGGTATTTCCCGTAGCAGAAGAATAGAGATTAAGAACTTTCATAAGCATTTCCTCCTCAAAATGGGTTTGAATTAAAAGACATACTTTCTATAGAACTTCGAGGAAGGAAATACATCCCCCATGCGGGGGATTGAGAAATATTTTAACGGTCCTTCAGCCGAACCCTCAGATTATTATTCTGAGCCGAATCGCCTGAACGGCTGCCTGAGTTCGGTCGCTGACATCCAGCTTGTTGAAAATGTGAATCACATGGCTTTTTACCGTATGGGCGCTCATTGAAAGCGTTTGGGAAATTTCAGGATTGGTGAATCCCTCGGTCATGAGTCTGAGAACTTCCATTTCCCGGCGGCTGAGCCGGGGATGTAGATTCGCCATATTCTTGAGTTCCAAACGAGTTTGGGCGATACCATGGCTCGTTTGCTCCACAGTTTTTTCAAGAGTCTCCACGTATTTCTTTTGCTTTTCCAGAGCATGCCTTCTGTTCGTAATGTCAAAACAGATTCTGAAAGCACAGACTACCCGTCCGCTTTGATCGGAGATGGGATAGGTCCTCACTTCGAACCACCGGCCTGAACTTCCCGGCTGAGGAATCCATTTTTCCACGACGCCTGCCTTGCCGGAGCCGAACATGGCCTCGACCGGACATCTCAGACATGGTTCTCTTCTTCTTCGAAATTCCTCATAACAGGATTTTCCAATCGCCTCCGTTTTAGTGCTTGCATGATTGGCCCATAGGATCTGGAAATCATGGTCTATGAAGACTACCGGATCTCCGATGTTCTGCAGGACCACCTCAGACAACAGGTGGGGCGCATTACCCCAAAAGGGCGCTATCGGCGGTTCTTCCATGTAGCCCGGGAAATTCCTTTTCTCGGCGAACGGGAGGGAAACCGCTTCTCCCGAATTGCAGGTATCGTCATTTAACCTCATGCAACGTCTTTCCATCGAGCTTGTTTGTTCGAGCAGCATAACTCACCTCCCTCATAAACAGCCATGATCGGTACTCAGATTTCTAAAGCGACAACGCTTTCTCGTAAATGAGCTCTTTTTCTTGATATGTGGTCATCTTTTCGATTGCATAGGCAATCAAGGCTATTCCTGGTATGTCCACAACAAACCTGGTAGCCGTGAATTGCCAACCCATCGAAGATGCTTCGAACATCAACATTGGGATCTTTGTGGTTGACCATGCTCCGATAAAGATGAGCACATTGGAAAACTTGCTCCCTTTCTTCAACATGGCTCCCGCAACAGGAAAAGCTGCATACAGCGGACCTGCGGCGAAAGAACCCAAAATGAAGGCAATGGTTACTCCCAGGAATCCTGACAGGTCCCCCATCAGTCTCATCATGGTTTCCCTTTCCACCCAAACATCGAGAAGACCAAGTAGAACAAATATCGGAGGAATGAAAATCAGCATCTCCGTCAGATTATCCACTGAGATATGGATGGATTTAGAACCAATATCAGGAGCAGCCATAATCAGCACGAAATCTATTATCACTATGGATATTACAATCTTATATCGCTTTAAAATGTTCGTCATTTCAACACGCCTCCAATTATAATGGCTACAATAAAGGAGAAGGCAAAAGCGAGCGTGTTTCTGAGGAATGCGACTTTGAGCCCGAAAAATTGTCTCTCCAGAGGGAAGGTGACGACTCCAACCATCATCAGAGTCGATATAAAAACGGCTATCTGCATCACCCCTCCTCCACTTTTCAATAAGGCTGCAGCCAATGGAAAAGCCACAAATCCGGGTATCAACGTTATAGAACCTACGATTGCGGCCATGGTCATTCCGATCCAACCGGATTCCTTCCCAATCAACCTGGAGATCGCTTGTGGGCTCAGCACAGCCAGAATAATTCCAATGATCAGCATAATTGAGAGGAATTGCGGCATAATTTTTTCGAGGGATTTCCATGCCTTTTTCAAAGCCATCATTGTTTTCTTCTTATCCTTAAGAAAAGATATCAACAATAGTCCGCTTGCCGATATATATAATCCGACAGTAAACATAACAGCATCTTTCCTCACATGTTATCAGTTATTTTTATTAGCATACTAACCATATACGCCCAAAAAAAAGACTACGACGTCAGGTTTCGCCGGATTCGCTCCAAGACCCGCTTTACGGTTTCGATCTCGGCAGGGTGGACACCTTGATATGCCTGATCGAGAAGCGCCCGGCCCGCCCGGGACACTTCCTCCCAGGCTTTGGCGGTCTGATCTGTCGGCACTATGCGTTTTACTCGACCATCCTCCGTATCGATTTGTCGAAACACCCAACCGTCGCGTTCCATGCGATCCACAAGACGCACCGCCGTTGCGGGTGTGATCGAAAGACGGTCGGCAAGTTCTGACTGGGATAACGGTCCCAGGGCGATGAGGTGGGCCAGGGCCATAAACTGGGCAGAACTCACGCCCGTGCCCTTGAGCTTTCCCTCCAGTGCGCTGACAAACGACTTGAGTGTGAGATTGCAGTGAAAACCCAGACTTTCATACGGATCGAGACGTGGCATTGTTGCCTCCTTGACTTTAACTAGTATGCTAATTGATTTAGTGCAACATGTCAACTGTTATCATGTACGATTTCGGTATTTGGCGCAAGATGGGCGAATTGGAATCACATTTTCAGGTTGAAGGCTACTCATGGATTAAAAGAGCCGTTCCCCTTTCTTGTCATCACTGGCTATATGCCTTCTGCTCAAAAACTGAGTATCTCACCATCAACAGGAATAAGTAGCTGATGATTGGCAATCCCTGCCCTCCTGGCAAATGCCCGAAGGTCGTCACGGGAAACTGTCGCGTGGTCCAGAGCCTCCATGTGTATGGCCACTACAACAGCTTTTGGCGCCGCCCGGCAAACGGTAATCGTCTGTTCGGCATCCATAATTATCGGATCGCTGTCGGGAAATTTCGCGCCGCACGAATGGGTAACGATGATATCCGGCTGAACGTCGGCCACAACCTGTCTGACCGCATCGCACCAGATAGTATCACCTGCCCAGTAAACAGTTGGTTCATTCTCAGCCTGAAAAACATATCCGGACACATCTCCCATCCTTTCGGCCCAAATCCCCGTGCCATGCTGACCATGTGTACGAATCAGCTTTATTCCCTGCCAATTTGCAGATTGCTCAATAACCGTAACCGCGTGAAACCCTTTTTTGGCAAGTCGCTTCTCATCTCCGGGCTGACAAAATATCGGTGTGTTTTTTGGTAGTATATCCTGCGCTGCACGGTCAAAGTGGTCCGGATGCAAATGCGACAGTATAACCATCTCGATACTGTTTATGACCTCTTGGGGAGTACACGGCAAATCAGTGAGTGGATTTCGAGATATGCCGACAAACGACTCAAAAGCGTGTCTCGGCGACAGTACCGGGTCGGTTAAAAACAGTTTCCCAGCATAAGTCATTCGAAATGTTGCGTTGCGTATCTGCTGAATTTGCATCGGCTTTCCTTTGGACCTGTTCAAAGACAGTTGATTCTTTCCCCAGATGTTGGTTGGTACCATCCAATACAAACAGATATCGAGGAACCCTTTTTAGATAGCTCTCATATTTGATCCTTCCGCGACAGCTATCGGAGCACTTGGCAGGTTCTACCGAATTTTGTAGAATCAGGATTGCTCTGAGACGAATCGCTTGAAGGGTTGTGTGAGCTCTGTCTCTGATATTCAGTCTATTGAAAATGTAAATCAAATGGGTCGAACTGAATCAGATGCCCGCTCCTGTCCGTCCTTTGTTTTCACTGTGATCACTCGGCGCACGATTTGTGGGCACGAGAGGCTTTAGCGGCGACTTTGCTATTGAACCTGGCAGCGTCGATTACAAACCTTTCATGGGTACCCACCGAGATCCTGTCCACTCCGTCGTCTGCGATCAGGGAGAACATGAGCTTGCGCCCCTCCACCTTCTCGAGCTTTCCCATGACGGTGACGGTTAACCCAGGCGGAGTTGCCACTACATGGCTGAACCTGACATCAGTGCCGACCGTCTGCTCCAGCGGCCAGTCGATATGCGGATTCACAGCCCTGATACAGGCCCACTCGAATAGCCCCACCATGAATCCCGTTGCGAGCACTCTCGGCATCACCTGAAATTCGGTGGATTCCGGATAAAGATATGGCACTGTCTTCTCTTCTGGAATCATGAAGCTGAATTGAAAGGAAAGGCCAGGTTGTAGTGTCTCTTTCATCCTATGGTCAATCCCTTATTTATCATGGTATTGCTGATCAAATTGACAATGGTCATATGTGTGGTCAAAGGGCACGCTCGCCAGTTCTCTGTTATATGACAAAACATTCGGTGCTCTATCTTGTTCCAGGAGGAAAATGACGGACATGAATGGTCATTTTCAATACATTCGAAAGCCTCTGCAACTCAGTTTTCCAAAGACGGACCCGACTGCCGTTGCTGCCACCGCCATCTGCAGTAATCAATATCTCGCGAACATCGCCATAAACCAATTTACCCATTCGCTGCCACCATTGATTGATCGTCTCTACGGCAAATTCTGCCGTGTCGTGAGTAACACCAACGCTGACCCAACCTTCATTGCGTCCGAGGTCATTCATGCATGTTGACTTCTACTGGTTGGCCTTTTATTTCCCATTCCCGCCCACCGTTTTTATATTGACCAACGATTTCTTTCTTTTTCGTATCTACCGAGATTACAGGCAAGCCCTGATCAAGAAATTTTTCGGTAGTAAATGCGTCTACCTGATACACGTCATATATTCTCACCAATCATCCTCCTCCGGCAAAATTTCTTCATTCGCAACGCCAGCGCTAATCACGCGCTTGGTTTTCGAGCCTCGTAAACAAGCGTCAATCGCTCTCTGACCGCGCCTTGTCTCTCCCTCTTAACTGATTATCCGCGCCGCAATTTCATTCTTATGGCTCCGCTCGGGCAGGTCGTAACGCACAATCCGCAGCCATAACATTTATTCTCATTAAACACCACCGCCTCTCCGTTGTTTCCTTGAGCACCAAAGACACAACGTTCAACACAAGTACCGCACTGAAGGCAAGCGCTCGGATCCACTTCCGCCACATAGTCGGCATGAGCAATGAGGTCAGGGCGATGATATTTTGTCATGAACTGTAAATCGTGGCAGCAACATTTACAGCAGCTACACAATGCATAGATAAACTGGTCGGGTTTATAGAAAGTTAGATGCACCAAACCGTGTTCATTAGCCAGTTTCAGTCTCTCTTTTGCTTCATCCAAACTGATATTTCGTGCCTTTCCTTCGACGACCATCTTATCAGCTACATCATTTATATACAAACAAACTTCCAGCGGATTATCGCATCTTTGGTACCGAGTCCGGCATCCACAAGGAGCTAACGCAAATGATCTTGCATTACGTATAATTTCATAGACTTGCTGAGTTGGCAGGACCCACTGCTGACCTGACAATGACTCCCTCAGAGGGATTACCTTTGATGAAGTCGGAATTTTTCCTTCCTTAATCCAGCCATCATGCCGGGTCAGACGTTCTTCCAGCCATTCATCTTTATCATCATAACGCATTCCTAACCCCCCTTTCTTCTAGTTTTCTCCTATTGTCGAAAGGCGATTTATCGGACGAGTCTAACCCCCATGTCAAAGGCTTTTTGGCAATCGACCGGAAATACTTCCTTTCGCCTTTTGGCTTTCTTCTCAGGATCGTAACGGTTGGAAACCACCTTTGAATAATCCTCAAATTGATAAGTATCAAAACTACTGAATATGCAAGGACAAGCCCCACTCGGAAACAAGGCACATATCCCGATCACATGCTTTATTCTCGATCAATGTGGTTATTCTCATGTTCTTCCTTATTATTATGATTTCGGATGTGAATTCAAATTCTATGGTCATGAATTAAAAACCCAGAGTTGGTGCTTCTGCAATCGCGAAATCAGAATTCACAAAGAGGCCGTTCCTTGCCGACTCCGAAGCTTTCTTCCTGGCAACGGTGCCAGCAATGTCCTTCAGTTGGGAGGAAACGCTCTATCAACGCCTGTCTTGCGGCTCGGGCAATTTCAAAGTTCCTCTGATGCTGTCGTTCATGGTCTGGGGGCGACAGATGGTCGGGCAGAGAAGTTCCTTGACTCCTTCCTGGAACTTGGACTTCTCTATCGGCCTATGCGTTCCCGGCACGATCTCGAGTGTCGGATATTCCGCGCTGATGACCTTCTGGTACTGTGCAAGAAAAGGACAGAGTGCGGTCATGCAGAATGAGAAATGCAGAGCATCCAGCTTGAACTCCGTCACAGCGTGCACTCTTCTGAATATCTTCTCGGGAGCTACCAGAGTCGGGCATCCGGCACAGTTGATAATACCAATGAGATCGAGGGGCTCCTCCTTCGGATAACGTTCGAAAAAACCTCTGCGTTTTCTCATATCGCCCAGGCACACCACTGAAGCACAATTGCTTTCCTGTGTGCAGTTGGAACATGTAAGAATCCCTATTCGCGCCATTTCAGATCTCCTTGAAGGTTTATGTTTCCGGTTTTACATGAGTGCGATTGTCTCATTTTAATTGCAGGCTGCCGCATCATAAGATGCTTTCGCCCTTCACATAAAAACAGAATCAATCAGAAAAAACATCACCCAAATGGGGGAACGGGATGTTTTTTTTTCGACCGGTGCGGTTGTCTTACCGCTGCCTGGATTTCGTTTCCATTTGATTCTTTCGCAGCAGCTATCGAAGCACAGGGGTAGGCTTTAATGAGCGTTCGGGACAGACCGATTCCGGACATCCCGAACGCTCACAAGATTCACACAGGATAAGCTTAATCCTGCATCATCTTATCGAGATCTGCCATACACGCTGCCATTGCTGCAATCAATTCCAGCCGGTCGAACTCATAACCTTGCACCGTCAGGTAGTCATTCAGTACCTCATTACCGGGAGAGCTCGAAGCCACAGATCTGAACTCCCCGTCTTCCTTCATCCTTGACACGAACTGATGGGCACTCTCCAGCGACATGCTTTAACCCCCCATTACCATCTTCCATCATGTTTTTTCCTGTATATTTTGCTTTTTGGCCACGACGGCCATCGGCTCCGGACAATCTCTTATGTTGAAAGAGAAGTTCTACAAGAGGATGTGCGACCCAACGGCATATGTCGTTGGGTCGGAACAGTCTCATTCTACAGTTCTCTTACCACTTTTTCTGCCACCGTCAAAGCATGAGTTTTGATTTCATCCTGTGTCATTTGATCAATGCCAAAGAGGTTTCTATCAAACTCAATAAGACTGTCCGCAATGATTACTCGCGGGGTGAGACCGGGAATAGCGCCTTTCATCATTCGGGAGGCGCACTCTATGAAACAACCTTCCAATGCAATCAGTTCCTTTGCGTTCCTGACAAGACTCCTTTGTCCCGTATCCTTCGTAAATGCTCCGCCCAGACAGATACGGGCAGTTTTGTCGGTAGCAAGTTTGTGGCATATGAGATTTGCAGCCTGCCTTGCTATCTCGCCTCTCAAGCAGCCTCCTTCACAACACATGACCGCAATCGGCGTTGACGCCTTTTCCTTGGCGTAAGTCTCACACATTGGACACGTATTACCGGTCTTCTCTATTGTAATTGTCTCATGGCCGGGATTCTTCAGATCACTTCCGATTGCGCCACAACATTTGCTCTCTTCCATCTTCTACCTCCGTCATTCTGTTGTAATTCGTTGTTAAACACTCACTGTCGATACAAGTGACTACTCGAATTATTAGACGAAAGTCGGATAGGAAAAGATACACTTCCATTGCATTTTTTTCAGAGGCTACCGCCGAATATCCTTGTTTCTTTCGGTTCGCATGAGAATTCATTTTGTTTATCCCGGTAAAAAACGCAGCAGGTCTCCAATTCTTTTCTTAACCTGAGTCTGGCGCGATGCAATCTAATTTTTACAGTGTTTAGAGAGATCCCGAGAAGTCCGGCAATCTCCTTGTTGCTCAACCCTTGCAATTCACTCAGTGAAATGATGGTCCGATAGTCCTCCGGAAGATGGCTGACGATATTTCGAATGCATTCGTTCATTTCTTTTCGGATAAGATGTCGCTCATTGGAAGGTTTCCCCTCCCCCGCCCAAACATCTCGATCTTCCAAGATCATTTCTTTGGAATCATTCAGGATTGGCTCGTTCAGAGGCATTTGATTCAGGGATCGACCCCGTAGTCTGTCCAGGGCGGTGTTGGTCGCAATGCGATAGATCCACGTTGACAACTCGGACTCGCCTCTAAAATTCTTCAAATTTTGGTTTATCTTCATGAAGACGTCTTGAGTCAGATCTTCAGCCTCTTGCTTTCCCACCATGCGCGTCAAATAATGAGATACTCTTGGCTGGAAAATGTCATATATTTGGATGAACTCCAGTTCACTTTTACTCATTGCCTGCTACCTCGTCTAATTGAAATATGGACACAACGACATCGAAGCCAGATGGAGGAAAGGCTGTGGTTTCCAGGCATACCTTTCCCTTCATGGCATGCAGCTCTCATTGAGTGAGAGCCTCTTTTACGGCATCCTTGACCATCCGAATTTCCTCTGTTTTGAGGGTCAGATCCTTGTTTTTCTCTATACCCAGATCCGTCACAACCAGGTATGTTTTCATCGGCACCTGCGCTTTATCCAGAGTCGTTTTGGCACATCCTACGGAGCAACCGTCGATTACGACCATCTGTGCAACATCGCGAGCTGACTGTATAAACCCGTTTAGCTGCCCTCCAATTCCGGCAAGACAGAACATTTTGCCGACTCCATCCTGAGTCAACTCCACTGCCGCCCGATTTGTCAACTGCCCCACATTGCAGCCTCCTGAACAGGAAAGAATCATTACATTTCCTCCGGACACACAACAGTTCTCAGCCATTGTCATCTCCTCTTCGAAATCTGATTTGGGTTATTTTACGGGCCGGGGTTTCTGCTACCGTCTTCGATGTGATCTTCCTATTAATTTTCACATCTCCATCCGCACATCGCCCGGAACCTTATTCTTGCCTACGCACGTTCATACAGGACGCTTTCCCATTGCATTCGTTTTCAATCTCTCCATGAGAGCGATAGCTCTGTCCCGTGCTTCTTTTTCTCTTTCATCGACAGTTTCCGTTCCTGCCCAGGGCTGGGTGACACGCCATGTCAGTTTGCCGCAGAGAGGGGGCTCGGGATACGCTCCGGGGTCGTACAACTTGTAACCACGAAACTCAACAGGATTTTCCTGGTAACAGGACCAGACAGCTTTTCTGATTTGCTCCGGGTCGCCTTCAAACTGAAGATCAATCAAAGAAACCTGCTTTCGAAACCGCTCGATCATCTCGATGGACAAATTGTACAGAACCGCATTGGAAGCTTCAGTACCGACGATCCGTTTCCTCTCGTCGACACCATCATCGAGCAAAGCTTTCAGGGCGTCTCCTGTCAGATGCCCCTGGGATTCCGGACCGCCGAGGATGACATAGCGTATGTTCGGATTGGCCGTGATATTACAGACCATTTTCTCAAAACCGATATTGGGGGTCTGTACACTCCCGGAAAGCGCTGCCCCGCCTTCTATACCCGCTTTCACAAGATTCACCAACTCCGGCTGGATTTTATCCTCGTCACAGTTCAAAATGATCGCCACGGCAACCGGTGAAAAATCATTCCCTCTGAGATATCTGCCGTCTTCCGGAGGATAATCCGGATGAGGTTTGACTTTGAGCATCTCACTCCTCCATGTGGAACATTGTTGTTGTATGGACGCAGGATCGAATTGCCATGTGGTCTTCAGGTCAGCCCGGTGATCTGGCCATTATCCGGCGGCCTCCCCACTCTCCACGGCTCGTCGATCCGACATATCGAAAAGCTTTCGCTCACGTTCGCCCATGATTCCCAGAGCGACTCTTTTCTTGTTTATATGCTGAATCATCAAGTGGGCCATTTCATAGGGATCCGTGGTAAATCCCCATTTGCCGAGGCCCTGCTTTTCCAGTTCCTCAAAGAGAAACGTGTGAAACCTGGTCCCTTTGATAGATGGAAACGTCGCGCCGAATACGGTGTATATCCCGGACGCCACCACGTACTGGCCAATGGCGATCGCTTTTTCACTCATCCACTCGGGTGCGCAGGCTGCCACGGGCAGATCGGCTATGCTCTGACCGAGACCACCCGTTTTCACCATCTCGGCACAAGCCATGAGAATGCGGCTGTTGTCCACGCAGGAGCCAAGACCCAGTACCGGCGGCATGCCAACCGCCTCGCACACTTCCTTCAAGCCGTCTCCGGCCAGCACGGCGGCATCGGGTTTCATCAATCCGGCCTTTGCCAGGGCTATTTGCGAGCAACCCGTCTGCAGCACCAGCACATCGTTTTTGATCAGCTCTTTGACCACCTCCACATGTACATGGTCCTGACGAACCCTGGGATTGTTGCAGCCCACCGCAGCGGCCACCCCGCGAATTCTGCCGTTGATGATGTTGTCGTTGAGCGGTACGTAGGAAGCCCTGAATGTACCGCCAAGCATATAGCCGATATATTCCTGACTAAAACCCTGGACACCCATGGACTTGTTCTGCGGAATCACCACCTTCACCCTGCGGTTCTTGAACCGCTCGATGGCCCGGCAAACTATCCTGTCCGTACATATGCGCGGTTCATACTCGTCGATCTCGATGTGTTCCGCACCTTCGATGCGTGCCCTCGGATTGGTCGTAAAAAAATACGTGCCGTAACACTTACTCAGGGACGACAGGGATTGCATGGCGCACTGAACATCAACCGCCATCGCATCGACCGCTCCTGTGATCAAAATGGCTTCGGTGCTCATGAAGTTACCCGCGTGAGGCACTCCGTGACGACTCATTACCTCCGTCCCCGAACAGCACATTCCCAGAAGATTGATTCCCTCGGCTCCTGCCGCCCTGACCTTATTGAGCAGACCGGGATCATTGGCCGATGCAATGATGGATTCAAACATGTTGGGCTCGTGGCCATGGATGACAATATTAATATGTCTTTCCTTCAGACACCCCATATCCACTTCAGCCACAAGGGGGCTGGGGGTGCCGAAAAGAATATCCGAGATCTCCGTGGCCACCATGGAGCCGCCCCAACCGTCTGCAAGGGCTGTACGGCAACACTGTTTCACCATATTTTCGTAGTCCTGGTCCACTCCCATGTGAGTGCGATGCATGATCTCCATGACTTCACGCATGGCTCCGCGGGGAACAATCTTCAACTCGCGCCATTTCTCCAATGTCCTGGCAGGAACCCGTTTGACGAAAGGAATCTCACCCTGGACCTGGGTGTATGTTTTCTCGAGCTCGTCGTAGAGATCCTCCGCAATCTCATGGATCTCGCGACCGCCTGTTTCAATGCCGACGGAGGCCGCCACGTCCAAAAGCTTCTGCTCATCTTTGATCTGATAATCCTTGATCTCACCAGTCAGTACGCCCCGGAACACCTCCAACATGCTCATGCCGTGGTCGATATGCGATGCGGAGCCACTGGCCACCATTCGAGCAAAGTTCCTGGAAGCGATGGTATCGATGGTTGCTCCGCAAACCCCTGTTTTGGAATAGGGCTCCTTGGACGACAATCGGCACGGTCCCATACCGCAATGCTTGCAGCAGGCCGCGTCTGCGCCGATGGGACAAGCCTTCATGTCCGCCGCCCGATGAAAAGCGGTCTCCACGCCGTCTTCTGCTGCCTTGCGAAGCATCTGCTGCGTCGACCTGCAGGTGGTTACCTGCGCAATGTCCAGTTCATTTCGGTTCTTTTTCTCCATCGCTTCTGCCATGTCGTTCTCCTTTGTAGATACGGATCAGTTTGTTAACACAGGGGACTGAATGTCAACCCCTCTCAGGTCAGCCATTTTTCGGTAAGTACATCCGACAGAAGACCCCCCTACAATCGAAAGAGCATGGTGATTATGGTAGCTGATCGGAAGGGAGAAAAACAGATGTAGTTGTTCAGAAATATTTGCATTATAGATTGCGAAAATTGGAGGAAAGCTGCATAATTCAACATGTTCGCAAGTGGGCGCCTCAATGTGCGGCGCTTCAACTTTTTCAGGAGGTTCAGTCGGTGGATAACGGGAATGATCGATTCAAGTATTTGAAGCTCGCAGGGAAAATCAGAGAAAAGATCGACCGGAAGACCTATCTGGCCGGGGAAAGACCCCCCGCAATTCAGGAATTGCACGAACAGTTGAACATCAGTATCTCCACGATCTATCGCGCTTACGTCGAACTGGAGAAGGAGGGATTGATTGAAGCCAGGCCCAAGTCCGGCTATTATGTAAGACCTTTCGAGCCCAACAAACTGCACTCAGTGCCGTGCCACATCTCCCCTCCGGATCCGGACAAAATCGACTCAGTCTCCGTTGCCAGGTCGGTTCTTGAAAGCATTTCCAGTCCAAAGCTGCTGCCTCTGGGAGCAGCGGTCATTTCTCCGGATATCCTGCCCCACAGGCAGCTTGCCAGGATCTTGAAAGAGATCTCGGTGCAGGAGATGCGATCCATCAACCGCTATGCCACGGCGGAAGGAGCTCCCGGCCTTCGACGTCAGATTGCCCTCAGGACCCTGGGCATTTCCGAAGGGATCTCGGCAGACGATATCCTCATAACCAACGGGTGCATGGAGGCCCTGACTCTGGCCCTCAAGACGGTGGTTCAGAAAGGAGATATCGTTGCCATAGAGAATCCGACTTTTTGCCGTCTTCACAATCTGATGGAACAACTGGGCTTCGAAATTGCGGAAGTGCCGGTTGACCCTAAAAATGGTTTAGTTGTCAAAGAGCTTGAGAAGATCCTTCATACCCGTAAGGTAAAAGCCTGCCTTTTCACGCCCAACTTTCACAACCCCCTCGGCACCCTGATGCCGGACGAACGGAAGGAAAGGCTGGTAACCCTCCTGAACAGGCACGAGATTCCCGTCATCGAAGATGATGTTTTTTCCGACCTCCATAACGGCAAAGGTCGCCCGAATTCCCTGAAAGTCTATGACAGGAAGGAGCTGGTGCTGACATGTTCCTCCTATTCCAAGATTCTCACACCGGGACTTCGTATCGGTTGGATCATTCCCGGGAACCGATTCAAGGAAAAGGTCTGGAAATTGAAAACGTCCGTTTCCATATCCACTTCGGCCCTTGACCAGTACGTCCTGTCGCGATTCATGAGCAGCGGAATGTTTGACCGCTATCTGAGATCTCTCAGAACTACCATCAGAAAGCAGGTTCGGGATACGGCACTTGCCGTGGAGAAACATTTCCCCAAAGGAACACGGCTGATACTACCTCAGGGTGGAATGCTTCTTTGGATCCAGTTGCCTCATGGCGTGAACAGTCTGGAAGTGTACAAGCGAGCCTTGGAGCAAACCATTTCCATTGTTCCCGGAATCGTCTGTTCGGCTTCCAGGGACTTTACGAATTTCATCCGTATCAATTGCGGCTACCCGGTTACAGAGCTCATCCGGAAAGGCATCGCAACGCTTGGTCGCATTGTTGATGAGCTGTGCATGGAATCTCACAGCAAGCACTTGCTGGTCTCAGGCGCCAAGAACAACACGCAGGCTCATGTTGAAAGCTCTTTTTCACTCGGTTGCACTCCGCTCTTAGTTGAAGGCTCCCGCTCATAGGATACATTCGTCTTTCACATAAAAACAGAATCAGTCGAAAAAAACATCACCCAAATGGTTGGTAATTAGGATTATTTTTGACCGGCGTGGTTGTCTTGCCGCTGTCAGGAAATGGTCATGGCGTTTTGGAGTTGGCATGATTGCATGTCTTCTGCTCTCTTTACCATAAAAATGCTGCTTGAACTACCGGGCGCATCGATTGGTGGCTGAGCCGGCTGAGACGAGACGAGTTTTCAGCCGGGTGCATGCAATAGAAATTGGCGGGTCACATCCAGGGGTATTGTTTTTCTCTGTGCTCGGCCCAGTTTTTTACGCCGTATTTTTTTACTGCACGTAGATTCTTTATTGGAGCATCCGCGCAAAATGGCTTTAAAAAATCAAGCTTGCCGCAGTTCTCGAAATCATCGCAATCCCAGCATCCTTCAATGCCTCTATTTTTGTTACATACAACGACCTCACACGATGCCCCCCTGCCACCTCCCAATCTGCAGGGCGCTTCACATTTTAAGGCATTTATCGTCTTCAATAAAGAAAGCATGTCATCATATTTTTCGAATTTGTCATTTTTTGTCGCGATTATCTTTGCAAGTTCGGAAAAATGACTTCTTTCAAATTCTTGCAGGAGATCGGCACACATATCCGAAAATCTTGCTTTATAGCGGGGGCAGTCTCCGCAATAAATACCGCAATGCGTTGTAAGATCTTTGTCTGTCATCATATCTCCTTTCATTTAAATGCGAATAACCCTCAAATAACTACGAACTTGAATTTTCGGATTAAGCCTGTTGACTTCCCCGAGGTTGCTCGACGGGTTCATTTTCTGGTTATGCCCTGCTTTCGATGATTTCTTTTGTAGAAATAACCCTGGCGTAAGGAGCCGATAATGCTGCCATGAAAGACGCATGAACCTCTGATGCCTTTATGATCTTACCCTTAAAATTCAAATCCCTTGTGGCACAGGCATCTTCGGCGACAATGCAATTGAAACCCAGGTCGAAAGCGGCACGCGTGGTTGCGTCTATGCACATGTGGCTCATTGCTCCGCAGATAACGAGGTTGTTACATTTTCCGTAGCAGCTTGGTTTCTATCAAATTACAACCCACTCCTTATTTTATCGGTGAATACATTTCAAACCATGTTTTTCCATATTCCAATACAAACAGCGTTTAGGCCATGAAGGGCAGATTTCCATCGGCTTATCGGATACCCTGGACAGAATAATTGCATGCGCGTTAAATTTTTTCAAGTTCTCGATAGCCTCTTCCCGGGTTACCAGGCGGGCTTTCCCTGCTTCTGCCATCCCTATGGCCAATTCATCCAAAAAAACCGATTCAGTCAACGGGGTATCCGTATGCAGAACCCGACAGACCCGTTCTCCAACTGCGCACTGAGCCGCTCCGGCAATCAATTCATTAGCCTGTTCCAGTGTGATTTTGGTGGGGATCATTTTCTCCACTTCAGCCTCCAGGACCTTTCCCATTTCAGTCTCTTGCAGCGATGTTGTGGCCCGATCCATGACCGAAAAGGCTGCCTTGATATACTCAACGACTTTGCCTGATGTATAATCCTTCACTCTGGCCATAGTTACCTCCTTATTATCACATTTTTTTGGTTTTTACCGGCTAATCCACCGGCTCAATAAAAACGGAACTTCTGTATGATACCTAAGCAGATAACCAACACATTGTCATCGCCCATTCGGGGGATAGATCAATTATTTTTAATAAAATTAGTACAATCAGATGAGTCGGCTGCGAGCAGCCCAGACGGCAGCCTGGGTGCGATCATTTACCCCAAGCTTATTGAAGATATGGATTAAATGGCTTTTCACGGTATGAGGACTTATGGATAGAAGTGTGGATATGGCGGTATTCGTGGCCCCTTCGGCAACCAAACGAAGGACCTGGATTTCCCGTCCCGTCAAAGGAGACTGTCCAATCGCCGGTTCCGGTTCCCGCAGGGTGCCTTTACCCGTCCCGACCGTTGAGGTGCTTGACAAGGAAGGGGCAATCGGTCCACAGGTCCCGCCAATGGCCTGGCGTCGTTTGGCCGGATCAATTTCAATGGTGATGGTGGAGGCCAGACCGCCGTCCCGATTAAAAATCGGATACACGGCATTTTCGTAGATCGGGGCGGAAAATCCCGGGCAAAGATCGGGCACGCTCTTTCTCTGGCGCAAAGCAGCGGCAAAGGCCAAACAGCTTGGATACCCACACTCCCCGCAATTGCTTTTCGGTAACAGCAGTAAAACATCGATGACCGAAAGCGGGCGGTAGATTCGATGATCCGGCCGGAGATCTTTTCGTTTGTTATGCAGAACGTTTAAAAAATCGACCATTCGCGAAAAAAAGGCTAACGCCTGGTTCTTGTCCAAAAAAGGCGCGGCCACAACTTCCAAGGGATAGAGGGTGGTTTGGATGTCATCGAAAAGGAACTGAATAGATTCGGGTTGGTTAAAATACCGGGCATCCGGTATAACGGAATTGATATAGGGGAAAAGGCTACGCACATCATGATCGAGCTTAAAATAGGCCCCATAGCTTCTCCCATTAACCAGAGAACGCATACCGGCTCTTTCCAATGAAAACTCAATAAAACCGTTTACCAATGTCCTTTCCTTCCCACGGGAATTCCACAACCGTAAACTTTTAAAATCAGGAAGAATAACCCGTCCACTGAAATGTTGAGTGATACTATAAGGTATACAAGTGGAAGCACGATAGTGAATGGCGTCCGTACGGTCACAAGCATAAACGGATACAGTGGCATTATAGATGCTGCGACGGTGAAGAACATGACCATAGCTATTGACTGGTCACATCCAAGGATATTGTTTTTCCCTGTGCTCGGCCCAGTTTTCCATGCCATATTTTTTTACTGCACGTAGATTCTTTATTGGAGCATCTGCGCAAAATGGCTTCAAAAAATCAAGCTTGCCGCATTTCTCAAAATCATTGCAATCCCAGCATCCTTCAATGCCTCTATTTTTGTTACATACAATAACTTCACACGATGGCCCCCTGCCGCCTCCCAATCTGCAGGGTGCTTCGCATTTTAAGGCATTTATCGTCTTCAATAAAGAAAGCATGTCATCATATTTTTCGAATTTGTCATTTTTTGTCGCGATTATCTTTGCAAGTTCGGAAAAATGACTTGTTTCAAATTCTTGCAGGAGATCAGCACACATATCCGAAAATCTTGCTTTATAGCGGGGGCAATCTCCGCAATAAATACCGCAATGCGTTGTAAGGTCTTTGTCTGTCATCATATCTCCTTTCATATAAAAGACGATTATGCCCTGCTTTCGATGATTTCTTTTGTTGAAATAACCCTGGCGTAAGGAGCCGATAATGCAGCCATGAAGGATGCATGAACCTCTGACGCCTTTATGATCTTACCCTTAAAATTCAAGTCCCTTGTGGCGCAAGCATCCTCGGCGACAATGCAATTGAAACCCAGGTCAAAAGCAGCACGCGTGGTTGCATCTATGCACATGTGGCTCATTGCTCCGCAGATAACGAGGTTGTTGCTTTTTATGGCCTTCAGATTTTCCGACAAAGAGGTGTCGCGGAAGCTGTTGGGATAGTTTTTTAAGACAACGATTTCGTTCCCCTGAGGAGCCACCATTTGATTAATTTTTACGCCATCGGTCTCCGGCAAGAAAAAAGTAGTGCCCGGACGAGTGGAAATGTGCTGAATATGGATGATGGGTGATTTGGTCTTTCTAAATTCATTCAAGAGAATCCGAGCATTTGCGGTGGCTTCTTGAATGCCGACAAGCTCCATCATGCCGCCGGGGAAATAGTCATTTTGCAGATCAATCAAAATAAGGCAGTTGTTCATAAATGCTCCTCATGTTTTCATTTCATAACGCCGGGTATAACGGTTGCCACGAAGCCAAACGTGGCGCCAATCCGCGTTGACACCCTTGTTATGAGTTCAATGTTTTTGAGAACAACACGCGATGTTCACCTCTCCCATCATAATCTTCCGCCACAAAGATGCCATCGATAGTCTTTTCAGTTGGCTCAATAGAGAAGCCCATCCGAAGGTGGAACGCGACCGAGCCTCTATTAACCGGGGAGGTAACACAATGGACCCTTGTACAGCCAATTGCTTTTGCCTTTTCGAAAAACCGGCCGTAAAGTGCCTGCCCCAAACCTTTCTTCCGATGTTCAGGATGCACGCCAACAAAATGGATGTATGCTTCGTCCGGGAAGGTCTGGGAAACAAAGCCGATCAAAAAACCTGCAATAACGCCGCCGTGCTCTGCAACAAAACTCGTTTGGCGAAAGTGAACAAAAAAGAGCTGCGGCAACATATCAGCCATATTTCGACCGCCCCACCACGCGTTAATGACGGAGATAATGGGCCGGTAATCCGATGGCTCCGCATTGCGAATACAAATAGCTTCCATTCTTGCCCCTGCGTTCTATGATAATATATTGCTATTGCCTATATTTCAGCTTGAGAAATCCATTTTTTTACTGTCGGAGGCTTGTAAGTATTAAATTTTGCCAGCAATTCATCAACTGTCGCAGCGACTATAAGCATTTCCTGGTGTTGTGGTTTTATGAAACCTTCCGATGTGGCGTGACGAATAAATGCTGATAGCTGGTCGAAATATGACGAAATATTCAACAAACCACATGGTTTCGAGTGAAACCCAAGCTGTGCCCAGGTCCAGACTTCGAAAAGCTCTTCAAAAGTTCCAACGCCTCCCGGCAATGCGATAAAGCCCTCGGAAAGCTCGGACATCAGCGCCTTTCGTTCATGCATGGACTCAACCACATGTATTTTGCTGAGTCCTTGATGGGCCACTTCTTTTTCCACGAGAGATTGAGGAATGACGCCAATAACTTTTCCGCCTTCGGCAAGAGCGGTATCGGCAATGACACCCATCAACCCCACCTTAGCCCCTCCATAAACAATGGTAATGGCATTTCGGGCAAGCGTCCTGGCAAGAATGCTTGCTTGTTCGGCATATTCGGAACTATTGCCCAAGGATGAACCACAGTAAATACAAACGCTATGAACTCCCATGAAAAAATACCTTTATGAATAGAAACGCGGTAGGGTACGCCTGTAACCCGGCGCAACCCGTGCAAATTCCGGCGTGCGGTTTCCCGTTTCTCTATTCTATAGCACACCATGTGCGTGATACTCAACAGATCCATTTTCATGCACGAAAGGTGAGTATGTCACTGAAATGGCGGGCATGCCATGCGGGCGGAAATCATTTTTTTCCGTCATTTTGATTTAAACAGCTCTTTCAACCCCCCGGGTTTGGTGTCTTCACACGATCCGGAAGCGTTTTTTGAAAATACCGGGCAATCATCTTCGGGAGAAACGGAGTTTCCCGCGTTTGACCAGAATGACGTTCTGGCCACCAGAAACGGTACATGGGTTACGCCCATACGGCTTAAGGCCAACATGTTTTTAAACGTATTCAGAATCGTTCGCAGATACGCCGGGTCATTGGTATTCACTTCTTTAGCCTCTTGATACGAAGCCATTGCTTCTTTCAGGGCTGTCCCGTTTTTCAGTTGCTTTTCAAGAAACATTATTTTTCCGGTATCTTCCGAATTTTTTGAAATGGGATACAGGGCGATCTGTATTGGCGCGTCGGTTTTGGCCATCAGGGCGTCAATTATTTCCTGGCAGGAAGGACAGGTCGGTGAAAAAAACAGATGAACCGGAGCAGCGTCACTTCCAAAAATCGGCCATGGAGAAACAGATTCCTTGGCAATGGCGGCCACATCGGCAAAAAACAGCAGAAACCATACCGAGACCACCCATTTCATCCATATTTTTCTCTCACGGATCATCGCAGCAGCCATGACCGCGCCAAATAGCGCCGCCACGACCAGACACTTCATACAGGGCCACAACAGAATTTGCGTTGTCAGAAACACACTGTCCAGCATCAAAAAACAGGCGGACGCCATCAGCAGATATCGGCCTTGCCGGGCAATGGCAAAACACAGCAGCATAAAAAAAGCCGCGGATCCGAACCCGTACAAAGAAACGCCGAATAGCGACAAATCCTCATAAACACTGCATCCCTGGGTAACACACAACATATCCGTCATCCTGAAGGCGGACAGCAGGCAGAAAAACAATCCCGTAAAATTCAAAGCAACGGCAAGGCTGTTCACTTTTGCTGTTTTCATGGCATCAACTCATCAAATGTCGGAAAATTAGCCCCGTTAATCATAACACCATCGACAAACGTTATCGGCGTCCCCGACAGTCCCATATCTTTTATTTCCGATTGTTCCCTCTGGATTATCGGAAGGAATTCCGCTCGAAGTTTTTGTACGGCGGCTTCAAGATCCTGGCCCCAGCATTCTTTCAGCGCCGGAAATTCAGCGGTGTATTGACTCAGAATTTCAACCGGGGATTTACTGAAATTCATTTTCGTATATGAAAAATTAACGATATCAAAGTAATTCAGTTGCTTTTGCCGAGCAAATTCCAGAACCGCGCAGGCGGTTTCAGATATCGTATTAACGGGATAATGAGCTAATTTTAACAAGTTAATTTTATCCTTGTGTTGAAGCAGATACCCCCATACCTGTCTGCAGTACGGACAGAACGGATCGGATATCAGGACAATCTGATGGCTGCCGCCGCCTTTATAGGTCTCACTGCCGATACCTTTTTCCGGAAGGTCGATTCTTCTCAGTTCCGTCGTAATTTGATTCAATATGTTGGCACCGGTTTCCATATCCAGAATATCCGAATATTGAACGGTCAGCGAAGGGTCAACAACCAAATACAAATATTCATTTTTCTGACCCGGAAGCACCGGTAATATTTTAAGTTTGACGCCATATAACATCAGGCCCGATGACTGGAAGGTGATTTTCTTTTCAACGATCACCATTTTGGAATCAAAATTTTTATAGGCTGCGTTTTTCCCTACATTCGCTTTTTGGACTCGGGAGACTATTTTTTCTTTCAGCTTCATCTCATCCAGCTCCGGTGGTTTTACGGGCGCTGCTTCATTTTGTGCCCATGCCAATGGAACCACGATGAATATATAAATGAATGCGATGAATATCCCCAGCTTATTACGATTCTGCATAATCATATGTCCGATCACTCCATCTGAAAATTTAAGATTATCGGTTAAATCACAAAACATTCATGATCGTCTTCAAACGGTATCGTCGTTGAGGCTTTTTCCGGAGAATGACCGGCTCATTGTTTTCTTGCACTAACGATTCCCATGCCGTCAACGAGCGCTTCATGTTCCACGGTGATATCTGCAAACCCCGCATTCAAGAGCATTTCCCGATGTTCATTTTCCGTATAAGCCTTTCCATCATCGTATACATTCAGAAAAACAAGACCCGCCCCCAAAGACGACAGCGGCGATAAACGGGAATTCTCCAAAATACTTCCAAAGATATAAATTTGGCCTCCCGGCACCATGGATTGACCGATGTGTTTTATAACCTTTTGTGCTTGTTCTTTGGAAAGTGTTTGAATCAAAGCGCGAAGAATCGCCAGATCATACCGAAGATCATATTGGCCGTCGGGTGAATTCAAACAAAGATCGGTTGGCGATACACGGATTCTATCGGACATTCCGGCTTCTGCAATAAACTGTCCGGTGATATCCGTCACCTTCGGCAGGTCCGCAACCGTTGCCCTGATGCGGGGAAATTTCTTGCAAATGCCGATGGATACGCCACCGGTACCACCTCCGGCATCAAGAAGCCGTTCAAATTCTGAAAAATCCAGCCTGTCCGCAAGTTCCTTCCCGGCTCTGATACTGCTGTGGAACTGGCTTTGGAAAAAAAACAACAATTCATTTTCCGGTAAGGCATGCCAATCGATTTTCTGCTTCGGCTTTCCGGTTCGAATACTCTCGGCGGTATTCATGGCAGCATGCCAGACCTTGCTATAAAAACCGCTGAGTCCGCCAATATAATCCGGGCGCCCACGAACCAGGAATTTGTCGGTTTCGGCTGTGTTCGAAAATAAATCGCGTTCCATTTTCAGCAGACCGGATGCTGCAAGGGAATAAAGAAGAGGGGTAAGTTTATCTTCCTGGACATCCAAAGCAGTTGCAAGCGTACCTGCTTGCATGGGGCCGTCTTTAAGCGGCGTGAAAACATCCAGTTGCATTGCCGCCAGCATGGCAAAAGACGGATATACCGCATGAGCATTATGCATGATGGTTGACGGCGCAATGGTTTCATCACGGGAAGAGGTGTTTGCGGTTTGTTCTTGTTTTGTGTCCATAATCACTCCGGTTTTTGATGATGACAATCGGGAAAACGATCGATATCGGCGCTATAACCTCTGAATTAAATAGATATAGGCAGGGAGCCGACTCATTTTTTTGATTTCAAAGAATGATTCCGGCAGTTCGCCTCTTTTTTGATTGTCCATTAAAGGGGAAAGATAAATGGCGCCTTTTTTATCTGAAGAATCGGGAACGTCCCTGAGCAGTTCGATCAGGGAAAGGGTGTGGTCAGGCAAAAGCTGCTCTCCCAGAAGGAAATTGGCCGTGACTTCGATGTTGGCATAGTTTCGATTGATTTCGAGCATTTTCTTGAAAGCTTCTTGAATCATGGATATTTTCAGAGGCTTATTAATACTTGCCAGGGTTTTTTCATCAACGGATTCAAGGCCGATGTTGATCATGGTATAAAAGGGTAAGCTGTTTAGTTTTTCAAACAGGCCATTTCCGGATTTTAGCAGCGACCCCACACTTCCAAATAAGAAAAGCATGGGCTTTTTCATGTTCGAGTCCTCGAACGCAAAGACCCTGTAGGCTTCGGAAGCAGCCATGCAAATCAGTTCATCTCCGGCCCCGAGCGCGTCATGGTTTCCCAAAAACAGGGCATTATAATTTGCCAGATTGCGTCCATAGAACGTTTTGAGCCGTTCAATCTGCAAAAGAATGTTGTCCCGGGAACGGGGTTGGTAGCTCTGCCGGGATTTGACGCAACAAAACTTGCAATGATACAGACACCCATCGGCGATATTGAGCGGAATGACCTCATAGTCGACATGGCGGGTATCCGGTGGAAGAACCGATACCCGTCCACCGATGATCGCATGCAATTCTTCCGATTGCGCAAACAGGGTGTTTTCATCCTTATGGACAACCAGGCTTAAAAAGTCCTTGATTCCTGAGGGAACGCCATTGCATTGGATATCATAAAGCTTTGCATACAATTGAGACCATGCCGAAAAGACATGCGATATGTGGGCATCCGTATAAGGATTGTAATCCCAAAGCGCGTTGCTGGGATATGTCAGACACGGGAGATAATATTCGCCGAACCAGTCGATGATGCCTTTGCGATTGATGACCGCGCCCACCGTATAATATCCCCAGTCGTTGCCATCGGTCCGTTTCAGCGATTCCGAAGGGTGAGGCCAGTTTATGTTGAGGCCGCGAATGAATTTAATGTCCCCGTTTAAATTAAAATGGAATTCATATTCGGATGTCCGGATCTCGGAATAATATCCGAATCGCATCGGAAAGCTTGCTTTTGTAAAATGCAGGCTGCCTTGTTTTTCCACCGTAATGGCCAGGTCGTTCAGGCGGCAGGATATCGTCTTATGTTCGGGACTTTTTCGGGCGTCAGTCGGTTTGCCGTGATTCATCGATTTGTCTCCGCATTTGTTTGAATTCTTCAGGTTGCATTGCCGCTGGCATGGAAAATATGGAAATCGGAAATCACCATAAAACTTGATCCCGGCTTCAAGACAGTTTGACATGTTGCCCGGCTTCGGATAACCTATAATCGATTGAATTTTTTATGTCCAACAACATTTTTTGATGGTAACGATCGGAAATTCTGATCAATGGAACTTCGCGAGATTAAAACGTTCAAATCGGTTGCAACGCTGCTGAGCTTCAACCGCGCCGCGGAAGCCCTGCACTGTGTGCAGTCAACGGTATCGGCTCAAATCAAAGCCCTGGAAGAGGATTTTGGCGTGCCGCTTTTCGATCGCCTGGGCAAACGGGTTTTTCTGACCGAGGCCGGGCAGGTTCTGCTGCGATATGCGGAAAAAATGCTGGCCCTGGAGGATGAGATTTTCGTGCAGGTGACGGGAAAAGAAGAGCCCTGCGGTCTGCTGTCGGTGCGGGCGCCGCAAACGGTCGGCACCTATTATCTGCCGGGCGTGATCGAAGCATTCAACAAACGATTCCCGCAGATCAGCCTGGATATCAGCTCCTGCGCCTTTCACGCATTGCAGCAGGAGCTTAAAAGCGGCATCACGGATGTTGCGTTTCTCCTTACCGACATGATCTCATCCCAGGAGCTGAAGTCGGAGGTTCTGGGGATAGAAAAACTGATTATCGCGGCGCATCCGAAACATGAACTCGCAACGCGGTCCGTGGTCCGGCCCGAGGATTTGAAAGGCCAAACCCTGCTGCTTCCCAAGCATGATTGCAGTTATAAAATGGTGTTTGAGCAGATATTAACCGCAAGTAAAATCCGTGCAACAGTCATCGAATATAACAGCGTCGAAGCCATCAAACAGTGCGTGCTGCGCGGCCTGGGCATCACCCTGCTTCCCGAGTCCGCCCTTCAGGCCGAAATCGAACAAAAAAGACTGCTTCCCCTGCCCTATTCGGAAGGTCCGCTGGAAACCGCAATTTTGATGATCTGGCACAAAGACAAGTGGATTTCGCCTGCTTTAAAATGCTTTATGAATGCGGCCCGGACGATCATCGGCAAATTGGCTTGATGGATTTGAAGCTGCCGGTACAATCTGACCGGTGGACCGATTTTCCGGTGGAAAATTGGATGAGGTCACCTTTTGAAGCGGAAATGAGACAATGAACAAGAAAAACCTCACGGAAGCGGATATCCGAACCAAGTTCATCACGCCCGCAATTGTCGGCGAGTGCGGGAAAAAATGGGATGTGATGACTCAGATTCTTGAAGAGCATTACTTCACCCGGGGGCGCGTTATCGTTCGGGGAAAGACCGTTCATCGCGGCGAAGCGAAAAAGGCCGACTACATCCTGTTCTACAAACCAAACATCCCGATTGCCGTCATCGAAGCAAAGGACAACAACCATGGCGTGGGCGCCGGCATGCAGCAGGCACTTGAATACGCCGAGATCCTGGATGTGCCCTTTGCTTACAGCTCTAACGGCGATGCCTTTCTCGAACATGATCGCACCCCCGGCACCGGCGTTGTCGAAAGGCAGATCCCGCTTGACAGGTTCCCGTCGCCCGATGAACTCTGGACGCGCTTCAGCACCGCCAAGGGATATACCGCAACGCAGGCGGCCGTAGCCACCCAGGAATACTACTTCGACGGTTCCGGCAAATCGCCGCGCTATTACCAGTTGATCGCCATCAACCGCACGGTGGATGCCATTGCCCGCGGCGAGAGGCGCATTCTTCTGGTCATGGCAACCGGCACGGGCAAGACCTACACGGCGTTTCAGATCATCTGGCGGCTCTGGAAGTCGGGCGCCAGAAAGCGAATCCTTTTTCTCGTTGACCGGAACATCCTTGCCGACCAGACCAAAACCAACGACTTCAAGCCCTTTGGCCAGGCAATGACAAAGATCACCCATCGCACCGCCGACAAGGCCTTTGAGATCTACCTTTCGCTCTACCAGGCCGTCACCGGCACCGAGGAAGAGCAGAATATCTACAAGCAGTTCTCCCCGGATTTTTTCGACCTGGTCGTCATAGATGAATGTCATCGCGGCAGCGCGGCGGACGATGCCGCCTGGCGCAAGATTCTCGAATACTTCTCGTCAGCCACCCAGATCGGCATGACCGCTACGCCCAAGGAAACCAAATCCGTTTCCAACATCGAGTACTTCGGCGATCCGATCTACACCTACTCGCTCAGGCAGGGCATCTCCGACGGCTTTCTGGCACCGTACAAGGTCGTTCGCATCGGCATCGACAAGGATCTGGAAGGCTGGCGGCCCGAAAAGGGCAAGACCGACAAGTACGGCCGGGAAATCGAGGACCGCGAATACAACGATCTGGACTACGACCGAAGCCTCATCCTCGAAAAGCGGACCGAACTTGTCGCAGCCAGGATCACCGAGTTTCTGAAAGCCATTGACCGGTTTGCAAAGACCATCGTCTTCTGCGAGAACATCGATCACGCTGAACGCATGCGCCAGGCCCTGGTGAACGCCAATTTCGACCTTGCCGCCGCCAACAGCAAATACGTCATGCGCATCACCGGAGACAACGACGAGGGCAAGGCTCAGCTCGACAACTTCATCGACCCGGAGTCCACGTTTCCGGTCATCACCACAACCTCGCAACTGATGTCAACGGGTGTCGATGCCCAGACCTGCCATCTGATCGTGCTCGACAAACGCATCAACTCCATGACCGAGTTCAAGCAGATCATCGGACGCGGCACCCGCATCAACGAGGACTACAATAAGCTTTTCTTTACCATCATGGACTTCAAACGGGCCACGGCCCTCTTTGCCGATCCGGATTTTGATGGGGACCCGGTTCAGATCTACGAACCGGAGGCAGAGGATTCGGTTATCCCTCCGGACATTGTTCCCGAGACCGATGCTGTTCTTGAGGATTAGTCGGGATATGGCGATGATCTCAACCTTCTTTCGGAGGAAACACCTGAAGCCGGCAAACCCGTCAAGTATTACGTTGACGACGTCGAAGTCACCATTGCCACCGAACGCGTGCAATACCTCGATGCCGACGGCAAGCTCATCACCGAATCGCTGAAGGACTACACCCGAAAGACCGTCCGCAAGGCTTATACCTCGCTGAATGCCTTTCTTAACGCATGGAACGGTGCTGGGCGCAAACAGGCCATTATCGAAGAACTGGCCGGCCAAGGGGTTTTTCTCGACGAACTTGCCGAGCAGGTGGGCCGCGACTATGACGCTTTCGATCTTGTCTGCCATGTCGCCTTCGACCAGCCGCCGTTGACCCGGCGTGAGCGGGCCGAGCGCGTTCAAAAGCGACATGTCTTTGCCAGATATGGCGAGAAGGCGCGGGCCGTTCTCCAGGCCCTGCTGGAAAAATACGCCGACAGCGGCATCCGAAGTGTCGAATCCCTTGATATTTTAAAAGTGGATCCGTTGACCACATTCGGCACGCCAATCGAAATAATTCATCTCTTCGGCGGCAAGCAGAACTACCTTGCCGCCATCCACGAACTTGAAACCGAACTTTACCTCGAGGCTGCCTGATCCATGCCCAATGTCTCCAATATCGTCAAAACCATCCAGGATATCATGCGAAAAGACGCCGGCACCTACGGCGATGCCCAGCGTCTGGAACAGCTCGGCTGGATGTTCTTTCTTAAAATCTTCAACGATCGCGAGAAGGAACTTGAACTCCTGCGCGACGCGTACCGGTCGCCCCTTCCCGCGCACCTGCGCTGGAGTGCCTGGGCCGCGGATGATGAGGGCATCACCGGCGATGCCCTGCTCGATTTCGTCAACAACACCCTGCTGCCCAAGCTGAAAACCCTTACCGGCGCTGCCGGGGACAAGCTTTCCGCCCTCGTTCGTACCACCTTCGAGGATGCCAACAACTACATGAAAAATGGCACCCTCATGCGGCAGGTCATCAACAAGATTAACGGCATCGACTTCAATGCCTCCGACGACCGGCACATGTTCGGCGACATCTACGAAAAACTTCTCAAGGACCTCCAGTCCGCCGGCAATGCGGGCGAGTTCTACACACCCCGGGCCGTCACCCGGTTTATTGTCGAACAGGTCAATCCCCGCCTGGATAAACGCGAGATCATCCTCGATCCCGCCTGCGGCACCGGCGGCTTTCTCACCTGCAGCGTCGAGCATCTGCGCAAGCAGGCAAAGACCGAGGCCGATGAGCGCTTTATTCAGGATTGTTTTTCGGGCATCGAGAAAAAACATCTGCCCCACGTGCTCTGCATGACCAATCTCCTGCTGCACGGCATCGACATTCCATCCAACGTCCGTCACGACAACACCCTTGCCCGGCCCCTGCGCGACTGGACGCCCAAGGAGCGCGTGGATGTCATCGTCACGAATCCGCCCTTCGGCGGCATGGAGGAAGACGGCATCGAGGCCAATTTCCCAGCCGAATTCCGGACCCGCGAGACCGCCGATCTTTTTCTGGTTCTCATCATGAAGATCCTTAAGCCCGGCGGCCGGGCCGGTCTCGTGCTGCCGGACGGGACCCTCTTTGGCGAAGGCGTGAAGACCCGCATCAAGGAAGAGCTGCTCAAGAAGTGTAACCTGCACACCATTGTCCGCCTGCCAAACGGCGTCTTCAATCCCTACACCGGCATCCGCACCAACCTGCTCTTCTTCACCAAGGGACAGCCCACAACGGCGGTTTGGTATTACGAGCACCCATATCCGAACGGCGCCAAGTCCTACAACAAGGGTAAACCCATCCGCATCGAGGAGTTTGAGCCTGAGAGAGCCTGGTGGAACCATCGCACGGAAAACGAACAAGCATGGCGCGTCTCCATCGACCAGATCAAAGCAGGCAACTACAATCTCGATCTCAAGAACCCGCACATCAGCGACACCGGCCCCGGCGACGTGGATCACCTGCTGCCCGAATACGAAAAGCTCCTTGCTCAAATCGCCACCACCCGCGCGGAATTGAAGGCACAGTTGCAAGAGGCTTTGACGCGATGAAAAGAAAGCCGGCCACGACCTCGACGGAGGAGTTTTGCTGTGGCTTTTCAAAACGGAACTTGGACTACATACTGTATTTCTATCTTGGCCATGCAGATCGCTTGCCACGAATTATGCAGAAGGTTTCTGCACAATTCGCTGTAGAAGGAATCCCCCAGAAGCCTTCTGCCAAACCTTTTTCCGATGGGTTTGGTCAGACGGTGTCTGACCAATTCGGGAGAATTTCGCAGATACTGTCTGCGAAATTGACGATTCCCGAGAGGTCGTCAAGGAAGAAAGATGCCATTGTCAAACTCACCCTGCCGGCCGACGCCAACATCCATGCCCGCGAATACCAGCGCTATCTCCCCTCCAAGGATATGCTGCTGCAGAAGCTGCTCGATTGGGTGCGGGAACAGGAGATGGGCGCATGAAGCTGGAAATGTTCTTCGAGAAGTTCGACCAATTTACATCCGCGCCAAATGCGGTGGCGAAGATGCGAGAATTGATTATGCAATTGGCGGTGCAGGGAAAGTTGGTGGAACAGAACCCAGACGAAGGTTCTGCGACAAAACTTATTGAACGTTCCATAAATGAGCGCAACCGTCTTTTTAAAGAAAATCGGAAACGAAATTCCAAGTTAATCACACCGGTGGGTGAATTTAACACCGATAGATCAATTCCTAAAAGTTGGGTATGGACTTCCCTCGCTGAAATCTCTCTGATCAACCCGCGCAATGACATCGAGGATGATGCTTTAGCAACTTTCATTCCGATGTCCGGTATCCCACAAATCTACCGGGGACCGCTTGGTGGAGAAGTCCGGCCCTGGGGTGAGATTAAGAAGTCGTTTACACACTTTGCTGATGGTGACATCGCTCTTGCCAAAATTACACCATGTTATCAAAATGGAAAATCAGTAGTTTTTCATGGACTAAAGAACGGAATTGGAGCAGGAACCACAGAACTCCATGTCGCGCGACCTATCGGAGATCCAGTGTTTCCAGAGTATGTTTGGATTTTCCTAAAATCACCCTTGTTTATTGCTGAGGGAATTCCGGCCATGACAGGAACAGCGGGACAAAAGAGGGTTCCGACCGGCTATTTCGCGCTGAAGCCGTTCCCCCTCCCGCCTTTCGCCGAGCAGAAGCGGATTGTGGCGAAGGTGGACGATTTGATGGTCTTGTGTGATCGGCTGGAGGTGCAGCTCGCTGACTCCCGCACCGCCGCAACCAAACTCATGGAAGCTGCGGTTGCCGAACTGACTTGATGGATTCCACGCCTCCAGCCGTGTAATAGCCGAAGCTCAAGGACCTTGCGCTGCTTTATCGCTGAACACCCTTGGGAACAGATTCTATCTCTCATAACACCCACAGAATTGATCGAAGTTCATGGATACCAGTGGGCGAAAGCATCCAAGCAAGAGCGCAGAAGTTGACGACTACCGTAGCCCAAAAGATGGCCTGGAAGGGCTGCTTCCGGGTTTTGTGGCGAAGCAGGTGCTGATCGGCCAAAGCGCCGGGCCAACCACCGATGAGTCCGAAAATGTGCAATGTGATTTTCTGGGTTCTCCATCGATCATTCTGAGCGGCCGATTTGTCGATCCAGTACGCAAGAAATGCAATGCAACTGGCGCCCAGGTAAATGCCAAGGATTAGGAGTGGCAGTTTATGGAAGAAGACAGCGCCAGCAAATGAAGGCAAGAAAAAGGAAAGCCCACGTCAGCGGACGATTCCGCTTATCGATGACTTCTGGATAGGGACACGATCTCCGACGAACGCTACATTTTCAGCTCACGTTTAACCTTTGTCATTGGCCGCAAGTTCATAGACTCGCCGCCCTCGGGCAGACGTGCCTGTCAGAGAACGACTTTATATGGACGAAAACCTGCGGACCGTCACTATTCGGGATGATGGACCCGAACCTTCGATCGTCCTTCCATGTGGTTATCTTGCCTTGATAGCGCATACCGTTCGCATGAGGCTAACACCAAGCCTGAGCCAGCCTGCCGGGGACTTCAAAGACATAGAATGGGCGTGGTCGAGCGTCGGCTCCAGGTTTTTCTTATGTGCTGTACCGGATCGCATATAGATACGACACTGGACGATCTTATTTGAGACATCGAAAACCGTGATAAAGCCGCCACTCACGTGCAACATTATTCACATCAACGCTTTCTATTGTCCGAAACCCACAAACTGAACATCTTGCTAAGTAAATCAGTGTCTCGCTATACAACGTTGCAGGACTCTCTGAATGTTTAAGGTTTTGAAGAAGTTCTGCATTTGGATCGTCAATCATGGATCTGAATAATTTGTGATTCTGTATATCTTTCAAAACATTTTGTTTTCTATCATCAGGAAGGTCGGTGGCTCTGACGAAGTATGCGGCGTACTTCTCAGCTTCCTGGTCGGACAGCTCATACAATGACGACTTTGCTATTGAGGATAGCTGTTCAAAGAAGCCTGTCACCAATGGTGTGTAATCATCTCTGCCCAGAGCTTTAGTAAGTGGCCGTATGTGATCTAAAAGAACTTCTTTCGAAGGGTCTTTCATTTCAGTACAGTAGTGATGGACAAAAACCAGTTGGATTTCATACGCTGTTGTTAAAGCGGACAAGGCATCATCAAGCAAGCCCTTCTCAACAAAGAAATTATATGCGTTTACTGCCTGATTCACCATCCGTTGAAAAATATTTTGTGGTGCCAAACTTCTTTCAGCCACCTCATTCCCATTTATGAATGCTGCACTTTGTGTAACAAAGCTAAGGAAACATTGAGATATCCGATTTTGCACTTCTGCCACGAGGTGCCGATCATCATTCTTTAGGCCGTACTTTAGAGCTTCTTGTAGCGTATTCTGAGATGACTCGAACATCTTGATGAGGAGGCGTACCAATTCAACCCGTAACTCAATAGGCGTTTCACCCTTTACCTTCTTGGTGATTCGCATCCTCGTAATTGCTTCCCGTGATACAGCTAATGTGACTATGTGGGATACCAGAGCAGTATTAATTAAGAGCAAAAATCGATCCCGCTCATTAAGTTCTGATTTTCTAATCTTCTCCTGAAGATGATCGATTTGTTTTCCAATTTCTAAATGATCAACATCTCCCTGAATTGAAGCAAGAGACAAAAGTTTAATTTCAATGCCGAAGCGAGTGTGTTCATTGATGTCTGGAGAGCTAAGAGCCTTTTTCAGTGATTCGCGGTAGTGATAGGTTGAGGTTCTGCCCAGTTGAAAGGCAATTCGTGTAGCATATATATCTATGAAGACTCTCTGCTCAGGAGAGTAAGAGTTCTCAACATTCCTGGCTTGTGCCAGATAGTATTCTGCGTCTACTAGCAAACCTCTTTCAGTATATGTTAATATGGATAGTAGAGTAAGATTCGGGTCTGTTTTAAGCTTCCCTGATTCGGTTTTTTCGAGAAGGAAACTCAGTAGTTCTATATCGCGCGCATTGAACAAATAAAACCCATAGTCTTGAAGGAAAGCAACAGGGTTATTGATTATCTCCTGTGGCTTAGCTTTCTCTGAGCAACTGGAATATAATAAAGAAATACCGTAATCAGGACTATGTTTCTTAAACATTTCATCAAATCTACTAAACCTTCGATCATACACCTGCCATATTCCTATTGCCGCATCCTCGTTTAGAACATTGGCTGTGGGTATATGTATTGAGACAGTATTTTGATTTCTCCAATCGTCATTATCCCTTTCTTCCGTTATCCGACTCACAAGAGCTTCGACAAAGTCATAATATGCTGTAGCAGACGACGTCTCGTAGATAATAACAATCCCAAAACCTGGCACTCTTCTTGACAAGTATTCCAGTGTGTCTATTGGAAAAGAGAAACTTATGAATTCGTCTTCCCCTTGTGAGACTCTCTGACAGAGCGTTTTGCTCTTAATCTGAATTGCAAATTTTGAACCTGATGGCGTATTATTGCGAATCAATTCAACATCAAGGTCCACAGCATAGTCTGGTTGCTCTATTCGGCAAATGAACCCACGTCTTTGTGTCAGGATAGATCGAACCATGAGGACGGACTCCTCACTCGCTTTAGCACTATTGTCAATAATCGGACCCTTATTTGAAGTCATAGCATACGACTCTGATTTGACCTATGGGTAAGCGTAGCAACAGCAAACCCTCAATTACGACTCAAGATGGTGATTTATGAGAGGTATAACTTCTGTTTACATGGTTTCCACTCTTCCTCACAGGTTGTCCACCTCCCAGGTTCAAAACATGCGTGTAAATCATGGCCGCCGAAGAATTGTCTCGTGATGAAGATGATTCTGTGTATTCTTCACGGCAACAGGATTTATATTTTGTGCATCATTAATGAGAAAGTTGATATTATCCCTGTATGAATTTCAGTTTTAAGTCAACAATAATATCTTCAGTTTGATAAACACGTTTCCTCTCATATGGGGAATCGGGTTTATCTTTTTACAGAACAGGAACTGAGTTGAGAGCATGCAGGCGAGCCCGGTCGCGAGTACCGGCCACATCTTTGAAGGGAACCCGCTCGGGAGGGCTTGCAGGCTGCCTGACTTTGTCCCTACTTTACGATTGGCTACTGAAAACCAACAATTTGACCCCTATTTTCCCTGTAACATCGGTGGGTTGCTGGAAGCCGGATTTTCTATGCCCCGGTTTACCTGTAAGCTCCTCCTTAATCCGATCGGAAAAGAAGACTTTGACCAACGACTGATAAGGCACGTCGCGTTTGTTGGCCAACAGTTTCAGTTCCTCAAGCATGGATTCCGGAAGACGTAGAGAAATCGTCTTTACCGAGGGTTTCAGATTGGCCAGCGTGAGTCTTTCCGCCTTCTTCCAGTCAACATACTCAGTTGAATCGTGGCTTTGCCAGAAATCCCTTTCTTCGGTCTCATTCCTGAATTGGGTCGTTTTCTTATTCATGGGTTTGATAGAGCCTCCGTATGGATTCATGGTAACTTCATATTGCCTTATGTCAATGATAAAGTTGTTTTTGTGACTGAAAATATGGCTGAAACCACCACGGAATGGGGCCAACCAACAGCCTCTCACAAATACAACGCACGATCCGGATAATTCTGCTATCATCTCTGCAGGCGGTGTAGCGGACGTCGCGTTGCGCCGTCTGCGTCGGCGGACTTAAGCTGAGCGAGAGGTAGATTCAACGATGATTTGGCTCTTGGATCATTGGATAGTATTCTCAGGTCGAATATGTACCTTATATTTCACAACCGTTTCCTAATATCTGCTATCACTTCACCGGCGATACGCCCCTTGATTCCCTCAGACTCATATGCATCCAACCGCCGATCAAGCTCTGCTCTTTGCTCATCTGTCAACGATAACGCCGCCTGATCTGACGCGATACTGCCCCACAGGTCTTCCACCAGTCGTATTCTTTCGACTATTGAAAGAGAACGCAGATTGTCCATCATTATTTTATCCTTCATTAACAACATCTTTCTAAGAATGTACAGAACGCAGGCATCAGCCGCGCTGTTTTTTGCGTCGGCTGGATGCATTTGTTGGTTCTGGTTTCGTAGAAGCAAGACGGACAATCTTGTGACCGGAGGTGGTCTGAATGGAACGTAGATCAGCACAAATTGCTGAAAGATCGCCTCGAAATTTTTGAGTGTGTTCCATTCGATGCATACGCACTTCTTCGACAATAGGGTCTTTCATTTTTTAAGCCTCCAATAATTCGTCAGGCGAGCAGATTTCAGGGCAAAGATATCCTTCATTTTCAATGATTCGTCTTATTGCCCTACGGGTGAAAGGGTTGTTCAGATGAGCAAAATTCCATGTGACAACCACATCGATACTGTTCACCGCCGCTATTGCAATATGAAGGGCATCTTCCGGATAATTAGCCGGTATGCCCCTCCCCGTAATGATATTTTCAGCAAGAGATCTAACCTCTTCATCAATATCGAGCATTGGAAAAGGTTTAATGGCTGCCAGCCGAATCTTGGCTTGGTCTGAATCGCCTTTGCTGGCCTCTTCATATACGAGTGCCGAGATGTAGGTCTCATACTTGGTTGATAGTTCTGGCCAAAGATCCCGAGTGGCCTCCTGATGGCCGGCGATCATTAAATCACGGCTTGGCCGAGCAGTGTAATAGCTCACTATAGTCGTTTCGATATATATTCGTTTCTTCATTTTTTGGCTATACCATTTGCAGCGCTGTTTTCAATTTGAGCCAACAATAATTAGGCTGATCCGCAGAAGATTTCCTATGCCCCGGTTTACCCTAAGCTCCTCCTTAATCCGATCCTACCTCACGCAGTTTCATGGGCTATGTCCTTGAAAGTGGTCTCGGCCCACTCCATGGCTTCTTTCTCTCTTTTCTTGTCTTTTGCCATATCGGCATAAGCCGATTCCAGATCGGGACGGACAATATGCGGGCGGACCAACTCCTGTATGAAATTGCTTATCTTGCGAGGGCCAATTGTCTTGTGCAGCCCTTCGTAGACTTCTTCATCAACGGTTATGGTCAGTTTCTTTTGCATCATGCACCTCTATATACGTGTACTATACGTATAGTGAACTCGTCGAATAGCAAGATGACTCGGCAGCAGGCGTAAAGGTTACCGGAAGACGCAGGGAAATCGTCTTTACCGAGGGTTTCAGATTGGCCAGCGTGAGTCTTTCCGCCTTCTTCCAGTCAACATACTCCGTTGAATCGTGGCTTTGCCAGAAATCCCTTTCTTCGGCTTCATTCCTGAATTGGGGCGTTTTCTTTTTCATGGGTTTGGTAGAGCCTCCGTATAAATTCATGGTAACTTTATATTACCTTATGTCAATGATAAAGTTGTTTTTGCGACCGACAGTGTGGCTGAAACCACTGCGGAATGGGGCCAACCAACAGCCTCTCACAAATGGAATGCACGATCCGGATAATTCTGCTATCATCTCTGCATAGCGGACGTCGCGTTGCGCCGTCCGCGTCGGCGGACTTATGCTGAGCAAGAGGTAGATTCAACGATGATTTGGCTCTTGGATCATTGAATAGTATTTTCAGGCAAGCTCAACTGCAAAAGCCGAAAAAGAAATGAGTTTGGAGCAATCTATGTATAGGTTTCTCATCGTTATTGAAAAAGCAGAAGGCAACTACTCAGCTTACTCTCCCGACTTACCAGGCTGTGTGGCAACAGGCAAAACTCGCCAGCAAGTGACACGAAACATGCACCAAGCGATTGAATTGCATGTGCATGGCCTGCTGGAAGATAGACTGCCAGTCCCAAAATCTCATGCCTTTGCGGAATATGTTGCCGTCATGTAGATATTACGCATCTGTGCAATGCGCGCTTTGAATCAAATAGATGTAAGCAGGCAGCCGGCGCGCCTGTCGTGAGAACGACTTTATTCTGAAGATCTATGGACAATTGACGGCCAAATCCGTATTCCTCGGCTTGGCGCCATTTCGTTTGTATTGATGGCTTCCCGCAAATATCCGGAAAACGAAAAACATCGGAAATATGTATCCGTACATGAACAGCCGGATCAGCATCAGACGAATCCAGCCGGGTTCCACTTCCGTTCTGATTCTTTCAGGGTCCAACTTCATTTCGATTGCTTTTTCCGGACAGGCGGATGCACAGATACCGCATCCCAGACAACGCGATATATCGAGCTGAACCCTGCCTTGAACCAACGTGATTGCCGACGCCCCGCAATGCGTCCGGCACTCGCCGCAGGCCACGCAGCGCTCTGAATCAAAATCAGGGAGATAAGGTCCGGAGTTGAAGGCTTTCAGGCCAAGCTCATATCGAAACCGGTGCTGAATGCAGCAACAGGAGCAGCACATGCAAATATTGAATTGATATGGCTGAATACATTCTTCCAGGCACATCACCAGCCCGTGGTTGTGCGCATTTCTGGCAATTTCCATGGCGTTCTCTTTGGTCAACCCTTGTTTCCCGGTTTCTTCCCGCCGCATGCGAGCCGATGTATTGATTCTGAGGCATGTGTACAAAGGCGAGTCGCACCTTTGATATTCCAGTCGGCAGTCGCAGGGATCGACAAAAAACTGGTCCGAGGATTCAATAATTTTTTCGATCTCTTCCATGGGTAAAATAACGGCATTTGAATCGACATATCGGTTGTAAAGATTGAACACGGGTCTAATCAGAAAAGTCCCCAGAACGGGTATTGTCGCGGTCCGGCCGAGGAACCAATAGAAGCGGATGACATCCACGCCGTTTGAAAAGCGTTTTCGAATGAAGTTCTCCCGCATTTTGCTCTTCTTTTCCAGATACTGAATCGGATTGAACGCTGTCTCCTTCATCTTCATGAACCTCCTTGAGTTATGAGTTGGATTATCGGAAATCAGCGCAATCTTAATTGAAAATGTCATGCAGGGTATTGGAAAAATGCGACAAAATATGACTTTTTCGGAGAGTTTTCATTCCCCGGCCATAAACGTTTGGCCAGAAATACGGTCCATATAGGCTGCGGGCGAATAACCGGTAAACCGGTTAAAATCCCGAATCAGGTGGGATTGATCGAAATACCCCGCATCAAGGGCGATGGAAGCCCAATTTGATTTCGAATCCGCCAGCCGTCCCAATATGGTTCTGAACCGGTATAACCGGCAGAATTTCTTGGGAGTCAGACCGGCATGGTGAATGAATAACCGTTCTAAATTCCGACGACTGACGCCGATTTTTCGGGCCAGACATTCCACGCCGATTCGGCCGCCTGTTTCCCTTATCTGAAAAACGGCCCGCTCCAGATAAGGATATCGGCTGGATAAACCGCCGAGGCTTTTCAGAAAATATCGATTCAGGAATTCGATACGGCTGTCTGTTTTCACATCAGTATCAATGATGCGATCCGCAAAAATGCGGCTGCGTGATCCGCGGATATCTGCGATATCGATGCACCGGTCGGTAAGCTCGTTAGCGGGTGTCGGCTGAAAAAGGGCCGCACCTCCCGGCTTGAAACAAACGCCGAACAGATGACATCTGTCGAAGGTCCTGCCCCATTTTGCCCGTGACATGGAACCGATAAAAAAGCAGGAACCCCCCGGAAATACGGAATCGGGCAACTGACCGTCAATCACCGTGAACGTACCGCCGAGGTTGACGATCAGCTCATGTCCGCCCCCGGTCAGAAACATCCGTTCCAGGAAAGGTTGCGTCGGTGTAACCTCCAACGTCCAGTAGCATCGAATGAAGGGTGAAAGTGGCTCAGCCGGAGGATATTCCCGGTAGTTCATATTGACTCCTGTCACGAAACCATCGCCGGCCCATGCCTTACGGGCCAGCCGGGGCGACACTGAAATCCTTGCCCATTACCTTGATGAATCAGCCTGTCATTTTCTCATACCGCCCGCCGGTGCGCCCTGCCGCTGCATTTTGTTGTTCGGTTCCGAGGTTTTCCAAAGCTAATTCAACTGGATAGAAAAACTACATCAGGGTCCAAGGTTTGGTGAAGTAGACTTTGCGTACTTCAGTGGCCTTATGCTCGGCCCATCTTTCCAAGCCCATTTTCTTGATCAAGCACAGATTGAACACTTTAATGTTGTGCGGCAGATCGCCAGCCTTGTCAGCATATGGATGTAGATTATCGCAGGGAAACTGATCGCAGTCGGCGCAAAATCTGAAACCCTTTCCCTGGGAACATTCATAGGCTGCACAATGATGTGCCTCACCGAGGACTTGTTTTTGAATAGGTATTTGACCGTTGTGACTGCGACAACCTTTACAAAGCATTGCTTCAACCGGAATCTTGTATTCGTCGGATATTTTCTCAACCATAGCCATTGATTCCTGGTCCTTATTGGCCAAATAAAAATGGCAATTAAAACAGTCCAAGCCGCATGGAGCGGTCATTTGAAAATAGTCCATAAACAACTTCCTCCTTCGCTAAACATTTCAAGTTTCAGACTCTACTTGCATGGCCTTGATAGCAACCGAATATGTTGCTTCTATTCCAGATAGCCTTTTGCTCTGGAAAGTTCCGGATTGGGAAACAGTCCCATACCGGTTTTCAGGTTGCAAAAACCCAACTTGCGGTAGAAATCCTGTTTCCCGGGCGCAGAATATATGAAAATGGTTGTTCCTTTCGGCAAATTTTCCAAAAGACCATTCATAATGGATATCCCGACACCCATTTTTTGAAATTCCGGCAATACGACAATGTCATAAATAGCCGATTGATACTCTCCATCGGAAATCGCACGGCCAAAACCGACCATTCTGCTATCAACAAAAGCCGAGACCACAGTATGACTGTTTTCCGATGCACACCGCAGCCTTATCGGGTCACGCATACCCAATGGGGCCCGTATGAATATCTCACACAGTTCTTCCCAGTCGATATGTTTGGTGCCATGCCTGATGGATATCTCCATTTGGATTTTCCCTTTCTTATCAGTCGTGATGGATTTCCCAAAAATCTCCAATTCGTTGACAACCATCAATCGTGATGATTCGATTGGGTAGCTGCAAATCCATGCCTCAGGGCCAGCCGGGTGAACATCTGAGCCAATCCGGCCCCCAGACTATAGATCGATCCGATATCGAGATTTTTATCGGCTGTCTGATCAAAAAACACATTGAGGCTGGATTGCATCCCCTCTTCCGGCAGCCAGTAACACACCATGATGGGCACCCTGGGCAGGGGCTGGAGCACGACGGAAATATCCGACTGAAACTGCGGATCCACCTGTTTTGCGCTGAAAATATGCACCATGTCGTCAAAGAGCTCGGTGTAGCTGTCCGCCACCTGTTTCATCTGTTCCTCGCATCGCTTTTGAAACAGCGGATACCGCTCCCTTCCGTCCGCAAGTTCTCGAAACGAGCGCCAGTCGCCGGTGGGATCAAGGCCCTTTCCGTACAGAATGTAATTGAGAAACGGAGCCACCACCCAGGGATTGACATGAATGTCCGTTGAAAGAACTCCAGCCGGGCTGACGCTGAAATCCTTGCCCATCACCTTGAGGGTCAGCCGATCATTTTCATACCGCCCGCCGGTGCGCTCTGCCGCTGCCTTCAGATCGATGCCCGCAATCTGTTTTTTGAGGTGTTCCAGATAATCATCCCGGTTTTGTTCCACATCATACGGATTTTGAGAATCGTCGGAATATGCATCGATGATATGCCGGTCCAGTTTGGGACATTCCGACAGGGGGCGCTTACCGGTGAATACGGCTCCGGCAAAGGCCAAGCAGGCTTTTTCGCCGCACTTCCTGCAGTTGGATTTGTCCAGAAGCTGAAAAATGGTCATGGCGTTTTGGGGTTTTGGCATGATCGCATACCTCCTGTTCTTTTTTCCGTGAAAATTTTATTTAAACCAAAGATGGACACAAAGACACCCGAACAAAAGAAAACCCGTCATTCCGAAGACCGGTTAATGTCAGGATTGGCTGAATTTCCGATCACAGGCCTTTTTCAAATTTTTGGCAAGAAGGGCGCCGGTCATGGCAAGGGATTCGGGATCCAGGTAATACTCGGCCTGTTTCTGAAAAAGGACGCTGCACCGGGCCGCAAATTCGTCATCCCGATCATTGAACAGCAACAGCAAAGAAATTCGGGGAAGCGCACCAAACTGCATCGATAGATCAAATGAACCTGCCATTGGATGATCCAGGCCACCCAATTCCTTCCCTGCCCGGGATAGTGTATCCAGCCTGCCGGAAAACTGTTTTACGATTGCCTGCTCCGTGTCGCTTAGAAAATAGTTCAGATTGGTAAGATGGGATATTTTTCGGAAATCCTTGAAAGACACCCATTCCGTATCCTGATGTATGCGATCCGGACACAGCAGGACATACTTGGCAAGGATGACACAGGTCATGTAATCGGGTCTGCCACCGGGAGTATCCGTAATTCCGTTTTTCGAAATCCGATAATCCCTGTTTAAAAAAGGAACAAGCAGCCGATCTTCGTCGCCTTCAATTCCGAGTGTATTCTTGATGGCGCCGAAGTTGATGCCTGCGATCCGATCACAATAATCCTTGTAATTTTTTTCAAATATTTCTGAAGTATTATTCATGGTTCACCTCATGGACGCGTTAATAACTCAACTCTTTTTTGTCCATCCTGTTAACCATAAAAAGCAATCCGATACATCACCCATATGGGGGATAGGCGCAGTTTTTTTACAAGGGTCAAGAAAGCAAGAGGTTGGAACCTGTTTTCATCCATGCCGATGAATATGGCAATTCATGAGCGTTCAGATCAGTCCATAACGAATGGCAAATACCGATGCCCGGGTCCGGTCGCCGACCCCCAGCTTGTTGAAGATGTGAATCACATGGCTTTTGACCGTATGGGGACTGATGGACAGTATTCCGGCAATCGCATTATTGGTCTCCCCTTTTGAAACCAGTCGAAGAACCTGGATTTCCCGATCCGTCAGAAACGGAAGTTCCACAATCATTTCATCGGAAGAAGAAGCGGCGCTGTTTGAAGCTGGCGCTTTCATCGCGTCCTCATTTCCAGCCGATCGGTTGATCTGGCGGGGGGTGGATGGATGTTGATCCGTATCGATCTCGATCGTCACCGTGGATATCAGCATTCCGTTCGGATCATGGATGGGATAAACGGCATGGGTCGTGATGGGTTTTCGGAAATCCGGACATCGGTTCGGGGTGGTTTTGTCCTGCCGGAGCGCTGCGGCGAAAGCCATGCAGGTCGGGTAGCCGCAGGCCCGGCAGTTGGTTCTGGGAACCAGCTTCAGCACATCGATAACCGAAACCGGACAAAATGTTTTATGGTTGGGTTCAATTTGATCCCGGTTTTCAAACACCTCATTGATGAAACCGCTCAGATTTTCAAAAAAGGCAAGAGCATCTTCCTTATTGGAAAAAGGGGCAGCCAGAACCTCCCGGGGATACAATGTGGTGTAGCGATCAAGATACAGAAACTGCATATAAACCGGTTTTTGAACGTATCTGGCACGCTGAATCGTCCGGTTGAGATAAGGGAAGGCCGATTGAATATCCGAATCCAGTTGAAAATATGCGCCCCAGCAAAAATCCGTTTCCAATGAAAGAATGCCTGCTTTTGAAAGCGAAAACTCTTTGAACCCCTTGATGATCATTCCAATCGCTCCCGGCCCGGATTATTTCAATCAAATGGAATCGATCATAAATTATCGCGTTGAACGTGTCAATGACCGTGGCTTCGGGAAAATCCGCCCGATACGGCCACCTGTTCTCCGGCCTCTTTTTTCACATTCACCGCCATTTTCAGCAAGATCGTAAGGCACAACAAACCAATAGCGTAAACGCCGGTGGAAATCATCAGTTCCGGCAGCGTCGGCGCATACTCCGTTATCCTGTGGAGGGGAGATGGAATGAATCCTCCTGAAACCAGGCCCAATCCCTTATCGATCCAGGTCCCGAAAAACAGCATCAGGCAGGCAATCCCCAGCAGGACGTGATTGCGCTTGACCGATGGAATGACAAGCAATACTCCCGATGTTCCCATGAGAACCAGAGACATGCGCATCCAGAAAACCAGGCCTTGTTTTCCGTCCAATCCCTGATAGAGGTAGATAAAATGGGAAGTGTGCTCCGGGATTCCGGAGTAAAATGCCACGAATACCTCACAGGCCAGAAAAAAAAGGTTGGCGAGCATCCCGTACATGACAATGACAGCCAATGATTCTATCGCTTTTTTGCCGGCATCGAAGCCGGTCGCTTTTTTCAACAACAGACACAGCAGAATCAGCAATGCCGGACCCGATGCAAATGCCGAAGCCAGAAACCGCGGGGCCAGTATCGCGGTCAGCCAGAAACCCCTTCCGGGCAGGCCGCAATACAAAAATGCCGTGACCGTATGAATGGCAAAAGCCCAGGGGATGGACAGATAAATCAGGGGTTTGGCCCAGGCAGGAGGCCGAACCGCATTTCGCTCCGCCTCCAGAACATTCCAGCCCACAATGAGGTTGAGCGTAAGATAGCCGATCAGCACGATTCCGTCCCAGAAAATGATGGAATTGGGGGTTGGGTACAGAAAAATATTCAGGGCTCTTGCCGGTTGCCCCAGATCGACAAAGAGAAAGAGCAGGCACATGCAGATAGCGGATACCGCGACAAACTCACCCAGAATCGTGATTTTTGCAAACGCTTTGTAATCATGAAGATAATAAGGCAAAACCAGCATGACGGCAGATGCGGCCACGCCGACCAGAAACGTCAGTTGCGCCACATAAAAACCCCAGGAAACATCCCGAGACAATCCGGTAATTCCCAGTCCGAATTCCAGTTGCCGGGAAAATACTCCGGCCCCGACACCGATCACGATCACCAGAAAAGCGATCCAGTTCCAATACCGTCTATTCCCCCTTAACGCCAGTTCAAGCATGTTTCCTCCTTGTTTCAGCAGTAGTTAAATCAATTTACCAAACCTTTCTTTTTCCCATTTCCGGGGCAAAGTGAGGTTTCAACAGGTTCTTTCGATTGTTTCGTGCATAACGAATCGACGGAACCTCTCATTCCGGAAAAAATGATTTATACGCTGCTTGAATTAATGAGGAATTAATCGGGAATACAGTTTATTGACATCCGGACCGGGCAAACACCCCAGTTCCGATGCGAGAATGGTGTGACAACGGTTGAAAGCCCACTTGACCCGGGATGTCTCACCCAGGCAGGCATGGCATCGCAGGATGGCGCAATGGATCGGCTCCGCGCAGGAATCGATGGTCAGATATTTTTCGGCGTATTGAATGCAGTCGGTCCATTGCCCGTTCTGCTCGTACAGGCGGATGATCCGGGACAGCACATGAAGATACCGGTTTTTCAGTCTCTCGCGGTCATCGGCAAGTCCATCCTCAAAGGGATTTTCTTCGAACAACGTGCCGGTGTAAAGCGACTCCGCTGTCAAATACCGGCTCAGGGCTTCGGCCTCATTCTGTTTGGAAATCCGGTCCGCCCGGTCAACTTCAGTTAAAAATTCCCTGAAATCAATGCTGCCTTCATTTCCGATTTCCAGCCGGTATGCATCTTTTTGCCTCAGAATATAGGCCGAGGACATGCCGCGTTTCAAATCGGGTTCCAGCACCTTTCGCAGGCCGCTCAAGGCCACGTGAAAGCGATTTCGGGTAATTTCGGGATCCATGTCCGGCCATAACCATTCAAGCAGAACATCCTTGAGAAGGAACCCCTTATCGATTCTGAGGGCCAGGAACTTGAACAGTCGGGTGGCTGCAAGGCTTTGCCATCTTTCCGGAGGAATGTTCCGGCTTCCCACGCACACTTCAAAAGGGCCAAGGCAGCGGATGAACAGCGGCTCCGGTGCATCGTTCGGCACAATGGATGCCAGCTTCTCCACGGATTGCCGCATCCGGCTGTCCGATCCCGGTTTGATGGCAGTCAGGATGCATTTTGACCGGGCGCCAGCCTGTCTGAATACCTGCTCGATGGTTTCAGTCATGATTCCCATTCGGTGGCAGGTTAACAGAATGGGCGCCAGCCAGGAAAATTCCTGTGTCAACCATGCCTGATATTGATTTTTCCAGGCCAGTATCAGTGCAGGCTCCAGCGCTGCCGCGGCCTGTTCGGCATTGTTTTGAATCGCAAAAATTCGTGCCGCCAAGAGATGCCACTGAAACCGGTGAAATTCGGAAACATCAAATTCGTGCGCATTCAGCATCTGAAAAGCCGCTTCCAATTTTCCCCGACTCACCAAAAGCTCGGCTGATCGCAGCATCAGGGCATTTTGAATCACCATCAGATCCAGCCCGTCAATTACCCGCAAACCGGTCCGGAACATGTTTTCCGTCAGATCCGGCTTCCCGATACGATGGTAAATAAGTCCCAGAAGTTCATAGACTGTGGCCCGCCCCCAGGGGTTCCCATGATCCTTGAAAATGGAAAGGGATGCCTCGGCATCCCGAAACGCGGCCTGCAGGTCTCCGGTTCCAAAACGGTTCAGGGCCCTGGCATATAAAAGCCAGGCATATTGATGATCCTGAATCCCGACTCGGATTGCCAGGGCAATTCCTTTTTCGGCATGTTCCAGTCCCTTCAAAGGGCTGGACCGGTAAAACGACGTCAGAGCTGCTTGAAAATGCGTCAGGGGCAAAAAAGGTTCCAGGCCCAATTCCGTAAATGCGGTCAATGCCGCTTCGTTCAGGGCATGGGATTTTTCGAAATTCCCCGAACCATGGAACCGGTTGCTGTAGCAAAGCTTCAACCAGGCCGTAAAAAGCGATTTTTCCGTTTTACCCCATTGCGATCGGGACATCATCGCATCGTCATAATATTGATCCGCCGCTTCGGGCTGCCCCAGAATCGATGAAAACAGAATCAGATACCCGGCCACCTCCACCGGAAAAAACGGATCCGGATGTTTCACGATCTGAAGTGCTTTCATCCGCTGCAGCGCGGCCTTCACGTCTCCGGTCAGATAATAATGAAAGCCGAGGTCCTTCATACAATTGGCCACGCCAATCCGATTGTCATCGACCTGATATCGCCGCAGGCCGCGTTGAAATCCCGCGATGGCATCCCGGATCTCCCCTTTTAACGAGGCAAACCTGGCCCGGACATACAGAAGATCGGCGTCTTCAGCAATCATGGTTTCCGGAAACCGGTCAATGGCATCCGATAAAACGGAAAGCGGGCAGCTCATGATATCCGTAAACACCAGGTTCACGATGATCCGGCGGACATCATCCCAATACAATCCTTCCAGAAAGTGATGCAGCGCACCCGGGATATCTCTTTGTTTTTCCATGAATATCCCGATTTTCCGATGTCGCGAGCGAATCTCTTCCCCGCCGAAACACTTCTCCAGTCTCTTTCGAAGAAAATCCCTCAGAAGATGATGATACTGAAAAAAAGTCCCTCCCTCTCCGCAGGGAAAGGTCAAGAGATGATTCCTGCAAAGGGTGTCCAGCATTTCACGGGAATCTTTCCGGTCGAAAAGCGCATCACACACTTTGGAATCCATCCGGGCCAAAAGCGAGGTCTCCATCATGAAAATCTTCATGTCATCCGGCTGATGTTGTATGATATTTTCATCCAGATACGGATCGATGAGTGTTTTTGACCTTCTGATATCAAACAGGGCATCATCCGGGGCATCCGAAAGTTTTCCTTTCAAGGCATTTTGAATCAGAATGAGGCCTGACACCCATCCACCGGATTTTTGGTGGATTTTTTCAATTCTTTCATCCGGGACGTTCATCCGAAGCAGGTCGTTGAAAAGCCGTCCGATTTCATCAATTCGAAATGACAGCTCATCCTCCCCGATATCAATCACCTCCCGCATGGCGCGATACCGGGCAATTTTCAGGGCTGGATCGGTTCGACCGATAATCACCAGATGAAGATGCGACGGCATTCGATTCAGAATAAATTCGATCAGTTCGCATATATCCGGAGCGCCCTGAATCTGGTGATAATCATCCAGAACAAGGACCATATCATGCAGGACATGGCTTTCAATTTCAGCCAGAAATTCCAGCAGCAGCAAATCCCGGTTTCGCCGGGATCCGGGAGGCATGAAAAGCTTATGTGTCAGATTTTTTCCGAAATCCGGATATCTCTGACGGACAGCAGCAATGAGGCATCTGATAAACATTGCCGGATCGGTGTCAAATTCGTCCAGAGAATACCAGACTGCATCAATTGCCATTACCCGTAGAGCCTGAGCAACCAGGGTGGTTTTCCCGTATCCGGCGCCGGCGGTGATCAGGGATAGTTTCTTTTTTGGTATTTCTTGAAGAATATTAATGAGTCGTTGGCGATTGAGTGTTCCGCGGGCATTTGGAATGCTGAACTTGATGTTCAAAATGGCTGGTTTCGAATTCATGGATATGGGATAATTAAAGCAACCTGTTTATAGCAAACACAGTTTGCGGTATTTATTGATATGCTGAAAAAAAGCGTTTCATTCAGGCACCCATGTTACACGTCAAGTTGCATCGGTGATATCCCCGCGCTTCGGCAACCTTCTTAAGAATAGCGACGCGAGGTTTCGCATCGAGCGTTTCCAGTTTGGCAACGGCGGCCTGGAGGGGTCAACCGGGTCTATCCGTAATGCTGCCATTGCCATCCTCGATCTTTCGAAGCAATAGCAGATACCGTTCCATCGTGTAATCATCCATAACCCGCTTGCCGGATCGATAGTATTCCACGTGGCCGTTTCCTTCATGAATCCTTCCCATGGATGCCAGCATGTTTTTCAGGTTTTGAACCGTTCCTTTGTTCCCATCGATGATGGCCGTTCCTTTTGGAAAAATTTCGCGAATATGATTTTTAAAAAAAGGGAAATGGGTGCACCCGAGAACCACGGCACCGTATCGGTTCAGGTCATAATCCTTTAAACGTTCTTTCAGATAGGACAGGATGACGACCCGGTCGAACTGATAGGCTTCCGCAAAGGTAACCAGCTCCTGCAGGGGAAGATAATCGACCTTATTATGGATATCGACCTGATTCAGAAGGCCGATGAATTTGGATTCGCAAAGTGTCATGGGAGTTGCAAATACCAGCACCCGTTTACCATCAACGGATTTCACCGCCGGTTTAACCGCCGGTTCCATGCCGATGATCGGAAATTCGTATTTCAGGCGAATATCCTGAATGGCAACGCTGGTCGCCGTGTTGCAGGCAACGACAAGGGCCTTGATATCCATTCCGGCCAGAAAGTCGACAGCCTCAAAAACACAGCACCGGATCTCTTCCCGGGACTTATTGCCATAGGGAACATTGGCATCGTCCGCATAGTAAAGATAATCCTCGCGCGGCAACCTGCGAAGTGCTTCATGCAGAACGCTCAAGCCGCCAATGCCCGAATCAAAGAATCCAATTCGCATATTCACTCAACTCAGCGTCTTTGCGCCGGTCAACTTTCAGGTTTCGTTATGGAACATCAGTTACGTGCGCAAGTTTATTGAAAGAAACACACGGGGTCAAGGGAAAACCTCACGGCGGTTGCTGAAATCCGGCCATTTCAATCCAAGCGGCCGATGGCGCTGGTCAATGTAGGTATTGACAAGTTTTTTTTAACATAATACATACCCAGGAGGTCTTTTATCTGTGCCAGATGATTAACGCCCAAAATGGATTTCAGGAAAAGAGAGAATGCAACCCGCAATTACTGCAGCCACCCTATCGCCCTGGGAGCCAGACCTTCTGGCCATGTTGACATATGGCGCGATGGTGCTGGCCCTGATGGCGCTTCTACTCTTCTTCTGCGCCTTCCTTGGCGAAAAAAAAAGCGACCCGGAGAAAGCGCGGGCTTATGAGAGCGGGGTCATCCCGACCGGACTTGCCCTGCTGCGTTCACCGGCGGCGTTTTACCTGGTGGCTGTTTTCTTTCTCATTTTCGATGTAGAGGCCGCCTTTATTTTTTCCTGGGCCGTTTCCTTTTACGGTCTGGGATGGGCGGGCTGGATACAAATGACGTTTTTCATCGTACTGCTGCTCTTCGGGCTGCTCTATGTGTGGAAGAAGGGAGGACTGGAGTGGGGAACAACGGCATCACCGCCTTCCTGCAACAGCAAAACTTCCTGCTGACCCGACTGGATGCGCTCATCAACTGGTCTCGCCAGTACAGCCTCTGGCCCATGTTCTTCGGGCTTTCCTGCTGTTTTATCGAAGAGGCAGCGGCATTCACTTCCCGTTACGATATCGCGCGATTCGGCGCCGAAGTCATGCGGGGCTCGCCCCGTCAGGCAGATCTTCTGATCATTTCCGGAACCGTCTTTAAAAAAATCGCTCCGGTGGTGCTGCGTCTCTACGAACAGATGGCCGAACCCAAGTGGGTGATTTCCATGGGATCCTGCGCAAATTCCGGCGGCATGTACGATGTTTACAGCGTGGTCCAGGGCGTGGACCAGATGCTGCCCGTGGATATTTATATTCCCGGATGCCCACCCCGGCCCGAAGCGGTTTTGCATGCACTGATCCTGCTTCAGGAAAAGATCCGCACCGGCGAACGCCCGGCAAGATCCGTCTTGAATCTGGGAGGCGGCAGCCAGGGCACGCAGAAACCCGTGCGGGTGGATGGCGTCAGTAAGAGCCGCGACCCCCGGGGAACCGGCTATGAAGGCCTGCCGATCCGCGGAACCGCCGCAACCCCGCCGCACTTCTGGCAGAATCGCACCGAGCTGATGTGGACCCCGCCGGCACGCCGCATCGAACTGACCTCCGTTGACCGGTCCCTGAAAGCCCAGCTTGTGGAAAGATTCAAGGACGCGGTGCAGGCGTCGGGCGATACATCGGACATGCTGACCCTCCAGGTGAATCCGGACCGGATTTTGGATGTCCTCGGTTTTCTGAAAAACGAGGCCAGTCCCCGTTTTCCTCGCATGGAAGACCTCACGGCCGTGGACGAATCGGCCCGCCGGGAAAAAAGCCCTTATCCGGACTTCACCCTGGTTTACCACCTGCTTTCCTTTGAGGGTCCCAGCCGGATCCGCGTGAAGACCCCCCTTTACGGACCCCATCCGGCTGCGCCCACCCTCACCGATCTTTGGCCCGGCGCCAACTGGTATGAACGGGAAGTCTTTGACATGTTCGGCATTGATTTCAAGGGACACCCGAACCTGAGGCGCCTCATCATGCCGCATGACTGGCAGGGCCATCCGCTTCTTAAAAATTATCCCGGAAGAGCCACGGAAATGCCCCCTTACACGCTGGCGGATGCCAAATTTCATCAGCCGCTGGATGCCGGGGTGTTTTTTTCCAGACCAAACGGAGAAGATGATCTGCTGCTGAACCTGGGACCGCATCACATCAGCACGCACGGCCTGATGCGGTTTGTTCTGGCGCTCGATGGCGAGAAAATCTCGGATCTCGACATGGACATCGGCTATCATCACCGGGGGGTTGAGAAAATCGGCGAACGCCAGTCCTGGCACCAGTTCATTCCGTACACCGACCGGGTGGATTACATGAACGGATGCGCCAATAATCTTTCCTATCTCACGGCCGTTGAAACCCTTGCCGGCATCCGGGTCCCGGACCGGGCCCAGTGCATCCGGGTGATGCTGAGCGAATTCTTCCGGCTGAACAACCATCTGATCTGGTTTTCCACGTTGGCGCACGATCTGGGCGCCATGACGCCCAATTTTTACACGTTCCGGGAACGCGAACAGATCATGGACATTGTGGAGCTTATCACCGGCGGCCGGCTGCATCCTTCGTGGTTTCGCATCGGCGGGGTGGCCGCGGATCTTCCGGATGGCTGGAAGCAAGCCGTTGACGCATTCGTTAAAATCTTTGCCGGCCGTATTAAGGAATATGAGTCGCTCATTACCCATAACCCGATTTTCAAGGCCCGCACCCGGGGCATCGGCCGCCTTTCCCTGCAGGACGCCATAGACTGGGGCGTGACCGGCCCCATGCTGCGTGCCAGCGGCATGGACTGGGACGTTCGCAAAAAATTCCCCTATTCCGGATACCAGAATTATGATTTCGATGTGCCGACAGCCAGCGAGGGCGACTGCTACGCCCGCTACCGGGTCCGCGTCGAGGAAATGCGGCAGAGCCTTCGGATCATCCGCCAGGCCGCGGATCGGATGCCGGGCGGCCCATATGTCAGTGAAGACTGCCGATACGGCGTTCCGCCGAAAGCCGCAACGCTGAAGGACATCGAAACCCTGATCCATCATTTCGTCCATACGACGCGCGGCCCCAAGATACCGTCCGGGGAAGCATATGCGGCCGTGGAATCCCCGCGCGGGGACCAGGGGTATTACGTGGTCAGCGACGGCGCAAGTTCCGCCTACCGGATGCGGATCCGGACCCCGGCCTTTGCCAATGTTCAGGCCATGCCGCTGATGGCACGGAGTGCTTCCATCTCCGATTTTGTGGCCATCATCGGTTCCGTGGATTACCTGCTGCCGGACATTGATCGATAGATGAAAAGGCTGCCATGATACCGGATGATCTCAAAGAAGCGCTGCAACGCAAAATCGCCGCAATCGACCACCCGCGGGAGCAGGCCATGGACGTTGTATTTACGCTTCAGGACCGGTTCGGATATCTGAGCGACACGCTTCTGGAAGAGGCTGCAGCGCTTTTAGGAATGACGCCACTGGAAGTGGAAGAAATCGCCACGTTCTATGAATTCATCTACCGCAGCCCCGTGGGCAAATACGTGATCCACGTTTGTGACGGTGTGGTGTGCTGGATGCAGGAATATCAGTCGGTTCTGGATTACCTGCGCAAAAAGCTGAACATCGATTACGGGCAGACCACGGCGGACGGCCGTTTTACCCTGCTGCCCACCTGCTGCATCGGTTACTGCGACCGGGCTCCGGCCATGATGATCAATCGCAGGGTTTACGGAAAACTGACTCCGGAGCGAATTGACAAGATTCTTGAGGGGCTGGCAAAATGACGACACAGGTTCTTTTTAAAAACCGCCGGCCCAATCGCATCGCAACGATCGAGGAATATCGCTCAAACGGGGGGTATGAGGCGCTGGCCATGACGCTTCAAAAATATTCAAGGCCCGAAGTGCAGCAGCTCGCGCTGGACGCCGTCCTTCTTGGCCGCGGGGGCGCGGGTTTCCCTGCTGGAAAAAAGTGGATGACCGTGGCCGAAACCGCGCCGTTTCCCCGCTACATGGTCTGCAATGCCGATGAAATGGAGCCCGGAACCTTCAAGGATCGCGTTCTCATCCATACGGACCCGCACCAGATCATCGAAGGGATGATCATCGTGGGGTATTCGGTCCTGGCGGAAAGAGGGATTATCTTCATCCGCCCGTCCTATGAAAACGCAGCCCGGATACTGGAGCAGGAAATCGTCCGTGCAAAAGAAGCGGGTTTTTTGGGAAAAAACATTCTGGGCAGCGGCTTTTCGATGGAAATCACTGTTCATCGCAGCTCGGGCCGCTACATCTGCGGCGAGAACACGGCCCAGATCAATGCCATCGAGGGAAAGCGGGCCAATCCCATTCAGCCGCCGCCCTATGCCACGGAAAAAGGCATCTGGGGCCTTCCCACGGTAACCCACAATGTGGAAACCCTGGCCTGTGTGCCGCACATCCTGCAAAATGGCCCGCAATGGTTCAAAAGCCTTGCCGCTACCCCGACCGGAGCCGGCACCAAGCTTTACTGCGTGAGCGGCCGGGTGAACCGTCCCGGATGTTTCGAGCTGCCCATGGGAACCCGTCTGAGTGAAATCCTCGAAGATCATGCCGGCGGACTGCCCGAAGGCCGTGAGTACAAGGCCTGTCTTCCGGGAGGCGCTTCCACCCGCTTTCTGCCGAAACCATTCTACGATCTTGAAATGGATTTTGATGCCATGAAACAGGTGGGCCATCGCCTGGGAACCGGTTCCATCATCGTATTCGATCACAAGACCTGTCTGGTTGGTGCAACGCTGAACATGATAGAATTCTTTGCCCGTGAGTCCTGCGGCTGGTGTACCCCCTGCCGGGAAGGCCTGCCGTATATCCGGGATATCCTGGCCCGCATCGAGGCCGGAGAAGGCAGGGAAGAATATATTCCCCTGCTGCGCCGGATGAGTCGATATCTGTGTAATTCCTACTGCGCCCTGGCGCCGGGCGCAGCTTCTCCGGTGGAAAGCCTGCTGACCTATTTTGAAGACGAAGTGCGGGAACACATCAGCCAGCGCGGGTGTCCCTTCAAATGAAAGAACGCTAATGCCGAAACTGATCATCGATGGTCGAAAAATCGAGGTTGCCCGGGGCGTCAAGGTGATTGCCGCCGCGGAGCAGGCCGGCATCATGATTCCGCGCTTTTGCTATCATCCGGCGCTCGGGCCTGTCGGGGCATGCCGGATGTGCGCCGTGAAATTTCTGGATGGCCCGGTTCGCGGAATTCAGATGAGCTGCATGGTGGAGGCAAAAGACGGGATGGTGGTTTCCAGCACCGACGATGAAGCCGTGGATTTCAGGCGTTTTGTCATTGAACTGCTGATGCTGAATCACCCGCACGACTGCCCGGTCTGCGATGAAGGCGGCCATTGCCTGCTGCAGGACGAAACCATATCCGGCGGGCATGCGATGCGCAGATACGCCGGCAAAAAGCGTACCTATCAGGATCAGTACCTGGGCGAACTGGTCCAGCACGAGATGAACCGCTGCATCCATTGCTATCGCTGCAAGCGCTTTTATCAGGATTTCTGCGGATACCGCGACTACGGCGTCATGGGGATCGCTGGCCGGACTTATTTCGGGAGATATTCGAATGGTCCGCTGGAAAACCCGTTTTCCGGCAACCTCATCGATATCTGCCCCACCGGCGTATTGACGGACAAACCCGCGCGTTTTAAGGGCCGTCGCTGGGATTTTCAGCGGGCCCCGTCGCTTTGCATTCACTGCTCCCTGGGATGCCACACAACGGTCAGCGCCCGCTATCGGGAGTTGATGCGGGTGGAAGCACGCTTCAATGAAGACATCAACGGCCATTTTATCTGCGACCGCGGCCGCTTCGGGTTTGCTTTTGCCAATCATGCCGACCGGCCGCGGCAGACCCGCATTCAAGGCTTGGCGGCAACCTACGAAGAGGCGCTTAGTACTGCGACCGAGCGGCTTTTGGCGATTTCCCGATCCGCGGGCCCCAATGCCATTGCCTGCGCAGCCTCATCCCGATCCAGCGTTGAAACCCAAGTGGGCCTTAAACTCCTGGCGAAGGCCCTGGGTTGGAGAAGCCCCGCCTATTTTATGGATCAAATGCAGCAGGACAAAGTAACCGCTGCAATCAGCAGGCTTAACCCGGATCTGGCCATCTCCCTTCGCGAGGTGGAACATGCCGACGCCATTCTGGTTTTGGGCGCCGATCCGATCCAGGAAGCACCCATGCTGGCCCTGGCCATGCGCCAGGCCCATCGGGCCGGTGCTAAAATCACGGTTCTCGATCCCCGTCCCATTTCCCTGCCCCTTGAATACGAGCACTGGCCCCTGGCGCCAAACGATCTGACTTCGGCGCTTCGGGAACTGATGCGGACCGATTTGTCCGGAAGCGCCGCGGAATCCCAGGGAATGGATGCAATTGCCGGGTTGGATGCGCTTTCCCCGAATGGCTCCGGAATTCAGCAAACAACTCCGCGCCTTAAGGCCCTGGCAGCAATTCTGCAAAACTGCCAACGACCGGTGATTGTATGCGGTACGGACATCGTCCATTTATCCGTCATCACCGCCGCAGCCGATCTGGCACTTCAGCTTCGAACCTGCGATAAACGCACCGGCCTTTTTTATGTCCTGCCCGGCGCCAATGCATATGGAGCGGCCATTGCGTCCGCCGGTTGTGAGCCATTTTCCAAGCTTCTCGACGCCATTGAAAACGGAGAAGTCAGGGCCCTGCTTCTTGTGGAAGCCGATCCATTATATCATTTTCCGGATCTTGAACGCGTAAAAAATGCCCTGGAAAAACTCGAACTTCTGGTGGTGCTGGATTACCTTCCGAATCGCATGCTGGAGTTTATCGGGCAGGCACCGGCCTCATCAGCACCCGTCCCAACGCACATTATCCTTCCCACGCTGACGCATTTTGAGACACCTGCAGGCTTCATCAATCAGGAAGGCCGGCTGCAACAAGCCGATTCCGTGCATTGCGGTGGTATGCCCCTGTCGCAGTTGACCGACGGGAAACACCCGCCACGAACGTACCGGGAAGATATCCCCGGTGCCGGCGCCAGAGCAGCCTGGCAAATACTCTCGGAGCTGGAAGCCGTTATTTCGCCATCTCATCCCGTTGTTCCCTCTTTTGGTGACCTCTGGTCCCGGATTGAAGCGCATCTGAACATCGCCGTCCGTATGGAAAGCGACTCTGAGTTTTCCCATGATCGGCGCATTTTTCCACAAGGACCGAATTTTCCTCAATTTACCTTGATTCCAGGCAGTTTTACGGATACAACCCATGGCAGCGACAACTCACTCGAACTGCTCCTTGTGGAAGGGCTCCATGGAACCGAAGAGCTTGCGGGATACTCGAATGTTCTTAACCGCGTTGAATCCGCGCCGCGGCTGTTGCTGCATCCCGCGGATGCCGCCATGCGCGGTCTTGCGGACGGCGATCTGGTAACCGTTCGTTTGGCTTTGGGTGAACTTCGGGTACCTTTACAAATTTGCGCCCATATGGCGCAGGGTACGGCAATCCTTCCCCGCGACCGGCATCTTACATGGCAGCAAGGCGGTGAAGGATCGCTTTTTATAACCATCGTCCAGAAAAATCAGACAATACCTAACCCTAAAAAAGGAATTCGAAGATGACGAAGTCTTCCAAAACGGATTCAAAAGGCCTTGGAATATCGGCCAAATTCAGTATTTTGATGCTTATCGCAACGCTGATCCCGCTTATTCTGTTCCTGGTGATAACCTATGTCCAGACCACGGCACGCATCAATGCCAGTACTGAAGCGTTTCTTGACCAGACATCCCGTGGACTCGCGGGCCAGGTCAACGAATGGGTTGACAAAAACGTCAGAGCGCTCAGAACCATAGCCAAACAACCCGACATCGTATCCATGGACAGGGCAAAACAGGAACCGATTCTCCGCGCATTCAGGGATGAATTCCCCTGGATGTATCTTACCTTTGTAATAGACGCGAAAGGCATGAATTTGTCCAGAAGTGACGATAAACCGCTTGTGAGCTTTTCCGACCGAAAATATGTAAATGATATCCTCTCCGGAAAATCCATTGGTCTGGAAACCGTTATCGGTAAATCATCGAAAAAACCCACCCTTGTCATTGCCGTTCCAATCAAGGTGAATCAATTCACTATCGGGGTTATGGCCGGAGCCATGACTCTGGACAATATATCCGAAGTTGTCGCCAACTCGAAAATCGGGAAAACAGGCTTTGCATTTCTTGTGGACAACCTGGACAACGTGGTTTCACATCCCAATGGCGATTACACCTCAAGTCAGATTAATCTGTCAGCGGATCCCCCGATTAAAGCCGCCCGAAACAATACCGACAATGTCACAAAAATTAAATATTTTACCGATGAATCCGGCAAGGAAACCGTTGGTACAGCCACAGCCATTAATTACGGATGGTTGGTTTGCATTCATCAGGGGTATGACGAAGTGTTCGCTGATATAAAAAACCTCAAAATTTATGCATTCTTTGTTCTGATTGTGTCCGCGGGAATCGCAGTGCTGATAGCCTTGTTTGCCGGCAGATCCTTAACCACCCCAATTCTGGCCCTTGCGGATGCTGCCAAGAAAATGAGTCTCGGAGACATGGATGTAAAAATTGAAATCAAATCACAGGATGAAATAGGCGTCTTGGCTGCCTCCATCACCCGTCTTCAGGCCAGCCTTCGTCTTGCCATGAAAAGGCTCCAAAAAACCCAGAAAGACGAATAAAAGGCCGTTGGGACAAAGGAAGATACCGTCCGTGATAATTCATTGGCTTGCAGGGTTTGTTCTGTTGATCATCAAGCTTGGAATCGTGCTGGTTGCGCTTCTTCTGGGAGCCGCCTACCTGGTGCTGGCCGAAAGAAAGCTTCTGGCCCGGATGCAGATCCGCATCGGACCCAATCGGGCCGGCCCCTTCGGGCTGCTGCAGCCGATTGCGGATCTGATCAAGATGATGACCAAGGAGGATGTCATTCCCTGGGGGGCGGATCGCGTGATTTTCCGCTATGCACCGGCAGTTGCCGCCGCCACCGCCATGCTCATTTTCGCCGTGGTGCCCTTTGGAGACAGTCTTACCCTGTGGGGAAACCGGATTCCGCTGGTGATTACGGATCTGAATGTGGGACTTCTGGCGGTTCTCGGACTTTCATCTTTGGGAGTTTACGGTGTGGCCCTGGGCGGATGGGCGTCCAATTCAAAATACAGCCTTCTGGGCGCTATCCGGGGCGTTAGCCAGATGATCAGCTATGAATTGTCGCTGGGGCTGTCCCTGGTTCCGGTGGTCATGCTGGCCGGCTCCTTCAGCCTGGTGGATATCGTGGCCGCCCAGAAAAGCACTCCCTTCATTTTCGTGCAGCCGGTTTCTTTTGTCATTTTTTTTGTGAGCGCCATGGCGGAAATCAAGCGAATTCCTTTTGATCTGCCTGAAGCTGAAAACGAGCTGATCGCAGGATATCACACGGAATACAGCGGCCTTAGATTCGGATTGTTTTTTTTAGGTGAATATGTCACGTTGGTAACACTCGGTGCATTGACAGCCGTGTTTTTTCTGGGCGGCTGGCACGGCCCTTTCTTTCCCGGAATCATCTGGCTGCTGATTAAAATCGCAGCCGTTGCTTTTGGAATGATCTGGGTCCGGGGAACCCTGCCGCGCTTTCGCTCCGATCAGTTGATGGATATGGGCTGGAAGTTTCTCACGCCCCTGGCTCTTGTCAATATCGTTGTCACCGGCGCAGCCCTGTTGATGTTAACCACAAAGTAACTTGTCACACAATGATGGATCATTAATGAAATCCACGCAATATTTTCTTGCGACAAAAAATCGTCCGGACAGGGCGATCATTAAATCCGAGTGGATAACGCTTTGTATTAATCATCCAAGCAGAGAAGTCATTCAAGCCGATGGCAGAATACGGCGATGGACAAGAATATATGAAAATACAATATTTTTCCGATACCGACACGCTACTCATGATATTTAATGAAAATCCTGTCGTAGAAACACGGGATTTTGATGAAAATACGATTGTTGATTTAGATGACAGAGGCAATTTGGTCAGTATGACCCTTGAACATGCCAAGGAACGGGCAGATATACCCAATTTTTCTTATCAGATTGCGGCTTAACAAAAATGCAATCGACGTCACTTTACCAATCCATATTCGAAGGCGTTTATGGGCTACTGACCGGATTTGCCATGACGCTAAGGCATCTGTTCCGAAAGCCCATCACCGAGCCTTATCCGGAATTCAAACGCCGGCTTCCGGAGCGCTCCCGCGCAACCATTATCCTGACGCGTGATCCGGATGGGGATGAACGGTGCGTGGCCTGTTATCTGTGCTCTGGAGTTTGTCCTGTAAATTGTATTTCCATGCAGTCGGCCGAGCGCTCGGACGGCAGGCGTTATGCTGCCTGGTTTCGCATAAATTTTGCCCGCTGCATTTATTGCGGATTCTGCGAAGAGGCCTGCCCGACACTGGCCATTCAGCTCACGCCGCATTTTGAAACCTGCCAGCGGGACATACTCAAACTGCTTTCTGAAAAAGAAGACCTGCTGGTCAATCACGGCGGCAAAAACAGCGACTACAATTTTTACCGTCATGCAGGCGTTGCCATGGTGGGCGAAAAGGGAAGTCATATCGGGGAAGAAGCGCCCGTGGATATCAGGACGCTGATGCCATGACGGTTTATCTGGAAGGAGTCGGAAGCCGTAAACCGTAAGTTGGAAGCCTGAAGTCAGATGTTTTTTTGAGGATATCGATGACCGTATTCAACATCATTTTTTATATCGCAGCCGCGATTGTCGTCTGCGCAACCGGACTGGCCATCACCCGGCAAAGCGCGGTTCATGCCGTGTGTTATCTGGTGATTTCCTTTATGGGAACAGCCGTGCTGTTTTATCTTCTGGGAGCTCCGCTCCTGGCCGCTCTTGAAGTCATCATTTACGCCGGAGGCATCATGGTGCTGTTTCTATTTGTGGTCATGATGGTCAAGGATCATCACTCTCCCCTGGATAAACCATCACGCATCAAGAAATGGCTTCCGGCCATGATTCTGGCAGGAATCAGCGCAGTCATGGCCGGGCTGCTCGTTTTTGCCGATCCCGGAAACCGGCTGCGCCCGCCTGCCGTGATGGGCACCCCTCAAGAGTTCGGCAAGATTTTGTTTCAGGAATACTGGTTTCCGGTCGAAATCGCTTCCCTGCTGCTTCTTGCGGCCCTGATCGGGGCGCTTTACCTGGGACGCCGAAACGACCCTCCGAAGGATGCCCCATGACCATCCCCTTTACGCACATGCTGTTTCTGGCGATTCTGCTTTTTGTGATGGGAGCGGCCTGCGCCATGACCCGGAAAAACCTCTTCATGATTCTGATCGGCGTGGAAGTCATGCTGAACGCCGCGGGAATCGCATTCGTTGCCGCCGCCATGCGCTGGCTGGACATGAACGGACAGGTCATGGCCCTGTTTGTCATGACAGCCGCCGCGGCTGAAATCGCCGTTGCCCTGGCGCTCATCGTGTGCATCCAGCGCCGAACCGGATCCACCGACTCCGATCTCTGTAATTTGCTGAAGGGATGATGTGAAACCGGTACTCTTTCTTCTGATTTCCTTTCCCCTGCTGGGGGCCTTGATCCTGGCGCTGATCGGGCGACTGCTTTCCCGGCGCGCGGTTGAAACCATCGCCTGCACCGCCGTGGCAGCGGCTTTTACCCTGGCCCTGACAGCCTTTCTCCTGTCCGGACAAAAAGCCCACAGCCTGGGCCTGTGCCAGTGGTTTGCCGCGGGCTCGTTTCAGGTGGGCATCGATCTTTACTATGACTCCCTGGCCGCGGTAATGGCGCTCATGGTCACTTTTGTATCCGGCATCGTGCATCTCTATTCGGTGGCCTACATGCGCCGCGAAGACGGATACACCCGCTATTTTTGCTTTCTGAATCTCTTTGTATTCGCCATGCTGGTGATCGTCACCTCCGGCAACCTGGTGTTTCTGTATCTGGGCTGGGAAACGGTGGGCCTTTGCTCCTACGCCCTGATCGGTTACTGGTATGAAAAACCCGGGGCTGCAAACGCCGGCGCCAAGGCTTTTGTCGTCACCCGGCTGGGGGATGTGGCCTTTGGCATCGCCATAGCGCTTCTCTGGATCAGCCTGGGTCATCTTTCCGTTTCCGGCATAAACGACGGCGCCGCCAGCCTTAGCTCCCGGGCAGCCGGAATCATCGGATTCCTGCTGCTCCTGGCTGCGATCGGCAAATCCGCGCAGCTTCCCCTGGCCATCTGGCTCCCGGACGCCATGGCCGGACCCACGCCGGTATCGGCGCTCATTCATGCCGCCACCATGGTCACCGCCGGTGTCTATCTGCTGATGCGGTTTTTCCCCATCATTCAGGGCTCTCCCCTTGTCATGGCCGTCATTGCCCTTGTCGGCGTCATCACCGTCTGCTTCGGGGCCTTTGCGGCCCTGGTTCAAAAGGATATCAAGCGCATCCTGGCCTATTCCACCATCAGTCAGGTGGGATACATGTTTCTGGCAGTGGGCGCGGGAGATCTGGCGGGTAGCCTGTTTCACCTGATTTCCCATGCCTTCTTCAAGTCCCTCCTGTTCCTTGCCGCGGGCTGCGTCATTCAGGCGCTTCACGAAGAACAGGACATTTTCCGGATGGGAGGACTTCGGCAAAAGATGCCCCACCTGTTCTGGCTTTTTCTGGCGGGAACAGCCAGCCTGGGAGCCTTTCCCCTGACAGCCGGGTTTTTCAGCAAGGATCGCATCCTTCTGGCCGTATTCCTTCAGCCCCAGGTGGTTTACAAGGTTTTCTGGGCCATTGCGACAATGGCCGCCGTGATCACGCCGCTCTATGCGTTCCGAATGCTTTTTATCGTGTTTTTCGGGCAGCCCCATGCGTCAAAACCCGTCTCCCAAGCATCGATCCCCGGCCTGATGACCCGGGTCCTGTGGCCCCTGGCTGTTCTTTCCGTGGTTGCAGGATTTTTGAATCTCCCCGTCAACTGGGCCGGAAACGCGTGGCTGGCGCATTATCTGGCAACGGTTCCGGGCGCCTTGATGGAGCTGCACGCATCCCCGAAGATGGAATCCGCCATGCAACTGGGATCCGCACTCATAACGATCATCATGGTGATTTTTGCATGGATCTATTACGGCGTCCGCATCCAGACAAACGAATGCGGAGAGGCGACATTTCAAAAGAAGTGGCACGACCTGTTTCTGAACGGCTTTTACCTGGATCGGCTCTACCAGACCCGGATCACCGCACCTTACCTGAAAGCAGCCGGTTTTTTATGGCATAAGGTAGACGCGGGATGGGTGGATGCAGGGCTGGACAAAAGCGCCCGGTCCGTTATGGATTTAGGGGAAAAGCTTCGGCACTGGGCCACGGGCAGGATTTCGCAGTATGTCTCCATGATGGTTGTCGGATTTACCCTGATATTGTGCGGCCTGACCGTGGCATGGTGGTATCTTCAGATATGAACTCATTTCCCCTGCTTGGAACAATTGTTTTTCTTCCGCTCATGGGTGCGCTCGGCGCGCTGGCATGCCGGCAAAATGCGCAGGCATGTCGCCGGCTTGCGCTGACGGTGATGCTGACGGACCTTGTTCTGGTGCTGTCACTTTTTGCTCTGAACACAGGCACACAGTCCACTGGAATTGCCGGAACCTGGCTGCGGGTTGAAGACTTTTCCTGGATGGATTCACTGGGAATTCGCTTTACCCTGGCGCTGGATGGTATCAGCCTGATGCTGATCCTGCTCACCACAGCCCTCGGAGCCCTGGCCGTACTGGTCTCCTGGAAAGAAATCACGGACCATGTGGCCGCGTTTCATTTTTTCCTGCTTGCCATGCTGACCGGGGTCCTGGGGGTGTTTCTGGCTACGGACCTGTTTCTCTTTTACCTGTTCTGGGAGATCCAGGCAATCCCGATGTTTTTTCTGATCGGCATCTGGGGACACGGCCGGCGCATCCATGCCACGGTCAAATTTGCGCTCTTCACCATTTCGGGAAGCCTTGTGATGCTTCTGGCCCTGTTGACCCTGCACCTTATTCATGCGCGCCAGACCGGTGAAGCCACTTTTGCTCTGCTCCAACTGATGCAGACCTCCTTTGGCCTTCCTCTGGAACTGACGCTTTTTGGCGCCTTTGCACTGGCCTTTGCCATCAAGATTCCGCTGATTCCGGTGCACACCTGGCTTCCGGACGCACACACCGAGGCGCCCACGGCCGGAAGCGTGATTCTGGCCGGACTCCTTCTAAAGACCGGGGTGTATGCCCTGCTCCGCTTTGCCTTTCCGCTGTTTCCCGCTGCGGCTCAGTTTTTTACACCCCTCTTGCTGGTCCTGGGATTGACGGGAATGTTCTATGCCGGCTGGATTGCCCTGGCCCAGGAGGATTTAAAACGCCTGGTGGCCTATTCGAGCATCAGCCACATGGGGCTGATCGTTGTCGGTCTTGGCGTATGGAATGTAACGACCCTGAGCGGTTCCCTGATCCAGATGATCAACCACGGCATCACCACATCCGCCCTCTTTATCCTGATCGGCATGCTGGATGAGCGCCTGCATACGCGAAAACTCTCCGAGCTGGGCGGACTGTGGAAAACCATCCCGGTATGGAGCGGATTCTTTTTGTTTTTTTCCCTGGCCTCGATCGGGCTTCCGGGCCTTAACAATTTTGTGGGCGAGATTCTGATCCTGGTCGGGACTTTCACGGTGCGGCCCTGGACGGCTGTGGCCGGATTCATCGGCCTTCTCTGGACCGTGGTGTATGGACTGCGGATGCTCCGAAAAAGCCTCTGGGGAAAAGCCGGACCCAGGCCCGAGATCGCGGATCTGACAAACCGGGAACTGGCCATCCTGATCCCGCTCTGCCTGGGAGTATTCTGGCTGGGCCTGCATCCGGGGCCTGTATTGGAAATCATCGGGACGGCTCTGGCCGGACTGGACACAGGAAAGGGGCTGCTGACATTGGCCCCATGAAAGTACTTTTAAGAGATCATCAACCATGACCGTATTATCCTGGAAATCCGTTCTCTTCCAGCTCCTGCTGGCAGGTGGAGGCATCACCATCTTCACTGTGGGCGCTTTTGTGAAAAACAAGCCAAAGTCCCTGCTCTTTAGCCTGGCAACCGGCACGGTTCTTTCCGCGGCAGTGGCCGCGCTGTTGATCGACGGCGGCCGGGCTCCATTCTTTCAGATGCTGGATGTGGGCGCCTATGCGCGCTTTTTCAATGGGCTCTTTGCCTTAGTCGCCTTTTTCGCGCTGCTGTTCAGCCACCGGCATGCGGGCTTGAAACAGGTAGCAGGCGATGAATTCTACGGGCTCATGATTCTTGCGGCTCTGGGCATGTCGCTGGTGGCCGGCGCCACCCACTGGCTGGTGTTTTTTCTGGGCTTTGAGCTGCTTTCCCTGGCGTTTTATATTCTCATCGCCATGCGGCGGGAGGACCCGCTGGGAAACGAAGCTGCGCTGAAATACCTGATCATGGGCATGGTTTCCGGCGGGTTCTTGGCCTTCGGCATTGCCATGTTTTACGCATCGACCGGAACGCTCGACATGCCCATTGGCTTAGCTGACCTGAAGAAGGCGGGATCTCCGACAGGAATGCTCCTGTCTCTTGGCCTGATTCTGACGGCAGCCGGTTTCAAGATATCCCTGGTTCCTTTTCACCTGTGGACCCCGGACGTCTATCAGGGCGCACCGACACCAGTAACAGCATTTTTGACCACCGGATCCAAGATCGCCGTTTTCGCCGGACTCCTTCGTATCCTGATGTTGTCCTCGAACTGGCTTTGGACCCACGCCACGCCGGTGCTGTGGACGCTTGCCGCCGCAACACTTCTGATCGGAAGCATCACGGCCCTGGCCCAGACGCGATTAAAACGCCTTCTGGCTTACTCGTCCGTTGCCCAGATGGGCTATGCGGTCATTGGGGCGCTGGCGATTAAGGAAGACGGGGGGCTGGCGGTCATGTTTTATTTCACCGCCTACGCTCTGATGGACCTTGGCGCGTTCGGCGCCATCTCAACGCTTTGCGCCTCACCCGATAGTGACCTGGACGAGCTGGACAGCTACCGCGGCCTGGGGTATTCCCACCCCTGGCAGGCGGCGCTTCTCACCATCTGCCTGCTTTCCCTGGCCGGACTGCCGCCGACAGCCGGTTTTATCGGTAAATTCATGGTGTTCAAAGCTGTCCTGCAGGCCGGGTATTCCGTGCTGGCGGTAATCGGTATCGCATCCGCCATCCTGTCCCTTTTTGTCTATCTGAAGGTGATCGTTGTCATGTTCATGAAGCCAAAAGCAGACATGGCCGTTACCAGCGGTTTCGGCACGGCCGCGCGCTTCGCCTTTGCCGTGATTCTTTGCGGCGTGCTATGGGCCGGCGTGTTTCCTTCACCCTTGCAGGCCCTCATTTCCAGGGTTATCACCTCGATCGGCATTTAAAATCTGCGGGGCTCTTTCTTTTCGGTATATAGCGTGGGGCTCAGTTGCTGTGGCAATTCGCTGAAAGCGCAGCGATCATGGAAAAGCCTCATATATTTTCTGGCCGCGCTTCTTGTCCGCTACCTGAATCATGTCGTGCCGCTGCTGACAAAACACGAAAGCCTCATGGCAGCGAACCGGCATTTGGTGGCTGAAATGGTGTGGCCCCAAGTCTGGCTGATTTAAATGTGGTTTGCCGTGCTCTTCTTTATCTACTGCGCCATGCGGGAACTGGTCCGCGTCATCGGCAGAGATAAGGTTATCCGCATGTTTTTCGTTGGTCGAAGCAACGCGGATCAGATAGCGGAAACCACGACCCCAAACTTTATGATAGGACTATTTTATCTGATGATTTCATAAACAACAAACCGATAAACGAAGGGAAAAGGGATGAAATTGAAAAGTTATTTTTTTGTGATGACCTGTGCATTTATGATTTTGGTATCCGGTACTGTAATGGCTCAACCTCAGCCCCCGGTGTTAAGCGTCACGAACGGGAGTTGGATGTACCTTTCCTGGACCTCAGTCGCGGGCGCAACAGGCTATACCCTGTCTTATGCCCCAATGCCCTTTACGGGTCCGGCATCCATCGTGAGTGTGGATATGGGAACTCAAAAAAGCCTGTCGGGTGAACTTCCGGCAGGCAGCGCCTACTATGTGGCGGTCCAGTCCCGCGATAATACCGGCTTAAGCCAGTACTCCAACGTTGTATCGGTTATCGTGGGGTCGTACCCGATCTCGGCGGATGTTTTCACCACGCTGCAAAAGACGGTTTCTCCCGTTGCATTGTCTTTGATCACAACACAGATTCCCGTGGCGGATCTTACGCTATACGAAGTTTTTGGTTACAGTGCATGGCAGGAAGGGCCCGGCCTCTCTTTGGTTAAGCGGACCGACATCATGCCTGCCGGCTACTCGGGTGCATCGGCAATGAATGCGGGCCGGCTCTTGAATTTTTTCTCCATGACCGATGTTCATATCGCCGATAAGGAATCTCCGGCTCAGGGCAACTATTACGGTTGGACCGCAACGTTCGGTATGGATGCATCAGGCGCCAACCATTCTTCGGCATATTCACCGGTTGTTTGCTATACGACCCAGGTCCTTGATGCCGCCGTCCAGACGGTCAACGCCATCCACAATCAGAAGCCGTTTGATTTCGGCATTTTTCTCGGCGATGCCGTCAACAACACGCAGTACAATGAGCTCAGATGGTATATCGATGTCCTGGACGGCAAGGAAATCACCCCCAGTTCCGGCGATCACATCGGATCAGGCGATATTGATTATCAGAAACCCTACAAGGCTGCCGGACTCAACAAATCGATCCCCTGGTATCAGGTCCTCGGTAACCACGATCAGTTTTATATGGGTTCCTTTCTTGAGAACGATTACATCCGAAGTCTCCATGTCGGCGATACGATCCAAAACTGCAGCAGCAATATGAGCCTGCCCCCGAGCCCTGATAATCACGGCTATTATATGGGCGTTGTCGACGGATCGACGCCCGACGGGATCATCAAAGGCGTTGGGCCGGAAGCATACTTTGCGACACCCCCGAAAGTGGCTCCAGACCCAAACCGCCGTTCGCTCAGCACGACGAACATTATAAACGGCATTACATCCGGCTCCTCGACCTTGAATTGGATGAATGAATTTTTCAATACCACATCGATCCCGACGGGTCACGGATTCACGCAGTCCAACATCGACAGCGACTTTGCCTGCTATACCTTCGAGCCGAAGTCGAATATGCCGATCCGGGTCATCGTGCTCGACGATACCTGCAAGGCAAATGCCAATGCGCAAGTTCCTTATTATGCTCGGGGCTGTGTCGATCAGGCACGTTATGACTGGCTTGTCAGTGAACTCGGTAAAGGTCAGGCCGATGGCATGCTCATGATCATCGCCGCGCATATACCGGTCGGACCTCAAACGGGTCTGACGAATCCGGCGCCATTTAACATATTCTACGCACCTTCCACCCCCGACCCCCATTCCATTAAAACCGATAATCAATTACTTACCACGCTTCATAACTATCCGAATCTCATTCTGTGGATCGCGGGACATCGTCACATGAATATCATATCGCCGCAACCGTCATCCGATCCCTCCCATCCTGAAAACGGCTTCTGGGAAGTCGAGACCGCATCGACCAGGGACTTTCCCCAGCAGTTCCGCACTTTCAATATCGTCCGCAACAGTGACAATACCATTTCAATCATAGCGGTAGATGTCGATCCCGCGGTCAGGGACGGGTCGCTTGCGGAGCTGTCGCGTTCGAAGGCAATCGGAATTGAAAGGATACTGGGGGGCCTTTCCACCTTCGGAGATACCACGTCCCATGCCGTCAATGCGGAGCTTGTCAAGCAATTGACTCCCGCGATGCAGGCAAAGATCGCCAACTACGGATTGCCGATAGCCGGGACCCCGGGTCAATAAATTCATCAATCGCGATGCAGGCATTTGCTGCAGCAGCCAAATGCCTGCCCCGGAGTTCATTCAAAAGGAAAAGAACATTTTGATTTAAATATATAGAGATGACACCCATGAAGATATTAAAAACCATCAAGCACGATTATGTTGAAATTCTCCCACCAACGATTTTTTTCTTCATCGCCTTCTGCCTTATCCTGGTCACCAAACGGCTGATTCTGCGCGAATACGGCATCTCCTGGACAGGATTCGGCGCAGCAATCGTCGGGGCGATAATGGTCGGCAAAGTGGTGCTGATCGTTGACAAACTACCCTTTGTGAACAAATTTCCCGACCATCCGCTTATCTATAACACGTCCTGGAAAAGCCTCATATATTTTCTGGCCGCGCTTCTTGTCCGCTATCTGGAGCATGTCGTTTCGTTTCTGTCGAAACACGAAGGTTTCATGGAAGCAAACCGGCATTTAGTAGGCGAGATCGTGTGGCCCCAATTCTGGCTGATTCAGATGTGGCTTGCCGTGCTCTTCTTTATCTACTGCGCCATGCGGGAACTGGTTCGCGTCATCGGTAGAGATAGGGTAATCCACATGTTTTTCGTTGGTCGAAGCAACGCGGGTCAGATTGCGGAAACCACAACCCCGAACTTGAGATAGGGCTGTTTTATCCGATGATTTCATAAATAACCAACCGATAAGCGAAGGGAGAAGAGATGAAATTGAAAAGATGTTTTATTGTAATGGCCGGTGCATTTATGATTTTGATATCGGGCACGGCAATGGCTCAGCCACAGCCCCCGGTGCTGAGCGTGACGAACGGGAGCTGGGTGTACCTTTCCTGGAACGCGGTCGCGGGCGCAACGGGTTATACCCTGTCTTATGCCCCAATGCCTTATACGGGTCCGGGGTCCATCGTGACCGTGGATATGGGAACTCAAAAAAGCCTGTCTGGTGAATTTCCGGCAGGCAGCGCCTATTATGCGGCGGTCCAGTCCCGTGACAATACCGGCCTGAGCCAATACTCCAACGTTGTATCGGTAATCGTGGGCTCGTACCCGATCTCGGCGGATGTTTTCACGACAGTCCAGAAGACGGTTTCACCCGTTGCATTGTCTTTGATCACGACGCAGATTTCCGTGTCGGATCTTACGCTATACGAAGTTTTCGGGTACAGCGCATGGCAGGAAGGGCCCGGCCTGTCTTTGGTCAAGCGGACCGACATCATGCCTGCCGGCTACTCGGGTGCATCGGCAACGAATGCGGGCCGGCTTTTGAATTTCTTCTCAATGTCAGACGTCCATCTCGCGGATAAAGAATCTCCGGCCCAGGGGAATTATTACGGCTGGACCGCAGCGTTTGGTTCAGGTGCTTCAGGTGGTTTCGAAATTGCAGCATATTCACCGATTATTTGCTATATGACCCAGGTCTTCGATGCCGCCGTCCAAACGGTCAACGCCATCCACAATCAAACGCCGTTTGATTTCGGCATTTTTCTCGGCGATGCGATCAACAACACGCAGTACAACGAACTCAGGTGGTATATCGATGTCCTGGACGGCAAGGAAATCACCCCCAGTTCCGGCGATCACATCGGATCAGGATATATTGATTATCAGAAACCCTTCAGGGCGGCCGGACTCAACAAATCGATCCCCTGGTATCAGGTCGTCGGCAACCACGATCAGTTTTATGAGGGTGCATTTCCCGAGAGTGATTACATCCGAAGTCTCCATGTCGGCGATACGATCAGCAACGCAAGCAGCAATATTGCTCAAACCCCGAGCATTGATAACCATGGTTATTATATGGGCGTTGTCGATGGATCGACACCAGACGGGGAGATCAGGGGCGTGGGGCCTGAAGCGTACTTTGCAACTCCCCCGAAAGTAGCCGCCGATCCGGACCGCCGATCGCTCAGCACAACGAACATCGCAAATGGCAGCGTAACGGGCTCATCGACCTTGAATTGGATGAAAGAATTCTTTAATACCGCATCGATTCCGGCGGGTCACGGATTCACGCAGTCCAACATCGACAGCGACTTGGCCTGTTATTCCTTTGAACCGAAGACGAATATGCCGATCCGGGTCCTTGCGCTTGACGATACCTGCAAGCCGAATGTCAATGCACTGGTTCCCCCTTATTATGCCAAGGGTTGTATCGACCAGCAGCGGTACGACTGGCTTGTCAGTGAGCTCGATAGAGGTCAGGCCGATGGCATGCTCATGATCATCGCTTCGCATGTACCGATCGATCCTCAAACGAGCCTCACGAATCCGATGCCATCACCGCAGTTCTACGTTCCCGCCACCCCCGACCCCCATTCCATTAAATCCGACAATCAATTGCTCGCCACACTCCACAACTATCCGAATTTAATCCTGTGGATCGCGGGACATCGTCATATGAACACCATTACGCCACAACCGTCATCCGATTCCTCCCATCCCGAATACGGCTTCTGGGAGGTAGAAACCGCATCGCTCAGGGACTTTCCCCAGCAGTTTCGTCGCTTTGATATCATCCGCAACAGCGACAATACCATTTCAATCGTTGCGATAGATGTCGATCCCGCGGTCAAGGACGGGTCGCTCGCGGAACTGTCACGTTCAAAAGCCATCGGGATTACAAGGATATTGGGAGGCCTCTCCACCTTCGGAGACACCACGTCCCATGCCGTCAATGCGGAGCTTGTAAAACAATTGACTCCCGCTATGCAGGCAAAGATAGCAAACTACGGGTTACCGATAGTAGGAACCCCGTTTTTTTAAATAAAGTTCGTCCCGGGGGTTGGCCGACAGCAGATCTTGTTTCCGTCGCTTCGGCACTTGAGTGCGATAAGCGATCGTCCCGGCCACCCCTGGTAGCCCCCCATGAGAGCACAAGGGCTACCTGGCCGGCATTTTTCTTGCTGCCATCGACCTTTTATCGGCTGTCCCCGGTGACGCTCACTGAGGGGAAGAGCCTGGACCACATCAGATATCCAAGCGTCAGGGCAAGGGTACAGCCGGCAAGCGTTGCCGCCAACCGATCGACCATGACTGTCCACGATGGCTCCTGCCCGAAGTCCAGTAGCAGGATGACCAGGGGCGTCATGACCGCGGCATAAGCTGCGTAATTGGCCTCCATGAGGATCGGACGCGCCGCGGAGAGTGCGGCAATCATCACGATCATGGCCCACATAGGCGGCAATCCGAGCAAAAACAGGCCGGTGAGCAGAACACCGAACGCGGTTCCGGCCGCGCGCTGGAGCGTTCGTTTCAAAGCTGCCTGAAGATTGCGCTGCACCACGATTACCACCGTAACAGACACCCAGTAACCATGATGGTGGGGCCAAATCCATTCATATACTTCTGCAGCGGCCAGACATAAGGTAATGCGAATGGCGTATTGCCAACCCGACAGATGGGTGAGCGAATTCCGCCACCGGCGGAGCAACTGACCCGCGGAATGATGGGGAGGTTGATCGGTATTTGCAGGGATTGGGGGAGCGGAGCACATGGTCCGAAACAGCGGCCTCAATACCAGGGACAGACCCGCGGTCCAGGCGGCACCCAGGAAAAATAAGAGCATCAATCCGAGCGGGTGAGCTTCCCGCATGCCAAGATTCGCCGCGATCAGGGTGTACAGTATGAATTGGGTAGCAGCCCGCGCCAGCGGCCTGCTGATACCGCCAAGAAGCCCCGCCGCCGCCGCGACCGCAGGAATACCGACAGCGGCCAGCATATCGCCGTGTCCGGTCATGGCCGGACCTGTAAACATCGCTACGCTTCCGGCCACGGTGGCATGGATCAGGCCGGGCATCTGTTCGCGGAACGTTTCGCCCTTTCCTTCTCCGCTCAGCGCCAGTCCGCCCAGGGATACCGCCATTCCGATCCGTGGATGGCCGGTCATGGCCCCGACCGCTATCGGCCCGGCAAGACCCAACATGGCTGCGACAACTTGATGCGCTCGCGGGAATTTCAGCAGCAGTGACGGCATTGAAACCGCTATCCCTTCAGCTTCAGGGCAATGCGCGCCACGTGCGAACCCTGGAAGCGGGCGCCGGCCAGCTCATTTTCGCTCGGCATCCGCTCACCCCGACCACCCGTAATGGTTGAGGCTCCGTAAGGAGACCCCCCGGTGATTTCCGCAATTCCCATCTGCCCGGCAAAGGCGTAGGGCAGGCCAACCACCACCATCCCCTGATGCAGGAGCGTGACGTGAAAGCTCAGGATTGTCGATTCCTGGCCGCCATGCTGGGTGGCGGAACTGGCGAAGACGCTGCCGACCTTACCGACGAGCGATCCCTTCATCCAGAGCTGGCCGGTCGCATCCAGGAACTGGCGCATCTGTCCGCACATATTGCCGAAGCGGGTCGGCGTGCCGAAGATAACGGCATCGGCATCCACAAGGTCATCCACCGCGGCAATCGGGATATGGGCCATTGCCTTCTGGGCTTCCAGAGCCCCCATCATCCCCAATACCTCATTGGACAGCGTCTCCGGCACGCGCTTGATGACCGCCTCGCACCCCGCCCCTCACGAACACCTTCAGCAACCGCCTCGGCCATCTTGTAGATGTGCCCATACATACTGTAATGAACGATTAATATTTTACACATTTTCCGTTCCTCCTTTTCAGATGATATCGTTTGAACGTTTGCCGACAGATTCGGCCGAGAAACATTCACACAAAAAGAAAGGGTATATGAAATTTTAAGGACATAATATCGTTTTTCAAGTAAACAATGAAATTCAATCGCCGGATCCCTCGGATTTCATTGAACACCAGCCATCTCGAGCCCCTTTCACCCCGGAATGTCCTGCGGGGGATTATGCTCATTCTCCCTCCCCGCGGATATTAGACGTCAGCTTCTCCGGCAGCATGGCCACATCTTATTCATGTAACGATGCCGAAATGGCCGGCAGCTATCATTTTTCCTCTCTATGTATCAGCGTCAGGGACTTCCGACTTTTGAAGCCAGGTCCAAGGCCAGTTTGCTGAGAGCCGCAGATTCATCGAGACCATCCAGGAAGCGTTGAGGGATGCCCGAAAAACCGGTTTGGGCGCCAACGAGAGCCCCGGTGAGGATGGCGCGCGCCTGGTTTTGCCCGCCGCCATTGACGGCATGGAGCATGGCCGATTCGAAATCGTTGTGGAACCGGGCGGCCAGGTAGTAGGCGGCGGGAAGCTGGTGGTAAATGGCGCAGGGCATGCCGTAAACAATGGACACCTTCCACGCGGGCTCTATTCGGATTTGCGGATCTGCCGCAGCTCTGGCCATATAAGAAGGCGTAAGCAGGGCGTCCGGCGAGGCGAACCGGCCGGCGCGGGGTGGATCCGGATCACCGGGACGTGGCGGCTGGAAATTGTCGCGGGTCACGGCGTGAAATGGCAGTTCCCCGTTTTTTACCAGTTCCATGAGTTTGGCGGACAGTTCCGCATCGAGCGTATGCCCCTGAACCAGAAGACCCAACACCGAGCAAAAGGCGACGGTCATCGAGACCACGGTATCATCCGCCTGGGTCAGGATGGTATTGTCGGCAACGGCGGATGCGAGCCGGGCGGGTTGCAGCGCATAGCGAACGGCTATGGCAAGAGTGCGTTCGATGGCTTCGGTGGTATCCGCATGGCCTCCGGTTTGTCCCCAGGGCAGGTTCTGCTGCACGCGACGCCTCCATGCCTCCCGGATCGACTGGCTGGTATATCCCCCCGGTCCGCTCACCGGTGTTCCATCAAGAAGCGGAAAAAGATCTTCATCCATCCGGCGGCAAAAATCCGCTGCATCGTAGCCGTCGCAATCCACAAGGGAGGCAAGCATGAGTCTGAGGATGAAACCTGCCTGGGAAAGTTGTCCTGCTTTGTGTCCTTCATGGTATCGGCCGGGCTTGGGATCGGTATAACCGTCGATCCAATCACCGTAGTCGCGGCGAAGTTCAGCCAGATCGTAATACCAATGAGGACCGAGACCCATGGCATCGCCTATGAATGCCCCCATGATGGCGCCAGATGCGCGATCCCGGATCATTTTGTTCGGCATTTTATACCTCCTTGAGGATGTAAAGATGTTTATAACGCCCCCATCTCCCTGACTATCTCTTCCGAGCAAGCCCGCGGATTGTGGCTTCCGCCTCCATGCGCTGATTCGGCATTTTCCGTACGGCTATCTCGCAAAGGAAGTGATAGAAAGGCGCTATGATCTCGAACCCATGCATTAAATCCGAAATCAATTTTTTGTCGATGCCGCTTCCTTGTATTTGCCGGTTGCAGATGAGGTAAAGATTTTTTCTGTTGTACCAGGCTTGAAATTCCTTGGGAATGTCCGCTTTCAAGGGTCGCTTGTATTCCTCGCCTTCGATTGTGAAAATTTCCTGCCCGGCGTAGAAAGATATGACAGAGAGGAACGACCTTGGATCTGAATCGATACTTTCGCGAAAATTGTCCATGGTTTGACGGCTTGCGTCGTAGAATCCCATGCCGTAACGATACGAATTTGGCGAAATCTCAAAGAAAAAAGCGGGGAAATCTTTCCACTCTTTCCTCAATCGCTTGAAAGTAATCCAGTGGCTTGTCTTATATGGGGATTTGTCCTTGGAGAACCGGGTGTCCCGATATATTCTCGATATTGTCTTATTCAATGCAGGCGTCACTTCAATGTCCGGGTCAATGCTCAGCATAAACAGGCCTAACTCCGAAACCAGGGCCTGCATTGGTCTCAGAACATGATCCTGATAATCCGGCTTATGAAGCTCAAACCATGCTTTGTGGTTGTTGTCACAAAGATTTCCGAGAAATTGAAAAGTTGCGGAAGAAAAGCCTTCGAAATTTTCAATCATGTTAGCGTCCCTTTCTTGCTCACTTGTGCAATATGATCCTTCTCACCACACCAAATGCCATCGCTGAGCAGTCTGTGAGCAAACTTCTACTTCAATTTCTCGATTTCTTCTTCGACTTCCCTTGCGCCTTCATCGTAAAATTTCTCTTCATCCGGGGCAAGTTCTCGGAGAAGCCGAAGGAACTCACCTGCGTGAACGCGTTCCTCGTCGGCGATGTCTTTGAGAACCGCGATGGCAAGCTTGTTGTCCGTTGACTCGGCGAGCTGCATGTACATTTGGACCGCTTCGTACTCCGCGGCGACCATGAAGCGAATTGCCCGGATGAGTTCCGCACTCGTGAGATTTCTGTTGTTCGCCAATCCTGAAAAAGGTGTTCCAAACTCCGGCATGACAATTCTCCTTTCCTGGTGTTGATCTGATTTTCTGTCAGCGTCATTTGTCAATATATAGATTTGACGCCATTTTCTGGCCCTATGGGCTATATTTTCACTTTATATTCCTGGAAACCATCGATCAAATGCCTGAATGAAGTCGGCTTGTATTTTTCAAAACTTTCTTCATCCACATAAACGAAGTCGTACTTCATATCTGTCTGCACCCGGTTGACATCCTCGCACCATTGCCGCAGCCGCGCCATCTTCAGCGGTACGTCCAAATCTCCCTGCCCCTTCGTTTCGACAATAACAATCAGCTTGTCGGACAGTTTGACCATGAAATCCGGGTAGTAGTTGGAAATATCGCCGCCCGCATTCACGTAATCAAGCTTGAAATGCACGGCAAGGTAGTTTTTCGCGTAGGAGATCACGTCGCCGCAATCCTCCAGGAATGCGGCGAATCGAAGCTCAAGCTGGCTGTCGCCAATAATGCGGTTGAAGACGCTTTTCTTCGGAACAAGGTAGCCTTGATCCTTGGCCACAAAAGGCCGGGTCTGGCGAAGCTTTATCGTGTCCCGGATTTCGGCGTCGCCTTTGTCCCGGACGGTCAGCGCGTTGATAGCCTTTTTGAATGTCTCAATCAGTGTCTGGGTGGCGGCCGGTTCCGACAGGTTGCGTAATGTGTTGAGGTCTTCCAGTTCCACCGGGCGGTCAAACAGCTCCGCTTGCACAAACGCCTTGACCTTGCCATACAGCACGTCATAGCCACTGACCAGACGCAGATCCTTCATGATGCTCCGAGCGAAGTAGCCGATCACGCCGCGGTAGTCGGCAACGCCGGCCGGGTCGAGAATCGTGGTATGTGCAATATCACCGGTGGCGATGTCCTTGAATACGATCTCCCTTTGTTCCGCTTCGCTGAATTTCAGAAAGGACAATCGCCGATGACGCATCGCGGCAATGTTCAGATCGCCGAGGCTTTTGTATTCCCGGTAGACACGGGGGGCCAGCACCGGAATTTCAATATCCAGCGCTTCAATGTCTTTTTTCTCGTTTTCCTTGTCAATTTCGACCACCAGCGGTGTCTTCGGCCCCGTCCCCTCCCCCATGGCCTTTCGCTCCAGCACCACTCCTTCGGCCTGAATGGATTCCACGAACTCCATAAAGGCATTGGTGCCGACCACGCTGACGTACTCTTCCACATCACCGGGATACATTTTGCGCAGCCCCCGGCCCAATGTCTGCTCGGGAAGGATGTTGCTCGTCGCGGAATATGCGCGCAGGCCCACAATGGTGGTAACATTCTTCACGTCCCACCCCTCTTTGAGCATCATCACCGAGATAATGGCCCTGTACGGGCTGTCCATCCCGTCAATCTCATTGGCCTGCTTGCGAATTTTCTCCAGTTCCTCCTTGCCCTTGCCGGAGGCTGCTTCGGAAATTTCGCCGTTGTTCTTGGTGTGAATGACCATCACGGCGTCTTTCAAGTCCGGGTAATTTCCCTCCAGATACTCGGCCACATCGTCGCAGTTTCGCGTGTCGTCGGTCATCACGAACAAAATCGCCTTCTTACCCATCTTCTCGTGTTCGGCATACGCCTTGCGCCATTCGATCACACCCAGATGGATATAGTCGGCATATTTCTCGGTGTATTTTGCGCTCTGCCGTTCACTCAACTTCGCGCGACTGGCGGCGTCGGGCAGAACGGGATGTTTAACGACGTTCTGAGAGATGGCCTCCACAAGCGGGTAATCGGCCACGGTCTGCACGAAAATCGCCCCGTTGTTATGCTTGGGCGTGGCCGTCGTATCCACCTGCATGGAAAGCGCCGCCCCTTTTTGCTTCAGCCGGTTGTGAATGTCTTCGATGGCTTTGAACCAGGCCATGCGCGGATCATGAATATGGTGAGCCTCGTCATTTAACACCATCAGTTCGTCAATGTCCCGGACGATCATGCCCAGATCCACCTTGGAATCCGTGGTCGCGCCCGTGGGCCGCTTGCCCAGAAAATAATCCCGCATGTCGTCATCATCGGGCGAAGGCGGAATGTCGTCTCCCGAATAAACCCGGTGGATGTTGGTCAGGAAGATATTGCCCGTATGCCGGGTGATACGAACCTCGTCCTGCAGATGCAGCGTCAGTTGAAAATCGTCGCGCCAGTTCCGCCCGTCAAATCCGTTGTCAGGGATCACCGGGTCGGCAAAGAATATACGCAGGCCCTGGAAATCCCGGTAAACACGGTCCAGGACAATGATGTTGGGCGTGATGACCAGAAAGTTGCGCGCCAGTTCCGATTCCGGCTCGTAGAGCTTGTGATAAAAACTCCACGCCAGCGCCAGGCTCAAGACCTTGGTCTTGCCGGTGCCCGTCGCCATCTTCACCACGAACCGCCGCCAGGTTTCGTCGAACATGCTCCCGGATACGAGACCACTTGCATCGTATCGCATCAAATCGTGCTTGTCCTTAACCCCCACCACATCGTAGAGGTAGACAATCGTTTCCAGTGCCTCGCGCTGGGCGAAGTAGTATCCAAACTCAGACATGGTCCCGTCGGCCTTCGAAAGCAGATGCGGCGTGTTGAACCACCAATTGAGCAGGCTCCGGCTGGTATCCGCCGCGCCCACGTACCCCCCGTCCCGAAACTCCTTCACCTTGCGGCGCAGCTCCGCAACGAGCGGCGGCATGAGTTTTTCCATGCTGGTTTCCCGCAGTGCCTCATCGGCGGGAAACCAGCGTATGCTCGGGTCGAGAATCGCATGCGGGGATTGCGGAAAGTCTTTATGCAGAGCCATGTTCGGTTACTCGCTTTTCTTTTTTGCGGACAGCTCAGCCTTGCCGAGTTGCTTGCGCTGTTTGGTTTCGATCTTCTTGATGCTTTCCGCCACCGGCAAATCTTCGGGCATCGTACCGCCCAATTCCCGGATGGTTTGCCGTACCTTCGCGCCGACTTCATGATGCGTCCGGTTCGCCGCGTCTTTCCCCTTCACTTCGTCCCGGCGCAGTTTTTCCTCTGCCTGGGTGGCTCGGAACAGATTTGCAGCCAATTCCGTGCTCCCCATGTGATCCAGAATCTTCTGGCTCTTTTTCAAGCCTTTCCGCCGGTGAATGGCTTCCTGTTTCAGTCCGCCATAAAGCCCCATATACCCGTGATTTTGAAAAATGGCATAGTCCATGGGCTTGATAACGCCCGCATCCCTGGCAGCATCGGCCAACTGAACATTATGGCGGCGCATCTCTTCACGCAACAGAATCCGCCGATCCTCTTCGATGCTTTCGTCCACCAGTTCCTGGCGCCGCGTCTGGATGGCAAAATAGGTTTGACCATGCGCCACTATCTCTTTTTTAGGATCGGCGTTCTGGATGGCAAGGTAACAGGCATAGCGCGAAAGGAGAACAGTTTTGATGGGCCGCTCCGCGCCGCTGCCGATGGCGACCATTTCGGTGACGTCAACGAAATGGTCTTCGATGCGGTGGCCGCTGTTAAAACAGGACAACTTGGCCTTCTCGATTACTCCCTCGAAATTACGGTAGTCTCCGTAGCTCAGTAACCCGGCAAACTCACGGCTTGACCAAAACTCCATACCTGCATCGTTCGTACGTTTGATTCTCTCGAAGGGCGATAGATGCCCCCCAGCGGAATCCCCAGATTCATTGCTCATAGACGAAAGCCTCCTTTCGGGTCCCTAAATTTTCCAAACCCATCGAATTCGGTGGAATTATACGCTCACGTCAGCAATCGTCATCGTGTCGTTGCCGAAGATGTCCACCACCTTCACCGCAATCTTGCGCCTCCCCGGCGTGTATCCGTAATGCAGACGCACGGATCGAGAATCGCGTGCGGGGATTGCGGAAAGTCTTTATGCAGGGCCATTACAAGTTTTCCACAGATGCGCCAATAGCCACTTGCGGTTTGATCCTGGCGCGAATCTGCTGATAAATCGGGATATCAACGGTTTCGGCCACCTCAAGCGTCACAGCCAATCCATACGGGATTGCATCATCCAGTTTCTCAGTCGCATCAGCCTTGCACGTCACATGCAACAGAATGTGTTCATCTTCCTCATACGCAGAAATCTGGCTTTTACCCTCAAGAATTTCGTGTTGAACGGTACCGCGCAAAACCTGGTTGTGATCTGAATCCACTCTTTTGAGCTTCAAAGGCAGCTTGTCCCAGTTCCCACCTAGCTGGAGCTCAAGTTTTGCCTCTCGGAGATTCCGATGGGCGGAATTAATCGGCGAGAACCAGGCCAGCGTCACTACCATACGCCTCCAGACTTGGCTTCCAGACAGGCCGAGTGGCAGGGGGAAACGATATTCATGAACCTGGTTTTCCCCGATTTCACCACAACCCATAACCGTACCCCGTTGCTCGGTACACGCAAGCACCCGCTCGATATTGACCGCGCCATAGCCGATGTAACGCGCCATCACCTCTTTGAAATGACGTGAGTTTTTTTGGGTTTTCAGCGACTCAGTTAATGCTCTCTCGGCTTGGTCGTCGTGTTGCGCGCCATGTACCAGCAGTGCTTTGATGAGCACTGCCATCAGATTATCGGGAATTTGCTCGCCGTGTTCCGCCTGCAACTCCGCCAGCACCTCGTAAATTCTTGTACCACTACGCGTCGCCAGTGCCGTGGCATTGCTGGTGCCATGCTGATAAACACATTTGGAAGTTTCGCCTTGTTGTGAACTATCGTAAGCGACTTTCTGCCCCGGCGGTCCGAGCATTTTTTTGGGGAGCTTGTAGGTTTGATCTCTGTCTATAAGAGGTGCCATATAAAGTTGCCGCCCGCCAGGAAAGAGAACCTCGGGTTTGACGGAGCGGCGAAAGCCGTGCCCGAAACGGGAAATGGGGCTGAACAGTGCGCCGATTGGTAACAAATCGATGCGCTGGCCCAGAGTATAAGTTCCAGACTCGTCCGCGTGCGATGCCCCAACAGTGAGCGAGTTCAGCGATTCCGCAGGCGACAACAATCGCCGTTCGGATAGTTGCTGCTCAATACACTTCAGGACATGAACAACTTTATGTTCATCGGACAAGGCAGAAAACTCACAGTGCGGAATGCCAATTTCAATGTCGCCCCCGAAATTTCCCGCGCTCACACAAAACAACACGCGGTACTTCCAAGACAGCCAATCAAGCAGCCTCGCCCACGGGCTGGGCGTGTGGATAAAGGGTCGTTCCGGGTCACCAATCGAAAGGTTGATAATTTTAATGCCGGGAGCTTGCGCGGGTACGTTGCCTTCCCCCTCGAACATGCGGCGCACGGCACGTTCAATCCGGTCTTCGAAGAAAACCTCATCTGGAAAATGCTCATCATGCCCGCCAAAACTTCTGGCCTGCGGGTTGGGTTGCATTATCACCAAGTGATAAACTTTGCGAATCAACGGAGAAAACAGGCCGTCCACCAACTCCCCATGCACCACCAGGGATGCCATGGCCGTGCCGTGTCTTTTCTCTCCGGGCTGATATTCACCGGCCAAATTATCGGGGTCATCGAATAACAACCGATCTTTCAACGCCTCATGCAAAAGATTCGGTGCACCATCAAGAATCGCAGTCACTGGCGGCAATTCAGGGCTGCCTTCGGGAAACTCCCCGGGTTCGCCAACTTCGTCTCCTGAAACCACCAAACTTTGTCCGGTCGGGCGGAAATACATTACCCCTGGAAACTTGAACAACTGAATATCAATCTCGGCATTCGGCGAATCCAGCAAAGCCAAAAGGTGCCGCACCTTATCAGCGGGTAATCTGGCCTTGACCGCATGGAAGGCTATGTCCGGCATGTCGATGAATGAACTGAGCGTTTGCCCTCCCATTTCCAACAGCAACGCAGCTATCATTGTCTCGTTCTGTTTTCGCTTCGCAGAATTCCGGCGATAAAACATCTCGACCTGGCAATGGATAACTTGGGCCGGATGAATCGGGTCGAGCAAATCGCGCCAGCGGTCAATCATACCGGTCTCACAAAGGGTTTCCTCGATTCCCCAGCGCCGGATTTTCAGGGTCTGGGCAAAGACGTCGCGCCATTTGGTTTTATACCTTGGGAGTTTTTGACTTTTTTCCCATAGTTTCCAGAGAGACAGCAGTTCTTTGATGCCCTGATCATTACCTAACGAAAGAAACAACCGTCCAGTCAGTCGCTTATCAGTTTTTTCTCCCTTCTTGTTCGCCTCGTAGAAATCGTCATCCGGCTCAATATCCTCAATATCCCATTCCCCCAGCCATTCCAGCCCATCGGTGGCATCCACAGCTCGCTTGAAGTCTTCAACACTCCCAGCAATTTCAATAACTAAAACCGTTTCGGGTTCAAGACCGCCCACAACACCACTTACGCTGCCTTTGTAGCAGGAAAAATCCTGCTGTACATCAGCCAACTGCTGGGATAGACGCTCAACTTGCCGGGCACGCCCTGGGAAATGGGGCTTGCCCATCGGAAAGCCATTCCCCTTTGGAGGAGCAATCGTTCTTGCGCGAGGAAAAACCAAAAGAGGCAGGTGATCGGTCATCGTTTATTCTCCCTCGCCTTGCCTATTCAAGACAGGTTCCAATCTATCCCGCCACTGCTCCAATTTGAGCCGTGTGATGAATTGCGCGTCATCGCTTTTCTTATCGAGCACTGCTCGGCGCACCACACTCAAACAAAACTCTTCCACCTCGGCAAAATTGAGTCCCTGCATGTATTTCGCCAATGTCTCGGGCTCATAACCGAAATTGATTTGGCAACGTTGCCCGATGGTTTCGATATGCCGGGTCAGTTGCTGGCGCGTCGGCATGGGCAATTCGATGCGTAACTGGAAGCGCCGCCATACCGCTCTATCCAGCAATTCCGGATGATTACTAGCCGCAACTACCATAACGTAATCAGGCAAATCATCAATTTGCAAAAGCAGCGAACTCACCACCCGCTTGATTTCTCCTGTTTCGTGTGTGTCGCCGCGCTCCTTGCCGAGCGTTTCGAACTCATCAAAAAACAGAACGCAACGCTGGGTCTTGGCGTAATCCATCAAATGTTTCAGTCGGCTGGAAGTTTCGCCCAAGTAGCTTCCCACCAAGGTTTCGTAACGAACGACGAACAAGGGATACATCAACTCATAGGCCAGCACCTCGGCCAGAGTCGTTTTTCCATTCCCCGGTGGCCCGGCAAGCAAAACCCGGTTACGTGCGCGCAGATTATGCGCGTGCAATAATTCGGCGCGATGCTGCTCCTCTACGACCTCCTTGATTTGTTCCCGGATTTTGTCGGGCAATACAAGACTATCGAGCGCGCGCTCCGGCGTTATTTCGTAGATTAAATCCTTATGCTGGCCGTTGCTGGCATTCTGCTTTAGCGCGGGGCCGCGCCCCATCCCAATTGTGCTTGGCTGCAAGGATTTGACCAACCGATCCGCCAGCACTCGGTGCCCTTTGGCTTTCTCTTCCTGAATCAGCGTCTCGGCGGTCTTGCGAAACGCCAACTGATCGCCATTGGTGGCACTTTTGATTAAATCCACCAATAAATCTGCCTGTGCCATCAGATTTTCCCTCCCACATTGACGTCAACAATCGTCATCGTGTCGTTGCCGAAGATGTCCACCACCTTCACCGCGATCTTGCGCCGCCCCGGTGCGCATTCGTGAAAGATGCTTTTCAGCTCCAGCGAACGGTCTTTCTTTGTGCGGAAACTCTGCCATTCGTTCTCGAAGATATAATCCCCGGTCCACTGTTCTTCCCATTCGCCGGTTTCCTCACTTTTCACCCGAATGATTTCCCGTTTGCTCTCGAAGTTGAAATCCACGGCCCAGTAATCAATCCAGTCCGTCCAGTGCCGGGTCAACACGTCGCGGGTGACGATGCCGTCCTTGTCCTTGCTCACCTTCACGATCTGGCCCTTCTCCACTACGATCCGGCTGCCCTTGTTCTTGATGGCCACCTCCGCGTTGGCTATCGAGTCCTGCGAGTAGAATACCGAAAAATCCGTCAGCTCCACCGCCACGCTGTATTTGCGTTTTTTGGCGTTTATCAGCGGTTTAACCTCGATATAGGAAACATCGTGGAACACCACCTGGTTCTTTTCCACCGCCCGTTTGTCGAACACCTCAGCGGGAATGTACTTGGGCGCGATGTCAATGCCCTTGGCCCGCGCCTCATCCAGCACGTTGGGGAAAAGCCCCATCTCGAACTCGAAGCCCAGGATGTCCACCTTGGTAATATGTTTCTTGCGGCATTCGAGGATGATCTCCTCGACAAAGAGCCGCGTCACCGGCAGGTTCACCGGCCCGACGGCCACCAGCCGCCCGGCCTTCTTCCCATGGAACACCGCAAAGCCCGTTGTCTTCTCCGCCCGGTAGGCCCGCAGGATCAGATCGAGAAACGCCGCTTCTTTTTCTTCCAGTTGCTTCTGCTGTTCCGCCTCGCGAAGGTTCGGGTTGACGCCGATGTAGTGCTGGCGCTCGTATTTACCCAGGTTGAGGATTTCAAAAGCGCGGTAGTCCTTGCCGTCGGCCTTTAATTGGCGCTGAACGCCGATCAGCCGCTTTCGAGTGGTGTGGATGGCGAACTTACCCAGATCGGTTGCGATCCACTTGCGTCCCAGCTTTTCCGCTACCGCCGCCGTGGTACCGGAGCCGCAGAAGAAATCGGCGATGAGATCTCCTTCGTTGGAGGATGCTTTGATGATGCGTTCGAGCAGGGCTTCGGGCTTCTGGGTGGGGTAGTTCAGGCGCTCATCAGACTGCGGTCCTGCAATAGATATATCGTTCCAGAGGTTCTGGACAACTTCTCCTTCATTTTCATCAAGAAATCGTTTCCTCTGTATTCTGCCGGTTTTTTCCTTTGGAAAACATAGCCTTCCTTCTTTATCCCATAGCTCCATTTTATCTCTGGAAATTGCCCAGCCATTCTTAGGCGGTGAATATCCTTTGTATTCATACGTAAGATTCGGCCTGGGACTTGGACTCGATAAGTCAGCGATTCTATACTTTCTCCCGTTGTCATCTGTAAATTTATAGAAACCTCTAACATATTCATCACGTAGCGGCTTTGTTACATCTCGAAAATAATTGTTGCTGGTTTTGGAATAAAATAGAATTGTATCAGTTTGTGTTCCAAATTCCGTCGGAACTTTGTTGGTTTGTCCTCTTCCTGTTTTTCTTTTCCAAATTATCTCACTTCTAAAAAGGTTTCCCCCAAACATCTCATCCAGCACCAAGCGTATGAAGCTATTCACCCTCCAATCACAATGAACATAAATACTCCCATCTTCCGCCAGCAAATCCCGCATCAGCACCAGCCGTTCGTAGATCATAGCGATAAATGAATCCGCCCCCTTGCCCCAGGTGTCGCGGTAGGCGATTTCTTCCAGGATGTTGGGCTTCTTGGTAAAGGTGTCACCGCCGATTTCGATGTCCATGCTGAAATCCGCACCCACATCGAAGGGCGGATCAATGTAAATGAGTTTCAGACCACCCTGCTTCTCAATCTCCTCACGTAGCGGGCCGTTCTTCAGCGATGAGAGGATGAGCTTGTTGTCGCCCCAGATCAGTTTGTTCGTCCAGCCCTTGAGCTGGCGACCCCGGGCATCAAAGAGACCCAGTTGCATGGCCGTGTCGGCAGGCTTTTCGGCACGCGGCTCGTCCACCTGCTCGATGACCTGAAAGGGCAGCACGATATTGCAGACCTCGCTCGTCTTGCCATTCCAGATCAGTTCCACCTCCCGCTTGTCTTCAAACAGCAGAAAGCGGTACTTCTCCGGCAACGGCCTGTCCGCCTCGATAAAGCGGACAATCTCCTGCTGTTCCTGTTCGGTCAGTCGTGGCATAAAGTTCCTCTTTTGCCAGTATTTTACCCGTTTCAGACCAATGGCACTATAGAAAACATAACTACAAGGTCAGTGGACCGCACCACTCGGCTGAAATATAAAATACAACTAATTGTTTATACTAAATTATTTTTCAATAGGTCTACTTTGGCGCTGGTCAACTGAACCTTCAGGCTTGGGCTGTTCATCACCAATATTCTCCCAAAGGCCTTCTTCAGTGAATTCAATGAATTCAAGTTTTCCTCTCTTAGATGCAGATTTTTCATATGGGAAAATGTCGATAACGAGGAAAAATATCGTTTTATTATTGTGCTGGACGAAAGGAGTCATTTGGGCTTGATTCGCAAATGGAAGTTTAAGATCCTCTTCACATGTTTTGAAAATCACCAAAAACCCCGTAGGTTGATTAAAATCTAATGTGTAGGTGTAAATCTGCTTAAAACCTTTTTTGATATAATCTTTACCCTTGCTTTTTGCTGGATTAAATATTTTTACATCAGCGATAAGGGGTTCATCAGAGGTTTGAGCTGATACTAAGTCAACTTCTCCTGAAGCAGATGCAGGCTCAATAGAAAAATCAACTCCTTGATCGTGCAAATACTCATATAAGTGCAGGGCTAATATTTTTTCACCTTTCTGAGTGTTATCTGACCAAGTCTCATAAAGTTTATTGCGCTGAAACCATTCGCATTTGTGCTTGTATTTACAGAGTAAAGCTAAAATGGCCCCGTTGTCATCGAGGTTTTCATCCAAATACTCATAAAATGGCTCTAAAAATATATCTTTGAATGCCTCCAGTACATCATTATGATTGCTTTCATTGCTGTAGATGTGAGCAATATCTATTTCGATCTGAGCATTTTCAGATTCCACACACTTTTTTACAACCAAATATGATGCCGCTACGTTCTCTTCTTCTGAATCAAAAACAATTGGATCTCTCGATGAAAATATTTTTTCCACGTCATCTACTATAGGTGCAGTTTTTGCTTCTATTTCTTGCATGATTCCTACAAGGAGAGGCTGATCACTTAGGAAGCCCCAAAATTGCTTTAAGACATAATGGAATACCTGCCACTCACTAGAGTTGACGCGGCGAACTCTCTTTTGCAGCTTGTAGCGTAAATTCTGAACATATTCTTTATCCATTTGTCTATATCCTAATTTTAAAAGACATGCCCTTGAGAGTTTCTTCAAGTTCATTCATGGCTCGCTTTATGGAGCGGACGGCTTTCCTTGTTTCATTCATTTGGTCATCAAAACGAATATTTGATTTGCAGCCTCGACAGATCACAACGTCCCGTAATCGAGCCTGCTTAATTTGTATGCTGTTGTAGAAGTTACAATTTGGACACTGAAAATCTACTTTATGTTTATCTATATTAACCATGGTGGTACGCGTTCCTTGAAATCCCTAACAATAAATATGGAAGACGCTTTAAAGATTAAAATCATCGGTCATCCCCGATCGCTCAATTTGTGGTCGGTCTCAACGCCGATAACAACGAACGAATCCTTCTCTCGATACCCGTGGCAGCGGATTTTTTCTGATGCCCTGAACTTGTATGTTTTTTTATCTCGGTAGCGCATACCAATGATTCCATGATATTCCTTGTAACCAAGCCCACTGTCAGAACAAATCTGATCCCAGGTCAATTCCTCGAATTTCCTGAAAGTGCCAATGAAAAGAGATTGCTCTGAAGATTGAATCCCGGAAAAACCCATCTTCTCATCAACCCTCGAAAAATCAAGTTTACCTCCTGAAAACCGTGCTTTCAGATAGGATTCAAAAGAGATTTGATGATTCACCCAAAGAAATTCCGTAAGTTTACCTGAACGAGTCAGATTCAACAATGGAACGTTAACTCCATTGCGAATGATATTCAACGGGTCTAAAGATGCCGATGACGAAACAAAGGAAACAACAACCTTGTCCCGCTCGCAGGCCTCGGCGGGCGAGCTGCCCCGGATATCAGCCCCATCGAAAAGGTATGTGGAATCAGGGTTCTGTTTGCTGTCGGCATCCCAGAACGGCTCTTTGGTAAGATCGGCGATTGCCGATTTCAAACGACGAACTTCGTCGGATTTTCGAAATGCATTATTGATAAGAAACGCGTGCAGCGTGCCGGACGGTGTGATCTTATTGTTCCACACATCGCTTTTCTTGAGCAGCAGCGTCGAAAATCCCTGCATTTCTTTTAACACACCAACAAATTGAAGAAGACCGTTTCTGATAAAAGCATCTTGATCGGAGAATTGGCCTGTCAGTGAAAGTTCGTTGAAGAGTATCTGCATGTCACAGCCCCAGAATCTGGTCGAGGTCATCGTCAAACTGGTCAAACAGGCCCTTGGGGTGCGTCATGACGCGGCCATGCTCATTGAGGGCAACGGCCGTGTTTTTCGAAAGCGCATTTTCGTCAAGTTGGAAAAAGTGAACAGCCACATCCGTATTGACGATTTCTTTTTTCACGATGGATTTTCGGATGCCGTTGAACACATGGTCGCTATGCGTTTCCAGTATAACCTGAATGCCCGCATTGGCGGCGAAGCAAAGAAACTCCGTAAGATCGGATTGTGCCTTGGGGTGCAGATGGATTTCCGGATTTTCAATGACAACGATATCATCTATATTTGCGCTTAGACATGAGACAAGCACCCCGATGGCGAAGCTGACTCCGGAACCCATGTGATAGGGACGGACGGGTTTGCCATTTCCAAGAGAGAATTCAACCGAAAGACTATTACTCAGGCCAAGGTCCTGGATTGTATTCTTGATTCCGAACAGCTTCCCCAGCCAGTAATTGACCTGGTACTCAAGCGTTACGCTTGCTGTGTCGGCAATAAGCGACGGGACAACTTCTTTCTTGCGGTTTTTATACAGAAAATCGACAATAAATTCCGCTTTGTTCCCAAGAAAATTCACCCGATCAAAATTTTTTGGATATGAATCCTCCGGGCCGATCCGGTTTGCAGGCAGATAATATACATGCCGATTTTCAAGGCTCAGGAGGTTTTGTATTGCAACGGATTCGTCAGTAAATGAAACGGCGACATCATTGCTATCATCGTCTGCCGAGCGAAACTCCGCCTGAAAAATTTCTTTGCCTCTTACCGCTCCTACCACGAAGTTGCGTGCATTGATCCTATGGTTGCGGCATTCATCAAAAGTGCCCAGGCGCAACCACATGCCATTGAGCGGAGACGATGAATTCTTGACTGCATTATTACAAAGCAGAAGAAATGCCTGGATTGCCGAAGTCTTGCCGGATGAATTCGTTCCTGAAAAAATATTGATCCGACGCAAAGTTATTTCGACAGTGTCGAAGCATTTGAACCCGTGTATGCGAAGCGCTTCAAGCATTTCGAATCTCCTGAATAATTGTCTCTACGATCTCAAATCGCAGGTAAACACTGACGTTACTGTCAACGGTATATGAGGTACTGCGAATGAAATCATCGTTAGAAAGAAGTTCCGCGAACCCGCTTTTTATACTTTCATGTTTTTCTCTTGGCAGATCAATCAATTCAATTATCAGATAACTTGCCGTTTCAAATAGTGCCATGCTGATTGGCCGACGCGGCCCGTTGCCTTTTTTCGGCAACCGGAAACACCCGGCGCCCAAAATTGTTCCGCACGCCTTCATGGTTTTATCGAAAAGCGCCGGGAACTCCGCACAGAATGCGCTGCCCGCTGGGTCGTTAAGGAATATCATCGTTTTACCGAGAAAATCCTCAAGGTCACTACGGTATTCAACCAGAGGAAATCCCTTTTCCTTGATGGACAAAAGCTGTTTTTTACGCCAGAGGTAAAAAGCGATCAATCGGAGAACCAGGTATTTATCCTTCATGCGGTCCGGTTTAATCGCATTTTCAGTCGCTTTTTTGAAACTGTCGAATGCCACCAGCGTATTCAACAATTTTGTTGCTGCGCCCTGATAAATGGCGTTTCTCATTTCCTGATTATTCAGCCGGGTACCGCCGCGATTGACCCGGTCAAACAAGTCGAATGTGACGCGATCCTGAGTCGGCGGCTTGATTACATGCAGTGTGAGCGGACAATCTTCGATCTTGCTCTGCTGCGCCTGGGTCAGGTACTTATCAAATTTCGTTCCATTCTTTGTGGTTTCACTGAAGTATGCGCCATTCAAGTCTTTCAAGACGGTGAGGTTCTGGAGCGCAAACTCATGGCTCATGAACTGGAAAAGAGTCGTCAGACGTTGACGTCCGTCCACGATGATATAAACACCCTTGTCGTCCTCTTTCACGTAAATAAGCGGAAGGGGTATTCCCATGAGAATGGATTCGATCAATTCACTTTTCTGCTTTGGCGTCCAAACCGCGTGACGTTGAAAATCAGGGTCCAGCTTGATGAGAGGCGGTGTTTTATCAAGTTTGCGCTTGAGCTGAAAAACCGAAGCGCTTTCCGGAGCGATGTTGACAATGGCATCAGGGTAAATACTTGTCGTATCGGATTCCGGCGAAAACGCGTTTTCCCTCAATTCCGCGCCAAGCGTTTCTTCTCCTTCGAAGGTATCTTCAGGGTCAACTGGTTGTGTTTCTTCTGACATTTTATTGCTAACTCCCTGGAGGCTCAAAAATATTCAGCATGATTGGCTATCCTCCACAATCCCTTTGACGGTATCAGTATACGAAAAACTACAGGTTATCCTGTAAAACCTGATTGAGATAATTTCGTATTCGTGCTGCATGATCATGGTCGTCTGCCACCAACCGGTTCAATAATACATTATCCTGCAATTTGTTAAACGCAGAAGCAACCGTCTTGTAATGGAACTCGCCGGCCGATTGTTCAAGCTGGAGCGCAATAGAAAACGCCTCTTTTCGAGATGGTGTATGCTGATGGATATCATCCATTATTGTGCGGATTTGTGCGATCATGATGTCGATAACATCGCTGGACAGGGGCGATACAATGCTCATATCACCGGATGATCCGTTTTGATCCATCTCAATCTGTTTTAATAAGCGGGCATGCTGGATTTCTTCGTCTTTAAGACCTAGCCAGAATCCACGGTCTTCACTGTATCGGTTAGCAAATAGATTATATAAAGCAGCAACGGCCAGCTCTAACTCGGCCAAACGACGAATTGCAATTTTATTGGGCTCCACTTGTTACATCACCTTTCATCTGGCATCCGATCCGGCAAGGTGCCGGATCCGATGCCCGCATCTCGATATTCGATAACATCATAAATTCAAATGACCATTCGGCATGGTTCCAGGGGGTTGGCTTCCTGCCGTCTCTATCGGGCAGCCTTGCTGAAGAACAATATCTCACGGAAGTAATAACTACTTTCGGATATTACCAAATACGAAACAATACTACAAGGAAGCAAAATGGGAGGCGTGTTCAAGGAACAAGGCGGCATTGCGGTTCCGGCTGAAGGGCTGGCCGGGACCCGATGCCGCCTGTGTGGAGGAAGGCTTCTCTGTCGGGCAGAGGCTAATTTTTGTTTAATGGAGTTACGGTTACAAAATGTTCCTGGAAGGCAATGCCGCCGCCGGCAGGGTCCCAGAGATCGAGTCCGCCTTTCATGAACTTATTGTCCGCAAGGCCCCGGCCCATGGCCCGGCTTTCCACCGGCAGGGTATGGCCGAAACCGTGAACCACGAATATGGCATCCGGATGGATAAAATCCGTGACCTTGGCCTGGATGGTTTCCGAATATCCGTTCTGACTGACCACCACCGTGTCGCCATCCGATATTCCCAGGGATTTTGCGGCATTCGTGTTGATCCAGAGCACGTTTTCGGGCATCTGCTCGAAAAGCAGGGCATTGTTGACCGTATGTCCCTGGGTGTGCAGGGCGCATCTGCCGAATGTCAGCCGGAACTGTCCTTGGGGCGGATGGGGCGGGGAGGTATAGGGAAGAAGCGATGGCAGGCCTTGTTTTTCAAGTTTTTCCGAAATGATTTCCAGCTTTCCGCTCGGGGTTTTGAATTTGAGATCTTCCATGGCCCGGTATTTGGGCGAAGAGGCCAGTTGCACGGCACCGGTTGCCTTAAAATCCGCGATTGAAACACCGGTCTGCTGCAATTGATAGTTCCAGATCTCTTCAATGGATGAAAAGGCCAGGGCATCCAGCCCCAGACGTCTGGCAAGTCCTGCAATAATCTCCCAGTCGGCTTTCGTGTCGTATCGGGGCTCGACTGCCCGGTTTCTGACAAAGAAATGCGGTTTTAATCCGTTTTTGCAGGCAAGGATGCTTTCTCTTTCCAAATACGGCGACAGGGGCAGAACGACATCCGAAAACCAGGCCGTATCCGACCAACTGAAGGTAACGGATACCAGAAGATCCAGTTTCGAAAATATCCGTTTTAACCGGTCGGGTTCCGGAAAACCCATCAGCGGATCATGACGATAGGCGATATACGCCTTGACCGGATACGGGTCTTCGCTGTCCATGGCCCGATACATCAGATGCGCCAGGCCCGTGCCTTCCGCAATATGCGGATATCGCCATCCCGCGCCGTCCGCGCGCTTTTCCGAAGGCTTGGGGTAGAGATCGGCCAGTGCCTTGAGTCCCGTTTTACCCACGTCCGCGGGTTTGTTGGCCAGGGGAAGCCCGCCCTTGGCGCCGATCGCCCCCAAAAGGGCGTTGATGATATAAATCGAGCGGCAGATATAAAACGAATGGCTGTAGCGGGCCATCATCCAC
>JACRBZ010000010.1 GCA_016219185.1 Deltaproteobacteria bacterium
CATCTGCTCGGCCTGAGCATTCATTTCCTCCGAAGCAGACGCGGACTCCTCGGCAGTGGCCGCGTTTTGCTGGGTCACCTTGTCCATTTCGGAAATCGCAATATTCACCTGCTCGATGCCCTTGGCCTGCTCGCTGGATGCGGCCGCGATTTCACTGATCAGGTCCCTGATTTTGGAAGTGCTCTCCGCAACGCGCGAGAAAACCGCGTTGCTCCGGTTGACATGCTCAGAGCCTTCCCGGACTTTTTTGGAAGTTCCCTCGATCAGGTTTGCGGTGGTTTTGGCGGCTTCTGCTGCCCGAAGCGCCAGGTTTCTGACCTCATCCGCCACAACAGCGAAGCCGGCGCCGGCCTCGCCGGCCCTGGCTGCTTCAACCGCCGCATTCAGGGCCAGGAGATTGGTTTGAAATGCGATTTCGTCGATCGTTTTGATGATTTTGGAGGTTTCATCGCTGGCTTTCAGGATATCGCTCATGGAAGATGTCAACTCGGACATGGACGCCGAGGCCGTCTGAACGCTGGCGGCTGCCTCCTTCATCATGGCATGGGCCTGGCCGGAGTTGTCGGCGTTTTGTTTGGTCATGGAAGACATCTCTTCCAGGGAAGCGGATGTTTCCTCGATGGACGCCGCCTGCTCCGATGAACCTTCGGCCAGGGTCTGGCTGGCGGAAGACACTTCGCCGGCCGCGGAAGCCACCTGGTCCGCGCCTTCATTAAGGCCCGCAATGATCTGATCGATAGGTTTTGAAATGCTGCGGCTGAATAACCAGATACATGCCAGCGCGATTCCCAGGAAAACAATGGATACCAGGATGATGGTCTTTCGCAGGTCTATGAGAGATGCCATGAATTCATCCGTGGACTGGGTGACGGCAACGCTCCATCCGGTTAACTCGACCGGGGCAAAACCGGCAATTTTATCGACGCCTTGAAAGTTATAGGCTTCAACGCCGGTCTGATGCGAGAGCATTTTATCCTGAATCGCCTTCATGTCCTTTAAAGTGGACATGCTGAGTTCAAGAATGAATTTGGGATTGGGGTGGACAATGACAAGCCCATTTTGATCCACCATGAATGGATATCCGGTCTTTCCGAGCTTGACAGCCAGTATCTTTTCAGACAGGATATCTATTTTAAGCATAATTGCCAGGGCTCCCGTGAACTGCCCGGAAGGAGAAAGAACCGGAACGCAAATGGGTATTATCGGATTTCCGGTTTTTTTGGATTTTACGGGGGTTGATATGTTGATCTTGTTGGCTTTGGCATCCTGAAAATATGGCCGGTCCTTTACAGATATCCCTTTGGTGCCTCCGCCCACGCTGTCCGCGTAAACAATGCCCTCCGGATCGAAGACAACAATGCTTTCATAGTTTTCCCCGATCTGTTTCATGGTATTGACCAGCTTCTTATCCAGTCTCTGAATATCCGCGGATGCGCCGGCAATGCCGACTTCAGCCACCCTGGCAGCCACTTCGATGGTGGTGTTGCCAACAGCCAGGTCCTTGGCAAGTTTGATTTCCTCCTGCAACACCATCTGGGTTAAAGAGGAAAGGCTTTTTGCTATGTTTTCAGTGTGTTGTTTATTTGTTTCCGTCAGAACTTTGCTCAATTTAACATCCGAAAAAACGCCGAATGCCAGAATCGGCAGCAATACGCACAACGTGCCGCCTGCAAGAAGTTTGAAACTGAGACTTCGCTTTTTCATTTTTGTTCTCCTTTGCATGAAGGGGAATTCGTAATAAAAATATTTTCCGAAAAAATGCCGGATGAATGCGTGGAAATCGCGTATTTCCCGCTTTCATGGTATTTTCCTCTTTATTTCATTTTCTTTAGCATATGAAACATGCCATGCGGTTGTCAAGGAGTGTTCAATTCCGTACGTTTTTAGCCGATCCTTTTGCGAATCTCATCTGAATATAAAAAACATCCAGATGGGCCTTTTCCTTTGTCTATTGACAAAAAAAAACCGCGAAATATCATTTATAATGATAAGAAAAATGAGCCTGTTGAAATGGCGAGATGAAAAAGTAACAGGGAAAAATGCGAGGTGACATTATGATTCATAAACTTGAACCCTTACCATATTCATACGATGCTCTGGAACCGTACATCGATGCGCAGACCATGCAAATTCATCACTCCAGGCATCATCAGACATATATCGATAAATTGAATGCCGCGCTTGAGGGATACCCCGAGCTTCAAAAGCATCCCATGGAAGTCTTGTTGCGGAATCTGAATGAAATTCCGGAAGCGATTCGAACCGCTGTCAGAAATCATGGCGGCGGACACGCGAATCACTCCTTTTTCTGGCCCATACTCAAAACAGATGTCGGTTTCTCGGGTGAAATCGCAAGCGCGATCACACAGCGGTTCGGAAGCTTTGAAAAATTCAAGGCGGATTTTTCATCGGCGGCAGCCATGCTGTTTGGAAGCGGATGGGCCTGGCTGGTCTGGAATAATGGCGCATTGGAAATCATGACGACATCCAATCAGGACAGTCCCCTGAATCTACGCAGCACGCCCATTCTTGGGTTGGATGTGTGGGAGCACGCGTATTACCTGAAGTATCAGAATCGTCGCGTCGACTATATCGACGCGTTTTTTCATGTAATCAACTGGCAGAAAGTGAATGAAAATTTTTTAAACCGGTAAATGAATGGCTGCCTTAAAGGTAAAACCGGGGGCGTCCGCCCATCCGTGCATTAAACCTGATTGCAAACATGAAACCCATTTAAAGAAACAATGGCGGGTTTCATGTTTGCAAAAATCATATCACCTATGGTAATAATCAGGGGCAGGAGTCAAAAGGCGGGGCAATCGACGTGAGAGAAAACAGCTCCATCTGATCGCAACCCGACTTACAACTTAAACTGATAAGGAAACGACGCATGGCGATTTCCCCCCTTGCCGGCAAACCGGCCCCACCGGAAATGCGGATTGACCCGGCCCGAATCGAGCAGGCGTATTATGAGCGCAGGCCGGACCCGGATGATCCCGATCAACGGGTCAGTTTCGGCACCAGCGGGCATCGCGGCTCGCCGATCCATGGCACGTTTACCGAAGCGCACATTCTGGCTGTCACTCAGGCCATCTGTGATTACCGGCAGAGCCGGGACATTGACGGCCCGCTTTATATGGGAAAGGACACGCACGCACTGTCCGGGCCCGCCCAACGCACCGCTATCGAGGTTCTGGCCGCAAACGGCGTTGAAACCATCCTTCAGGAAAACGACGGTGTCACGCCGACACCGGTCATCTCACGGGCCATTCTCGTCCATAACCGCGACCGCGGGAAGCACCTTGGTGACGGCATTGTCGTGACGCCGTCGCACAATCCCCCGGAGGATGGCGGCTTCAAGTACAACCCGCCAAACGGCGGCCCGGCAGACACCGATGTGACGAAATGGATTCAGAACCGGGCCAACGAACTGATGCGAAAAAGCAATGCAGACGTCAAACGCATGCCGTTTGCCACGGCCATGAAAGCGGATACGACGCACGCAAAAGACTTCGTTCTTCCCTACGTCAGCGACCTTAAAAACGTCATCGACATGGAGGCGATCCGTACATCGGGCATCAAGATCGGCGTTGATCCGCTCGGCGGCTCCGCAGGTCCCTACTGGGAGCCGATCCGTGACATGTATCACGTGGACCTTGCCGTTGTGAATGAAACGGTGGATTCAACCTTTTCGTTCATGAGCGTCGATCACGACGGCAAGATCCGCATGGACTGCTCCAGCCCTTATGCCATGGCAAGCCTTGTCGGTCTCAAGGATCGGTATCAGATCGCTTTTGCCAATGATCCGGACGCGGATCGCCACGGCATTGTCACCCGTTCCGTGGGGCTGATGAATCCCAACCATTATCTGGCCGTGGCCATTCACTATCTACTTACGCATCGGCCCCTGTGGTCCGCGGCATCCATGGTCGGCAAAACCCTGGTCAGCAGCGGTCTCATCGATCGGGTGGCGAATGAACTGGGACGCCGGTTATTCGAAGTGCCGGTCGGCTTCAAATGGTTTTCGCCGGGATTATTTGACGGCTCCTGCTGTTTCGGCGGGGAAGAGAGCGCCGGCGCCAGCTTCCTTCAAAAGGACGGGAGCGTATGGACTACCGATAAGGACGGGTTGATCCTGGGCCTGCTGAGCGCGGAAATCACAGCCATCACCGGAAAAGATCCGGGAGAATATTACCGGGATCTCACAAAAAGGCATGGATCTTCCTATTATACGCGTATCGATGCCCCGGCCACGCCATCGCAGAAAGCCGCGCTCAAGAAACTCACCCCCGAGGTCGTGACGGCAACGGAACTGGCCGGTGAGCCCATTGTGGCCAAACTGACACGTGCCCCGGGAAATGACGCCCCCATTGACGGTCTCAAGGTTGTAACCCGTGAGGGATGGTTCGCGGCCAGGCCATCGGGAACGGAAAATATTTACAAACTCTATGCCGAAAGCTTCAAGAGTCAGACGCATCTGGATGCCATCCTGGAAGCGGCGCAGAAAATCGTTACCCGATCTCTGCAATAACAGCCTCAAATGCGAGGAGCCGAAGAGCGATTTTTCCTGCTTTTCCGTTTCTCCAGGCTCCCCAGTTCTACGATAGAGAGGACAGGTAATGCAAATTCCGACACACAAAACCAAAATCGTCTGTACGATCGGCCCGGCGTCACAATCTCCCGAAGTGATGGAACGCATGCTGCTTGCCGGAATGAATATCGCCCGCCTCAATTTCTCCCACGGGGATTTTTCGGAACACAAAGCCGTCATCGAGAATCTTCGGGCCGCATCGCGCCGGACAGGACGGCGTCTGACACTTCTGGCAGATCTTTCCGGTCCAAAGATGCGTGTCGGAAAGATCGCCGATGAACCCATTGAATTAAAGCCAGGCGAGCCGTTCACGCTGACCACGGACGAGATCATCGGCAACAGCAGCCGGGTTTCGGTATCCTTTGCCCGTCTGCCCCAGGCCGTGAAACCGGGGGACACGCTGTTTTTAAACGATGGGTACATCCAGCTCGAAGTCGTCGGTACCGCATCCCCCGATGTGCACTGCCGGGTGCTGGTGGGAGGCGAGCTGCGTTCCAGAAAAGGCCTGAATCTTCCGGACATTGATCTTGGCATCGGCGCGTTCACCGAATGGGATCGCAAGTGTCTGAAGTTTGCCTTGGAGAACGGCGTGGATGCCGTGAGCCAGTCCTTTGTCGAGCGGGCAACCGACATCGAAGCCGTGCGCAAGGCGGCAAGCGATTTGGGATATTCCCCTTTTATCATCGCAAAGATCGAACGCTCCGGCGCGCTTGAGCATATCGATGAGATCATGGCGGCCGCGGACGGCATCATGATCGCCCGGGGGGACCTGGGTGTCGAGGTCCCCTTCGAGCAGATCGCCGTGGTGCAAAAAAGGCTGATGCGACTGGCCAACATGCACGCGAAACCCATCATCACCGCAACCCAAATGCTGGAGTCCATGACGGATAATCGGCGTCCCACCCGGGCCGAGGCCACGGACGTTTCAAACGCCATCCTTGACGGAACCGACTGCGTCATGCTTTCCGGAGAATCCGCAATGGGGAAATATCCTGTGGATAGCGTGGCAACACTTGCAAAAATCGCCGCTGCCGTGGAACCGCATCGTCCCGCCATTACGGTAAAGGAACTGCATCCGGGAATCAATCTTGCCGGCAAACTCCGTCCGGCCCATCTTATTGCTTTGAGCGTGGAAACCTGCCTGGAATATATGCTGCCGGCCGCTGTTTTCACACCGACCCACGGCGGCGAGACCGCCAGAAAGATCGCAGGATTTCGCCTGCCGGTCTGGACCATTGCAGTCAGTTCGCTGAATTCAACGTGTCAGGCCCTTCAGTTTTCTCAAGGCGTTCATCCGGTACACGAACCCGAACACCCGGACGACTGGAACGCCTATGCCCGAAGCTGGCTGTTGGAACACGAACTTGCCGGGAATTTCGCCCTGCTCACCGAAGGCCCTTCATCAAAATATCCGAAGGCAAACAACCGACTGGAAATCATTGATCTGATGCGATGAACGATGCCCATGGGGCTGTCTTTTGGTGTCTGTGTTCGGTTATGTTAAACAAAAAAAATAGGAGACATACGATGAAAAAGATATTGATGCGGACATGTCTGTGGTTGCTCGTTCTGTCACTCATGATCCCTGCTTACGGGTTCGCCCAGGACGCGGGAACCGGCCCCCCGGTATTCAGGCAGGAAGAGCTGGATCAAATGCTGGCGCCGATCGCCTTGTACCCGGATTCGCTTCTGATCCAGGTGTTCATGGCAGCCACCTATCCCCTGGAAGTGGTGCAGGCGTCCCGGTGGGTCAGTCAAAACCCGAATCTGAAAGGCAAAAATCTGGCAGCAGCCCTGGAGCAAAAGTACTGGGATCCCAGCGTCAAGTCATTGGTGAATTTTCCTTCGGTCCTGGCCATGATGAACGATAAACTGGAATGGACCCAAAATATCGGGGACGCTTTTCTGGGACAAAAAGATCAGGTGATGGCCACGGTTCAGGACCTGCGCGCCAGAGCCCAGGCCCAGGGCACCCTCAAAACAACGAGAGAGCAGGTGGTGGTGGTTGAGGAGAAGACGATCTATATTGAACCCGCGAGCCCCGAAGTCGTCTATGTTCCGGCTTATAATCCGACCGTGGTGTACGGCGCCTGGTGGTACCCGGCATATCCCCCCTATTATTATTATCCGCCGGGTTATGTGGTTGCCAGCGCCAGCTTCGTTTCATTCGGCGTTGGCGTGGCCTGCGGAGCCGCCTGGGGCTATGCCTGGGGAAGTGCTAATTGGGCCACCCATCAGGTATATGTAACCCCGGTTCAGAACGTCTCGATCAACAACACTTATACGACCAACATCACGCAACGCACCGCAAACGTTAATGTTAATAATACCTTCAATCAGACTAATGTGAATGCACAGAATACGGTAAATCGGGCTAATGTTAATGCGCAGAATACCGTAAATCGGGCCAACGTCAACGCACAGAATACGGTTTCGGGACAGGGAACCACTCAACAATGGCAGCATGACCCGAGCCACCGGAAAGGTGTGCCGTACAAGGACCCCGGTTTGCGGCAGCAGTTCGGGCAGGCGGGAAATCCCGGATCACAAGCCAGAAAAGATTTCAGAGGATATGACCAGGGGACTGGAAAGACCATGGGCACGAATCAACCTCTGGGCACCGCTACCCCAAATCGCTCAACCGGTGGGTCGGGAAAAGGTGCGATTGGCGGCACGGGCGGTGCAACGCATGGCCAGCAAACTTTGAACCAGAGAAACGGGCAATTTCCGACCCGGAATAATGCTGCGGGAAGTGGACAAACCATGGATAGAGGTAAAGGCGCCGTGAACCAGAATCGGTCAGCGACGCCGCAGAGCAAGCCTTCGGATGTCATCGGAGGAGTCCGGAGCGGCAGCGAAGTGAAACAGCAGAGTGAACGCGGCCGTATGAGCCGTGAAAGCATTCCGTCGCAAAAGCCCAGTCAGACGTTTCAGGGCGGGAAAACCAGCCAGGGTGGCGGAGGAGGCTTTCCCAATATGGGTGGCGGCAACCGGAGTGCCGGAGGCGGGGGAGCCATTCCCAATATCGGCGGCAGTGGCCACAGTGGCGGGGCTGGCGGTGGAGCCTCTCCCGGCGGTGGCGGCGGCTTTCCCAAAATCGGTGGGGGTGGGGGGGGTGGAGTTCCTTCCGGTGGAGGAGGAGGCGCTCCCAAAATCGGCGGCGGAGTTTCTCCCGGAGGTGGCGGTGGTGGAGCTCCTTCCGGTGGAGGAGGCGGCGGCGGTCATGGCGGCTTTCATCGCCCGTAACAGATGGTCACATCGTGGTGTTGTTCCAAATAATCTCATGAGGAGGCAAATCATATGATGCAGGTTTTCGACCATACAAAACGTTCTTATCCATGCCGTATTGGCGGTACCATTATCATGCTGTTTCTGATGTCAATGTTCTGGATGCCCGGTGGAGCCGATGCAACACCCCCGATGTCACCGAAACAGAAAATCTTCGTTTCTCCGGAAGAAGGCGCAAATGCCATGATAGCGGCCATGAAAATGAATGACGTCAAAATGCTGACCGAGATTTTCGGCCCGATCGGCAACAAATTGATCTTTTCCAGTGATGCGAATATCAATATGGAACGCCGGGAGACTTTCGTAACGTCCTATGAGGAAAAGAACAGGTTTGAGATGTTCGGCAGCTCGATCGCAATACTTTATACCGGAAAGGACGATTGGCCCTTTCCCATTCCGCTGGTGAAAACCAGCGGGGGATGGCACTTCGATACAAAGGCCGGCAAGGAGGAGATGTTAAACCGCGTCATCGGCAGGAATGAACTCAATGCCGTGCAGGTATGCCTCGCCTATGTCGATGCACAAAGGGAATACGCCCTGGGAGACCATGACAGGGATGGCTTTTTCGAGTACGCGCAGAAATTTGTGAGCGACCCGGATCAGAGAAACGGTCTTTTCTGGGAGACCCAGGAGGGTGAAAAACCGAGCCCCCTGGGACCGGCCATTGCAAGGGCTTCCAAAGAAAGCTGCGGGAAGATGTCATCGACGACATGCCCGCCCCTTCCCTATCACGGATATTACTATAAGATTCTGAAGGCCCAGGGAAAGAATACTCCCGGAGGCGCATACGATTACATCGCGAACGGCAAGATGATCGGCGGTTTTGCGCTGGTGGCGTATCCTGCGGAATACGGTCACTCCGGAATCATGACATTTATCGTGCACATGGACGGAATCGTCTATGAGAAGAATCTCGGGAAGAATTCCGCTAACACCGCCGAGGCGCTGAAAATGTTTGATCCCGACAAGAGCTGGAAGATTGCAGAGTATGGACATGCCGTAAAATAAAGGGGGGTTATCTTGGAAAACCGGGAACTGGGAGGAATCGGATTTACCGCGGGCCATTGGCCACTCGATCCGGAAAAACCGACATTGATTTTCATTCATGGGGCCGCTTCAAACAATGCTTTCTGGAATCCACAGGTCGAATATTTTTCGGAAATCGTGAACACGATTGCAATGGATCTCCCCGGTCATGGAACCAGTCGAGGTCCGGGCAAGGAAAAGGTCGCCGACTATGCGGATTCGGTTCTGGATTTTATCGATCTGATCCAGGCGCCCCGGCCCGTTCCCTGCGGACTGAGCATGGGCGGCGCCATTGCTCAGCATCTTCTTATCAGCCATAACGATCGTTTTCCCGCGGGTATTCTCATCAACACCGGCGCCAGATTAAAAGTGATCCCCTTAATCTTTGAAACGATCGAGAAGAACTACGGGGATTTCGTGCAAATGCTTTTTGCCTTTGCGATTTCAGGAAAAAGCAGCGCTGAAAAGCTTCGGTCCGAAATCGAAGCATGTTCGGTATGCCGGCCCGCCGTTGCATCCGGTGATTTCCGGGCATGTGACGGCTTCAATGTGATGGACGCGCTTGGCCGGATCGCAGTTCCGGTTTTGGTGCTGAACGCAACCGACGACAACTTGACGCCTTTAAAATATGGAAGTTTTTTGGCAAACAGCATTAAAGATGCCGAACTGGTAACCATCCAGGATGCGGGTCATTTTTCCCCCATTGAAAAACCGCTTGAAGTGAATCGGGCAATCCATGACTTTTTTACCCGGACGCTTCGGTAATCACGGCACATGAAAACGGAACACGAGATCCATGACAGGGAACGGCGCTGCCCCAGGCTGGGCGGATCCGTAAGATTCGGTTATTGTCACGCGGGCGATGATGCCCTGCCCTGTTTCAAGATCTGTGATTGCTGGTGGGAGTATTTTGACGTGGTTGACTATCTCAAGGGCAAGCTTTCGGACAGGGATTTTGAAAATCTGATGAAAAGCCGGCCGAAACCCAAAATTACCGGCTTGCTTCAGTTGATCGAGCTGGCGCAGAAAAGGAGCTGCATTGATGATTAGACGTTTTCTTGCTTATACCGTGATACTATGCCTGTGCACTTCCACCCTGTCATTTGCCGGCGGGTCCGGGGCTTATCCCAACGGCGCCGAGGATTTTATGAGCGGTGCCGTGCCGCCGCCCGGCACCTATTTTCTGGCCTATTCCAATTATTATTCCGCGAACCAATTCAAGGACAATCATGGAAATAATTATAACGTTGGACCTCTGGCCAATGTCGATATCAATGTCTGGGCCAATGTGCTGAGGGTGCTGCATGTCACGGATATCAAGATCCTGGGCGGCAATTATGCATTCCATGCCTTCGTACCGTTTGTGAACATGGATTTTAAATTCGGTGAACCTTACGGCAGCCTTGGCAAATCGCGATTCGGTCTGGGGGACATCATCGTGGATCCGTTCATCCTGGCCTGGCACAGCAAGAATTTTCACTGGGTCACGGGCCTGGACATCTTTCTGCCGACCGGAAGATACGCCAAGGATGATGAGCCCGTCAACCTGGGCAATAATGTCTATACGTTCGAGCCGCTTTTTGCAGTGTCATATCTGAACGGTCCGTGGGATGTTTCGTTCAAATTCATGTACGATATCAGCACGGACAATAATGACTACGTCATCTCGCCCTATGAAGCCGGAGCCATGGGAAATCCGAATGTTGCCGGCCAGACCGGCACGCTGTCGCCCGGACAGGAATTTCATTTCGATTACGCCCTGGGCTTCAGTCCGGTTCCCGAATGGACCCTGGGAGTCAACGGATATGTTTATCAGCAGACAACCGATGACCAGATCAGCGGCACCCGGGTAAGCGATATGAAAGGATCCGTGCTGGCAGCCGGTCCGGCAATCAAGTACAACTACAAAAACATGTCATTCATCTTCAAAAATATGTGGGAAACCTCGGTGGAAAACCGGCCGGCCGGTACATCCACATGGCTTAAATTTGTTTATGCATTTTAGCGGTTGTTTGAAAAATCCTCATACATGATTTGTTTCCTGTCCGTCCGATCCAAGCCTGCATCCTCCGTCTTGAACATAGCCATGATGGAGGATAGTTCTTCCGCAGTGGCGGCGTTCTGCTGAGTCACATCGTTCATCTCGGCAACGGCGCTGTTGAGCTGATCCACTCCCAGGGACTGTTCCTGGGAGGCAGCCGCAACCTCAGCGACGAGCCTGACCACTTTAGAGGATCGATCGGTCACCGCCTGGAAAGCCTCATAGGTCGTGGAGACGAGTTGCTCGCCGTTTTTTACCTTTTTGACGATATCCTCGGTCAGGGCCGTGGTGTTCTTTGCGGCTTCCGCGGCTCGCATGGCCAGGTTACGAACCTCGTCGGCCACCACCGCGAATCCGGCCCCTGCCTCGCCCGCGCGGGCCGCTTCCACCGCGGCGTTCAGAGCCAGCAGGTTTGTCTGGAAGGCGATTTCATCGATGGTCTTGATGATTTTCCGGGTCTGTTCACTGGCGCCGCTGATTTCCTTCATGGAACCGGTAAGTTCGACCATGGACCTGTCGGCACTGCGGATCAGGCCCTCGGCTTCAGCCATAAGCTGGTTGGCCTGAGCCGTGTTGGCAGCGTTCAGCCGCGTCATTGAAGCCATTTCCTCCAGAGAGGACGAGGTTTGCTCAAGGGAGGCAGCCTGACGGGAGGCCGCATCCGAAAGGCTGAGAGACATGCCCACGGACTTACCCACGGCACCAGCCATTTTCTTCCGCATTACATCGACCGAACGCGCCAGTTCTCCGATCTCATCCCTGAAAGTAATGCCGATTTCCCGGGTCAGATCACCGTCTTCAATCATCTTGATGACGCCCATGGCCTGACGGATGGGGGATGTGATGATGCGCGCCATGAAGATGCTCGTCATCAGGGAGAGCACGATTGCTATTGCCAGCATCATACCAATGGATTTCAGTACCAGACTGTAACTTGTCAGCGACTGATTATGCCTCTGCGTATTCAGTGCCGTCTCGTAATCCAGAAGTTCCGCCATCTTCTGATTCAGCGCCTGGAACTGGTTCTCCAGGGGAGCCATCATGGTGAGCGCCAGGCTGACATCGGCAGCCGTCATCTGAATCACTTTTTGCACCGCGGTTTCATAACGCTCGATTTCCTTTAGAAAGGAGAGAAAAAAATCCCGCTCCTTGGAGGTTAGCTGGCCAGCTTTTCCCGCGTTTGCCACAAACGTTTTGAGCTGTTCAAGGGATTGCAGGCTCTCTTTCGAGAGTTGCCGGATCTTGTTCTCGTCAGCCCCGGCATCGGCAAACCCAAGCAGTTTAAACACGTCCTTATGGGTGGTTGTCATCTGATGCATCATCTGTGATGCGTCCTGGTAGGTTTTGAACCTGACATGGGTCAGATCGTCTATTGCAAGCTTCTGCTCCGACAGTCCTTTGTACGATACTGCTGTCAGCAGCACGAGAAAGAGCATCGCGATCAGCGGTGCGATCATCAGCTTCCTGCTCATTCTAAGGTTTCCGATGAAACGTTTCATTACACTCCTGCTCCCCGCTCCCCCGCTGCCCGTCGCAAAGAAGTGGTCTCTGTTTTTGAATCAAGGACAAAAAAAGTATGCCGGATCACTTATATGTTCCGCATGCGAAAATATAGTCGCCTACTTTTTTGAAAAATGTGGTTTTCTGCTCGACCTTGCCGCTGACGGGGTTTTTATATTTATAGTCCACCACGGCTGATCCGTTCTGCCTGACCTTCTCAATGGCCTCTTTTCGCCAGAGTTTTCCATCCACATCCGGAACGTCCTGGTTATTCAGGCCGATCAGTTTCGCGTTAATCGGGTGCGCAACCATTGTACCGACCGCATCATAGGCAAAAACATAAAGATCACCCTTTACGAATTCCCCCTTGGGATTGTTTAATTCCTGAAGGGTTTTCTCCTTGCCATTGGCCTGGAAATAAGCCTCCGCCTTCTCCACCATGGCTTTGGCATCATCGATCGTGGCTCTTGCAGAATTGGGCAATACGAACATAAATGAAATCAAAAACACGGACATCAAAACAGCAAATTTTTTCATTTTCTTCTCCTTCATCTGATAGCTGAAATAATGGATCTTTAACGGCATAAATTTTTTATCGGCATTTCGGGCGTGAAACTTTAGACTTTTTTTAACGATCGTCGGGCCTGCTGATCACCTTCTGATAACAATGCGCATTTTGCTTTTGCCTGATCTCTGCTATGATGATATCTGGCTCGCCTGCCCCGTACAGGACTTTTTGTTGTGAGCATTCGGTTTTCAGTCAATTTCAGATCGTACCTATGAAAATGGACATGACATCACTTCCCATCGAAGCCCGGCTTCCGGAGCTTAAAGAAATACTGCGTGCGCACCGGAATGCGGTCCTGGCCGCGCCGCCGGGGGCGGGCAAAACAACACGGGTACCGCTTTGCCTGCTCGCCGAAGCATGGTTGACAGGCCAAAAAATTATCCTGCTGGAACCCCGTCGTCTGGCAGCTAGGGCCGCGGCCCGGCGCATGGCATACATAATGAATGAAGCGGTGGGCCAAACCGTGGGGTACCGGATGCGCCTGGAGCGAAAAGTGAGCGCTGCCACGCGGATCGAAGTGGTCACCGAAGGCGTTTTGACCCGCCTCATTCAAAATGATCCGGCGCTCACAGGCGTCGGACTCGTTATTTTCGACGAATTTCATGAGCGCAGCATCCATGCCGACACGGGCCTTGCCCTTTGCCTGGATAGCCAGGAAGGGTTTCGACCGGATCTGCGGCTCCTGGTCATGTCGGCCACAATCGACACCGAAGCCATCTCCCGCATGTTGGGAAACGCCCCCATTGTTCAGGTGCAGGCAAGACAATTCCCCGTGGAAACCAGGTACCGGCCCGCATCTTCGGCCTTGAACCCGGCAGCATCCGCGGCCGAAGCTGTTTTGCGTGCACTCCGGGAAGAAAACGGGAACATTCTCGTCTTTTTGCCGGGTATCCGTGAAATCAGGCAGGTCCGCGACCGGCTCGCACTGGCACGGCTCGATGCTTCGGTGGTGGTGGCGCCGCTTCATGGCGGCCTGCCCGGAAAATTACAGGATCTGGCGATTGAACCCACACCCATCGGCAGGCGAAAAATCGTTTTGTCAACATCCATTGCCGAAACCAGTTTGACCATCGAAGGCATTCGGATCGTCATTGATTCCGGGCTGATGCGTGTTTCAAGATTTGATATCGGAAGCGGCATGGCCCGCTTGATCACCATTCCCGTCAACCGGGACACGGCAGCCCAGCGGCGGGGACGAGCCGGACGTCTGGAGCCCGGAATCTGTTATCGCCTGTGGTCGGAGGAACATCACCGGATGCTATTGGCACACGGCAGCCCGGAAATCCTGAATACGGACCTGACCCCGCTGGCTCTCGAGCTGGCCGCATGGGGGATTTCAAATCCGGACCGGCTTTCCTGGCTCGATCCGCCGCCGACTGCCGCATTCAACCAGGCCAGAATGCTGTTGACCCGGCTGGGCGCATTGGACAACCAGGGACGGATCACCGGGCACGGCAAGCAGCTATCCGCCCTGGGGCTTCACCCGCGACTGGGACACATGATCTATAGCGGAAAGTCCCTTGGCCTGGGAGACCTTGCCTGTGAGCTGGCGGCCCTTCTTGAAGAAAGGGACATTTTGTTTTTGCCGCCGGGTCAGCGGGATGCGGACCTGCGCCTGCGGGTGGCCGAACTCCGTTCCCTGTCAACCGGTTCCGGGGGAACAGGCTCGCAGGGCATGGGTTCAGGAGGGAATACGGCCGACTTGTCCGTGGACATCTTTGCGTGCCGGAGGGCACGGAAAACCGCTGATCATTTGAAATCGAGACTGAACTGCCAGGGACTCCTATCGCCATTGGACTCATGCGGCCTGCTGCTGGCCTTTGCCTATCCGGACCGGATTGCCAGCAGGCGCCCGGGGGAAACCCTCAGGTATCGATTATCCAACGGCCGCGGGGCTTATTTTGCGGACCCGGAGCCCCTGTGTGCGGAAGAATATTTGGTGGCCGCATCTTTGGATGGAGAGCAGCAGGAGGCAAAGATTTTCCTTGCCGCACCGGTTTCATACGAAACCCTCATCGGGCATTTTAGTGAGCATATCACCGAGCAGTCCCAAATTACCTGGGATCACAGAAGCCAGGCGGTTAAGGCCCGCCGGGAAATGCTCTTCGGAAAAGCGGTGCTGAAAGACTTTCCCCTGCCGAAGCCGGACCCGTCCCGAATCGCCGAAGCCCTGTGTGATGGTATCCGCAGGGAAGGCATTCACCTGCTGCCGTGGACCCAACCCCTTCGGGCATGGCAGGCCCGTGTGCTGCTGCTTCGACGCCTGGATGCCGCGGGAATGGAATGGCCGGATGTATCGGATGAAACCCTGAAAAAAAACATCGAGGCCTGGTTGACGCCCTATGTCACCGGCATCACGAGGGGTGAGCATTTGCGGCGTATCGACCTTTCAAGCGCGCTCTTTGCCATGCTGACATGGAAACACCGGCAGGATCTTGACATGCTGGCCCCGACTCATTTCACGGCTCCCAGCGGCTCCCGCATCCCCATCGACTATACCACCGGGGATACGCCCGTACTATCCGTGCGGCTCCAGGAAATGTTCGGCGCCACCGAAACCCCGACCATCGCCGCCGGAAAACTCCCCCTTCTGATCCACCTGCTGTCGCCCGCCGGACGGCCGGTCCAGATCACCCGCGACTTAAAAAGTTTCTGGGCCCATGCCTATTATGAAGTCAAAAAGGATTTGATGGGCCGCTATCCCAAGCACCACTGGCCGGATGATCCATGGACGGCACCGGCCACAAACCGCGTAAAAAGAAGGGGATAACCATCAAAATTCACCGGGCGATCTTTTTCAACAGTTGGTTGGCGGCTGTCAGAAGCGGATCCCATACCGGGCCAAACGGCGGGGCATAGGCCAAATCGGTCCGGCTGAAGTCTTCCACCGTCATCCGGTTGTGAAGGGCAACGGCCACGGCATTGATGCGATGGCAAACGCCTTCCCTGCCAACCATCTGAACGCCCAGAAGCCGTCCGGTTCGCTGATCGGCCACCATCTGAACCCGGATCTGCGATGCGCCCGGATGTGCGTGCGCACGGGACCGGCTTTGAATCACGCCGGAAACCGGGTGAAATCCGGCTGCCACGGCTTCCTGAGCCGTTAACCCGGTCCTGGCCACTTCCATGCCAAATACCCTGAACACCGCAGTGCCGACAATTCCCGGCAAGGACACGGGTTTTCCGCAGACATTGTCGGCAACGGCCCATCCGGCCCGGTTGGCTCGAAGCGCCAGCGGTATCCAGACTTTTTGTCCGGTAACCGCATGAATGGCATCCGCGCAGTCACCGGCCGCATAGATGCGGGGATCCGATGTTCTCAGGCATTCATCCGTTGATATCGCCAGGTAAGGGCCGGTTTCCAGGCCGGCTTCAACCGCAATGCCGCTGTTTGGCCGGATACCGACAGCCAAAAGAACCATGTCCGCTTCGATGTCGATACCTTCTCCATGAACGGTCAACCCCTTTTCATCCTGAGAGACGCCAAGTATGCGAACACCGGGATGGAGCGCAACACCATAATATTCCAGCTCCTGTTGAATGACTCCGGACAGTTGCGGTTCCATCCACGGCAACAGTCCGGGTCCGGGCTTGATCATCGTGACATGGATATCGCGCTCCCGAAGGGCTTCACACATTTCCATGGCGATATATCCCATGCCGATAATCGCCGCTCGTTTCACAGCGGCGTCCCGAATATAATTTTTGATCCGCCGCCCATCTTCAAGATGTTTCAGCACCATGACACCGGGCGCATCCAGCCCAGGAATATCCGGAACAATCGGGGATGCACCCGTTGCTATCAGCAGCGTGTCATAGGAAACAGAAAAAGGGTTTCCTTCCGAAGTCCGGCCGCTGACCGTTTTTGCCGTTCGATCGATGCGGGTTGCATGATGCCCCGTCAATACCGCGATGCCCTGCTTGCGGAAGACATCGGCTTCTCGTACGACAAGATCTTCCATGGGGCGGGACGGATCGGCGATATTGTACGGCATGCCGCACGCGCTGAACGAGACATCATGGGTTTTTTCGATAACCGTCACCCGGATATCGGGCTGATTGCGTTTGGCCCGGCTGGCCGCACTCATTCCCGCGGCATCGCCGCCGATCACAACAAAGTCCATGGCTTTTCCTCCTTCATTTAAACATCCGCCATAAGGCGGAAACCTGGTAACAGGCTCCAACGTCTGTTATCCGAGCTGATTTTACATCATTTTCAATCACAGCGGTAAGTTATTTCATCCTCAAACCTTTGCACCCTGAAAGATCCGGACAGAGACGATTTCTTCCTGCTGACATACGCTAAGCGCACTAACAGACATTTTCTGCTTGACAGAACAAAATCATTCATATATCAAAAAAAGGAACATCGTTTCGTTTTGAAGTCCAATATTTGCTTCATATAATAATATACAATTAATATCAATATGTTATTTATAGTTACTGTCTGTATGAATTAATTTTACAAGATCAACTAAAAATAATTATTACATTTAATATCATATAGTTTTAATCAACGTACTTTTCATAGACAACGTTGAAACACTCATGACAGTAACAACGTTTTTATATTTGGAATCCAAATCGGATAAGACGGAATGGATGCTTAGTTAGAGGCTGCTCACTTTCACATTGCAATGAGCAGCCTTCGTTAACCAATCACTCAATCACTATTCAAGGAGTCGTGTCATGGACAAGAAAGTAACGGTAATCGGCGCTGGAAATGTGGGGGCCACAGCAGCCCAGAGACTTGCGGAAAAAGAGTTGTGCGACGTTGTTCTGATTGACATTGTTGAGGGCGTTCCCCAGGGAAAGGCCCTGGATCTTGCGGAAGCCGCGCCCATTGAAAAACACGACGCCCATCTCACCGGCTCCAACAGCTATGAAGCCTCGGCAGGATCGGACATCGTCATCATCACCGCTGGAATTCCCCGAAAACCCGGGATGAGCCGGGACGATCTGATCGGCGTTAATGCCGGCATCGTCAAAAACGTATCCCAGCAAGTGGCCAAGTATTCACCCAATGCCATCATCATTATCGTCAGCAATCCTCTGGATGCCATGTGCCATGTGGCGTATGAAGCCAGTGGATTTCCCAAGAACCGGGTGATCGGCATGGCGGGGGTCCTGGATTCCGCCCGTTTCAGAGCCTTTATTTCCATGGAGCTGAATGTATCGGTTGAAAACACGCATGCCTTTGTTCTGGGCGGCCACGGCGATACCATGGTTCCCCTGCCCCGCTATTCCACGGTTGCGGGCATTCCGATTACCGAGCTCATGTCCAAGGAACGCATTGACGCGCTGGTCAAACGAACGGCTTCCGGCGGCGCTGAAATCGTGAGCCTGCTGAAAACCGGCAGCGCCTATTATGCGCCGGCATCCGCCGCGGTTGAAATGGCGGAGTCCATCCTGAAAGACAAGAAAAAGATTCTTCCCTGCGCGGTTCTGCTCCAGGGAGAATACGGATTCCAGGATCTTTTTATCGGTGTTCCCGTAAAGCTGGGCGCCAAGGGCGTTGAGGAAATCATCGAAATCAAACTGCTGGACGAAGAAAAAGCAGCTCTTAAAAAATCAGCGGCCGCGGTTGAAGAGCTTAAAGGCGTCTTGAAAAAGCTGGCATAGTTCTACGTTAAAATGGCCATCATCCGGCTTAGGGTGTTGGAAGATTCCAATAGACCGGTTACAAGAGGCAGACCGACTCGGTTTTCAAAACCGAGTCGGTCTTTCAAACCCCTTGACCTCTCATTCCCTATCCGGGTAATGGAAAATTTTCCCCTCATAATTTCTCAGAATAATGCCGTTTTCATCCCGGCCGATCACATATTCCGGAAGCAGCGGTATTTTCCCTCCCCCTCCGGGCGCATCGATCGCAAACGTCGGCACGGCATAACCGCTGGTATGGCCCCTTAGTCCCTGAATCATTTCGAGCCCCTTTGAGACGGGCGTGCGAAAATGCGAAGAGCCGGGAATTGGATCGCACTGGTACAGGTAATAGGGCTTGACGCGGAATTTAATCAGCCCGTGCATGAGATTTTTCAAGGGCGAAATGCTGTCGTTGACCCCTTTAAGAAGCACGGTCTGGCTGCCCAGCGGAATTCCGGCATCCGCCAGTCTGGCGCAGGCAGCCTCGCATTCGGGCGTCAGCTCTTCCGGATGCGTCACGTGGATGCTCATCCACAAGGGGTGATATTTTTTCAGCATCGAAACCAGAGAAGACGTGATCCGCTGGGGCAGGGCCACGGGCATTTTGGTTCCGATGCGAATCATCTCCACATGGCGGATGCGCCGCAGCCTTTGAACGATCGACTCCAGCGCGTCATCTGAAAGCGTTAACGGATCTCCGCCGGATACGAGTACATCCCTTACCTCGGGATGGGCCTGGATATAATCAATGGCGGCCGACCACCGGGAAGGATTATATGATACATTGTCGCGTTTGCCGACCATCCGGGATCGGGTACAGTACCGGCAGAAGGTCGAACACGTACCGGTAACCAGAAACAGCGCCCTGTCCGGGTACCGGTGCACCAGGCCCGGAACCGGACTGTGATCATCTTCGCAAAGGGGGTCCCTGCTTTCGCCCGGGGAAAAAACAAATTCATCCTGAGTGGGGACAACGGATCTTCGCAGGGGATGAGCTGGATTTTCCCGATCCAGAAGCGATGCATAATAAGGGGTGATGCGAAGGGGGAGATTATGAGGATGAATATCCGGTTTGCTGCATTCGGCGGGTGAAAGCGTGATCACCCGTGAAAGGGCCTGAACATCCGTGATACAGTTCTTCAACTGCCAGTGCCAGTCATTCCACTCGGCAAGGGTCACATTCGGATAAAAGTGTTTGAGAAAAGCCCTGGATCTTGAGCTGCTGAAAAAAGTCAGGAGCGGAGGTTCAGCGGCTTCTTCGGATTCCAGGGTTTCCTGTTCAAGCGAGACGGTTGGTTCCATGCGGGGTTCCTTTTATAAAAATTAAAGATTTTGTTAATTATAATGGTGTCTTTCCCCTTTTCAAGGGGGGAAATATTTTAATTTACAAGGTCGATAACCTTTACGTGTCTATTCATCTTCTGTCAATGGAATTGACAATCTGCCCTGAATTATTTCGGCTGTTTTACGGCTCATTCCGGATACCTGGCACAATTCATCAAGGGATGCGGCCCGAATGGCCCGGATGCTTCCGAAATGCTTGAGAAGCGCCTGTTTTCGTTTTGGACCGACTCCGGGAATTGCGTCAAGCACCGAACGGATCGCCGCCGCTCCCCGCCTGGACCGGTGATAGGTGATGACAAACCGATGGGCCTCATCCCGAATCCGCTGCAAAAACAGGAGAAGATTGGCGTCCCTGTCCAGATTTACGGGGTTGAGCCGCCCCGGCTTATAGATTTTATCCTGAGTTTCTCCTTTCTTATCATCTTTTTTGGCAATTCCGATCACATCAAACCGGCCTGACAGACTGAGCTCATCCAGCACGGACACGGCAATGCCAAGCTGCCCTTTTCCGCCGTCAACCATCAAGAGATCCGGAAGCGGGGCAGAAGCGTCGCCTCTGCCATACCGCCGTTTGAGGACCTCTGCCATGGTTGCATAATCGTCGGGCTCGGAAACGGTCTTGATGCCATATTTTCGATAATCGGATTTTTTGGGCCGGGTCTGTTCAAAAACCACCATCCCGGAAACCGGATGGGTCCCGGATATATTGGAGTTATCGAAACATTCGATTCTCACCGGAAGCCTTGCAAGGCCCAACTGTTTCTGAAGCCGCAGCAGCAGGGTCTGATCATTCAAGCGATCCGCGATGAGATTCTTCAGCTCATTTCCGGCGTTCTGTTCAGCCATGTGAATCAGATGGGATTTGGGTCCTCTTTGGGGCCGGATCATATCCACCCTGGCTTTCTTTAAGTCCGTCAGCCACTCCTGAACCACATCCATGCCGTCAAAGGCCGCGGAGACCAGAATTTCATCCGGGATATGGGTTGCCCGCTCATAGAATTGCTGAATGAACGATCCGATCAATTCAGCGTCGGATGCCAGGGTTTCCGAAAAATGGAAATTTCTGGATCCCACAAGATGCCCGGCCCGGACAAAAAGAATCGTCACAATCGCATCCGCCGGGGATCTGGCAAAAGCGATAACGTCCCGGTCCAGGAAATCCGGCATGACCACGATCTGCTTTTCCAGGGTTTTTTCGATGGCAAAGAGCTTGTCACGGATTTCAGCCGCCAGTTCATACTGCCTTTCCCGGGCCGCGGCATTCATATCCTGTTTCAACTTCGCCACCAGATCCGGCGTTCTTCCCTTTAAAAACAGAACGACTTCCCGGACCATTTCCTGGTACTCATCCGGAGAAATCTCGATGCAACACGGCCCCAGGCATGACCCGATCTGATAATTCAGACAGGGTCTAGTCCGGGTTCTGAATGTCCGATCCTTGCATTTGCGGAGCTTGAATGTCTTGTTGATGATTTTAAGGGTTTGATGGACCGCGGTCGGAGAGGTGTATGGCCCGAAATACAAGGCCCCGTCCCTGCTGATTTTTCGGACCACCGTTAAATTGGGACAGGGGCTCGTGATATCCAGCCGCAGGGACGGATAACGTTTATCGTCTTTAAGAATCACATTATACCGGGGCCGGTGTTTTTTGATCAGCGTCGACTCCAGAATCAAGGCTTCGTTTTCCGTTGCCGTGATGATGGTTTCGAGGGATGCGATTTTTTTCACCAGAACCGCGGTTTTCGGATCCGGATGCTCCGGTCTGTTGAAATAGGAATTCAGGCGTTTCTTTAAATTCCTTGCCTTACCCACATAAATCACCTTTCCCGAGGCATCTTTCATCAGATAGACACCCGGATCGGCGGATATGCCGGCCAGAAACTGCGTCTGTTCTTGGGATTGTGACTCCAATAAATTATCTTTCATGGGAAATGGGTAACAGGTGATGCATTTCTGATGCAAAACCCCGGATTTCTTTTTACCCGTTCATCATAAATTCTATTGAAATTTTTTTCAATTGCGATGAACGCGTAAAAACTCACGATTGGGGTGGCAATGCACCGGCGTTTTGCTTTTCAAGATCAATTTATCAGTAAGATACTTCCGGTTCGGGCATGGACCGCACCGAACAGGCTTTATCCCGCGTAAATCCCCGATGTTGCTGCCGTGACAGGAACCTGGCCCCTTGATCCCCCTTATAAAAACTTGACAAAATTAAAAATGGCATGATAAAGTAATTTGACTGAGCGCTCGTTCAGATAATACCAACCGCTCTAACCGCCATGCTTTGTTTACACACGAAAGCATGAAAGTACTGTTCCCTTTTTTTCAAAGGGGGGAGGTCAAAGGAAGATGAGCCGATTGGGTGAATAAGGGTTAGCCGTTTTCTGAAAAAATTGTTTTTGTCAATCCGGTTTTGTTCCATTCTTTCCACAGTTGCCGAAAAAGGAGGAAATCCGTTGGATTTTGATCTTACAAAAGAACAGGAAATGATCCGCAAGGAAGTTCGAAAGTTTTCTCTCAGCGAAATCGCCCCCATTGCCCCGGATCTGGATGAATCAGAGACGTTCTCTCCGGAACTCACCCGTAAAATGGGAGACATCGGTCTTTTTGGCATGTTTGTGTCGGAAGACTATTCAGGTCAGGGCATGGATTATCTGTCCTATATCATCGCCGTGGAGGAGGTTGCCAGGGTTGACGGTTCTCAGGCCGCGACCGTTGCCGCCGGGAATTCACTGGGCATCGGGCCCCTTTATTATTTTGGTTCCGAAGCGCAGAAAAGGAAATATCTGCCCGGGCTTTGCTCCGGAAAAGGGCTGTGGGGCTTTGGCCTTACGGAACCGACAGCCGGATCGGACGCCGGCGGCAGCAAGACCACTGCCGTTAAAGACGGAAATGATTGGATCATCAACGGCTCGAAAATTTTTATCACCAATGCCGCGTGCGAGATGACAATGGGTGTTACGGTTCAGGCCATCACCGGAACCCGTGCCAATGGCAGGCCGGAATATACCTGTTTTCTGGTTGAAAGCGGAACCCCCGGGTTTAAAGCCGTACCCATGCACAAAAAAATGATGTGGCGCTCCTCCAACACCGCAGAGCTGTATTTTGACAATGTGCGGGTGCCGGACAGCAGCATTCTGGGGAAACGCGGAGATGGATTTCACCAGATGCTGAAAACCCTGGATGGCGGAAGGCTTTCCATCGGCGCCATGGGACTTGGCGGCGCACAGGGGGCTTATGACGCGGCACTGAAATACGCCAGGGAGCGGGTTCAGTTCGGTCAGCCGATCTGCAAATTCCAGGCAATCGCCTTTAAGCTGGCGGACTGCGCCATGGAGATCGAATGCGCCCGAAACCTGATGTATAAAGCATGCTGGCTGAGAAACCAACACCGGCCCTTTGAAAAAGAAGCTGCCATGGCCAAGCTTTACTGCTCCGAAGTCATGGGACGGGTGGTGAATCATGCGGTCCAGATTCACGGCGGCTACGGACTGATGAAGGATTACGGCGTTGAAAAGTTCTTCCGGGACCAGAAGCTTCTTGAAATCGGCGAAGGCACCTCGGAAGTCCAGAGAATCGTGATTTCACGGTATATCGGATGCTGATGTCCGGCGGCCTGAAATGAATAACTTAAAAACAGGATTGTTATCGGAGAACCATGGAAGAAAATATCTTACTGAAGGAAAAAAAGGACGGGGTTATCCTGCTGACATTGAACCGGCCGGGGGTGATGAATTCGCTGAGTTTTGATCTGCTTCGGGCTCTGCAGCAGGAAGTGGATGCGATCCGGTTCATGCCGGATGTTCGTGTGGTCATTATCACAGGTGCGGGCGAAAAAGCGTTTTGTTCCGGCGCGGATCTGAAGGAAAGGGCCACCCTGAGCCCTGCCCAGGTCAAGGAATACATTCTGACTATTCGAAATCTGTTTACCGCCATCGAATACCTGAACAAACCGGTCATTGCCGCAGTCAACGGCATTGCGTTGGGGGGCGGCACCGAGCTAGCACTTGCCTCCGATATCCGGATTGTATCCAAAACAGCCTTGATGGGACTTACCGAAACCCGGCTGGCCATTATCCCCGGCGCTGGCGGAACCCAGCGGCTTCCCCGGCTGGTGGGAAAGGGCAAGGCCAAAGAGCTGATCTTTACCGGCCGAAGGGTGGGCGCGGACGAGGCGCTGACCATCGGGCTTGCCAACCAGATCTGTGAACCCGACCAACTCCTTAACGAAGCCCATAAAATGGCTGCCATGATTCTTGAAACCGGGCCCATTGCCATCGAACAGGCCAAATACGCCATCAACTACGGCCTTGAAACCGACCTTTCCACCGGACTTGCCATTGAATCCAATGCCTACTGGGTGTGCATACCGACTCAGGACCGGCTGGAGGGCCTTGCCGCTTTCCGTGAAAAGCGAAAACCGGTTTACAAGGGAATGTAAAATTGCAAGAGGATTTTATCAATTCCCTTTGATTCTGCAATATCCATCCTTATTTTTATTAAAGATAATATCCCCCTGTTGAATCAGGGGGATGGAGGAATTCCCAGTAAGGTCGAATTCATAATACATTGAATTCAGATCCAATATCCAACACTTTATGAGGAGATCAGGCCATCATGACCGAGTATGATTACTGGAAAATATTTCCCAGAATGCCCCGAAAAGTCACCATCGGCGACATTACGATTCGAGATGGTTTCCAGCACGAGGAAAAATTCATTTCCACGGCTGCAAAAATATTTTATATTGAAGAATTGATCTTTGCCGGATGCCGCGATATCGAGGTCACCAACCTGGGCAACCCCTTTTCAATGCCCCAGTTCAGGGATGCCGAGCAGCTTCTGGCGCATTTAAGAAGCGACCGGTTCAAAAGCCGCTGCGCCAAAAAAGGAATCGACTACGCGGATATCTGTCTTACCGCCATCACCATTCGGGAATCCGCTGTAGACCGGGCCATTGCCCTCAAACAAAAAGGCGTGGGACCGGATCGACTCCTCATGATGGTCTCCACGGAAGAGGAGCATCATTTTGCCAATTCCGGCACCTCGCTACCGGATTACTGGAAGGAAGCCGAACGGTGCATTCAAAAATGCAATGACGCCGGCATGAAAATGTGCGGTACCGTCAGCACCATATGGGGAAGCCCCATTGGCGGCGCCACGGAATTAAAGGACGCGGTCGAGTTTACCAAACGATGGCTTTCAATCGGCGCTCACGACGTGGAGCACGCGGATCACGACGGCAGCGCATCGGCTGCAAACGTCTACCGCTATTATTCCATGATCCTGGATGAAATCCCCAATCCCGATCTTCACATTGCGCATTTCCACGAAACCAAGCGGGTTGCGTCCGCATCGGTTCTGGCCGCGCTTCAGGCAGGCATCACGCATTTTGAAGCCACGCTGGGCGGCCTGGGCGGACAGCCCGCCAATTTCCTGGATGACTGCCCCACCAAGGGAACCGGAGACTATTATTACGACCCCCGGTACGTGGGCCTGGTTACCCTGGAAGACACCCTGGTTCAGATCGATGAAATGGGCATCGAGCACGGCTATGATGTGGACCGGATCCTGTGGCTGGGTAAGAACATGGAAAAAACCATCGGCCGCAGGCTGCGTTCCGAAGCCATCATCAATGGCCGCACCCTGAAAGAAGGACACATGCAGTACGCAAGGCCCGGGCTGAAAAAAGTAAAAGCCAAACTCGGGGAAACCCCGGACCAGAAACTGCCTGCCGACTGGCAGGGACCCCCCGTCCTTCCACAAAGGTGTTTTTTGTAATCGCAGGTGATTCTTTCTTACGGATGACGCGTTGCCATCTCGCAGGTTATCGGTCAGGGTGCGACCCCATCGCTTCCTGACCGACTTGCTTCATGACATCCAAACTATCTGAACCCTAATCCAAAGGATATTGTCCATGCTCCCTGTTACCCGAATTGAAGATCTTGATCACGAATCCACTGCAAAACTGGTTATTGACCTGTTTCACCGGATTATCATTCACCATGCCCTGTGGTTTACCGAAGTCCGCCACCAGATGGGCATGGAGAAAGCACTCGATACCTTAAAAACCGCCTTTGACCGCAGCTATGGCATTCAGATGAGCCGGCTGGCCAAGGTGCTGGGTTTTGAGATGAAGGACAATATTCCGGTGCCGCTCCTGAACATGTCCCAGGAATCACTGTTGACCCTGCTGGACAGCGTGGCAATAAACTGGCTGGCCAATGACGGCGTCTGGTTTCAGGCCGTCGAGTTTGAAAGCGGCATGAATGACGCCAAGCGCTGCAACGACTCTTGCTGGGGCCATTTTTCCCCGTTTGAAGCCAAATCCATCAAGCATTTCCTGAATCTTTCCGATCAGCCCGGCCTTGCCGGTTTGAAGGCGGCCCTCAATTTCCGGCTTTATGCCAGGATCAACACCCAGTCTTTTGTTGATGAAAGCGAAAACAGCCTGATCTTCCAGATGAATGAATGCCGCGTGCAATCCGCCAGAAAACGCAAAGGGCTTCAGGATTATCCTTGCAAATCCGGGGGACTGGTGGAATATACATATTTTGCCCGGGCCATCGATCCCCGGATCAAAACCGAATGCATCGGATGCCCGCCGGATGACCATCCGAACACCTGGTACTGCGCCTGGCGGTTTTCAATTTAAATTGCATTCTCCATAGCCGGCAGCGGATATTTGTTGACAAAATGACCGGTTGCGATTAAAAAAATACGTTTTTGTTCATCTATTTTTTATTTGCAATCACTATATTGGTTGCCGTCGGTTTCGGTGCGTATTCCGACGGCAAGCGTATCCTAACTGTATGGGAGGGTCAATCCATGTATGTACCACGATATATGGTTTTCACCAAAGGTGTCGGCGTTGCCAAAGAAAAACTGTCTTCTTTTGAAAATGCCCTGCGTGAGGCGCGTATCGCTCACCTCAATCTTGTAACTGTTTCATCCATTTTCCCCCCCCACTGCAATATCATTGACATCGAAAAGGGAATTGACCGTCTGGAGCCAGGTGAAATAACGCACTGTGTAATGGCCAGAGAACAGATCAACGAACCCGGACGCAGAATTGTCGCCAGCATCGGTCTGGCTCTGCCCGCCGAAAGGGGCCGTTATGGTTATCTTTCGGAACATCATGGGTTTGGTCAAACCGAGATCGAGGCCGGCGATTATGCTGAAGACCTGGCGGCAACCATGCTGGCCAACACCCTGGGCATTGAATTCGATGCGGATAAGGACTATGACGAACGCCGGGAAGTCTATAAAATGTCCGGCAAAATCGTTAAATCCCAGCATACCAGCCAAGGCGCTCTGGGCGCTGAAGGCAATCTGTGGACGACTGTCGTGGCAGCGGCCATATTCGTAAAATAAGACAGCAGATATGAGTCATGAGCCCGTCATGAGCCCCCTTTCTTTTGGAGAGCCCGAATATCAGTTGCCCGGCCCGGAAAGCGCACGGGTGATTGTGCTGCCCCTGTGCTATGAAAATGCGGTTTCTTATGGAACCGGGACCGGCAGCGGACCGCTGCATATCCTGAATGCCTCGGTGCAACTGGAAATGATGGATGAAGAAACATTCATCAACTGGGGGAAAATCGGCATTCATACGCTACCGCCGCTTTTCCCCTCACGGAATCCGGAGCAGGCTGTCAGCGAAATGAAGCAGGCTGCCCGGACCGTACTTAAAAGGCATCAATTTCTGTTGTCCCTTGGAGGCGACCATGCCATCGCCATCGGTCCCATCATGGCGGCCGTTGAAATTTTCCCCAATCTTGGCGTACTTCAGGTAGATGCCCATCTGGATCTGAGAAACACCTGGAACGGGAGTCGGTACAATCACGCCTGCGTGATGCGCCGGGTGGTTGAAGACATGGCGCTTCCCGCGGTTCAGGTCGGTATTCGCTCATTTTCATCCGAGGAGGCCGATTTCATCCGGCATCGCGGCTTATCTCCTTTTTTTGCCCATCGGATTGCACAGGATGACCCGTCGTGGATTCAGCAGGTGGTCGATCGGTTGCCGGAGCATGTGTATATGACCATCGACCTGGATGGGCTCGATCCATCGGTTTTACCCGGAACCGGCACGCCGGAACCGGGCGGACTTCTCTACCGTCAGCTCGTCGGCCTGATTCAGGCAGTGGGACGATCCCGAAAAGTGGTGGCTGCCGATATTAATGAACTGTCCAAAATCGAAGGAACCACGGTTTCGGAATTTACAGCCGCCAAACTGGCAACCAAATTATTCGTATATTGCGCGAGCAAAACGGTTCTGAATTGAAGTCAGGACTGATGGAGAGACCTATGTATAGATTAATGATTGTGGATGATGATGCGATCCTTACGACACATCTTGAAGAACTCCTGGCAATGATGGGATATTCCGTGGTTGCCGTGTCTTCATCCGGAAAAGAAGCCATTGATATCGCCCGGCAGGTCATGCCCGATCTGATTCTGATGGATATTCTCTTTCCGGACCAGGATATGGACGGCATCGAAGCCGCCGGAATAATAAACCAGGATCTGGATATCCCCGTGGTCTTCATATCCGGCCATTCCCGTGAAGAAATCGTTCAGCGGTCCCGGACATCCGGGGCATACGGCTATCTATCCAAACCGCTCTCCGCGGAACAAATCAAACCAACGGTTGAGATCGCCATTTATCAAAAAGAAGCGGACCGTAAGCTTCGAAAAGCTTATGACGAACTGGACAGACGGGTCATGGAACGCACGGCGGAATTGACCCGTGCAAATCAACAACTGATTATTGAAATCGCCGAGCGCAAGCGGGTGAATCTTGAACTTCAGGAAAAGGAAAGTGAGCTGGAATATAAATCCCTGAACCTTGCGGAAACCAACGCCGCGCTGAAGGTCTTGTTAAAGCAGCGCAAAGAAGACCGGCTGCAACTGGAGGAAAAAGTCATCGCCAATGTCCGGGAATTTGTGCTTCCCTTCATTGAAAGGCTTAAGCAAACCGGACTCACCGAAACCCAGTCCACATTCACCGGAATTGTCGAAACCAACCTGAAAGACATTACCGCGCCGTTTTCCCCCAAACTTTCTCCCCGGTACATGACCCTGACCCCAAACGAGATTCATGTGGTCAACCTGGTCAAGCAAGGCAAAAGAACCCGGGAGATCGCGGATCTTCTGGATCGTACCTACGGCACGGTAGGATCGAGAAGGTGTCTTATTCGAAAGAAAATCGGCATCAAGGGGAAGAAGGCCAACCTCAGGACCCAGCTTCTGTCCTACCAGTGAGTTTGTCCACCCATTTCCATTGAATTCTGTCCGCTGTCACGGCATACTTCAGAAAGCCTTTTTCCAGAGCATGGGACAGCGCGGATACCCGTTTTTCACGGCCGGCGGCTTCTGTCGCCCCCAGATGGTCGGCCAGGGCATTGACCAGGTCCCCGGAATGATCCGCCGGAGTGCGGATTGTCCACCCGCCCCGCTTTTCAAGCGCATTTGACATCATCAGGTCATAGATGGCTACGGTGCGCTCCAGATTCACCAGGGGCCAGGCTTCTGCTTCCGAAGCCTCTCCCGCGGCCATGCGTTCGGCAACCAGGCCAAGGTATCGGTTGAAATCGTTTTCCCAGCGGATGACGATGTCATCCAGCATCCGGCGGGTTACCGCGGGCGTTTCAACAATGGCCCGGTTGGCATGATAATCCGACCAGTCGTTGGAAAGAATCGTAATTCCCAGCTCGGCACTGTCCCGCCGAACCCTTGTACCCGGAAAAGGGGCAAGCAGATGAAATCCATACGAAACCCCCAGCTTTTTCAGCTCCTCACCAAAGGCAAGGGTTTCCTTCAAGGTCTCCGGCGTCTCGCCCGGCAGGCCCAGGATGAACGAGCCATGCGGCAGGAGCCCGGCCTGATTGCACAGGGTGACGGCCGCGATCACCTGGCTTAAGGTGATTCCCTTTCGAATGATTTTCAGGATTTCGGCGTTTCCGGATTCAATGCCGAAACTGACCGCCTGGCACCCGGCATCTTTCATCCGCTGGAGTACATTCAGGGAAACCGTATCCACCCGCGCAAACGATGTCCATTTGACCTTCAGGTTTCTTTTCAGGATCTCATCGCATACCGCAAGGCAGTGACGGGCGTTGGCGGTGAAGAGATCATCGGCCACATTGATCTGGCAGAAACCGTAACCAGCCAGGGTTTCCATTTCATCCACCACTTTTACCGGGTCCCGGTACCGGACCTTTGCCCCCACCATTTTTCTGCCCACGCAAAAAATGCACGCATGCGGGCAGCCGCGGCTCGTGGTCATGGAAATCGGCATTCCCAGGGCCCGGTATCTGCCAAGTGCCAGAAGATGCCGGGCAGGCGTTTCCAGCGTATTCACGTCAATGGGATGGGGCCTTTTTCCGGTTGAAACCAGAGTCTCGCCTTGGCGAAATACCAGTCCGCGAATATGCCGCCAGTTTCTCCCCCTGCCGGCTTCCGCGGCGATTTCGACAAGGGTCTCCTCGCCTTCCCCCAAAACCACGAGATCCAGCTCGGGAAAGGCCGATAGCGTCTCTTCGGCGCAGAAGGTCACATGAGGACCCCCCATGACCGTCAGGCAGTCGGGACACCATCTCCTGGCTTCCTGAATGATTCGAATGGCCCGATCAAATGTCATGGTGACGGCTGTCGCGGCCACGATATCGGGATTGAACTGCTCCAGCTTCAAGTGGAAATCGGCTTCGATATAAGGGAAAACCACAAAATCGAGGATTTCGACTTCAACGCCGGCTTTTTCAAGGGCCGCAGCCAGATAGGCCAGGCCCAGCGGCGGCGAAGGATTTTCGGACAAGGGATAAAATGGATTGATCAATAAACAGCGCATCAACATCTACCTTGAAAATTCCAAAAAAAAGGGCCCGAGCAATGCTTCGGGCCCTTAAGAACTTACCGTTCACGGGAGTGAGGCGTCAGGGGATCTGAACTCAGCGGTTTTACTGCCTCCAGAAAACTATCCCCTGACTCCGGTATCAGTCGGATTTAGAACAGGCCGCTGACTTTTCCGGTTTCGGTATCCACGTCGATTCTTCTGAATGCCGGATTGGAGCTGGTTCCGGGCATCAGGCTGATGGTACCTGCACAGGGGCAGAGGAATTTGGCGCCTGAATAAATAAGAACGTCCCGAATCGGAAGGGTCCATCCCTTGGGCACGCCCTTCACCGTTGGGTCATGGGTCAGGCTCAGGTGGGTTTTAACCATCATGGTGGAAAAATCCGCATATTTGGGATCGTTTTCCAGCATTTTGGCTTTGGCCTCGGCTTCCGGGGACCAGGACACGCCGTCTGCGCCGTAAACTTCCTTGGCGATCAGGGACACGCGATCACGAAGCTTGGTTTCCAGCGGATACAGGAATTTAAAATCGCTTTTTTCGTCGCAGGCTTCGATGACGGCGTCTGCCAGTTCCAGTGCCCCGTCCCCACCGTCTGCCCAATGGGTCGACTTGGCGCAGCGGGCGCCGGCAGCTTCGGCAGCTTTTCGAACGATGGCAACTTCAGCATCGGTGTCCGTATGGAAGCAGTTGATGCAGACCACCGGGTTGATACCGGATTTTCGAATGGTCTTGATATGATGAACCATATTCTCGACGCCTTTTTCAACCAGCGCCAGATTCTCCTTAACATAAGCTTCGGGAAGCGCGATACCGGCAACGACCTTGGGTCCGCCACCGTGCATCTTGAGGGCGCGGATGGTGGTGGTCAGAACGGACACATGGGGTTTCAGCCCGCTGTTTCGACATTTCACGTTCCAGAATTTCTCGAATCCGATGTCTGCGGCAAACCCGCTCTCGGTGACATGGTAATCGAACATTTTCAGACCGATCCGGTCGGCGATGATGGAGGACTGGCCGACGGCGATATTGGCGAAGGGTCCTGCGTGAATCATGCAGGGCTGATGTTCGGCGGTACTCAAGAGGGTGGGGTTGATGGTGTTTCGCATGAAAGCGGTCATGGCATTGCCGACTTCCAGATCGCCGGTGGTGACCGGTTTTCCGCTCTTGTCAAAACCGACGGTAATGTTGTTAAGGCGTGTTTTCAGATCCGCCAGATCCCGGATGATGGACAAAATGGCCATGCACTCGGAACCCACGGCAATACCGAATTTGGATTGCATGGTATATCCATCGGTTCTGCCGCCCATGCCGATAATGATGTTTCTGAGGGATTGGGCACAAAAATCAATGATCCATCCCATTTCAATCCGGGTGGGATCCAGATCGAGCCGGCGCATTTTGGTGAGCCGGGCAAGCTGCTCATCATTATAATTGCGTTCATGCTGCATTCTGGCGGTCAGTGCGACCATGGCCAGGTTGTGGGCGTTCATGATGTCGTTGATATCGCCGGTAAGGCCCAGTGAGAACTCGGTCATGGGGATGATCAGTGCGTTACCGCCGCCTGCAGCCGTTCCCTTAACATTCATGGTCGGTCCGCCCGAGGGCTGACGCAGTGCGCCGCCGACATTTTTGCCACGTTTTCCCAGGCCTTCCATCAGGCCCACGGAAGTGGTGCTTTTGCCTTCGCCCAGAGGAGTCGGGGTGATGGCGGTGACTTCAATGTATTTGCCGTCCGGTCTGTTTTGAAGGCGGTTGATGATTTTGAGAAAATCCAGCTTGGCCAGTCTTCCCATGGGAAGTATTTCATCTTTTTGCAGGCCCAGTTCGTCTCGCCATTGTTCCGGCGTTTTCATGTGGGCTTCGGCAGCTTCGGAAATCTGCCAGTCTTTCATTTCTACTGCATTGTAAGCCATTGATTCGGTCCTCCTCTGAATTGATGATTAATGATTTTGTTGGAACCTGATAAAGCATCCGGGGTTCCCCAGCGGATTCAGTACAATTATCGGAAGATGCGCCCCATTTCCTGCTCTCAGGCATATGGGATAATTGTTATTGTCAAAAGGCAATTGCCGTTACAAACAGGAGATCGCGTTGCAGAAGATGTTCATATACCCTTTATGATCGCGTTTCAGTATCATGGGATAGGCGTTTTGGCAAGCAATAAAAAGACGGTTTTGACACATCGTTTTCAATCCGCGTCCCCGGAAGGCAAAGGCAAAAAGACTTGACGCCCCCCGCAATGAAATTGTTGAATAATTACTTGACAAAATGAAAATGAATAACTATTCTACTTGATAATTATTCTCAATAGATCAACCAAAGAAATCTTCGCCCAACTGCCCCAACCCCAATAATCTCATGAAGGGAGAACAAAATGGAACCCAAAAAAACGGATACCCTGAAGCTGATTAACCCCAGCGATGTAACCATCTGTGAAGCCACGGCACAAATGCTTCGAAAAGCCCAGAGAGACGGCGTTGAAACGGCCTTTGACCGTGCCGCCAATATGAAAGCCTGCCCCATCGGCGCGGATTCGGCCTGCTGCAAGCATTGCGCCATGGGACCCTGCCGGCTGAATGCCAAAGATCCGTACGGCAAAGTCGGGGTCTGCGGCGCGGACATCGACACGATCCAGGCCCGTAACTTTGCCCGCATGGTGGCCTCCGGTTCGGCCGCGCATACCGACCACGGCATGGGCATTCTGGATCTGTTCCGCGGCGTGGTCAATGGTAAAATCACCGACTATAAAATCAAAGACACCATCAAGCTGGAAAATGTCGCCAAATCCGTCGGCATCGTAGTGGAAGGCAAGAGCACCACGGAAATTGCCAAGGAACTCTGTACCGAACTCGAAAAAACCTACACCCAGCTTGAAGGAGAAATTCCATTTGCCAAAAGAGTGCCTGCAAAAACCCTGGAAAACTGGCGAAAACACGACATCGTTCCCCGAGGCGCCATGCGGGAAATCATGGAAATGATGCACCGGTCCCATATGGGCGTTGACCAGCAGTATGAAAATCTCACCCAGCAGATCAGCCGGACCGCCCTTTCCGATGGCTGGGGCGGGTCCATGGTCGCGACCGAACTGGAAGACATCATGTTCGGCACCCCATCGCCCGTCTGCGTTGAAGTCAACATGGGCGTTCTGAAAGAAAACCAGGTCAATATCATCATCCACGGACACGAGCCAAGCCTGTTTGAATCCGTGCTGGAATCGGTCAATGAACCCTCCCTGATTCAGGCAGCCAAAGCCGCGGGCGCAGCCGGCATCAACCTGGTCGGGATGTGCTGTTCAGGCTTAGAAATGTTGTCTCGCCACGGCATCCCCCATGCCGGCAACTTCATGTCCACCGAGGCGGTTCTGGTGACCGGCGCGGTCGATGCCCTGGGTGTCGATGTTCAGTGCATCAAGCAGGGTCTTGCCAAAGTCGCCGCATGCTATGGCACGCCGATGTTTACCACCAATTCCCGATGTAAAATCGAGGGAGCCGTGCACATTCCCTTTGATGACCATAATGCCAGAGCCTGCACCGATGAAATCGTCATCAAGGCCATTACCCGTTTTAAAAACAGAACCTGCCCCATTGAAATTCCCAAAATCGTCAACACCGGCGTTCACGGATTTTCGCATGAATACATCAGTTACATGCTGGGCGGCAGTTTCAGGGGCAGCTACACGCCCTTGAACGACAACATCATCAACGGCCGAATCCGTGGCGTTGCCGGCGTTGTGGGCTGCACCAACCCCAGGGTCAAACAGGACTGGGTCCATGTGGAACTGGTCAAGGAACTGATCAAAAACGACGTGCTGGTGCTTCAGACCGGTTGCTCCCAGATCGCCCTGGCCAAGGCCGGGCTCACGGTTCCGGAAGCTGCGGTCATGGCCGGTCCGGGCCTCAGGGAGGTTTGTGAAACCGTCGGCATGCCGCCGGTCCTGGGTTTGGGGGCCTGCGTGGACAACAGCCGTATTCTGGTGGCCGCATCCCAGATGGTCAAGGAAGGCGGCCTGGGAGACACCATTGCCGGCCTTCCGGTTGCAGGCGCGGCCCCGGAATGGATGAGTGAAAAAGCCATTGCCATCGGTCAGTACTTTGTGGCCTCCGGCGTTTACACGGTCTTTGGCGTCACCTTTCCAATCGTTGAGGGCACTCGTTTTCACAAGCATTTATTCGAGGAGCTGGAAGAAATGGGCATGGGCAAATGGGGATTTACCGTGGATCCCTATGAAATGGCCCGTATGATGATCGCCCATATCGACAAGAAAAGAAAGGCCCTGGGCCTGGATAAATCCCGCGAACGCGTCCTGATGGATATGGCGGACCGCAGAGCCATGGAAGCCGCAGCATAAATTCCCACCGTGTCACCTTGTGATGGGGGCGGCCGCCCGGTCGCCCCTACGCGCCTTTCATGATTCCTCAGCAGTCCCTGAATTTCCGCTATTTTTCAGATACCGGTACAGCGTCGCCCTTCCCACACCCAGCAGCTTTGCAGCCTTGACCTTGTTGTCGCCGCTTCGCTCCAGCGCGGATTTCACCAGAAAATCAGTGAGTTTTCCCGAAACATGCCGCGCTTTATCCATCTGCATTCTATCTGGCTGCATTTTATCCGGCCGGGTCCCGCAATGGATTTCAAGTGGGATATCCTTTGGCAGGATGATGTTTCCCTGGCATTTCACCACCGCATACTGAATGGCATTCTGAAGTTCCCGAATATTTCCCGGCCAGCGATAGCCCGTCATCAGGGACAGGGCCTCAATGGAAATCCTTCGCGGTTTCTGACCATTGCGCCTGGCGGCTTCCTTCAGAAAATGCTCGATCAGAAGGGGAATATCGCTTTTTCGCTCCCGAAGCGGCGGCAGGTGAATGGGAATCACATTGAGGCGGTAATACAGGTCATCCCGGAAACGGTTCGATCGGACTTCTTTTTTGAGATCCTTATTGGTGGCGCTGATTACCTTGACATTCACCGAAATGGTTTTTTCCCCGCCGACCCGCTCGAATTCGCCTTCCTGAAGAAACCGCAGCAGCTTCACCTGAACCGGCTTGGTCAACTCCGCCACTTCATCCAGAAATACCGTTCCGCCGTCTGCCAGCTCAAAGCGCCCTTTTTTATCCCGTATCGCGCCGGTAAAGGCGCCTTTTACATGTCCGAAAAGCTCGCTTTCGATCAGCCCTTCGGGCAGGGCTCCGCAGTTAATGGGCACAAAAGGCCCCTGGCTTCGCGGGCTTTCACTGTGAAGGGCAGCGGCAACCAGTTCTTTTCCCGTACCGGTCTCACCGGAAATATGAACCGGATAATCATAGCCGGCGATGTTTCGGATCTGATGAAAAATTTCCAGCATCTTGACATCCTGGCCGATGATATCGGCAAATCCCTGGAATTTTTCCGCCTTCAACTGGAGATTCAAAAGACCCGTGACATCCCGAAACGCGGCCAGCACTCCCAGAAGGGTTCCCTGGTTATCCGCCATCGCCGTAACGCGCATCTCGATGCGACGGAATTCCCCCTGCCGGGTCTGGATATGCGTGATGCATTCATCCTTGTCGCCAAGCACCGGCAGATCACTGCAAAAATGACAGCGGCTACCGCAAAACGGCTTTCCAAAAGCCTGGTGGCAGTCTTTGCCCAGGACCTCTTCCTTTGAAAACCCGGTTATTTTTTCAGCCTCTTGATTGAAAAAGAAAATGCGGCGGCAGGTGTCGTGGGCAATGATCCCTTCCTTGAGATTATCCAGAACCCGCTCGAGATTATGAGCATACGAGATGATTTCTTCCAGCATCAAGGCGGCGCAATCCTTCGTTGGGGTGTCTATCGGAGTCAAGGCCATCTGTATGGAGGGCTGCTTTACGAACCGGCCCTGCTTCATCTTGCCGTCCAAGGCGGGTGCCATGGTCTGTTGATCTGTGTATATGAGATGATAATAAAAGTCAATTGGCAGATCATCATTCTCATTGACAAGTTTTCAATTTCATTTTAGGAAGATACAGATCTATTTCCGTGTCGATTGTTATCCGCACCCGAACTTCACATCTTTCATTCATAATCGGCAGTCTTATGTATCACTTGCAGTCATTTTTATAAAGGAGGTCAACAATGGCGCCATCAAGGGAAAAAAGCAAAAAACGGAAAATCACCTTTTCGCTGAACGCTGATAAAGCCGCCCAGGTTGCCCTGGTGGGCGACTTCAGCAATTGGAGTCAGACGGCTCACCCCATGAAAAAAAATAAAAAAGGCATATGGGAAAAAAGCCTGATGCTGGATATCGGCAGATATGAATATAAATTTCTGGTGGACGGTAACTGGCAGAGCGACCCCCAGAACGGACAGGTCTGTCAAAACTGCTTCGGGACCATCAATAACGTCCTGATGGTCACCCATCCATGACCGTCTCGAGCCGCCTTCGGCAAAATCCCTTGCCCGGAAACCATATTGTGGCGTTTCGAGGGGATGTCCGGGCATTTTCACTCAGTCTGGATGTTCCCCTGAAGGGAAAGGCCTGGATTCGAACCAATATCGGGCATATCGGGGTCTGCCGCAAAGAGATCATCGATCGCATAGAACGGGGAATTCCCTCGCTTGACCAGGACTGGTTCGACATTCCCATGCGCCGGGTTCATGACCGGCTGTTTCAGATAACCCTTGCCCTGACCGAAATCGGCCATGCCGAGGCCAAATGTTTTTTTCTCGAAGACGGCAAAACGGATCCCGAATGGCCCGAAGGCCCCAATACGGTTCTTAACGTCGGGTCTGCCCATGCCTGCTGCGCCAACATCATCTATAACGCCTTTGTCCGGCAGTTCGGTCCGAACAAGGCCGGAAATGCCGCACCTCTTGCGGAAGAGCAGGGCTGGATTCACGCACTCGACAAGTCCGGATATACGGTGATTCCCAAATCCGGTACGTTCCGCGATCTGATCGCGGAGCTGGACTTCATCGTTGGAAGGCTCGGCTGCCGCTTTCTGCATCTTTTGCCCATCCACCCGACGCCGACAACCTACGCGCGAATGGGCCGCTTTGGCAGTCCTTATGCGGCGCTCAGTTTTACGGCCGTGGATCCGGCCCAGGCCGAGTTTGACCCCACGGCCACGCCCCTGGAGCAGTTCATCGAACTGGTGGATGCGGTGCATGGCCGCAATGCCCGGATCCTGATCGATATCGCTACCAATCACACGGGTTGGGCGGCCGATCTGCATGAAACCCACCCCGAGTGGCTGGTCCGGGGACAGGACGGCCGCATCGAAGTTCCCGGAGCCTGGGGCGTTCAGTGGGAAGACCTCACCCGGCTGGACTATTCCAAACCCGAACTCTGGAAGTACATGGCCGATGTGTTTCTCACCTGGTGCCGCAGAGGGGTGGATGGTTTCCGGTGCGATGCCGGCTACATGATTCCGGTTTCCGCCTGGCAATATATCGTCGCCATTGTCCGGGAACAGTATCCGGACACCATTTTTTTCCTGGAAGGCCTTGGCGGAAAAATTTCCGTTGCAAGGGATATCCTGAATACGGCCGGTTTTGACTGGGCCTATTCCGAGCTGTTTCAAAACTATGATCGGGGCCAGATCGAAGCCTATCTTCCCGGGGCCCTGGATATTTCCAGGCAGGACGGACTTCTGGTGCATTTTGCCGAAACCCACGACAACAACCGGCTGGCAGCCCGCTCCATTGCCTATGCCCGCATGCGGACCGCGCTTTGCGCGCTGTTTTCCCATCTGGGGGGCTTCGGGTTTGCCAATGGCGTGGAATGGCTGGCCACGGAAAAGATCGTTGTCCACGAATCCCCATCCCTGAACTGGGGCGCGGAAATCAACCAGATCGATTTCATCCGCAGGCTGACCGCCATTTTAAAGACGCATCCGGCGTTTCAGGATCAAACCCGCATGCAGTTCGTTCAGGCCGGCTCCGGCAATCATCTTGCCCTGCTTCGCTGTCATGAGCCTTCGCAGAACAGGCTTCTGGTTGTGGTCAACCTGGATGATCAAAACTCCGCCCCGGCATTCTGGACCTCCCAGCATGAAACACTCATGCCCTGGGATCTTCTCTCCGGTGAAGCCATCGGGCTTTCCGAATTCGAGGGCCTTCATTCCTGCCACCTTGGCCCTGGCCAGGTGCTGTGCCTTACCGATGATGTGAATGTCCTCCACCGGCTTCACCGGGAACTGGAGCAGCCACCGGCCATTGCGGATCACCTGGCCCGCCAGTGTCTTTTCGCCAAAGTTCTGGATATCAGAAACGCAATCCACGGACTTCAGGATATCGAAGGCTTTGATTTGAACCAGGCCGCATCCCTTCTGGCCAAGGATCCGGTTGCCTGTTGCCGCAAGCTGAATCCATTCACCAGCGAGCCTCGCATCATTTTCTGGAACTGGCCCAGTGACGGCCGGCGCCTGGTGATGATTCCGCCGGATCATTTTCTGCTGATCCGCGCAGATACCGCTTTCCGGGCCAGAATCACCGACGGCGACAAGACCCTGGTTCAGGAACAGAGCCTGACCGGTTCGGATGGAAACCATTTCGCCCTTTTCACCCCCCTGCCCGCTCCATCCCGATCAAGGACTTACGGGCTGAAACTGTCCGTCTATTCAAAGGAGGGCTGCGAGCATCTGGATGCATCCATTCTGGCTTTGTCCCGGCCCAATGATCCTTATTTTCCGCCCCGTTACTCCCATGCTGATATCGCGGGTTCGCCCGCCATCTTTCTATCCACCAACGACCGGGGCGCCATGCTGCGTGCGCCCATTGCCTGGGGCGATCTGACCAGCCGGTACGATGCGCTGCTGGCCGCGAATCTAAGCCCGGACATTCCCGAAAACCGCTGGATCATGATGACCCGGTTTCGCGCCTGGGGACTCTATCAGGGGTATTCCACGGAAATCTGCATGGACTGTTTCGACGCCTTTACCCTGGATGAAACCGGCTGGGGCCTCTGGCGGTTTCGCGTGCCTTCGGGCCAGGGAGAGCATGTCCTTTTAACCGTCGCTATGCGGCTGGATCCCCATGAAAACCGGCTTAAAATGCTCTGGTATCGTTATCCGGCAGACGGCAATCTTTCCTCCCTTCCGGATGCCAAACCCGTCCAGGTCATTCTTCGCCCGGATATCGAAAACCGGAATTTTCACGAAACCACCAAGGCCTATCTGGGATCGGAAACCCAGTTTCCCGCGGCTGTGACCGCCGTACCCGACGGTTTTATTTTTCATCCGGATCCGTTTCACCGCCTGGAAGTCAGGGCACCGGCCGGCCAGTACCATTCCGAGCCGCACTGGCAGTATATGGTTCACCGCCGACTGGAAGCCGAACGGGGGCTGGATCCGGATTCTGACCTGTTCAGTCCCGGCTATTTTTCCATTTCATTAACCGGCGGACAAAAGGCGGAGTTGACGGCTCATGTCACGGCAGCCGATGCCACGTCCCCGGCCCAGACCCAAACCCGCTTTCGAAAAAAAATTGCCTCAGCTTTCGACAGTCCAATGGCGCCCTCTTTCTCCGATGGATTAAAAGCTGCGCTTCATCAATATATCGTCAACCGCGGGAACCTCAAATCCGTGATCGCTGGCTTTCCCTGGTTTCTGGATTGGGGGCGCGATGCGCTGATCGTGGTCCGGGGCATGGTCAGCGCCGGGTTTCTGAGCGAAGCCAGGGACGTGCTCATTCAGTTCGGTCAGTTCGAGCACGGCGGGACCCTTCCGAACATGATCTGCGGAGACGATGCCGCCAACCGCGACACCTCCGATGCCCCGCTCTGGTTCTTTGTCGCCTGCAACGATCTGATCCGGGCCGAGGGCAAGGACCGGTTTTTAAACCATGCCTGCGGCAACCGGACCCTTCGGCAGGTTCTGGTTTCCATCGGTGAGTCTTACCTTTCCGGAACCTCAAACGGCATTCGCATCGATCCGGATACCGGGCTTGTTTTCAGCCCCGCCCACTATACCTGGATGGACACCAACCACCCGGCCGGAACCCCGCGGGAAGGCTATGCCATCGAAATCCAGGCCCTGTGGTTTGCGGCCCTGACGTTCCTGTCTCGTCACGACCTGCCGGAGAAATCTGGAAAATGGCAGGAGCTGGCGCAAAAAGTCCGGCAATCGGTGATGGAGCTTTTTGTCCTTCCCGAAGAGGGATTTCTTTCGGACTGCCTGCATGCAGTGCCCGGAACCCCGGCCCGCATGGCGGAAAGAGACGACGCCCTAAGGCCAAATCAGCTTCTGGCCATCACCCTTGGGCTCATCTGCAATGCCGACATCTGCGATGCGGTTCTTAAGGCCTGTCAAACGCTTCTTATTCCCGGCGCCATCCGGAGCCTTGCGGACCGGCCCCTGAAGCGCCCGCTTGAAATCCGGCGAAACGGCCAGCTCATCAATGATCCCCACAACCCCTATCAGGGTCGGTATACCGGAGACGAAGACACCCGCCGCAAACCCGCTTACCATAACGGCACCGCCTGGACCTGGCAATTTCCCTCCTACTGCGAAGCCTGGATGCTGCGCTACGGCGATGAAGGCAAGGCCACGGCAAGGGCTTTGCTTTACAGCAGCATCGATCTGATCCGAACCGGCTGTATCGGCCACATTCCCGAAATCCTGGACGGCAATTTCCCCCACACGCCCCGCGGCTGCGACGCCCAGGCCTGGGGCGTCAGCGAACTGCTGCGGGTATGGCTGCTGACGTCGTGAGTAGGTTTTTATTGATACTCGCAATATCGGTCACCTGATCAACCGCAGAACACGGGAGCTTTCGGAAGAAGATATCGCCTACATCTCGGGCACCTATCATAACTGGCGCAATCCTGACGGTGATTATGAAGATGTGAAAGGGTTCTGCAATTCCGCCTCAATTGAGAGGGTGCGGGAACTGGATTATGTGCTGACCCCTGGACGGTATGTGGGTTTGCCGGATGATGAAGATGATTTTGATTTTGTCGAACGCTTTACCACATTGAAAGCGGAGTTTGAAGCTCAATTGAAAGAGGAAAAGAGACTGAATGCGTTGATTGCTGAGAATTTGGGAAAGGTGAAAATCAATGGCTAAAATTGAGGTGCAGGGAAAAGAAATTACTGTCATTTCAACCGACCAGCAGGATTATATATCCTTAACCGATATGGTCAGAAATATTAAAAACGGGCTTTCGCTGATCGAAAAATGGCTGAGAAATAAAAACACCATAGAGTTTCTGGGCATATGGGAAGAGATCTACAATCCAGATTTTAATTCCCCCGAATTCGAGGGAATTAAAAATCAAGCTGGATTAAACCGGTTTGTTCTCTCTGTAAAACAATGGGTTGATAACACAAATTCAAAAGGAATTATTGCCAAAGCCGGGAGATATGGCGGTACTTATGCCCATAAGGACATCGCCTTCGAGTTTGCCTCATGGATCTCTCCGCGATTTAAACTCTATCTTATCAAAGAATTTCAGCGCCTCAAAGATCAGGAAAGAAAACTGCTTGGCTGGGACATCCGCCGGAATCTGGCCAAAATCAATTACCGGATTCATACCGATGCCATCAAGGAAAACCTTGTCCCCCCAGAACTGAGCAAATCCCAGATCAACCAAATCTACGCATCTGAAGCGGATATTCTGAATATGGCCCTTTTCGGCAGGACTGCCGCCATATGGCGGGATGCAAACCCGGATAAAAAGGGTAATATCCGGGATTATGCCGATGTCACACAGTTGGTCTGCCTGTCCAATCTCGAAAACCTGAACGCGCTTTTTATCAATGACGGTCTTCCTCAGGAAATACGCCTTGAACGCTTGAACAAAATCGCCATCAAGCAGATGCGAATATTGACCGCTGATGATGGGATAAAAAAGCTGGAGGGGAAATGATGGGTGAGCGCAAGAAACTGGGTGTAAAATAAACGGGGCATAGGGAAATCGAAAATGAATAACGATCAACGCTGGAGACAAAGATTTCAGAATTTTTCCAATGTCTATCAGACGTTCTGCAGAGTTATTGAGCGATATGAAGGAAATCAGGAAGACGAGGTGACTCAAATGCCCAAGAAAAAGCGGTACAACTGATGCTTGAGAAAGTGGAAGTCATTTCACAAATGTTCCATGGCTTTGCCTATGAAGATTACTTCGAGGCAGACACCGGAAAAAAACTTTCTCTGATACTGGCTGCGGAAGAACACATTCTGGATCTGGAAAATGGAAGAATAAGATATATCCGCGAAGTCATTTCCTTGTCCCAGGCTTTTGCCATTGCCATCCCCCGCGAACAGGCAATGGATGTAAAAGATGAGGTTGCTTTTTTTCAGGCCGTAAAATCACGGCTTGCTAAATTCGACGGCACTGGCGCCGGCGGAACGGATGAGGATATTGAAACAGCGATCCGGCAGGTCATTGACAAAGCATTGGTTACCGAGCAGGTCATCGATGTCTTTGATGCAGCCGGGATTAAAAAACCGGATATTTCGATTCTTTCAGAAGAATTCCTTCTGGAAGTTAAAAGTATGGAGCATAAGAACATTGCTCTTGAGGTCCTGAAAAAACTGTTGAATGACGAAGATCAGGGCAAGAATCAAAAAAAACCTCATCCTGGGCAAATCGTTAATGGAAATGCTGGAAAATTCCATCAAGAGGTACCACAACAAGATCATTACCGCCGCGGAAGTTATTGAAGAGCTAATCGCGTTAGGCAAAGACATCCAACAGATGGATATAAAGCCTCAGGAGATGGGGCTATCTGAAATCGAGTATGCTTTTTATACAGCCATTGCCAATAACGACAGCGCCCGAGAGGTGATGGGAAAAGACAAATTAAGGGAACTTGCCGTCGTGTTGTATAAAAAAGTTAAAGAAAACGCATCTATCGACTGGACCATCAAGGAAAGCGTGAAAGCCAAGTTGAAGGTTATTGTAAAGAGGACTTTGCGGCAGTATGGCTACCCGCCGGATGTGCAAAAACTGGCTACTGAGACGGTTTTAAAACAGGCCGAAATGATTGCGGAAGAAATTACGCACAGCAAATAGATCCCTGTAACGAGCGGCGAAGCCTTACTACCAGTATATCTACGCCCCTTCAATCGCTCCTGACGGTGAAGGAGAAATATCATGCCGAAATCAAAAAAAATCCCGGATAATCAAATCACCGTCTACCAGACATCCGACGGGAAAATCAATATCGAGGTACTGTATACCAATGAAAATGTCTGGCTTTTCCAGAAACGTTTAGCGGAACTGTTCGATGTTGACCGAAGTGTTATTACCAAGCATCTGAGAAACATCTTCTCATCCAACGCGTTACGGGAAGATTCAGTATGTGCAAATTTTGCACATACTGCCGAAGACGGTAAGGAATATGAAAAATACCGGAGCATTCAGGACAAAAATTATGTCTCCGATTTTGACAAAGAAATAAAGCGTATCGCCACGGATAAAAATTGACGAATAAACGAACGGGCCTTATACAAATAAATCTTGCCGTATTCCTGTTCGGCTTTGCCGGCCTGTTTGGAAAATTCATCCATATTCATCCGGCTGCCATTACTTTTGGTCGGACGTTTTTTGCCGGAATCACGCTTTTCATTGGTTTGATTCTGACACGGACAGCCCTCTCAATTCAATCATTCAGGGACTTTTTAACCCTTCTGCTTTCAGGCTTTGTTTTAGCAGTTCATTGGTTTACCTTTTTTCAATCCATTCAGGTCTCATCCGTGGCGATCGGGCTGTTGTCTTTCTCATCATTTCCTCTCTTTGTAACCTTTATGGAGCCTTATTTTTTTGGTGAGAGGTTAAAAGTCTTTGATGTGATCATCAGCGTGATCGTGGTAATGGGACTGGTCTTAGTCATCCCTGCCTTCGATTTTTCCAACCACGTCACACAAGGGGTGTTTTGGGGAGTTCTTTCCGGCCTAACTTTCGCCTTCCTCTCGCTGCTCAATCGCATGCATGTCGGCCGGCATCAGCCGTTGGCAATTGCCTTCTATCAACTCGTCTTTGCCACGCTATTCAGCTTACCCGCGGTTTTCTTTTCCGGTGCGTCACCCACATCGCGGGATATATTGCTTTTATTGGTTCTTGGAGTTATGTGTACAGCTTTGGCCCAGTTGCTTTTTATCGGCAGTTTGAGGCACATAAAAGCCCAATTGGCGAGCGTGATAGCAGGGCTGGAACCCGTGTACGGCATTGTCTTTGCTTTTTTGCTGTTAAGTGAAGTTCCATCGCTTAGAACCTGCATCGGCGGATTATTGATCCTGGGCGCTGTTTTCGCTGCGATGGTCAAGCACATGAAAGTGGCGCAATAACATAAATTCGGGGGAATATCATCAAAATGACCATTGAAAATTGACCCCCTCTGGACCTATTCCATCATCACAACGAATCAGGAGGCGTAAATGAGAAGTAGATGTACGTGGGTATTGGTATTTATCTGGCTGTTTGGCACATTCACCGCGGCCGGCTTTGCAGAAATTGTTAAAAGGACCAATGAGACCGGTTCGGCAACCATTTCTTCATCGCAAATTGACGCATTCAAGGCCGCTCTCGGCAAAGACGGCTTCACGGTTACGGAGTGGAATTACGGGCAAGTCGATGTGGCGCAACTGGTTTGTAATGGCGCAATGAAGACGGGTTTTGCCAATAATGCCGGCGGCAACTATCTGGCCATTACGAACATTATCCAGGGGAAAAATGTTCCAAGCGAATACCAGCTTCAGCCCAACGACGCCATCGTTATCATTGGTCGTACCCCGCCTCCGGTGGCCTATTTCAGCTATCGCAGCTATCTGTACAAACGCCAATATGACGGTGAGTTGGCGCCAAGAACACTTTTTGCCAGTCTGGGCGATATGCTGAACAATCTCGTCATCAAAACGGAAGGAACCGCGGACGGCAACCCGTACAGCCAGGACGTAATCGTCGTGAGCACAGCCGACAAAGGAGTGGATACGCGTGTAAGGGCTTCGGCCCAGGCAGCCGGGTTCTCACCGGATATCATAAACACGGATGTCATCCCCTCATCCGTGGTCAAACTTGGCAAAGGCAGAGACAGCGACACGTTCGCATTCCTGAACCGACTCACCGTGCCTGCCGATGAGCAGGAGCTTACCGATTATATGCAAAATCCGGGGGTGACAGTGCTTTACCTCAGCCAGAAATCGAGTGCCCCACCCCTTGACCCCTTTCCGACACCGCCGCTTCGCGTGCGCGGCAACGGAATAACCGAGGCTGACCTGATACCCCCGCTTGAAGCATTGCGAAAGGCTATTCTGGATAATTATTCTGGATTCAAGGCAACGGAGTTCACCACCAAGGTCTGGATCACCGAGTGGCTGGATGGTATCCAGAGGAAAAAGAACGTCCTTGCAGAAACCCGTGATACAATCTATCTTCGGACCACTGCTGATTTCTGGCTGGCCGATGATCCCGACGAGTTCCTGATCATCTATGGTGTCAACCACCAGGCTTTCGGAAAGGCGACTTATTCAAGCTTTTCCGTCTATCAGAAAGAAAAGGATCTCGGAGTCAAAGGGCTGAACAGCCCGGACTTTGCAAAACATTCCATCGGTATCATTCCCCAGGGTAAATATGCTCCCTATCTCTATGCCATTAAAGTGGCACGCAACTGCGGTGATGATCCACAATGCATCCAGATAGAATTCCCCGAGTATCTCCAACCCTGCAATGAAGTGGATCTGGATAGGGAACTGTTTGTTGGATTTCGGGCTTATCTCGAACCTGCCACAGCGGTTGGACCTAATCCGGCCGAGCTTCTTTATGATCAAGTCATCAAGTTCAAGAAGCCTTTAAGATGACAAGACCATAGTGGCGATGGTCGCGGTTGAGAATGCGACCATCGACCATCCGACAGGCAGCGGTTCAAGCAATGAAAATAACTTTAAAGGAGGATGCCATGGGACGAACCGCCAACCAATATGTCAAACTTCTTATACTTCTGATTTTCTTCCTCTGTCTCGCCCCTGAAGGCGCAGAAACCCAGGTGCCGGGTGATCCGCCTGCCGTCGCCACGAATCGTTATGTCGGCGGGTTTACCTCTCCAGTGCATATCACGCATGCCGGAGACGGCAGCGGCAGGCTTTTTGTGGTGGAGCAACCCGGACGCATCAGGATCGTGAAAGACGGCAGGACGCTTCCGACTTCTTTTCTCGACATCTCCGGTCGCGTCAGTTGCTGCGGAGAACGTGGGCTCCTGAGTGTGACCTTTCCCCCGGGGTATGCGGCAAAGGGGCACTTCTATGTCGACTATACGAATCCGGCCGGTGACACCGTGGTGGCCCGCTACCGTCTCAGCGCCGACCCTGATGTTGCCGATGCATCGACGGAAGAGATTCTCCTGACGATAGCCCAGCCCTATGCAAACCATAACGGCGGCCAGCTCGCCTTCGGCCCTGACGGGTATCTTTACATCGGTATGGGGGATGGCGGATCGGGCGGTGATCCGCTCAACAACGGCCAGAATACAAATGTCCTCCTGGGCAAGCTCCTGAAAATCGATGTGGAGGCGGGTATTGCGCCCTATGCCATCCCGGCGACAAATCCTTATCGCCTGTTGGCCGGGTACCGGCCGGAGATCTGGGCCCTTGGATTGAGGAACCCCTGGCGGTTTTCGTTCGACCGGCTGACAGGGGACCTCTATATCGGCGATGTTGGACAAAATATGTATGAAGAGATAGACTTTCAACCTGCTGCAAGTACGGGTGGTGAAAATTATGGATGGCGCATCATGGAAGGTTTTCACTGCTACGATCCCCCAACGTGTAACCCGAACGGGCTCACCCTTCCGGTGGCGGAGTACGATCACAGTCTGGGGAACTGCTCGGTTACCGGAGGGGGAGTCTACCGCGGCGGCTTCTATCCCAATCTCTTCGGCTTCTACCTTTATGGCGATTATTGCAGCGGCAGGATATGGGGGCTCAAGAGAAACGGCGACACATGGCAAAACTCCCTGCTGCTGGATACTCCTTACACGATAACCACCTTTGGTGAGGATGAGGCAGGAACTATCTATTTCAGCGACTACACCAACGGCGACATCTACCTGATGTCGGATGCGCTCGGGGTAATGCCGCTTCCGACGGGAACCCGCGCCTTCTCCTATCCTGCCGAGACTCTCCCGACGGTCTCGATCGATCCTGCCCTGGCAAAGCCCATCGCTACGGGACTCGACGCTTTCGGAGGCCCCGCGCTGAACCTGCGCATCGCCCTGCCCCAATTGGGCGGAAGCGCGGATATCTATTTCGGGGTATATGCCCCGTACATTGATACCTCGCAGCTTTATCTGCTTACAGCCGACAACAGGCTGGCGCCCCTTTCTTCAGGAGTTGTTCGCTGGAAGGAAAAAACAACAGGCCCTATGGACGAACTGCCTTTCGGCACCATCCCAATCTCTGCGCTGCAATCAGGCCCCTATTATCTCTATCTCCTTGTGACACCGGCCGGTGACCTGAGCAATTATTACCTCTGGACTACCTCGTTCAGTGTTCCCTGATAGAAAATATAAATCCTCATCCGGGCAAATGGCTCGTTAACAATCAGTAACTGTCATCATAATGATCCCCCCAAGTTACATCTGGCTGGCTCCGGGCAGGACAAGAACAGCATCTCGTATTCAGCTCGAAATTGATTCAGCCCTTCCGACTTGCTCGGGCCCCGCAGTGGGGTGTTCAGGGTTTCCCGTCCGCTGATAAATTTACATAAATGTCTTTCAAATCTAAAATAGAAACAATAATGTGATTTATGATCGCCACCAAAAAGATGTCTCTCATTTTTTTATCATGCGAATCAGGAGATATATTGTTTATTTTCTGAACGAAAACATGCTAACATTTTGATATCAATAATGACTTTTGCAATTTTATTACAATCAATCCACCGAACGACTCACCCGTCTTGACTATTGGCATTTAATTTGCTTGTCAACTGCTTCGTTTACTTTCATCAAACAGGAGTTGTTGATATGTCAATGAACAAAAGAGGCTGGATTGTTTTGACTGTGCTGGTGGCGATGATTCTATTGCCTCAAGTGTTCGTGCTCACGGAACTGGACCGAATTATCAAGGATGGGCCTGTCCTTGAAGCGTCGGTGAAAAATGCCGCGGCCGAATCGAGTCGCAATACAGACAAATTGCAGGCAGGCGACGCCGTTTCCAGACTGCACGGCTTGCGCTGGCAGATAGCGGGAGCCGCATTATTATCCGCGGTTCTGGTCCTTATAGCGGTCGCCGCCACGCTTCACGGGTCTAAAATTTTTTTTCACGATATCATCGTTGTGCTGGATAAACTGGCCGGCAGAATCGACAGCACCTCCTATGCGGTTAAAACCACCGGCACCTTGTTAGCCGACGACACCCGGCGCCAATCCAGCGCCATCATGCAAACCGCCCAGACCCATAAAGGCATCGCGACCCTGAGTCGCGACAACGCAGCCCACGCCAGGAACGCGAACGCACGGATACGGGATTATAGCGAAAAAGTCGAAACCGCCAACCAGACGTTGCAGCGGCTTATCCAATCCATGAACGATATCAAACACGCCAGCGAGGGAATCAAAAAAATCGTGGACGATATCAACGGCATTGCCGCCAAAACAAATCTGCTCGCCATCAACGCCGGGGTGGAGTCGGCCAAGGCCGGAATGGCGGGGCGGACCTTTGGCATTATAGCGGATGAGGTCCGCAATCTGGCTCTCGTATCGAGTGATTCGGCGAAGCAGACAAACACGCTGATCGAATCAACGATCGAAAAAATCAATAACGGTGCGGCCACGGTCAGCCAGGTTGTGGATGTCTTCAGAGATACCGCCGCTTTTGTTGAGGATATCAAGGTGAACATGGAGGCCATCTCCGGTGCCGCACGCGATCAATCGGATAAGCTTCACAGTCTTGAGGCGCCCCTCGATGAGCTTGAATCCCTGACCGACCGCAATGTCGATAATTCAAAGCAGACCGATGCGATCTCGGAAGAACTGCAAAAAAACGGCGAGGAGTTGCGTGTCTTTCTCGGCAACTTCATTTTAAAAACGATATCCCGGCGAAGTTTATCCGAAAGCGTGCTATCCCGAACACTTGCGGAAATTGAAAAACTTGTCTGCCATCTTCAACCGGCGGGCCTGGACAAAACAGCGCACATGCGCATTTTAACCATCGGGAAAAAAAGATTTAACCATCGCGTTGAAGCCATCTATACGTGTCGCGATGACGGCTCCTTTATCTATTCCGACCCACCGGCGGGCATCCCGGATGCCAGGATTCGACCCTGGTGGCAAAAGGCCATTTCCGGCCGGCCTTACGTATCCCCGATTTACATCTCGGCCATTAACCAGAAGCCATGCTGCACCATTTCAGTCCCATTTTACGCGCAGAACGACCTGATCGCCGGCGTTCTGGGCGTTGACCTGAACGTATGATCCGATTTCTCCATGCCATTGTAAACTTTACGGCAATGTGCCGCAGTGCTTCCATGCCTTCGTATCTCCGCCCGGTATCGTGGTCTGGAAAAAGGAATATCCCATGAAAGAAACATCGCCTGTTTACGGCGCGGATTTTATCGGGCAATCGACCCGCCGGGTGGATGGTCAAACATACGGGGCCTTCAAAGGTTGCCGGCTCAGCAGCGTGTATCAACCGATTTTCAGTCTGGCCCATAAAAGAATCGTCGGCTATGAGGCATTGATCCGGGCTGAAAATTCACAAAACCAGGCGATACGGCCCGATGAGCTGTTCCGACCGGAAGAAAGCCTCTCCGATATTGTCCTTCTGGACAGATTGTGCCGATATATCCACATCGATAATTTTCAGGCCTTTGGCGACAGGATCAACTGGCTTTTTCTCAACGTATCCCCCCAGACGATCATTCATGGAAAGGAATTCGGTTCCTTTTTTGGTTCGGTGCTCGAACGATTCGATCTTCCATCGTATCGTGTTATCATTGAAATTGTGGAGTATCCGATTTCAGGGGCAGATAACATCCGCCTCATCGAAACCGTGAAATATTACCATGAACTGGGGTGTCTCATCGCCATCGATGACTTCGGGGCCGGGTATTCGAATTTCGACCGGATCTGGACGTTGAAGCCCGATATCGTAAAGCTCGATCGCTCCATGCTTTTGCGCGCCACCGACAGGAAAAATATCCGGCAATTGCTTCCGGGCATCGTATCTCTCCTTCACCAAGCCGGATCCCTTGTTATCATCGAAGGAATCGAGACGGAAGAACAAGCCATCATTGCACTGGAGAGTGACGCCGACATGGTCCAGGGGTATTTTTTTGCAAGACCGCATCATGACCTGAGTGAACTTTCCGGCGTTACGCCTCCCTTTAAATCGCTTTTTGAATCCTATAAAGCCTCCGAAGCACTTCGCGGAAAAGAATTTCAACACACATACCACCGTTATCACAAGCCCTTTCAGACCGCCGTCATCCTGCTTAAAACCGGCCATTCGCTGGTTGATTCGAGCAAACCGCTTTTTGAGGACGACTCGATCATTCGATGCTACCTGCTGGAACCAAGCGGGCTGCAGATCGGATATACGGTTACTTCCCAGGTGCATGCCGACAAGGTCGATCTTCGCTTCAAGCCATTGGAGGATGCAAAAAGCGCGGACTGGTTCAGACGTCATTATCTCCGGCGTGCCATCATGCATCCGGGTCAACTCCAAATCACCCGCCCCTATCTTTCCATCACCGGCGCCCATATGTGCAGCACGCTCTCCATGATGATTCATACCTCTTCGGGCGATATTATTTTGTGCTGCGACCTGAAACTTTGATACATCCAGATGATTTTTGTCATCACCTGCCAGGAATTTGCTCGTAAATGTCATTGACAGCATCCGAGACAGGTGCTAACCCCAAAAGCTGCAAAAAGCGATTTCTTGCCTTCGATAACAGGTCTGCATGGGCATGACGAGAAAACTGCCTGAGATGTAAGGAACCGGCATCGCGGGTACCGCGTCTCAATAAGTGAGTGACTCCGGAAAAAAAGGCCGATGATGGATGAGATAGAAATATTCCACATATGAGAATAAGCATCATTTATATCGCATATCTAATTTTATCAGTCTATTATTTTGATTCGAACAATTATGCAGATTGCCAGATGCAATTCATGGATTCCGTTTCCACAGATCACCGTTTTCTTGCTAACATGAATTGTGAGAATATCAATCCCGATATGGTCACTGATGGAAAAATCTGTAATCAGATCGGCTTTCAGTACTATGAAAATGGAGATTTTGCAAATGCGATAGGCTACTATAAAAAAGCCATTGCACTGTCTCCGGAATATCCGGTCCCCCTTAACAACCTCGGTGTGGTCTATTTGAAATCGAATAAACTGGAACTGGCCCGTGAATGCTTTTCTAAAGCCATTGTCTTGAATCCCGAATATGTTAAAGCAATATGTAATCTGGCAGTCGTATCCTACAAAGTGGGAGATTTAGAAGCAGCCAGGCAGCTTTACCAAAAGGCGAAACGCGTTGACGGCTCCTATGTTAAGCAGCGAATTGATAATTATATTAATCATAATCAGTAGGTTATATATTTAATGCATAAAAACCGATTTGAGCCGAACTGCCCACGATTCGCCGGCAACAAATGACACCCCGAGATGATTTTTCTCATCACTTGCCGGGAAATCGACTCGGAAATGTCCTTGACAGCATTCAGGACAGGTGCTATCCAAAACTCTCAGACAGTGCATATCACCGACAGGTAAATACTAAAGACATGGGAGGAAGAAGCGATGAGAGTCTGTAAGGCTTTTCTGGTGGGAATGGCGATCATGGTCATGGTTGGCCTGGGTGGTTGTTGCGGAGGCGGTACCACGGTCAAGGAGCAGCCCATCACCACGACCACAACAACAAACACAACAACTTTGGGAGAAGAATTGAAATCCCTTAAGGATGCCTATGACAAGGGTATCATCACAGAGAAGGAATATAACGCAGCCAAAGAAAAAATCATAAAGCAGAGAACCGAGACCGATAAAAAATAGTCGGAAAATGTTGAAATAAGGAGAAAATCTGATCTTGCAAGGGTTCCGGACAGCCGGCAATAAATGGACCATCATCTTGGCATTGTGCGTCCTCATTTTCTGGTTTGCTCCTGGTTCCAGCATCGGCGCCGGGGCTGCGGAAGGGCCTATGAAAGGGCCCCGTGCCGGCACCCTGCAACCTTCCCCGGCTCGGAAACCCCCAACCTCAAGCGTTCAAATTGCTTTTCTCGAGTCCATCAAATTCTATCAAAAATGGGTCTCCCCCATCGGCGGGGATCGTTGCGGGTTTCGCCCCAGTTGTTCGCGGTATGGCTATACGGCCATCACAACCCAGGGGCCCGTCGTGGGCCTCATGATGACCGGAGATCGGTTGATCCGGTGCAATATCTGGAAAAGCCCCGGACCCGATTATTTCCTGCTCCCCAACGGGAGACTCTACGACCCCCTTTCAAACAATCTGTTTGTAGATAAATGAGACAATCGCCTGGCGTGCTCGCCTTATTGATTCTCTGCTTTTGCCTTCCGCCGGGCTCACCGCTTGCTTCGGAAAAAGGGATTATCCTGACCGAAGACACGGAACTGAAGGTTGCCGACGCATTCATGAATGAGCGTGAGTATTACCGGGCGATTACCGAGTATAAAAAATTCCTGATCCTTTTCCCCGAGTCGGACAGAGCGGATTATGCTTTGTTTAATATCGGCATGGCGTATTACCACGGCGAGGAATTTGAGGCATCTGCCCGGACGCTCGCAAATCTGAGGGAAAAATACCCGGAGAGCAGCCACGCCCCCGAAGCGCTGTATTTTGAGGGACTCGGCTATCGGAAGCTCAAGAATGACTCACATGCAAAAACCGCCCTGAAAGAAGTCGCGGACACCTATCCCGACTCTGAATATGCTCCCATGGCTCTGGTTGCGGATGCGATGCTGTCGCTGGAACAGGACAATGTCAACGCCGGCAGGCAAGACATGGAAAAACTGGTTGCTGCCTATCCCGATTATCCTGTTTCAATGAAGGCAAAAGAAACATTAGGGCTGTTTGACCAGTATCAGGACCTTCCCATAAAATCGGAGATACTGGCCGGGATCATGTCTGCAGTGGTTCCGGGGAGCGGCTACATTTATGCTGAACATTACGGCGATGGCATTACCGCCTTTCTCATCAATGCTCTGGCCATCGCCGGAACCGTAACCGCCCTCAATCAAGAGAACTATGCCGTAGCAGCCATTGTGGGCGGCGTCGGTCTGCCCTTCTACCTCGGAAACATCTACGGTTCAGCCAATGCCGCGAAGAAATGGAACATTGCGGTGAGGAATGATTTGCGCAACCGGATCTCCGTTACCCTCGACTACGATTTTTAGGAGGTCGGACCCTCCGTCTCATTGCCGGCCGGGGGCCATACCATGCCGAATCTCTCTGTCTGATCGCCCGAAATTTCCGAATTCATGAAGTGATATCTTCCTCAAGAAGCTCAATATAGCGCTCATTGGAATATTGCCCCGGCAGCACCGTACAATTTGTTGAATATTGCCGGTGTCCTTCCGCAGTTATCGTCAATACATATTCCCCTGCCGGCAACCCATAGAAACAAAAACTAGACTTGATCGCAAAGTCCGCCCCCGCCAGATAAGAATCAAAATAATTGGCATCTTCTTTCAACGGAACCAACGTGCGATTGATCCCGGCGCCTTTCAGGTTTATGGATTGAACCCTGACCTTTTCATCCGGCCCCCGGTATACTCCTGCCTGATAGTTCTTTTTGGAGGAATTGACGATATAGCCGATAAGGCTCTTGCGCGGATTCATCTGAAATCTTACGCTGGGAACAGCGCCATCTCCAATGATAATCGGCATGCTGACCGGATCGGGTGCAAATCCGTTTGCAACAAGGCTCACGACATAATTTCCCGAAGGAAAGGGACCGACTTCACATTTGCGATCTTCCTGGCTGAGGTAAAGCACGGTTTCCGCGTGGTTGTTATCGCGTGAACGAAGCAGAAGAACGGGGCGCGGCCTTGGCAGTTCCTTGGGACAATCAAATGCAATTTCAACTTGCAACATGTTTGCGGGCACCTGAGCCGTGTGAGCACTTTTCTCGTATAATGCGTTAAGCAGTGCATTATATTGAGCCATGACCGGTTCACTCGATAGAATACTGTCGTGGTCTTCGTTGAAGCCATATATTCTAATGGCTTCCGCCTGTGAACGCTCATCAAGAAGGCTCGATAAAGTGACGACGGCATCGTTATTGGGCCGTATCGGATTGCGATTTCCCCGGTAACCGAAAAAAAGATAATGCTCGACCGTTGGCGGCATTTTTTTCCGATACAGGGATTGAATAAAATCACCCTCCGCCTGAATATCCTTCCATGCCGGAATCACGGCAGGAGAATATTTTACCCCTTTTTCCGCAAGCGCGTCCCCGCCCCACGGCGTTGAAATAGATATGAATTCGGTTTTAAAAGGAAGGGTATTCCCAAAATCCGTAAGAAATGACCGCACGACCAATCCGCCCATGCTATGAGCCGTAATAAACAACTCTTTAAATTTATACTTGATCTGAAGATTATATATTTTCCAGTACAACAAATAGGACATTGATTCAATTGAAGCTCCGGAAGGATAGTAATAAAACCACGGTTGAAATCTGCTTCTGTCAATCTTTTCAAAAAAACCTTTCCAGCCTGCCGGAGATCCACAAGCACCGTGTACAAAAAGGATCGGAATCTTAGCAGGATCATACGCATCCAAGAAATAGATATTGCCGCCGACTTCCTTAAAAAACTCCAAAGGCATCCAATATCCTTTATTCCCGAACGCTTCCGAAAACAGCGGATCATCCAAATCTGCGATTGCTCCCGGAGAAGTGCTGTGAAATTTCGGTGATGTATCGAAGGCAACCGGGGAACCAACGGGAAAATCAACTGAAACGGTTTCAGGCTCGGATATGACGATATCCAAATCCAGAACGACGCCGCCCGCAGGTGCGATGACGTATTCAGCACCAACATACTGGCCTGCCGCCTCCCCTTTATCATAACAAAGATTCCGGTTCTTATCCGCAAAAGCGACAATTGAATAATTACCCTTGGGAACAATCAATTCGTAAGGGCCCAACTGGTGAAGCGTCGTGTAATGACCGATTTCTCTCTTGCTCTTTTCCCTGGTATAGGCTGCAACAACAATCGGCAGGTCATTGCAGGAGAATGCACTTGAAACGTTTCCGACCAGAATGGTCGAATATTGTATGATTTTCGTTTCTTCTCTAAGGTGCAGAAATGTGCAGCCCGTTAAAAAGAAAAGAGCGACTGAAAGAACCATTCGAATATGAACTGTTTTTGTCTGTTGGGTTTTTGTCAGGGATTTCATAGTAAGACTTTAACTCCAATTGGGGCTGCACGGGTTGCGGCTGAGCAACCCGTGCATTTGCTGGGGATCGCATCGAATTCATGATCAGGTCTGTTGACTATCCTCTAAACATGTTTTTGTCAACACCTGTCCTGGATGCTGTCAAGGACATTTACGAGCCGATTTCCTGGCCAGTGACGACATAAATCATTTTGGATAGCACCTGCTCCCGCGTGACATCGAGAACCCATCATTTCAGAACTGAACCCGTGATTGACATGAATCCGGTTTTAGAATAAAATTTAGGATTCAATATATCCAATTCAGCCGAAAAATCGGGACCAATCCGCATTCCTTTTTTAAGCGAACCGACTCTGTTTTGATGATATCACCTCCTGGAGGAAATCAAATGAATACGCCACTGCGAATTTCCCTTACCGGGGCCTGCCCGATGCCGATCCCTGCTGCACGCAAAGTCCCTTCATGGCGGTGGTCAATTTTGAAATCTGTTTTTCCGGCGTTAATGATTCTTCCGCTGTTTCTGGTGCTGGCACTTCCCTCCCCTGCTGCCGGAGAAATAATACATCTGTTTCGCATCGGAACCGGAGGACCCACCGGCGTCTATTATCCGATCGGTAAATTGATCGCAGAGGGACTGACCAAACCGGTGAACGAAAAGGATTCCCCCTGCGCCGCGGTAAATGCTGGGCCCGGTATCATTGGTGTGGCACAGTACTCTGCCGGCTCAATCGAAAATGTCCGGGCCGTTGTCTCCGGCCAGATCGAAGCCGGATTGGTCCAGGCCGATGTCGCGGCCTGGGCGTTTCTGGCGGAACACGCTTTCTCCGGAGATCCGAGTGGTCGTTCCGTTCGCGCAGTGGCAAGCCTCTATCCCGAAATGTTTCAGCTTGTTACCCGCCGGGATGCCAATATTCGCAGTGTATCGGATCTTCGCGGGAATCGCATTGCCATTGACGAGCCAGGCTCAGGAACATTGCCGGTCATGCGAATTGTTCTGGGTGCTTACGGTCTTTCGGAAAGCGATTTTTTCCCGGTGCATTTAAAGCCCGTGTTCACCCATGACAAAATGGCTCAAAACGAAATTCAGGGCTTTGCGATGATGGCCGGTGCCCCGATGGAAGCGGTCACGCAACTTTCCGATATCGGTCTGTTTCTTGTTCCCATCGATTCGAATACGGCATCGGGAATTACCGCTCGCTTTCCCTATCTTGTTCCGGGCAAAATCCTCTCAGGGGTGTATTCCGACATTCCCGAGACACCAACCCTTCAGGTGTATGCCTTGCTTGTGGTAAGTGCGGATATTTCAGAAGATCTGGTCTACCAGGTAACCTCCGCCCTGTGGAGTGAACGGACCCTTTCTTTACTGAAACGAGGTCCTCCCCAGGGAAAATTGATCACTCCAAAAACCGCACTGACAGGATTATCCATTCCACTTCACGCCGGGGCAGAACGTTTTTACCGGGAAAAGGAATTGTTGTTAAAGGGAACCCTTTCGCCATGAAACCGTCTCGCCACTTTTCCCAGATACTGCAATGGAGCGCCATTGCAGTGGTTGTTGCCGCCGTGGTTACAACCGGAGTTTTGACCAACATCACGCTGAGATCCATCGAAAAAAATCTTCCGATCACGCTGCTCACGGAACTTGAAGCCCTTGAACTGCTGATCGAGGATCTTGCCGAAGTCGTTTCGACTGCGGAAGCAACCCGAATGACGCCTACTCCTGAAAACTATACTCAACTTCGCCATAAGGTCAGGATCGTCTCAGAGGGCGTGGTGAAACTTCGGAATACGTACGTATTTGACAATCTGGTTCAGGCTTCCGCATTTCACGCTGTTGTCGCTCCGGCCATCAGCGACATGAAACTCTGGCTTGAGGAAGGCGTATCGGGGTATGGTCCGGAAACAGCCACGACACTGGATATCGCCCTGTCCCGAATCACCAGGGCATTTTCGAAAGCCAGAGCCCTATACCACGACTCCCAGAAAATTGCCCAGAACATCATGAATGAGCAGCGCAATCGGCTGGAACATTTTCTGCTCAGCGTCAACCTGCTCTTCCTGCTGACGCTGGTAATTACGGCTATCATGATTTTTCTCATTGCTCGCAGACAGGTGTTTTTTCGAAGGGAGCTTGAAGTCCAGACGGAACTCCGGCGTACCGAAAAAACACTGCAGGAGACCGAGGAGCTTTACGGTAAGCTAATCGCCGCCATATCCGATATCGTGGTCCGAACGGATGTCAACGGTCGGATTCTCTTCCTGAATGATGTTGCGCTCCGGATCAGCGGGTATCAGTCAGCAGAGGTCCTGGGGAAAAACCTTCTGGAGTTTATCGCACCCGAGGATCGGGCGTCCGCCATCGAAAACCTGAAACTCATCTTCGATCACAAAATAGACCCCAAAAAATACGCTATCGTGATGAAGGACGGGAAAAAAATTCCCTTTGAAATCAGTTCGGATGTTCTTCGCAGAAATGACGGATCGCCATACGAGATCGTAAACATCTGCCGCGATATCAGCAAACGCCTGCAGGCTGAGGAAGCACTCAGGGAAAGTGAAAAACAATACCGGCTGCTGGTTGAAAATGCCAATGACGCAATTTTCATCGCACAGGATGGAAAAATCAAGTTTCCAAATCCAAGGACCCTGGAAATCCTCGGGTTTACAGAGGAACAACCGGAAGAAATTCCTTTTATTAACTTCATTCACCCCAAAGACCGCGAAATGATCGTTGATCTGCATCGTCGAAGAATGTCCGGAAAAGATCACCTGCCGACAAATCTTTCCTTCAGGATCATTAACACCGCCGGCAGGGAATATACCGTGCAACAGAATGCCGTCAGTATCGCATGGGAAGGGCGACCCGCCTCTCTGAATTTCGTCAGAGACATCACCGACCAACTGAATCTGGAAGCCAGTCTTCGACAGGCTCAAAAAATGGAGGCCATCGGCACCCTTGCAGGCGGCATCGCACACGATTTCAACAACTTATTGATGGGAATTCAGGGCCGGATATCACTGATGATGTTCGGAATGGGGGCCGCGCATCCTTTTTTTGAACACCTCACCTGCATCGAGGATTGTGTGAAAAACGCTACCGACCTGACCCGGCAGCTACTGGGATTTGCCAGAGGAGGCAAATACGAAATCAAACCAACCCGAATGAACGATATTCTGGATCAGAGCATTGAAATGTTCGGGCGGACGCGAAAAGAAATTCAAATACACAAGAATTACGAGGCACATCTCTGGACAGTGGAGGTTGACCAGGGGCAAATGCATCAGGTGCTGCTGAATTTATTCGTCAACGCCTGCCAGGCAATGCCAGGCGGCGGGAATTTGCATCTTCGGACGGAAAACTGTGTCATTCATCAAGACATGCATCGGCCCCCGGAATTGAGTCCTGGCAATTATGTAAAAATATCCGTCACCGATACGGGCGTTGGAATGGATGATGCTACAAAGGCGCGTATATTCGAGCCATTTTTCACCACAAAGGAAATGGGACGGGGAACGGGATTGGGACTGGCTTCATCCTATGGCATCATTCGAAACCACGGCGGATGGATTTGTGCGGACAGCAATATCGGACAGGGCAGCACTCTTAGTTTTTATCTGCCGACATCAGAAAAAACCGTAAAACCACAGAGTCATGTTCCAGAGACTGAGTTGAAAGAAAACAAATCGATTCTGCTCGTTGATGATGAAGACATTATCATCGATGTCGGCAAACAATTCCTTGAAGTCCTCGGATACACCGTTTTCTCCGCGCGTTCAGGCCAGGAAGCCCTGGATATCTACACCCGGGAATTCGGAAAAATCATTTTGGTGATTCTGGATATGATCATGCCGACGATGGATGGCGGGGAGACGATTCAGCGCCTCAAAGCCATCAATCCCACAGTCAGGATTATTCTTTCAAGCGGCTACAGCTTCAATGGGCAGGCAGCGGAAATCATGGATCGTGGATGCAACGGATTCATCCAAAAACCATACAGCCTCAATGAGCTGTCTCAAACGATTCGCAAGGCTCTCGAATAGCAACTCACCCTTGATCAGACCGTATTGACAGAAAAATATTTCATCTTAATGTTATTTAAAACCTGTTTTTCGGAGCGGATTCAACAATCAAACAGAAAAGGAGAGGCATCATGGCATATACATGTAAAAATTGCGGAGCCGTCGCAAACGATCCCGGCCATTTGTGCAATCCCTGCGGGGATAAGGCCAATTGCAGTTTTTGTGGAACCCCGAATGTTGATGCCGGCCATATGTGTAAAGATAAACTGGCAGCCATGAAATATGTTTGCGAGGGATGTGGCCGCGTGGCCATGGAAATGGGTCACCTTTGCAAACCCTCGGCCATCAAATGATCGGCCACGAGAATATCTTTTATCACGACATAAGCAGGAAACCGGATTTTACAACCTGGTTTCCTGCTTATGTCGGATGGTAGCTTGTTGAAATCCATTTCACCCACGAGGTTGGTAATGTGAACTTTGAATGCGCAATGGTAACGATCTTGATCTGTTTTTTACAAAAGGAGATAACACCATGAAAGATAAGGGAAGTTTACATTTGAAAGTACAGGAACTGTGTGATTGTTATGTAACCACGGACCCGCTTAAAGAAATGTCAATTGTAAAAAACGACGCGGACAAGGAAGAAGCTGCATTAAAATGGCTGGCCTTGGCCGCGCTGCATGGCGTGAATGACAACGCCGAACAAATTTCCATCACAAAATCAGATGACGGCAAAGTGGAAGTCACCGCCGAATACCGCACAACAGACCTTCCCTCTCCCGGCAGCGAGGTGGCTGAAAAGATCATCGAGTCGCTGGTCGGCATTACGCATCTTGAGGGCGGTGAAGGAAAAACCCAATTAGCGTTGGGAATCCGGGACAGCAGCATCAATCTGAGGATTAAAATGAAATCCAGGGATGGCGGAAAGAAAGTAACGATAAAATTTCAATAATACGGCAGCGGCACGTCGGCTATCAGTTTCTGGGGTCCCCTGAGGTTCAAACCCCAAGATAGCGCAGGCGGATGGAAGAAGCGGCCTGAAGTTGATCGGATGTCCCGCTCCAGACCGACCGTCCCTTTTCCATGATATAGTGGCGGTCCGCAATGCGGCAGAGCGCGCGAACACTCTTATCGATAATCAGGATGGCCAGTCCGGAATCCTTCAGTTCCCGCAGACAGCGCCAGATCTCGGCACGAACCAGCGGAGCCAGCCCTTCGGTGGCTTCATCCAGAATCAAGAGGATGGGATTGGTCATTAGAGCGCGGCCGATAGCGACCATCTGCTGCTCCCCGCCGGACAACCGGTTCCCCAGATGATACCGCCGCTCCGCCAGAATCGGGAAGAGCGTCCAGATCCTTTCCAGGGTCCAGGGATCGCTCGATGCAAAGCGATTTGCGGCGGTTGCCGTTAAATTCTCGCAAACCGTCAGGCCGGGAAACACCTGACGGTCTTCGGGAGCCAGCGCAATCCCCATCTTGGCGATCCGGTAAGGGGCCAGATTCCGGATTTCGCATCCTTCAAAGCGGATCGATCCGCGCCGGGCCGGCGTGAGCCCCATGATGGAGCGAAGCGTGGTTGTTTTCCCCATCCCGTTTCGCCCCAGAAGCCCCACCACTTCTCCTTTTCGAACCTCCAGGCTCATTCCGAAGAGTCCCTGACTGGCGCTATAAAATGTCTCAATCGACTCGACTTCAAGCACCTTCCAACTCCTCGTCTCCCAGATAAGCCTTGCGCACTTCCGGAAGGGAACGAATCACATCCGGCGTTCCGGTAGCGATCATCTTACCGTAGACCAGAACCGATATTCTATCGGCCAGGGCAAAGACCGCCTCCATGTCATGTTCAACCAGCACGAGGGTCTGCCTGCCTTTCAGACCCATCAACAACGCGGTCAGGTGTTCGGACTCCTCCTGGCCCATACCCGCCATGGGTTCATCCAGCAGCAGGAGTTTTGGTTTTATGGCAAGCGCCATCGCGATTTCCAGTTGCCGCTGCTCCCCGTAGGAAAGTCTTGCGGCAACGGTCTGGGCCCGTTCGGATAGTCCCACCTGCTCCAGTATGGCCAGGGCAGGTTCTCTTAAAGCTGAAATCAATCGGGCATTTTTCCAGAAACGGAAACTATGCCCGCAGCAGGCCTGAACCGCCAGTGCCACATTATCGAGCGCGGAAAAACCCGGGAAAATGCTGGTTATCTGGCAGGATCGGGCCAGTCCCAGACGCGAGCGCTCGTGGACGGCAAGCGTTGTGATCTCCTTTCCGGAAAAGCGGATGAGGCCCGCATCCGGTCGCAATTCCCCCGCAATCTGAGCAATCAACGTTGATTTTCCAGCGCCATTGGGGCCAATGATCGCGTGCACCTCGCCCGGCATGACGGAGAGATTGAGTCGGGCCGTAGCCATAATGGCGCCAAAGCATTTTACCAGGCCCTTAACCTCCAGAAGCGCCTCAGCCATTCTCTTTTGCTCCCCCCAGCAGGCAGTAAATGCCGTTTCTGCCGTACAGAACCACCAGAATCAAGAGCGGCCCGAGAATGACCATCCAGTGTTCCGTATAGTTGGACAGAACTTCCTCGGCCAGGAGCAGCGCCACGGCGCCAAATATGGGCCCGGCCAGGCTCTTCATGCCGCCGAGAATCACCATTACAAGAACTTCGGCGGATTGCTTCCAGTGCATGAGCGCCGGACCCACATACAGACTTTGATTGGCCATGAGGGCCCCGGCCAGCCCGGCAATGCCGGCGGCAAGGACGAAACAGACCAGCTTATAACGAAACGTGGGAAATCCGAGCAAGCGCATCCGGCGTTCATTGTCGCGGATACCCTGAATCGCCATGCCGAAACGAGAATGGACAATACGATGGCCTGCAAAAAAGATCAGAATCAGGATGACCAGAACCAGATAGTAAAAGCTGGTGTGCCGGCTGATGTCCAGAAGACCCGCCAGGGAGCTTCTAGTAGGAAGGGTCATGCCGTCGCTGCCACCGTAACCCTTCAGGCTGATAAAGCAGTAATAGAGCATCTGGGCAAAGGCCAGGGTAATCATGATAAATGAGACGCCGCGGGTACGAAGGCTGATCGCGCCGATAACAAGTGCAATCAGCATGGAAACCAGCATGGCCAGGGGCCAGGACAAAAACGCACTCTGAGTCCCCCCACCCCAAAGCGATAGAATTCCCACGGTATAGGCGCCAACGCCTAAAAACGCGGCATGTCCCAGGCTGACCATGCCGCCGTAGCCAAGAATCAGATCCAGGCTGAGGGCGGCCATCGCATAGATCATGATCCGCGTAAACAAACGCGTGTAAAATATATCCCCAAAGAGGGGAATTACAGCCAGAGCCGCCAGCAACAAAAAAAGAGCGGCGCGGCGAGGATTGAAATGTCCGGAATCAGCCATTTGCGGGAAACAACCCTTGCGGACGCCGGCATAAAATTGCGGCCATCAGCAGATAAATCACCATGGAGGCCAGGGCCGGGGGAAGCAAGATGCGGCCGAACGTATCAGCAACCCCGACCATGATGGAAGCCAGCAACGCGCCGCGGATCGACCCGAGTCCGCCGATAACGATCACCACCAGTGCCAGGATGAGAACCGAATCCCCCATGCCGGACTCTATGGAAAGGATGGGACCTGCCATCATTCCGGCCAGACCCGCCAGGGCCGAGCCGATCCCGAACAACACCGTGTACAGCAGTTTGATATTGACCCCGAGGGCCCCGACCATTTCGCGGTGGCTGGCACCTGCCCGGATGAGCATGCCCAGACGGGTTTTCATGATTAATACATATAAAAGCAAGGCGACCAGCAGCCCCGATCCGATGATGACCAGGCGATAGGCCGGGTAGATCACGCCCGGCAATATGGTCACATGACCGGAAAGGCCACCTGGCAGGGCCATGAAAAGCGCCTGCGGACCCCAGAGCATGCGCACCAGTTCATTGAAGCATAGAATAAGCGCAAATGTTACCAGCACCTGATCCAGGTGATCGCGATCATAAAGCCTTCTCATGGCAATCACCTCGACGATCATCCCGATCAGAAACGTTGCGGGAAGTGCCACCACGATCGCCAGCAGAAATGAGCCTGTACGCTGCTGCAGCGCTGCCGCCAGATATGCGCCCAGCATGTACATCGAGCCATGCGCCAGGTTCAACAGATTCATGACCCCGAAAACAAGGGTCAGGCCGGCAGCCATCAGGAAAAGCATGACCCCGAGTTGCACGCCATTTAATCCCTGAACAAGCAGCAGTATCGGATCCAAATGCATTTTTTTATACCTTTAAGGCTTCTCTTACTTCAGCCTGGCCTACCACTTCATGGTACATTGTTCGTGGTAGGCGTCAGCATGACCTTCGAAAGCAACTCCGGTGATTTTATTGGTCAAGACGCCGTTCGGGTCCTTAACCACCTGACGGATATAAAAATCCTGTATCGGGAAGTGATTGTGATTGAATCGAAACGACCCGCGCACGGACTTGAAATCCGCCTTCCGAAACGCGGCCCGCAACTTATCCTTGGCATTCAGATCTCCGCCAACCTGCCGAATGGCGCTGTCGATCAAAAGCGCCGTATCATAGCCCTGGGCGGCAAACAGGGACGGCAGATGGTTGTAGGCAGCCTGAAAATCCGCAACGAATTTCTTGTTGACCGCGTTATCCAGATCCGGACTCCAGAAACTGGCGTTTATTATACCCAATGCCGCATCCCCCATGGCCGGAAGAACCGCCTGGTTTGTGGTAAATGCCGTGGTATAGAGGGGAAATTTTTCCTTAAGCCCTGCCTGAGCATACTGCTTGATGAAATTGATGCCCATACCGCCCGGATAGAAGACGAAAACCGCCTCCGGGTTTGCGGCGCGAAGCTGCGTCAATTCTGCGGCATAATCGGGCTGATTGATTTCGGTGTAGACCTCGGCCACAATCTCTCCCTTGAAGTAGCGCTTCACCCCTTCCAGTCCATCCTTACCCGCCTGGTAATTGGGCGCCATGAGGTAGAGGCGTTTGATCCCTTTGTCCTGAAGGTATTTGCCCATGGCCTCGTGCGTCTGATCGTTTTGCCATGACACGGTAAACAGATTGGGCAGGCATCCCGCGCCGGCAAGCGGAGAGGGTCCGGCATTGGCGCTGATCAGAAAAATGCCGGAATCCGTGATGGGCTTGGCCACTGCCATCATGACATTCGAAAAGACGATTCCGGTGACAAAATCGACCTTATCCTTTTCCATCATCCGGGTTGAAACCTGGACCCCCACTTCGGGTTTCATCTGATCGTCACCAATAATCAGCTCCACGGGAAGCCCGCCCAGCTTCTCGCCGCAGTGCTTTAAGCCCAGCTTGAAGCCATCCAGGATGTCCATTCCAAGGCTGGCCCCGGGGCCGGACATGGTGGAAAGGTAACCGACCTTCACCTTGTCGGCGGCAAAAACGGATGAAGAAACCAGCAGTACCCCTGTTACCATCAGCCCGACGAAACGTTTGATCATGTCCACGACCCTTTCTCGCTAAGAGTTTATAAAAAAAGATATTCAGGCCGAAGGGGCTTGAGGCGGCGACGCCTTTGAGCCTTTACACTTCGGCCTTTTGGCTTCTACCTGTCTCTGAGTCCCTTGATGAATTTCCCGACGGCATTGATCCCCTCTTTTTCCATCAACCGGATGGTCTGCGTTCCAATGACGGCAATGTCCGCTTTTCCTTTAATGAAATCGACATCGGCCCTGTCTTTCACCCCGAACCCCAGGGCAAGCGGCAGGTCGGTTGCGGCCCGGCATCGGCCCAGATATCCTTCCAACTGGTCTGAAAAATCGGTATCGATGCCGGTAACGCCTTTTCTGGCAACGCAATAAATAAAGCCCTTTGCAAAGGATGCGATGGCCTTCATGCGTTCATCGGAAGTCGTGGGAGAAAATATGAATATCGGCGCCAGGCTGTGCCGGTCCATGGCATTAAGATAGTCCGCACCCTCTTCATGCGGCAGATCCGGAACTATGGCGCCTTGAAGACCATCTTGAACCATCCTTTCGCTGAAACGATCCACCCCGTATTTAAACAGGATGTTGTAATAGCTCATGAACAGGAAAGGGATATCAAAGGCCCGGGTCACTTTTCGGGCGAACTCAAAGCATTTCTGAACGCTGGCTCCCGCTGAAAGGGCCTTTTGATTGGCATGAAGAATGACCGGCCCGTCCGCAATGGGCTCGGAAAAGGGGATCTGCAGCTCCATCAGATCAACGCCCGCATTGACCATGGTCTCAACGATTCCAAAGGATTCCTCAAAAGACGGATACCCGATCACGATATGGGTCATGATCAGGATATCCCGCTGTTTCAATCTATCCCGCAAATAGGATTCAAGCATGATATTGACCTGCCTTTTTGATGATAAACGCCTGCCATTTCGGGTCATTGAATGCATCGGCAATGGTGAAGATGTCCTTATCGCCTCTTCCCGACTGGTTGATGATGATACTGTCATCAGGGGATAAGTCCGGGGCCTCCTTGAAGGCCTGGACAAACGCATGCGCGGATTCAAGAGCCGGAATCACCCCTTCCAGGCGGATCGTCAGCGATAGGGCATCCACCACTTCCTTGTCGGTTGCGGCCTCGAACCTGACCCGGCCCGTTTCCTTAAGATGCGCCAGGATGGGCGAAACCCCCACGTAATCGAGTCCCGCGGCAACGCTGTGGGTTTCTCGCATCTGGCCGTCTTCGTCCTGAAGAAAATAGGTTTTATACCCCTGGGCAACCCCGATGCTGGCGTCCTTCGAGCAAAGCCTGGAGGCATGCCGGCCCGTATCCAGGCCTTTGCCGCCGGCCTCAACTCCCACAAGCTCAACCGGATCATCCATAAATCCGCTGAAAACCCCGAGGGCATTGGAGCCGCCGCCCACACAGGCATAAACGCGGGCCGGAAGTTTTTTCTCCCTCCCAAGGATCTGCGCCCGGGCTTCCGTTCCGATGATGGACTGAAAATAGGAAACCATCTCCGGAAAGGGATGCGGGCCGCATGCGGTTCCCAGCACATAGTGGGTCGTGTCCATGTTCGCCACCCAGTCGCGGAAAGCCTCGTTGATGGCATCTTTTAAAGTCCTGGACCCTTCTGTCACGGGAATCACTTCGGCGCCCAGCCGTTCCATCCAGAAAACATTCGGCCGCTGTCTTTCGACATCCACCTCACCCATGTAAATGGTGCATTTAAAGCCGAATTTGGCGGCCATGGTGGCGGTTGCCACCCCATGCTGCCCTGCCCCGGTCTCTGCGATGACCCGGGTTTTTCCCATGCGTTTTACCAGAAGCCCCTGCCCCATGACGTTGTTGGCTTTGTGCGCCCCGGTGTGGTTCAGGTCCTCCCGCTTGATATAGATGCGGGCACCGCCAAAATGCCGGGTTAAATTTCCGGCAAACGTCAGGGGGGTGGGCCTGCAGGAATAGGTTGACATCAAGTCCACATATTCCTGCCAGAAAACCGGGTCGGTTTTTGCTTTCTGAAACGTCTCCACAAGCTCCTCGAAGGTGGCAACGAGAATTTCCGGGAGATAGGCGCCGCCGAATCCATCGTAATGGCCCCTTTCAATCATCAGTCATTCCTCCAATGGTTTGAGAAAAAACAAATTGATCCGTTCTGCAATAAAGCTCTGAATAGATCGCATTTTCAGCCTGAGGAAAGTGGAGAAACCGCCTGACGATCAAAATGGGCGTGGTCGTTGATACGGCCAGGTCTGCGGCTTTGTTTCCTTCCACATATCCGATTCTAAAGGTCTGCCTGCCGCCGGTCGGCCGCATGAAATACCGTTCATCCACAATCTGGGAAAGAGACCGGCCTTCCAGGTCAATGGCATCGATTCCCGCAAAGATGCCTGCATGTAGATAGATATCTTCAATCAGAACAGGCGCCGCTTCCACACGGGTAAGCCTGGAAAGAAAGTAGGCGCTCTGGCCGGAGAAAGGATTTTCGGAATTGGATCCGATCGCAGTCAGCCGGATGTTTTGCAGGATGAGCGAAGTCACCGATGTGCCTTCCCGGTGAAAGGCCGATGTGGTTCCTGCCAGCGAAAACAAATCGATTTCTTTTTGCCGGGTCAAAACATAGGTTCCCGAGCCGCGCTTTCGAACCAGAATATGCTTTCGAACCAGCAGATCGATCGCCTGCCTGACCGTCGGCCTGCCGATCCCGTAACTGGCTGCCAGCGCATGTTCGGAAGGAATCCTCGAATCCGGCGGATAGTCTCCGGAACGAATACCGGCAAGAAGAATATCCGCAAGCTGATGATACAAGGGCATGGGGGATTGGGGATTCAGCATTAAAAAGCGCTTTCTTTTTTGCAATTCACATTTTATTCAAATTCACTTTGAACAGATTTGGTAAAGTTGTCAAGACATATTTTTAAAAACAGATACGCGCTGACGACGCGCGTAAAGTTGACAGAATTAAAAAAAAAATATAAACATTCCCAGACAATAGATATGTTGCAATAAGGGGAGATGTTTCCTGCAATTAAAAGAGGTACCGCATTGATAGATCGTGAAAACAGGACGTTTATATGCAGTGTTGTTTATTATGACATTGCCAATTACTCGACGAAATCCGTCGAGGTGCAGATCAGACTCAAAGACCAGCTTAATCAATTTACAACCGAAGCCATCAAGAATGTTGCCGTCAACGACCGGATCATTCTCGATACCGGTGACGGAGCAGCCATTTGTTTTTTAGGAGACCCGGAAGATGCCCTTTTTGTCGCGATGAGCCTTCGCGACGCCGTTTTAGGCGCTGCTGATCATTTCACCGACGATCCCCTGCTGGTCAGATTCGGCATCAATCTGGGACCTGTCAAGGTGGTCAATGATATCAATAACCGAGAAAACATCATTGGTGACGGTATCAATGTCGGCCAGCGCGTCATGAGTTTTGCGGAACCCGGACAAATACTGGTTTCCCGTTCCTATTATGAAGTCGTCTCCTGCCTGACCCAGGAATATGCCAGGCTGTTCCATTATCTGGGGACACGCTCCGACAAACATGTCCGCCAGCATGAAGTATACGCTGTACTGCGACCTTCCGAACTGGCAAATGACGAATCCGCGGCAGAATCGCCCGGGCAAGATGAGAAATTTCAGGATCGAAAGAATACCGTCAAAACAACGCGTATTGCCCCTTCGAGTTCGCCGCATGCTTTGAAACAGAACTATAGAAAAGGCATTCGGAACTCCGCGTCGGCTTCCGATAGACAACGGCATTGGTGGCAAACAAAGACATTTATCTTTGGCGGTGTTACCATGGCCATTTTCCTTGCCGTCATCCTGTCTTATGTCATGCACCGGAATTTCGGGGAAATCCAGCTTGACAAGACCGCTCTCTCGCCAGAGGCTCCAGTGACGAGTCCGGACAAATTGCCGCCGGAAAACACGCATTCTGCTGAAAATGTCAATCCCGTGCAGACGGAATCGCCAATGCCATCGCCTCCTGTTCCGAGTATCACTCCCCAGCAGGAAAGCCCGAGTGAATTGCCGCCGGAAAGCGTGCAACCAAAGGAAAATGCCGGTCCCGACCAGACGGAATCGCCGATGCCGCCCCCCCCTGTTCCGAACATAATTCCCCAGCAGGAAAATCCGGGCGAATTACCACCGGAAAGCGCGCAACCAAAGGAACGCGCCGTTCCTGTCCAAACGGTCCAGCCGCATTCAACGCCTTCTGTTTCAAACGGAATCATCCAGTTCGCCATCACCCCGTGGGGGGAAGTGTTCGTGGATGGTAAGAGCCATGGCGCATCACCGCCCTTCACCAGTCTGTCCGTCGCCCCGGGAAAACATGTTATTGAAATTATCAACTCCGCGTTTCCGCCATTTTCCCAGACCATTGAAATCGAATCCGACGAACTGCTGAAATTCAGCCACAAATTCAAATAAGGGGGAATGAAATCATGGCGTTTTTTCGAACAATTGCCTTATGTATGGTGACCCTGATCATTCTTGCCGCATGTTCTTTTGCTCCAAAACCGGGCAAACCGCAAAGTATTCCGAAATCGAGCAAATCCGAAGAATTGAATAAGGGCGGCTTATTTTATTCCGCGGGAATCACTTATTACGAAGAAGGCGAATATGAGCCCGCGGAGAAAAATCTGAACTCCGCCCTGGCACTTGGCCTGGCTGATCCAGGAGACAAAATCAAGGCTCACAAATACCTGGCATTTATCTATTGCGTGTCCGGCCGCCAGGTTCTTTGCGAGAATGAATTTAAAAAAGTCTTTGAACTTGACCCTGGTTTCACGCTGAGCCCTGCTGAAGCCGGCCATCCAATGTGGCAGCCGGTCTATGACAAGGTCAAAAGCCAGATGGCACCGGTTAAGAAAACGCCATAAATCAGCCAAAGGCAATATGAGAGGTCTAGTCTTTTTTGAGCCAGGACAGTGATCTGACCCAGAAGCCGATTCCAATGCTCATCCGGGCAATAGCGGTTCCCGCAAGCATTGGTTTTTTTTTCAACACCATGTTTAATGTTGTGGATACGTATTACGGTGGACAACTGTCCACCGATGCCCTTGCCGCGCTGTCACTGTCATTTCCGGTGTTCTTCATGATCATCGCCCTGGGCTCGGGAATCGCCACCGGAACAACCGCCCTTATTTCCAATGCCATCGGAGAAGGCAACCGGGAAAAAGCCTCTGATTATATCGGGCAGGCAATCTCCTTTACGATTCTGCTCGCCATTGCCTTGACCCTTGTCGGCCTGCGGATCAGTCCCGCTCTTTTTAAAATTCTCGGCGCCAGCAGCCGGTATCTTGATCTTGGCCTGTCTTACATGAATGTTATCCTGCTGGGGTCCGTGTTCTTCCTTCTTATTTACACTTTCAATGCCATCTTAAACGCACAGGGAGATGCCAGGACTTTCCGTAATTATTTGATTGGCGGTTTTTTCCTCAACATCATTTTAGATCCCTGGTTCATGTATGGCGGATTCGGTATTCCGAAAATGGGGCTTCCCGGCGTTGCATGGGCCACTGTCCTTATCCAGTTTCTCGGCACCATCTATGTGGGCTTTCGGGCAGCCGTTTCGGAAATCTTCTGTGCGGACTGCCTGAAAAAGCTCGTCCCGCGGAAAGCGGCTTATTTCGAACTTGCCGCACAGGGCTTCCCTGCATCGCTCAACATGATGACCATCGCCGTCGGTATCTTTGTCATCACCTATTTCATCAGTATCTTCGGCAAAGAAGGCGTGGCGGCATACGGCATCGCAACACGGATAGAACAGATTGCCCTGCTGCCCTCCTTTGGCCTGACCACGGCCGCACTGTCGATTGTCGGGCAGAATAACGGGGCAAAGAAATTCGACCGCGTCAGGGAGACTGTCAACAAGAGCATCCTGTACGGCATTTCCATCATGACCATCGGAACCGTCGGTGCCTTCTGTTTTGCAAAGCCGCTCATGGGCGTCTTCACAACCGATCCGATCGTGATGTCGATTGGCGCAACCTATCTTAGAATCGCGGCCTTCATCTTCCAGGCCTATATCATCCTCTATGTATCCGTCTCCTGCCTTCAGGGAATGAAAAAACCCCTGTACGCGATATGGGTCGGCCTTTACCGGCAGATCGCAGCTCCCCTGTTGATTTTCTTCGGACTGGTGCATCTGATGGGCCTTGGCATCGTCTCGGTGTTCTGGGGCATATTCGGCATCACCTGGTCCGCGGCGCTTTTTACGCTATGGTATGCAAAACGGACGATAGAAAATATTTCCGCCTGAACCCGAAGCGTGCGCTTCTTTTGTGTTTTTTTGCGGCCCCCAAAGAACCCGGAGTAACAGGTTCTTGAGTTGAATCACTAAGTGGGGTATGGTGGCGGGAAAGATCCGTTGAGCCCATCCTTGCAGTCACTTGAATCTGCCCGACAAGAAGGTTGACGATGAAACAGGCCTTGCGCCGAATTCTGACCAGAAAATACTTCCTGATTCCGATGGCGGTTCTATGCCTTTACAGCCTTATCGGGTTTTTTCTCGCACCCTGGGTTATCGGCTGGTATGAACCCAAATTCGTCAAAGAGCAGCTTCAATGCCAGCTTAGCGTGGGCAAGGTTCTGGTCAATCCCTTTCTTTTGACTCTCGAGATGAACGATGTCAGTCTCGACACACCGGAAGAACCGCTTGTCGAGTTCAAACGCCTCTTCATCGATTTCGAGATCGCCCATCTGTGGAACGGCATCGAGACCTTTCGGGAGCTTCGCCTGGAAAATCCGACCGTTCACATAACTGTCTATCCGGACGGCAGCACCAATATAGAAAAAGCCGGCCCCAAGACCCCTGTTGCCGAATCTTCCGATTCTAAACCGTTGCACATGATGATTCTAAACGGGCTGGTTTCTGGCGGAACGATCATTGTCACGGACAAACGTCAAAGCCAACCGGCGATTGTAACCATCCAGGAACTCGACTTAAACGCGACAAATATCTCAACGCTGCCGGACCAAAGCGGAACATATTCGATTTCTGCCCGAACGCCCGATGGCGAAGCCTTTCAGTGTCAGGGGCAGATCGTTCTGACACCTTTTGCCTCCAGCGGCAAGCTTTCTTTCAGCGCAATCCAGGCTGAAACCCTTTGGAAATTCATGAAAGACAGCCTCGATCTGGAATCCGTCACGGGAAAGCTGGATATGACGACGGATTACCGTCTGGAAATAGGCAGCAAGCCGCCGCAACTACAACTTGACGACTTCCATTTTGGACTTCTCGACCTGTCACTGAAGCTTTCCAGAGCGGATAAAGCTTTTTTCGAATTAAAAAATCTGGATTTGGACCAGGTCCGCTTCAACCTGTCGGAAAAACAGCTTCAGATCGGTAAGCTTCGAGTTTCAAGCGGTGCGGTGAACCTTGCCAGCAATGAGGCTGGACGCATCAACATCGCACAAATCGTCCGAAAAGATCCGAAGAAAGAGACAGCTCAAACCCAACCCGTCGATCCTCCCCTCGAATCCACGGCGGCAAAGGCCGAGCCGCCCGCCCCCCCTTCCCTCCCATGGTCAGCAAATGCGAACAGCATCGAAATCAAGGACATTGCCTTCGGCCTTGACGATTTCAGCCGCGCCACGCCTATCCACGTGGGGGTATCCGGAATCGGGGTCGGTTTTGCGGTAAAAATCCAAGCCGGTCCCAAGGAAACCGAAGTCTTATTGGAAAACATCTCCAGCGAGCTGAAAGAGGTGAGCATTCAACGTCTTGATGCCGCCCAGCCGTTATTTCAGACGCATAAGTTGACCATCGAGGGCGGCATGCTGGACCTTGCCGCAAAAACTTTTACGGTTTCACGCGTGGCAATGCACGGCGGCGCCATTGATGTCTCGATGGATGCAAATGGCCATATCAACTGGTATCACCTCTTTGCGCCGAAGAAGGCGGCAACCTCAGAAACGGTACCGGCAACTGTTAACGAACCTCGGCCTTCCTGGAATTACCGGATCAAGGCTTTTGAGGTCGACGGTTTCACCTCGAATCTTTCGGATCTTGGAATCATTCCGGACAAGCCCATCCTGGACATCCAGTCTTTCTCCTGCCGACTTACGGACATGGACGGCAGATCTCCCTCGGATTTTGAAGCGGGATTTTCACTGAAACAGGGAGGAACCGTGGCAATCCGCGGTAAGGTGGATCCGGCAGCACCATCGGTTGAAGCCAATCTGAACCTGAAAACCCTGTCATTAACACCTCTCCAGCCTTATCTTAAACCCATTGCCGCACTGACCCTGCAATCTGCCGATGTTTCCCTTCAGGGAGACATCAAATACGGACTGAAAGCGGCGAACGCAAAGATTTCATATACCGGAAGCGCCAGTCTGGACAGACTCCAACTCACCGAAACCAATGTCAAAAAAACGCTCATCGGCTGCGACAGCTTAAAAATACCGCAGATCAAACTGACCCTTGAGCCAAACCGGCTGGATATTGATGAAATCAGGCTTTCAAAGCCGACCGGCGAAGTGATCATCGCCCCGGACCAGACCCTGAATTTATCCAAGGTGTTTAAATCGCAGACCAGTCAGACTAAGACCGCGGCCAAACCTAAACCCGATTCAAAAAAAGGCCAGGAAGCTTTTCCGGTTCGCATCGGAAAAGTGGATATCGAAAAAGGAGATATGATCTTTGCCGATTTAAGCCTGCAGCCACAATTTATGACGCGGATTACCAATCTTAAGGGCGAGGTCAGCAGACTCACCTCCGCCGGCGATTCACCTTCCCAGGTCCAGTTGGACGGACGCGTGGACCAGTACGGCTTGGCTAAAATCAGTGGAAAAATCAATATATTTCATCCAGAGCTTTCCACCGATATCTCCATGGTGTTTAAAAATGTTGAAATGACGAAACTGACGCCCTATTCCGGCAAGTTCGCCGGTCGTCGCATCACCTCCGGAAAGCTCTTCATGGATCTGAAGTATCGGATTCAGGATCAAAAACTAATCGGTGATAACCAGATCATTGTGGACAACCTGACCCTGGGTGAACATATTGACAGCCCGAGCGCCGTTAACCTGCCGCTGGACCTGGCAATCGCACTGCTGCGGGATTCGAGCGGACGCATCGACATCGGGCTGCCGGTGAGCGGCGACCTGAACGACCCGCTGTTCAGCTATGGGCAACTCATCGGGAAAGCATTGTTAAATTTTCTGACCAAAATCGTGACATCGCCGTTTCGGGCTCTGGGATCCTTGTTCGGCGCAGGGGCTGAACAGCAGGATTTTGTGGTGTTTGATCCGGGAAAGGCGGAGCTTCTGCCTCCGGAAAAGGAAAAACTGCAAAAAATGGCCGATATGCTGAAGAACCGTCCACAGTTGAGACTCAGCATACAGGGCCGGTACAGCCCGGATGCCGATGGAGCGGAAATCAAGGCGCAAAGCGTGCGCCTGGCGATTGCCGGCCTCATGGGGTCAAAGGCTGGAGAAAATGAGGAGTTCGGAGCACTTGATTTCACGGCTCCGAATACCCGGTTTGCGCTTGAAAAAATGTTCACCGAAAAAACCGGCGCCGTTGCTTTCGATAAACTAAAGCAGTCCATCGAACAGGGAGCCCCTAACAAGGCTGATATCCCCAGGGTTCTTGCCGAAGCCCTTTATACAAGACTTCTGGAAAGCGAGCCGGTTCCCGCCGAGAATCTGTCCATGCTTGCCGGAGACCGTGCCCGGGAAATCGTCAAAGAACTGGAGAATGCCGGCGGCATCCCTTCGGAACGCCTGGTTCTGAAAAGCCCTGAATCACAGACATCCGGACCGCCTTCGGCCAGTTTTTCCCTTGACGTCCGGACATCTTCACAATAAGCAGAATACTGAAGCAAAAAAACATCTTGTAACGCTTGAATCAAGCCGTGGCCCGCGGTCTGAACAACAGGGTATTACGAAAGGGTATTAATAAATGAATTCATCCATATTAGAGTATATTCAGCCCTCGGCGACCATCGACTCCCGTAACGCGAGAATATCGGCGTTTGCTGCGGAGAGTGCCGGGGATGCCCGCGATTCCAGGCAAAAGGCGATCCGGCTGTATTATGCGGTCCGAGACGGCATCCGGTATGACCCCTATTCAATCGAATTAACCGTCGAAAGCCTGAAGGCAAGCCATACGCTGAGCGTCGGCAGGGGTTGGTGCGTACCGAAGGCAATCCTTCTGGCAGCCGGTTGCAGGTCCTTGGGGATTCCCGCAAGGCTGGGCTTTGCCGATGTCCGAAACCATCTTTCCACGGCGCGCATGCGAGAGGCGATGAAAACAGACGTCTTTTTCTGGCATGGCTATACCGCCATTTATCTCGACAACGTCTGGGTCAAGGCAACACCGGCCTTTAACATTGAGCTTTGTGAACGGTTTCGAATCCGGCCGCTTGATTTCGACGGCCGCAGCAATGCCATATACCACCCTTTTGACCTGAACGGAAACCGGCACATGGAATATCTGCAATATCGCGGCGAATTCACGGATGTTCCCCTCGATCAAATCATCGAGACATTCCAGCGGGAATACGTGTTCACCCCATCCTGGAATTCGGCCGATTTCGACCATGAAGCCGCTCTGGAAACGGCGGTCAACCTCTAACTTGCCAAATGGTTTATATGAAAATGATCATTTTCATCTTTCGTTGTGCCCGATCCGGGCATGGCTGTCACTCAAAAAAAGGAAACCGGATATGCAAAATGATACCTTGTCCATATTAAAACAGGCCATATTGCTGGAACGCCGGGGAAAGGCTTTCTACGCCCGGGTTGCCGATAAAACCGAAGCTCCGGCTGTTAAAGAATTCTTCGAAACGATGGCGGCAGAAGAGGATCAACATGAAAAAATCCTTTCGGAGCAGTTCAAGGCTTTCCAGCAACGCGGCAAATTCATCCCCACAACGATTCCGGAATACGAAAGTGAGAAGACCGCATCCCGAATCCTCACCGCTGATCTCAAAAACAAGATCGCTGCCGCCGGGTTTGAGGCTGCAGCCATTTCCGCAGCCATGTCCATGGAAGAGCGCTCCATCAGAATTTATTCCGATCAGGCGAAACTGACCGATGATCCGCAGGAAAAGGCCATCTATCAGTGGCTGGCGGACTGGGAAGCCCGCCATCTGGATCTGTTGTCCAAACTGGACAGAGAACTGATCGAAGCCATCTGGAACAACAACAGCTTCTGGCCATTCTGATTCTCTCGGAATTCGAAATGCTGCCCGCGGGCCTTGATCATCATCGTTTCCGGCAGATGACGATCAAGACCTGCGTGAATGCCGCAAGTTCGCTGCTGTCAATGATATTGCCGCCCCATGACTCCGCTGGCCATTAATAGGCGTCCTCGTATGCCAGGTCTTCCGGCGTTGTTTTGGATTTGAACAGATTGTATGTCCAGGCCTGATAGGCCAGGACAATCGGGATAAAGACCACGACAACGCCCAGCATGATGGTAAGTGTCAGGGGACTTGAAGAGGCATTGAATGCCGTCAGACTGAACGATGGATCGATGCTGGAGGGAAAGAGGCTGGGACAAAGCCCGATAACGCCGAAAAAGGTCGCACCGACGATGGTTATTGCCGATGCGATCCACGCCATGCCATAGCGCTCGTTTTTGAGAAAGTATTTAATCCCCAGAAGGGCAGCGACGGTTATCAGGATCACCAGGAACAGGGCCGGGTGTTTCAGATAATTGTCATAAAGACGGGTGGCGAATTTGCTGAAAACCAGAAACACGACCGCGACAACCACTACGATCGGCCACAGCCGGTTTGCTGTCTGAACCGCACGCTGCTGAAGACCATTTCCGGTCTTGATGCCCAGCCAAAGCGCCCCGTGCTGCAGAAACAGAAGCAGAAACAATATGCCGCCGCACAGACCGTAAGGATTCAGCAGGGTAAAAAGATTGCCCTGGTAAATGCCGTTTTGATCAAAGGGAATCCCCTGAAAAATATTGGCAAAGGCAACCCCGAACAAAAGCGCCGGGGCCGCGCTTCCGGCAAAGCTGCAGCCATCCCAGAATCTGCGCCAAAGGGGGGTTTCCACCTTGCTGCGGAACTCAAAGGAGACCCCCCGCAGAATCAGCGCAAACAAAATCAGCATCAGCGCTGAATAGAGCGATGAAAACATGACCGCATAGACTTTTGGAAATGCCGCAAATGTGACTCCGCCCGCGGTGAGCAGCCATACCTCGTTACCGTTCCAGGTCGGACCGATGGCATTTATCATGATCCGCTTCTCATCATCTGTTTTGCCGATAAATGGCAACAGGGTCCCCACGCCGAAATCAAATCCGTCCATCATGAAAAAAATCGCCCATAACAGGCCCCAAAGAAAAAACCAGGTGGTTTGTAGTGTCATGATCGTCCTCCGTTATACTGCCTGCCGTGCAGGCATGTTGATGTGAAAGGCTGTTCATTCTATCGGTTTTTAACAAACCGGATTCAGGGCTTTGCGATGACCGTCACGATTCCGCCGGACCTTTTTTGACATGGGATGAAATCAGATAGAATCCTACAGCGCCCAGGAGTCCATAAACCAGAATAAATGCGATCAGGGATGTCAGCACTTGAGATCCGGCAACAGGGGAAGCGGCATCCGATGTCTTCATCAGGCCATAGACGATCCAGGGCTGGCGTCCGACCTCCGCGAGCATCCAGCCCAGTTCATTGGCGATATAGGGAAGCGGAATGGAAAACAGCATCAGTTTCAGGTACAGGGGGCTCTGCATCAGACGATTGCGTTTAAACCATCCCAGAATCGTCATCAGGGCAAAATACATGGCGAGTCCTATCATGGCTTTAAAGGCAAATGATGTCAGCAGAACCGGAGGCCGTTCATCCCTGGGGAAATCCTTCAGCCCCTTGACAACGGCACTGGTATCCCGGAATGCCAGGAAACTAAGCAGCCCGGGCACGGCACCGAATTGAACGGCATTCTTTTCGTTTTTTTCATCCGGAATGGCAAAAAGATAGAGCGGCGCCTTTGCGGTGGTTTCCCAGTGCGATTCCATGGCCGCCAGCTTGGCAGGCTGCTTTATCGCCAGATCAACGGCGTGAAGGTCGCCTTCAACGACAATGAACAGCGAAAACACCAGCCCGAACACCAGCGCCATGTTAAAGGACCGGGTAAAAAATTCCACATGCTGTTTTTTCAAAAGATGATAGGCGCTGATCCCCATCACAAAAAATGCGCTCAGAATATATGCGCCGCTGATGGTGTGAAAGAATTCCATGATGGCGAATTTCTGAAAAATCACCGCGGCAAAATCAACCAGTTCCGCCCGGCCATCACGAATGGTATAGCCGACCGGATGCTGCATCCAGGCGTTTGCGGTGAGGATCCAGACGGCGGACAACGAGGAGGCAAAGGCAATCAGCCACATCACCGTTGCATGCGCCCTGGCGGATAGTTTTTTCCACCCGAAAACCCAGACCCCGATGAGCGTGGACTCCAGAAAAAACGCTGCGCTGGCTTCAATGGCCAGGAGCGATCCGAAAACATCCCCCACATAGGCGGAATAGCGGGACCAGTTGGTGCCGAACTGGAATTCCAGCGTGATCCCGGTGACAATGCCGAGGGCAAAATTGATGAGGAATATCTTTCCCCAGAATTTTGTCATCCTCAGATAGGTTTCATCCCCGGTCCGCACATAACGGGTTTCCATCCAGGCCAATAGGATCGAAAGGCCCAGGGTCAGGGGGACAAAGAGAAAATGAAACATGGTTGCTGCTGCAAACTGCAATCGGGATAACCATACAACATCCATAAGACGCTCCTTTCTTGGTTTATGGGTTAGGTGAATTGGATTTATCGGAATGCATCATCGGCGTAAAAGACGGCTCTTCCATCATCAATGTCGCAAATGTCGCTTTTCGGAGGGATTCCCGGAGCTGATTTCTCACGTTTTCCCACACGACATGAACCTTACATGACGGGCTTCTGTCGCAGGACTCGGGTCTGAGAATACAATCATTCAAAAATATTTCTCCGATGACCGCTTCAATCACGGTTAGCAGCGACAGATCCACGGGCGTTACCATCAGACGGAACCCGCCTTTTGCACCCTGAATGATTTCAATGAGCCCTGCCCTTGCAAGCTGCTGGGCGATTTTTCCAAGAAACTGTTCGGGTATATCCATTTCCCTGGCAACCGTCCTGCGGCTGACCAGGACCCCTTTGCCGGCAATCGAAAGATATAGCATACACCGAACCGCATATTCAGCCGCTCTTGAAAGTCGCATGAAACATTCCTTATCTTGAAACTATATAGGATATATAAGATGTTTTTTATCCTATTTATCAATTGCAAACAAAATGTCAAGTTTTTTTCACATGTCATCATTCGTTTTTGGGGGAATGATTCCATTTTTACACCGTTTCTTTTACAGTTCGTCTTGATTGGACAAGCCAGGGCAGATGTGATACAGGAAAGGCACCTAATGGTAAAGTTGTGAACCTTTTGTCAGACGCTCATACAAAACCATCGAATTTTGCTGGACAGTAAAAGGCGGCCCTTGATATCAAGGGCGAAAGATAATGCAATATGTCGACTTCTGCTTGTGGCATCAACTGCACAGTGTGCGGACTTCATGTAAAGGGCTTGTGCTCGACTTGCGGACCGGGCACAAGCCCGGAGGCCGCCCAAAAAATCATGTTCCAGGAGCAATTACTGGGTCAGCCCTGCCCCATTCTGGCCTGCGCCCGGATGAACCGAATCGCCCATTGTCTCAGGGATTGCAATGCTTTTCCCTGTGAGAATTTTTCTCGGGGTCCCTATCCATTCAGCCAGGGATTTTTAGAAATGCAGGATCGCAGGCGCCAGGATCAGCAGAAATCCAAATCCGCTTCAGACCCGAAAATTCAGGCGCCTTCAGAATTCTGGGAAGACCTTCAGCATAAAAACTTATCTGAACTCTGTGATATTGCCCTGGCACGGCAGGAGGAACCCGAAACCCTGACGCTGGATTTCCTGCATACCGAAATTCGAATCCATCCCTTTCAACGCCGGTGTTTTTTAAAGCAGGACGGCCAATGGCAGATGATTGACCATTCCCTGCTGGAGCTTCTGATACTCGTTTATCTGCTTCAGGTCAAACCCGGCTGGATCTTCAATGAAACGATCGCTGTCCAGGATTTGAAAGACGCCCAGTTTTTTCAGGGCCCGCATGAGTTAAAAACCCATCTTCTTCTGGAGCGTTTCGGACATGATTTCGAGGGATTTCGGCTGGCTGCTGAAAAACTCGGGGGAATACCGCTGACAATGGCGGATATCTCCTATAAACTCCGGCCGTTTCCAAAAATCCCCTTGTTTTTTCTGCTGTGGAAAGGTGATGAAGAATTTGCGCCCAGGGTTTCCGTTCTGTTTGACCGCTCAATCGAACTGCATTTTTCGGCAGACGCCATTTGGGGTCTGGTCAATCTGGTCTGCGAACTTCTTTGGCGGTCTGATAAAAAGCGGCCCTAAAAATATACCATCGCTTTTTCATCAAGCCGGGGAGCGCCGGATCACCCCAATCCGTGACCGACTTCGCTCCAATGCATGGCTGCATGAAGGGCCGCCCTCAGCTCCGCCATTCGGAATGGTTTATGCAAAAACACCTGGGGCTGCTCGGCATGCTCCTCCTGCATTGCCTGAGCCTCGTCATAGCCACTGGTCAGAACCACCGGCAGGTCGGGTCGAAGCGCCCGGAGGGCCGCCAGGGTCTTCCAACCGTCCCTGCGCGGCATGGTCAGATCCAGGAGAACGCATTGGATCTGGTTTAAATGTGTGCGGAACACATCCATTGCTTCAACGCCGTCAGCCGCTGCAACCACATCATGCCCGAGCCGCTTCAGCATGACCCGGGTCATGTCGCGAACCATTGCCTCATCCTCCACCAGCATCACCAGGCCCTGAACCGTGATCGAACAGGAATCGACCATATCCGGTTTTGGAAGCGAGATCTCTTCCTGTTTGGATATGGGAAGGATAATAGAAAATTTACTGCCCTTGCCCGGTTCGCTCTCCACGCTGACCGCCCCCCCGTGGGTTCTTGCGACCCCCAGAACCACTGCAAGCCCCAGACCCCTATCCGTGAATTTGGTGGAGAAAAACGGATCAAATATTTTTTCCAGAATCGCTGAATCCATACCACAACCGGTATCCGCAACTGATATACAGGCAAAGAATTCGGTCTGCGGTTCCCAATCCACTGGATAAAACCGAAGCGAACGAATCTTGGATGCCGGCATCACGCTGAGTGCGACAACAATGTCGGCAATGCCGTTTACCGCAGCTTCACGGCTGTTTACGATCAGATTTGACAGGGCCTGTCTCAGTTTTGCCGCATCGGCCCGAACAATCGGTCCCCGGCCGCATATTTTGGTTTTCAGGCAAACGGTTTTCGGCATGGCCGCACGCAGCAGATCCAGAGTTTCAAGGCAAACCGCAACAAGATCAATCGGCTCTTTTTTCCCCCTGCCCTGCCCCAGATAGGCAAGCAGGAGGCCGCTGATTTCCGCGGCCCTGCGGATGGCTTTGATGGCCTCTGAAATATTCTCCGAAGGCCCCGAGCCAACGGGCAGATCTTCCAGGGCCAGTTCTAGATTTCCCATCACCGCACCGAAAAGATTATTGAAATGATGGGCAATGGCACCGGCCATTCGTCCCAGGCTTTCGGATTTTTGAGTCTGATGAAACTGCTGTTCCAAAAGCAGCCGGTCTTCTTCAGCCCGTTTGAGCTCGGTGATGTCCCTGGAGACGCCAAACATGCCAACAATCGCACCTTCGGAATTCCGCATTGCTTTAACGCTATTCTCCAGCCAGACAGTGGAACCGTCTTTATGGTAGTATTCCAGCTCAAGGGTGACAGAGCGATTTAAATCAACCGGGCCTTCTTCCTCGCGCAGAATCTCTTTCAAAAACGTCTCATAGACCGTATGAAGGGATTGAGGCGTGACCATTTCCTCAATGGATTGTTTTTTCCGCTCTTCCGGGGTGAATCCGAGCACATTCACAATGGAGGGGCTTACATATGTGACACGAAAATCCCGATCAACGGTCCAGACGATATCGGTCATTTTTTCTGAGCGGAACCTGATATTCTCCTCACGAATCCGCATTGCATCTTCAGCCGACATATCGGACTGCGGTTCCGATGCCAACGCCAATGCCTCAAGAATTTGCGATAATGTTTTTGAATCCTTTTTCAAGGTATCATTCATGTCGCGGACGATCCTTCTCTACCTCAGCCGTCGCATATTTTAAATTATCGCTGCTTCCCGGTATTCACGAGGCTTGCTCTGTTTCCGAAATCGGATTGGCATCCTCTTCGGGCTTTATATTCTCAGTAACCAGCTTTCGCTGTCTTTTTTCTTCCTTCTTTTTTTTCTTTTCCAACTCTCTCTGACGTTTATCGTGCTGATAATTGGGTTTTGGCAATTTATCATCCTTTAATTAAGAAGAAAAAAACCGCTTGAGCCTGGCTTTTTCCCGATGTAGAAAGTGGAATGATCTGTTTCATTTCATATGACAATCATCGTTGAAGCTACTCGATGTATATCGGAAAATCCTTGAACATTCAACCTCTTTCCCCTTTTTCGGAACTACCGCCTTTAATCAAGGTAAAAAGTCAAGAACGTCCTGGTGCGATGGACCGGCATTTAAATCATCAACACGAATGTTTGGTCGCAAATTAATCTATAAGACTCGAAATGAAATATTTTCGGGGCAAGCCATTTTTGTAAGGCCGTTAATTTTTCCCCGATTTATGTTCATTTTATCAAGCATCAATAAATTATTTGACAAAACACAAGAAATGGATATAAAACAATAATATAATTTTGATTGAGCGCTCGTTCAGAATAGCCATCGGATTCATTTCTCAAAAGGTCTTTCTGAATTCCGGTTCAACGATTATGCTTTTAACAACCATATGTTTTTTCGGCAAGTTGTCCGCTGTGCTTGATTGTAACACCGATTGAAGCCTCAGAAACGATCGCAGAAGACTTATCGAACATCACAAACAAAGGGAGAGAATTTTTATGCAATTACCAAAGTATGAAGTTGGCAAAACCACGATAGGCCAGTTGGTGGATATCGTGGCCGAGCAGTTCGGAAACAGCAAGGCGCTGAAGTATCACAAATTGGGAATCGATTACGACTACAATCAGTTCAAAGCTGTCTGCAATCAATCGGCCAAAGCCTTTATGGCATTAGGCATTCAAAAACACGAGCATATCGCGATATGGGCCAACAACGTTCCGGAATGGGTCCTGACACAGTTCAGCACACCCAAAATGGGGGCCGTGCTGGTGACGGTCAACACCAACTACCGAAGTTTCGAACTGGAATACCTGATGAAACAATCCGATTCAACGACGCTGATCCTGATCGGCGGCGTCCGGGAAGCGGATGAATATCTCAAGGTCGTCTACGATGTCTGCCCGGAGCTGAAAACCTGTCAGCCCGGAAACCTGAAGAGCGCAAAGCTGCCCCTGCTCAAGAATGTCATCTTTATCGGAAACGAAAGCCATCCCGGAATGTTCACCTGGAATGAAGTGATGGCCATGAGTGACAGGATCAGCGATGCGGAGCTTTACGCCCGGCAGAATACCCTGAATCCGGATGACGTCATCAACATGCAGTATACCTCCGGAACAACGGGATTTCCCAAAGGCGTTCAGTTGACGCATACGAACCTGATCGGAAATGCCAAGAGCCTGGGAGAGTGCATGCTGCTTTCCGCCAAAGATACCATGTGCATTCCCGTTCCTTTCTTTCACTGCTTCGGCTGTGTTCTGGGCACGCTGACCTGCGTGGTTTCCGCAGCCGCCATGGCCCCTGTGCTGGCATTCGTACCTTCCGCCGTTCTGGAAACCGTTGAAGCATCCAAATGCACGGCACTGCACGGGGTTCCAACCATGTTCATCGCCGAACTGGAAGAGCTGAAAAATAAGAAATACGACACTTCGCATCTGCGTACCGGAATCATGGCCGGAGCCCCCTGCCCGATTGAGGTAATGAAGCAGGTGGTCGGCGTGATGGGTGCTGGAGAAATGTGCATTACCTATGGTCAGACCGAGGCTTCTCCGGGCATCACCATGACCCGAACCGTCGACCCCCTTGAACTGCGGGTCAGCACGGTTGGAAAAGCGCTGCCGAATGTGGAAGTCAAAATCGTGGATCCGGCCTCGGGTGAAGAAGTCCCCCGAGGCGTTCAAGGCGAGCTTTGCACGCGCGGCTATCACGTTATGAAGGGCTATTATAAGAATCCGGAGGGTACGGCCAAGGCCATCGACAAAGACATGTGGCTGCACACCGGCGATCTGGCAATCATGGATGAAAACGGTTACTGCAAAATCACGGGCCGCATCAAGGATATGATCATTCGCGGCGGTGAAAATATTTACCCGAGGGAAATCGAGGAATTTCTCTATACCCACCCCAAAATCAAGGACGTTCAGGTCATCGGCGTTCCCAGTAAAAAATACGGAGAGGAAGTGGTGGCCTATGTTCAGGTCAAACCGGGTGAAACAGTCACGGAAGAGGAACTTCGGGCATTTTGCAAGGATAAGATCTCCTTTCATAAAATTCCGGCGTTTTTTTTCTTTGTGGACGAATATCCGACAACCGCCAGCGGCAAGATTCAAAAATACAAACTGCGCGAAAGTGCCACTCAGGTTCTGAAGCGCGAAGAAGACGCAAAAATACAGATGGCATAGCTTTAACGGATAGGGCGGCGAAGACTCGCCGTCCTATTTTATTCCAAAACTGTTTTCCATCTTTTCAGTACCGCTAAACCTCGTTTTTAGCCCGCTCACCTTCCTCTGAAAACACCGAAATATTAAAACGTGCAAGTCCGGTACACCCATTTCCGAACAGGCCAGCCTTGAATGATCCGCGAAACCATGATAGAGAAATCCAGAAAATTTATTTCGCCCTTGGTGAATCTTTGATCCAGTTTCAACATGATGCCCCATGTTCAGGAACTGAAAAATTGAAATGCTGACATTCAAGGAAATTCCCTTTCGGTTTCGCAAATAGGCCGTTCTGCGCCTGTTTGACATTGCGCATTCAAATGGATTATGATGGCTTTGTAAATGCTGGTTCAGGAAGTGCGCTCGACCAGAATCGACCTATGCGTCAACAAAAGGATTTCACCAAAATGAATCAGCGACTCATGGCCGAAACCAAAGAGCGACAATTTGAAATGTCACGTATCCTATCAGGAAGTGATAATTGAAGAAGCGCAACGAACCCCCCACGCCCCTGAAAAGGAAACCGCATGATATATACCAGTTATGCGGTTACAGAAAATGTGAGTGAGCATATACAACTGCCGCTGTCTGTGAATATACCATCGGAGGCAGAAAAGTACTTCTGGTGCAAAAAACGTGATATGAATCGCGTGTTCGCCACATGTGTAAGGTGCAAGCACTATCCCTGCGATTACTGCACTCCCGGCAGAATACGGGAACTGGCTAATACCGATTATGTTGTAATTAAAAGCGTAACCTTCATCAGCAAAAGGAGAAAATTCGTGTTGGCAAAAATGAAAGACGGCACTTATAAAGAATTGGATATCGATGTCAAGTCACCGAATCCTGAACAGCTCAAAGATGTCGAGGAAGTCTATGTGATCTCGAAAGTGCTGATCCCGGTGCTGACGCTTCGGGCAAAAAACGAGAGCGACAGCATCGAAACCATCCGCGATCCGGAACCCGTGGAAATTAAAAGTCGCCAGAGAAAAGAAAAAGAGACACAGAATTGATAATGAAACCTCGTATGCCATTGTGCTCGGCATACGAAAAGCCCTTTTAAAATGCTTCGAAAAAACTTTTTGGTTCTTCTGTGAACTCGGCAGGATTGCAGCGGGAAATAATTTTTCTATTTCTGCGGGATAAAGTGCAACTTGGACTCTAAGGACCCAGCGAAAGATGGTTTTTCTTTCTAAACGATGACGCAGCAAGAGACGGAACGGGCTCTTTTCCAACTGCATTTTCATTCGCCGGGTCGATCAGAGAGATCAAGCTGATTGAGATGTCATCTAAGATACTTAACCGCCAGTTATGATTTGGCGGCAGGCATTGCAGACGCCACCTTGGCATTGTGGATCTCGAGCCACCCCTTGAGGACTTCGATATTTTTTTCCAGCCCGGGAGTTCCTGCGGCTTTTGCACCGGACATATCCCTCAACAGATCGGAATACGCATTGGCCAGCTCTTTTTCCTTTACCAGAAGCGCCTCGCTTTCCTCTTGAACTCGCTTCTGAAAAAGACCGCGCAGCACATTCATCGCTTCATCCTGGGTTTTGAATGCAACACCGGTGATGCCCTTTAAATCCAGGCCCTTTACGGAAAAGGGTTCCAGAGCACTGGAGCGCTGAGAAAAAACCCAGCCGGATGAAGACCCCCTCACCAGATAGAGATCTCCGGCCCGGACCGTAAAATAATATTTTTTGGGCAGAGCCGTAAATGTCAAAATGATCGCGGCGATAATAATAATCACCGGCAGAATAATAACAATTTTTCTGCCAATGAGGCGTTGCCGGAAAAACGGCAAACCTGATTGTTCCATGTGTTTACCTCCTTTTTTGGGTTTATTCAAATTCAAATATTGATATTCTACCAGATCTTATTCAGTTTGTGAAATATTGATTTCATTCGTACGGAAATAAGGCCTCCGTGAATAAATGACCTCTTGATTTCAATCGCAGACAGCCTTCTTGAAATACGATCCTTATTCCATTTTGCATTCAAAATGATATTCCGGCAAACATTCGGGCTGAGACCGCGAAAGCGAACTGGAATTATCATGTTACCGTAATAACATCAAAGATAAAAGGAACCGATGTATGAAAAAGACAAGCATTTTATTGGCTGGGAGCATTGTGGTCGTATTTCTGTTTCAAACTTCAGCCCATGCCCAGGAGTTGAAAAAACTCAGTCTCGACGACGCTTCATCGATCGGTCTCACCATTCAAAACGATGCCGGAATAAAAACAGAAGGCAAAGCTTCCATAAGGATCACGACAATATGGCCGACAACAATATGTTTGGGCGAAGTCACCGGACTGGATATTGAAGATGCCAGGCTTGTGTTCAAGGCAAAAGTGAAGACTGAACTCGAAGGCGAGGCTTTTCTTGAGATGTGGGTTCAGGTTGGTGGCGGACAGTATTTCTCGAAAGGATTGAACGATCCTGCGAAAGGGAAATCGGACTGGAAGACTATTCAGACGCCATTCATGTTCCAAAAGGGTCAAAAACCAGACAAGGCCACACTCAACATCGTGATAAACGGGAAAGGCACTGTATGGATCGACGATATCATTCTGTCAAAGGAAGCTCTGAAATGACCGGTTGTAGAGCTTCCTTTGGTAATAACCTGTTCAAATATAACGATCCACCATTTCAGAAATATACCGTTCCACCCCTGGCGCGCCTTCAGAAGCCTCGATTTCCTGAATCAATCGGCTGATTTTCTGATGCGTTTCTGAATCGCGTCTGAAATCCTCAATGGAGCGATAGACGCCGCCTCTTCTGCCCAGCCGAAAAATGATCCGATCTTTTTCCGGAAGCTGCTGATAAGACTGGATCACCTCCAGCATCGCGGGCTTATCCTCCGGCAGTTTTCCGGAAACATCTTCGAGCAGGTTCATGATGTGGTCACTGGACACCCGGCTGGTGATCCCGTCCAGTGCCTCGATGAACACCCGGATTTCTTCTGCCAGCGCATCATCGGTCTGCATCACGAAATCGCCGTTTTTGACTTTTTCATAAAGCGAAACCCGGTCCGGAACCCGCAGGCTTCTCAGGCGGATAAAATGCGGATTGATCTGGTTCAGCACGCGGGCCGTCTCTATCGCGTGCTCCCGCCACATGGCCTGCCCGCCAAGCCCCGGCATGACATACTCGGACACTTCCATGCCGGCATCGATGAGTTTTCGTCCGGCCTCGACGTGAACGGCTGCGCTCACTCCTTTTTTCATGAAACGCAGCAGCGGATCATATCCGGTTTCCAGACCGATATGCACGCGATTCAGGCCGGCTTTTCGGATTAATTTAAGCGATTCCGGTGACTTGCGAGAAACGGTTTTGGATCTGGAATAAGTCGTGACGCGGTTGATCTCCGGGAATTTCTCCCTCAAAAAGGTCAGAACCGCTACCAGATCATCGGTTTTCATGATCAGGTTGTCGGCATCCTGAAGAAAACAGGCGGACGTACCGTAATACATCCAGACGGCCATTCCCCGATAACACTGGCTGAATCCGGAACCACCCGAAATATGGGATATCACCGCATCATCCACGGCGCCGTTTCTACCCAGCTTGTGGGAAAGCTCCCGGATATCATCCGCAATGTTGCGGGCCGTCTGAATATCCTGCTTAATTTCGTCAACAGTGCGAAGGGAGAATTTCCTGTCCTTATACACGGGACAAAACAGGCACTGGTTCCAGGGGCAGTTACGGGTCAGGCGAAGCAGCAGACTGCGGGCTTCGTTTGGGGGACGGATCGGACCCTGTTCAAAACTTAAGGCTCTTACGTTCATTTCTTTGTTCCTGTCGGGGAAGTTTTATAATGGGTATGTTCGGTGTTTTTAAGCAGTCCAAGAAATTTATGATTGGCACCGGGAAACGGATACAGATCCATGTCATCCGCGGTGATCCAGCGGAAATCGACAGGACCGTTCAACCGAACCGCTCCGGAAAGCGCATGACAGATAAACACCTGCATTTGAATTTTAAAATGGGTATAAGCATGTTTTACCTGGCAAAGATGCGATACGATCCTTGCCGAAACCCCGGTTTCCTCCCTGATTTCCCGCACACAGGCATCGGAAGGGCTTTCTCCTTCCTGAATCTTTCCGCCGGGAAATTCCCATAACCCGCCCAAAAGACCATCGGGCTTTCTTTGCGTGATCAGCATCCGCCCGCGATGGTAGACAACCCCTGCCACAACCGGATAGAGCGGAACCGGCGGCACTTTTACGCGTTTGGGATAGACATCGACCTGACCGGAAGCAAACGCAACGCAGCATGCATCGAGTGGACACAGGGTGCAAAGGGGTTTTTTGGGTTTACAGATCAGGGCGCCGAGTTCCATCATGGCCTGATTGAAGATTCCAGGCGCGTCATGATCCAGCAACGCGGTTGCCGGTTCCTGGAATACGCTATGTGCACGGGAGGCATTTACCGGTGTATTCATGGCAAAGAGCCTGGAAATCACCCGCTTGACATTACCATCCACGACAGCAAACGGCTGATTAAAGGCAATGCTTAAGACTGCCGAAGCAATGTAGTCTCCTACCCCCGGAAGCTGTCTGAAGGCATTCCAGTCAGCGGGAATTTGACCGGAATGCCGGGAACACACCTGAATGGCGGCTTTATGAAAGTTACGGGCCCGGCTGTAATATCCCAGCCCCTCCCAGAGTTTGAGCACATCCTGTTGATCCGCGCGGGCAAGGGATTGAATCGTCGGAAAACGTTTCAAAAAACGGTCGTGATAGGCGATCACGGTTTTAACCTGAGTCTGCTGAAGCATGACCTCGGAAACCCAAATCGAATAAGGCTCCGGGGTCTTTCGCCACGGAAGGTTCCGGTGATTTTCCGCATACCAGACCAGAAGGCGTTTTCGCCAAAATATAAATTGGGTGGAAAGCTCTTGCGGGTTAAGATGCAGTGGGGGCACAGACAATCCCGAACCCATTAATTCATGCTGACATGAATCTGCCGGGGTTTTTCTTTTTCAGGCCTTGGAAAATGGATTTCCAGAACCCCGTCTTTAAGAATCGCCCGGATATGATCTGCACTGACGCGCCCGGGCAGCGTAAATGCCCTGAAAAATGAACCAAAACATCGTTCCCTCCGGTAACATTTCTCGCTTTCAACGGGAATATCGGCTATTCGTTCCCCCTTTAATGTCATCAGGTTGTCTTTGAGTTCAACACTGACATTTTCCTTTTTTACGCCCGGAAGGTCCGCCTTTATGATGATCCCATCCGCAGTATCGAGAATATCCACTGCCGGTTTCCACTCGCATCTGGCAATTTCATCCTCATCACGGGGATCGTATTCCGAGTCGGCAATCAACCGGTTGATGCGATTCTGGAGAAACCCGATGCGCTTCCACGGATCCCATCTGACATAAGACATATAGATCACCTCCTGATATAGATAGAAGAGAAAATAACCATCTGGGTTCTGACTTCTGCCAAAAATAAAGCGCAAGCAGACGGCTGTCAAGGCAGCCGAACATTTATGGCTGAAGGGCGGACGCGTAGAACAGGGTCACCAGGCCGGCCAGGAAAAAATGGGATTCAACCAGAAATTCCAGGCGGATGCCCGGAAGCATGAATCCGTTTTCATGCATGCTGATCAGTGCCAGCATGGCCGCGGGACAGAGGGAAAGACCCAGCCCCAGTGCGGGAACGGTTCCTGTCAGACTTGAAGAAATGATAAGAACAACCCAAATACCCAATATCGTTTTCAGCATTCGAATGGATTTTTTTTCTCCCAGAAGAATGGGAATGGTTTCTTTACCGACAATCCGGTCCCCCTGCATATCCAGAATATCGAAAAAAGCCGTTCGGGCAAATGCCAGCCCCGTGGCCCAGAAAAACACCAGCGCCGTTTTCAGGCCAAATGCATTGCCGGCGGAAATGGCGGGTAAAATCGATGTGACGACCCCCCACGCAACCGCGATCAGAATGGTTTTGGAGCCGGAAATGTCCCTTATCCGTGAATATTTTCCAATGATGGTCTTGGGGATCAGTATGATGTTATAGGAAAGCCCTAGAATACTCATCATCAGAAGCACTATAAAGGTGGTTATGCCCTGGAAATAGGCGATGAGCAGCCCAGCGGCCCCGGAAGACAGGGCAAGACAAATCAGAAATCGGTTATGTTCGCGGTAAAAAGCCTCCCGCTCCGGATCATTGTACCGGTCTGCCTTGAGCCCGGTCAGATTGTTCAAGGTATGCATCGATAGGACATAGAGCATGGATATCCACACATGGGGATGAAAATTACCGATCCCCATCAGAACCGCACAGGCGTAACTCAAACATCCCGCTCCCGCGGCAACAAAAACATTGGTCAGGAGCAAGGCCTGCTGAATGGAAAAAACGATTTTCTGAATTCCGGCACTGTTCTTATACGGCAGTCTTTCCACGGCCCTGACCACGCGATTGATGATCCAATTTGGGGTTGACGCGCCTGCGGTAATGCCGATGGTTTCCGCAGCAGACAGGGCCTCAACATCAAGATCGGATTCGGTTTCGATGTGAAAGGTTGCAACGCCGGACTGACCGGCAATCTCGGCAAGCCGCTGGGTATTGCCGCTGTTTTTACCCCCGACAACGATCAACGCATTCACAACTTCCGCCATTTTCTGAACTTCTGCCTGGCGCTGCGCCGTTGAATCGCAGATGGTATCAAAACATTTGTAGTGAGGGTGGCGCGTCCGGGCCCAGTTTTTGACAGCTTCAAACAAACGGGTATTCAGTGTCGTCTGCGCAACCAGAATGGCCCTGTCAAAATCGGGCAGTGCATCGAGCTCTTCAATGCTTCCGGCAATATAGCCCTTGCCCGCGGTAAAACCCATCAGCCCCACGACCTCGGGATGGTCCCGGTCTCCGATGATAATGGATGCGTATCCCTGTCTGGCATGTTTCTTGATGATCGCCTGGACCTTAATCACCCTGGGGCAGGTCGCGTCTATGACCGTAAAGCCGGCCTTCTTCAGATCCTTTTTGATGGCAGGCGGCACCCCATGGGCACGAATCAGAACGGTTCCCTCTCCGGCTTCAGGGATATCCCGAATGATGTGAACACCTTTTTCATCCAGAAGATCAAGCACCTGGGGATTATGAATCAAGGGACCGTGAGTGAAGATGGGACCGCGGTGTTTGCCCGGAGAATCGAGAGCCATTTCAACGGCTCTTCGCACCCCCATGCAAAAACCGGCAGTTTTGGCGATGATGATTTTCATAAATGAATCCGGTACCGGAAAGCCGTAAAGCCTGGTTTTTCAAGATTCATGCAGGATATCCAGTGTCCATGACGTTTCGGGGCTATTTGAGGAAGATCTTATGTTCCACCAGAGACAATGAATAAATTTTAGCTTTGAGAAATTTTTGATCTCCGAAAATACTGATCAGCCGAACGCCGTCATTTTCGGGTTCAACGACATCGACAGCTTCCATTACCAAACGGTTTTCTTCTCCTTCAATCAGATATGCATTGGCTTCACACATGGCATCGTCCTTGTTGGTTAGGGGGTTGACTTTTTATGGGTTCATTTCTATCGCCGTGGAGCACCCGCACTGTCCATGAACGGTTGCGAGCGCATCAGGTGTTTGAATTGATGACGGAGCGGACAGATTCTGCTGAATCAGGGTTTCAATCAGCCTGGGCAGCGGAGCCGGGCTTAAACCGGCAATTTCGACATTTTCCTGGAAAAGCGGAATCAGTATTTTTTTTGCCGGACTGCCGGCAATGGCCTCGGCAATTTTAGGCGTGACCTCGCCCATCATGGCGTGCGCCAGGACAATACTGAGCGGACCGATAATCACATCCACCCTTTCGGCTGTCCGTACGATGGCGTTTTCTCCTGTCGCTCCCCGGTTGGCCCTTGCCTTCAGCATCTGCGATGTTGCAATGGCATTGGTACCCAGAGCGATGATCTCGATGGTCTCTTCAAAAACCTCTTTAAGCTTTTTGATCACGGCACTGCCGATGCCGCCGCCCTGACCATCAATGACACAGATTCGTTTCATTTCAACTCCCTTGATTTTTCATCAAGCCCGGACCGGCATGGCGCTCTGGGATTTTCATCATAATTTGTCGGTTTTTATCTGATTCTGCCGCATGCGCTTTGAAAGCCGCCTGGAAGGGCCTTTTTTCCGGGTTGTCGGAATCCAGCCACTGCCTGAATCATTATCCGTATCTCCGGAATCCGTCCAGGAAACCATCAATAGTTTTTGTTCAAACACCGGAGAGCTGAGTGTCGCGCACCCGAATGCGGCAGAATGCCGGATGATATCCTGATCCGAAGAAACAACAATGGCCTTTTCCTTTTCTTTGGCCGCCATTCTCTTGATGACCGCATCTGCCAGTTCGCCGCATCTTGAAAAAACAATATTGACGCCCTGAATACGATCCCGGGACGGGAAATCGCAGGGAGCCCTGGAGCCGTCAAAAACAACGGTGATGGTATGGTGCTTGAGCTTTCGGTAAGCGGACAGCATCTCCACGAGCGCATCCCTGCCCGCCTGAATGCTCTGGCTTTCCAAACTACCAAGAAATCCGGACTGACGGATCAGGTTATACCCGTCAATAATGATATGAATAGACATTCGGCGCTTCAGGTGCGTTTCAGAAGACCGATTAACCGATCCAGATCGTCATCATTGTAAAATTCAATCTCTACCCGGCCCTTTCGACCCTTGCGCTTGATCTTGACACGCGTTCCGAAATCCTGTGACAGGTCATTGGCCAGACTGCTCAGGTAGACATCAAAGGATTTGGGCGCTGGATTCCGATCTTCAGGCTTCTGATTCTTGAGGTGTTTTACCAGGATTTCGGTTTCCCGAACAGAAAGGCCTTTGGCGATAACGGCTTTCCAGGCGGCATTCTGCTGGGCCGGCGTATCCGCGCCCAGAAGGGCGCGGGCATGACCCATGGTCAATACCCCATCCATGATACTGGCCTTGATCGGCTCCGGGAGCTGGCGAAGGCGTAAAAAATTGGCAATGGCCGGACGGCTTTTCCCCACCCGGACCGCGACCTCTTCCTGCGTCAGATGAAACTCGTCCATCAACCGGTTGTAAGCCTCGGCTTCTTCCAGGGCATTGAGGTCCTGGCGCTGGATGTTTTCAATGATCGAAATTTCCAGAAGCTGACCATCGGAAACGTTTTTGACAACAACCGGCACCGCGTTCATGCCAGCGATTCTGGCGGCCCGAAGGCGCCTTTCGCCGGCAATCAGCTCGTAACCGGTTTCCGCCTTTCGCACCATAAGGGGCTGGAGAATACCCTGTTCCAGAATGGAACGGCTCAGTTCATCGAGTTCTTCCTGAGAAAAACGAATGCGGGGCTGGAACGGATTGGGGCGAATCAGACGCACATCGCAGGTAAAATACTCCCCGGAGGAGTCGCTCTGTGCAGGATCAATGTCCGGAATCAGGGCTTCAATGCCCCTTCCCAGCGCCATTTTTTTTCGTTTTAAAGGCCCGCTCTCATTTTGAGATGATTCTATTGTCATGTATCAAAGTTCAAAACAGCGATTGGATATTCAGGCTGACGCATCGATTATTTCCTTTGCCAGGTCCATATAGCCGACTGCCCCTGCGGAGGCAGGGTCATACAGCAGGATGGGTTTGCCGAAGCTTGGCGCCTCTCCGAGCCGGACATTGCGCGGAATGATGGTTTTAAAGACAAGATTTTTAAAATATTTTCTGGCTTCATCAGCCACCTGGCTTGAAAGATTGGTACGTTTATCGAACATGGTCAGAAGAATCCCGCCAAGCTTGAGATGCGGATTCAACCCCCGTTTGATCCGTTTCATGGTCTGAAGGAGCTGGCCCAGACCTTCCAGCGCATAAAACTCACATTGAAGGGGAATCAGCAGGGAGTCGGCGGCAGTCATTGCGTTCACCGTCAGCAGGCTGAGTGACGGCGGGCAGTCAAGAATAATATAGTCATATTCGCTGCTTAATCCGGATAAAAATTCCTTCAGGATGGTTTCCCGATTGGTGCTGGATAGCATTTCGACTTCGAAACCGATCAACTCCACCCGGGCGGGAATCACTTTAAGCAAATCTATCCCGCTGTCCAGAACGATAGCTTCAGCAGATATCTCGCCGATCATTCCGTGATACAGGGTCTGGGTAAGGACCGCCTTGTCGATTCCGATACCGGTTGTGGCATTGCCCTGGGGATCGCAATCCACAAGAAGGATTTTTTTTTGGGATACTGCAAGGGCTGCAGACAGATTGATTGCGGTGGTTGTTTTTCCAACCCCGCCTTTCTGATTCGCGATACATATTGTGGTTGCCATAATGCAGACGGTATCACAAAAATTGGTATTTGAAAAGTCCAACCGAATATGTCATTGTAAGATAAGTTTCAGAGAATCATGGAGGACTGAGGATAAATGAATACTCAAAAAAAACTCCGGGTCTGGCTGCTGGTTGTGCTGATATTTTTTCCGGAAATTGCAAGAGCCATTACCATCCAGGAAGAAGAGGAACTTTCCCGGGAGTTCATGGTTGCCGTCAACGAACATTATGAGATCATTCGCGATTCAATCATTACGGATTATGTCACGAGGATTGGCGAGAAAATCCTGGCAGTCATGCCGCCACAACCGTTTTCATACCATTTTCACGTCATAAAGGAATACACCTACAATGCATTTGCAGGACCGGGCGGTCAGGTTTTCATCAACAGCGGCCTCTTTGAAGCGCTGAGCAGCGAAGAGGAAATCGCCGGCATTCTCGCCCACGAAATATCTCATGTTGCCTGCCGGCATGTTTCCGAACAAATTGAACGATCCAAAAAAATAGGCCTGGCAACCCTTGCCGGCGTTGCAGCCGGCATTCTCATGGGCGCGACCGGTGCAGGCTCGGCAGCAGGCGCCACAGCGGTCGGATCCATGGCTGCCGCACAGACGGCCACACTGGCATACAGCCGGGAAAACGAGACTCAGGCCGATCAAAGGGGATTGGATTATCTGACCAAGGCCGGATACAGCCCAAAGGGCCTCCTTACGGCATTAACCAAAATCCGCAGCCGGCAGTGGTATGGTAAAGAACAGATTCCCACCTATTTGATGACACACCCCGCGGTAGAAGACCGCATGACGTTCATCGGAGCCTGGATCGAATCCAATCCTTCGATTATTCGCCAGCTTCCCAGTCATTCCCCGGCCCCCTTCGACTGGGCCCATGCCAGGCTTCTCGCTATGTTCGGGCCCGAGGATGATGCCCTGAAATATTTCAAGACCCAGGTCACTCAGACACCGGACAAGGCACTGGCCCATTACGGTTATGGACTGATCCTGACCCGAACGGGAAATCGTGGTGCAGCCATGGATCAGTTCCGGACCGCTTTGACCAAGCGGGCATTTGATCCAACCATTCTCACCGAACTGGGAAGGACGTATTTCCTGGATGGACGATATGCCGAAGCGCTCGGTACCCTGCAAGGATCCCTGGACATCTCTCCCGACGCCACAGAGGGGCTTTTCTACACCGGCCGCTGCCTCATCGAACTGGGCAAATTTCAGGAAGCGACCCGTTTTCTGGAATCCTTGCTGCGGAGCACCCCGGATTACCCCGATGCCCTGTTTTATCTGGGCAGTGCCTACGGCTCTTTGGGCAAGACTTCGGATGCCTGCTACTACCTTGGCAGCTATTACTATACCCGCGGGGATTATAAAAATGCGGTTGTTCAACTTGAAAAGGCGATGGAGTCGACCACGGACCCGGAGAAAAAAAGTGAAATTGAAATTTTGCTTAAAGATGCCAAAAAACGGCACACGCTCAAGGTCCGTGAATCCGAAACGAGAAAGCGTTAGGTCCGGGCATGAAACCTTTTGTTTACATGATTCAATCCGAATCCGACATGCCTTATTGCGATCTTCCGGATGAACATAATGACATTATTCTGCTGACCTGGAAAAAACCCTCTGATCGCAAAGGCGCGATTTATTATCCGCAAAGCACCTGGAATGAAGGAAGAAACCGCCTGCTGAAAGAAGCGGTGTCCCGAAACGCGGAATATCTCTATTATATTTTTCTGGACGGAGACTGTCTCGTCAAGGAAGACGGGGAACTGGCCCGGGCATTAAACATCAAACTATGCGGAAACCCTTTTCGAACATTTGAAAAATACCTTCTGGAATGGGAACCGGCTGTCGGGTATTCCCGCTATTCCTGGCAGTATGAAAAACCCGGGGCCGAGGTTAATCTCGGGTATAATTTCGACGCGCTCTTTAATGCGTTTCACCGTGAAGCCATCTCGTTTTTGCTGCCGTATTACACGGGATATGATTGCGAGTCCTGGCTTTATTCCCAGCACATTATCAATCATTTGACGGCGCTTCTGTACAATTCCCACAGAATCCAGTTCAATGTCATCACCACCCGTAATGCAAACCGGAAGTCCTATGCACACCGGAAAAAATACTGGACCCTTCCCGCAACGTTTCTGATGAATGCCGTTACATCGGATCTGAAACTCCGGATGAAGATTCAGGATGCCAATTCCATCCTTCCCCTGCCGGGAAATCCTGAAAAAAAAAAAGGCTCCTACCGGATCCCGGAAACATTTCTCCGGAACCACTTTAATTCAAACCATCCGTTGATCCGGTACCGCGGTCTGGAGCAAGAGAAGCCGCCTGCCGTATATCGCGGCGAGCAGCCCCGAACCGCGGTATGTATATCCGGCCGGTGCATTGGCCTGGATCAAACCCATCAGACGATCCGCGAGTGCCTCCTGGACCAAATCGGGGACCATGATGTGTTCATGTTTGTCCCGCGGGATTCAAACAGCCACCTGGCGGCCCTGCTGAATCCGACCGTGATTCGTATTGAAGATGATCCGCCCCTGAATGAAGGACCATTGATCAACGGCGTCAACTGCCGTTTGAAAACCGGGGTTCAGCCCTATCTACAGCAACTTTACGGCCTGAAGCAATGCAACCGGATGCGCATCGAGCATGAGAAACGGAAAGGGATTCACTATGACCGCATCATTCGCTGCCGCCCGGACCTGATGTTTGTAAAACCGCTTGATAATTTATCCCTTTTGGATCTATCTTATGTTCATGTTCCGGATTTTCACGCTTATGACGGAATCAACGACCGGTTTGCCGTCGGCTGCACGGAACATATGAACATTTATATGAACAAGCTGGACGAATTTCATGATTATGTAACGGACTGGTTTAAATATCGCGGCGATGCACTTGCCGTCAGTGCGGAAATGTTCACCAGCGGGCAGCTTCGAAACCACGGCATTCCGGTTCGACCCTATCCGTTCCGGTTCAACCGGGCCAGAGACAACAAAATTAAAAACGACGTCCCGGGGGACCAGTGAACAGGGATTAAAGCCCAATTCCCCCCCCAAAAAAACAACGACCACTGAGCGATAAGCCGTCTTCCGGCTTCTGTTTTTTGACTCTTTAAAGGTTTTACAATGCAAAACCATTCCATATTCCACCCCGAAGGACACTCAGAGAAGATAGACCGGCTCATCGTCCTGCCGTTTATGAAATCCGTGGACATTGCCCTAAAAAGTATTCGGGTCCGTTTTTTCAGGTCCCTGATTACCACCGTCAGCCTGATTCTGGCCGTGTCATTTCTGAGCTTTACCCGTGTGGGCTCGGATGTTGCCAACGGGCTGCTGGCCACCGGCGAGCCCTCGCTACGCCAGGCATTGATCCGCTCCGGATACGATCTGCGGCCCGAGGACGTTTCCGTGGGAAACAGCCCCAAGCAGCAGTGGATCATTGTGCTGTCGCTCCTGGTCTGTGTGGTGGGAATTGTCAATGCCCAGCTTATGGCCGTTACCGAACGCTTCAGGGAAATCGGCACGATGAAATGCCTGGGTGCGCTGGATCGCTTTATCCTGAGGCTTTTTCTTCTTGAAGCGGGCATTCAGGGACTGATCGGATCAGGCGCGGGCGCGGTTATTGGAGGCACCTTTGCCCTGGTAAATTTTTTTCTTCGATTCGGAACCGTATCCATCACCACCCTGTCCTGGACCCAGGCCGGGCTGTCTGTTGCCATTGCTACGCTTGTCGGATGCGCGCTGAGCCTCATCGGCGTGATGTATCCGGCGATGGTTGCAGCCCGCATGCAACCGGTTGAGGCCATGCGGGTTGAACAGTAACATTATCCACAGGAACTGTCATGACTGATTCCAGAAAAATTGTCCGGGTCACCCATGTGACCAAATCCTTTAAGCTGGGCAAATTGGATGTTCTGGCTTTGAAAGGAATCGATCTTGAAATCACCGCCGGAAACTACATTTCCATCATGGGTCCATCGGGATCCGGAAAAAGCACGCTTTTTAATATGATCGGCGGACTGGATAAGCCCACAACCGGAAAAGTATTTATTGACGAAGTGGATATTGCCCAGCTAGATGCCTATGAACTGGCCTGGTTGAGATGCCGGAAAATCGGTTATATCTTTCAAACCTTCAATATTATTCAGGTCATGACAGCCCTTGAAAATGTCACCCTTCCCATGACCTTTGCCGGCATGGCCGATGATGCGGCCACGGAAAAAGGCATCAAGCTGCTTGAGATGGTGGGTCTGGGGGATCGCTTTCAGCATAAACCCTTTGAACTGTCCGGAGGACAGCAGCAGCGGGTGGCCATTGCACGGGCCCTGGCCAATGACCCGGCCATTATTCTGGCTGATGAGCCCACGGGAAACCTGGATCTGAATACGGGTGAGGAAATTATTTACCTTCTTAAGCAGCTCAGCCGTGAGCGGGGCGTCACCATCATCTCCGCGACCCATGACATCAAGATGCTGAATGTATCGGATCAAGTCGTCTGGATTCGGGATGGCCAGGTCGACAAAATCGAAAACAGGGATGAGCTATCCATTTCGATCGGCCAGATCGGTACCAGACACGAGCAAGATTCATTGGGCGAATATTAACCGTATGAAACATTTCCTAAGACAGTGCGGCGTTTTTTCGATGCCCCGAATCCGGAAAAATCTGCCCGGCTATTTTCCGGCGTTGCGTTTACCATCCGCCTTTTGGATGCTGTCCAAACGGCTCATGCTGATGACGGGAATTGCACTCATATGGCTGTCCAGTGCCGGAGCCGGTGATTTTGAAAGGGACATCCGGGCAATCTCCGCATTCGGAGACAGGGGCACCGGAACTTCAGGCTGTCGGTCCGCCGCTGAATACATCAAGGACCGGTTCCAGGAAACGGGTTTTTCCGAAATCGGGGCACATCGATATTCACTGCCCATCCTTCAGCAGGGCAAAAGCCGAATGGCGGTGCCGGATCGCGGCATAACGCTTTCCCTTCACCCATTTATCGGAAATGCCATTTCCCCGCAGGCCATTGATCCCCAGGGGCTGAAAGGGCCGCTCATCTATGCGGGAGCCGGCACTTTGACCGAATTTAACGGCAAATCCATTGAGGGCGCCATTTTGCTGATGGAGCTGGATTCCGGAAAAAACTGGATTCAGGCAGCCTCGCTCGGCGCCAAGGCAGTGGTTTACGTGGACAGGGGCCTGTCTTCAAGAACATGGTTTGAGGAAAAGCTCGAACTTTCCCCCATTCAGTTTCCCCGTTTCTGGATTTCCCTGGAGGAAGCCCGCAATCATTTCGGAGAGTTCGAAACCGCCTTAAACGGCCTGGTTTTCCCTGAAATCCGGTTGAATTCCGAAGTCAGATGGAAAGAGGTTGCCGCTGAAAATATCTACTGTCTGATTCCGGGCCGAAATGCCAATCTTCAGGAAGAACTGATGATGATCGAGGCATTTTATGACAGCACCGCCTATGTGCCGGGGCTGTCTCCGGGCGCGGATGAAGCCGTCAGCATCGCCACCTTGCTTGAGCTTGCCAGGAAATTCAAGGAAACGCCACCGGAGCGCTCCGTTTTGCTGGTTGCCACCAGCGGCCATGCCCAGAGCCTGGCCGGCCTCAGGGATCTGGTCTGGAGCCTCCGGACTTCCCCCAAGGACCTTCGCAAGCAAAAGAAGCAGCTCCGGGATATTGTCAAGGACACGCGAAAAACCCTGTCTGCACTGGATCCCAAATCACAGCAAGGGGCCGCAGATTCTGAAAATTCGCCTGCAAGTGCCGATGCTGAAAACGCGCCGCTGGATACGCTGGTAAAAAAAGCCATCAGCGATGAGATTAAAACCCGGGTAGATGTCATCTCCCGGGAACTGATGCAACTGCGGCTTCAGGAGCCTGACCCGGATAATCAGGGAAAAATTCAAAAGCTTGCCAAAGACAGGCGCTTGCTTCGCCAACTGGGCTGGCAACCGTTTTTCAAGAATCTGTCGCCTGAAGAGAAAAGCGTCCTGGACCAGTTGATGCCTTCAGCCATTTTGCACCAACAAGCCATTCTTCGGAATGCTTCCAGCCAGGCCAAACTCCTTGACAATGCCCTTGAATTCAGATCCATCGTAAAAAACCGGGAACTGATGGTATCGATTTCACTGCATCTGTCCAGCCACGGCGATGGATTCGGGGCTTTCAGTCAGGGATGGCTTTATCCCTTGAAGGCCAATGTAAACCGTTCCTCCGTGTATACCCTCCTGGATGGCGCCATGCATCGGGGAGGCGAGGCCGAAAGATCTTCCGTCCCCCTCTTCAGGGACACGCTGAGACCCAGCAAACTCAAAACCTGGCAGACTTATTTTACGGATCGGCCTTTTTTAGGCGGCGAGGTCACCGCGCTTGCCGGTTATATCGGCGCCAGCCTGGCCACCGTCCATGACGCCCGAGATCTCTGGGGAACGCCCCATGATGTTCCAAGCGGCGTCGACTGGACTTATGCCACAGAACAAAGCCGTCAGGTGTGCAGTGTGATCAGCCGCGTTGCATCCGCCACCGAACTATACAATGAGAATCTGCCGCAAAACGGGTTTTCAACGATCAGCGGCCGTGCCAGCTTTATTCGGCATGGAGAGCTGTTTGCCGACCAGCCGGCCCCGGGGACAGTCATACTATCTTACCAGGGAAATACAAGGTACCATGCAATGGTCGGCGATCTGGGGACGTTTCAAATCAAGGGGGTTGCGGACAAAAGACACGTTCTGGACAAAGTGATCATAGAAGGTTACCGGTTTGACCCTGAAACCGGTAATGTCTTGTGGGCCATTGACAAGGAACAGACCGGAAAAGAGGCCTACCGCCTGAAAATGCAGCGCACCGCCATGCAGACCGATCTGATCATGTTTGCCTGCAAAGGCACCACCCTGTTCAATTTGATGGAACCGCGCAGCTTTAAATACTTGACAAAGATCAATCTTATAGACGGCCGTCGGGAGGCCGCTCCCCTTAAGTACTGGTACAGCCGGATCGATACCCGATCATCTGTGCTGACATCCATTTTTCTGGAGCCTGAAACCCGTCTGAAACTGACCCTCTCGGATTCGGTGCTTCACAAAAAACTGATCCTGACCCATGCGGACCCCGGTCATTCCGAAGGGACGGGATATCGAATCGATGACTGGCCGGTCCTTCACCAAACCGAATTCCGGGCAGCCCGGGACATGTGGGCGCTTTTAAATCCAAGGATCACCAACCTTGAAAATCATGGCATTTTCAATGAACAGATCCGAAGACTTCAGCAGGAAGGACAATCCGCCCTGAAAACAGCCGAACAGACACTGGCCGATAAAAAATATGACCAGTTCATTGAAGCTTCATCGGCTTCCTGGGCACTTGCCAGCCGGGTCTATGACGATGTCGAGCAAACCCAGAAAGATGTGCTTTTCGGAGTTCTGTTTTACATCGCCTTGTTCGTTCCGTTTGCCTTCTGCATGGAGCGGCTCCTGTTTTCTTTTTCCAACATCTACAAGCGGATCATTGCCTTCAGCGTCATTCTGGTTCTGGTGATCGGGATCATTTACCAGGTTCACCCGGCCTTTCAACTGGCATACAGTCCGCTTGTCGTCATCCTGGCCTTTTTCATCATCGGTCTTTCCTTCATGGTGACGCTGATCGTTTTTCTGCGGTTTGAAGCGGAAATGAACCAGCTTCAGAACCGGGCAAGACCCGCGGCAACCGGGGACATCACCCGGTGGAAAGCCTTCACGGCCTCTTTTTTCCTGGGGGTCAGCAACCTTCGGCGTCGAAGGATTCGAACGGCCCTGACCTGCGCAACGCTGATCATCCTGACCTTTACCATCATGAGCTTCACATCGGTAAAGAGCATGCGCCTTCATTCCAGAATCCAATATCAGGCCCATGCCCCTTATTCCGGTTTTCTGCTGAAAAACGTGAACTGGCAGGATATTCCCCAGGCTGCGCTCCCGGTTCTGACCCATGCCTTCGATGCTTCCGGCATCATTGCGCCCCGAGTCTGGCTGGAAGGCGAAGACCGAACCCGATCCACGGAAGCCCCCCTTCGATATGACGGCCGCATATTTGAAGCCCAGGGCATGATCGGCCTTTCCGCCGACGAACCCGGCGTTACGGGACTTGATCAAATACTGGTTGCCGGCAGGTGGTTCAGACCCGAAGAGCATCATGTGGTCCTGGTTTCCGATCGCATGGCACGGGACCTGGGGATTCCCTTCGATCGTCCCGAATCCTCAGTCGTTCAGATCTGGGGAATTCCGTTTCAGGTGGCCGGCATATTTTCCGGAAAACTGCTTCAGGATCGGCCCGATCTGGACGGCGAGCCCCTGACTCCGGCTATTTTTCCCCGTGAAGCGTCTCAGGAAATAACCGAAGTCGAGATGGAGGCCATGGAATCCGGGGACGATGTCCGTTCGTATCAAAGCAGATACCAGCATATTTCCGGAGATCTGACGTTGATTGTCCCTTCCCGGACCTTGCTGTCTTCCGGCGGAAAGCTGAAGGGTATTGCGGTCCGGCATACGCAGGCAACGGACACCCGCAAAGCCGCGCAGCATCTGGTCGATCGGTTCGGACTGGCGCTTTTCAGCGGCGAGCCGGACGGCGTCCTGCTGTATAATGCCAGCGATGCCTTAAGCTACAGCGGAGTTCCCAATATTCTGATTCCGATCATCATCTCCATCTGCATCGTGCTGAACACCATGATCGGCAGCGTCTATGAACGAAAACGTGAAATCGCAATCTATACCTCGGTGGGACTGGCACCGTCTCATGTCAGCTTTCTCTTTATCGCGGAAGCCATGGCGTTTGCCGTTTTGAGCGTGGTCATGGGATATCTTCTGGCCCAGACCAGTGCCAGTCTCTTTGCGGGAACCTCGCTATGGTCGGGAATCACCGTCAACTACTCCTCGCTTTCCGGCGTGGCTGCCATGATACTGGTCATCCTGGTGGTGCTGATATCGGCCATTTACCCCTCAAGGGTTGCCGCGGAAATCGCGATCCCCGATGTCAACCGGTCCTGGACCCTTCCCGCATCCAAGGGAAATCTTCTTGAAATAACACTTCCCTTTCTGATGAAATACCCGGAACATCGAAGCATCACCGGTTTTTTATATGACTATTTCAAAGGCCACCAGGACGTCTCACACGGACTTTTTTCCACCGGCGAAATCACCTTCAGCCAGGTTTGTCCGGTACCGCCGGTTTCAGGAGATACCGATACCTGTGAAGGGGCAAGCTGCTGCAAGGATGCCTGTATTGAAATCAACGCCCATGTCTGGCTGGCGCCTTTTGATTTCGGCATCATGCAGCAGGTGATCCTGCGGTTTTGTCAGTCCAGGGAGGAACCGGGTTTTCTGGAAGTCAACATCCTGCTGGAACGCCAGTCCGGAGAGTCAAATGCCTGGAGAAGAATCAACAAGTCCTTTCTGCATGCCGTTCGCAGGCAGCTTCTGATGTGGCGGTCTCTGAACCCGACTGCCCAAGACCACTACGAGAAACTGCTGACAGATGAATTGTATAAAACCGAAATGTGATTTTATTTCCCGTAATGGATTTATAAAAAATTCCAATATCCGTGTTGAGTTTTTTCCTTTATCGGCTGGCTGGGTTCAGAAAAACGCTGACCCCCGATTACTGATTTCATAATTCTTACTTTCTTACGACCCTCGGAGGTAATTATGACAGAAAAAGTATTGCTGGTTGACGATGAAGAGGATTTTCTGAACATCATGTCCGATCGGATGAAGTCCCGAGGCATAGACGTATCCACGGCAACTTCTGCAAAAGAAGCAATCCAACTGACTGAAACAAAATCGTTTGATGTGATCATCCTGGATCTGCAGATGCCGGAAATGAACGGACTGGAAGCATTGAAAGCGCTGAAGGCCAGAAAACCCGAACTTCAGGTGATTCTTCTGACAGGCCATGCCACCCTTGAAAGAGGCATTGAAGCCATGAAGCTGGGAGCAATGGATTTAATGGAAAAACCGGTGGACCTGAGAATTCTGATAGAAAAAATCAAAAAAGCCCAGGGAAAGAAAATGATTATGGTGGAAAAGCAGGCTGAGGAAAAAACCAAATTCCTCATCGGCGAAAAGGGCTGGTAACAATAATCTTCATCCTCCCGACAAAGCATGAAAGTCGTCTCTTAAAAGAACTCAAACGCACTTCCACCGGACAGTATGGAAAGCTTCCCGCCGATCCCCCTCATGCTGACCTCTGGCGTCTTTCATCCCCCATGACCGTTCGGTTTTCTGCACATACGAATGATTTGATTTCACCCTCGATGGCCGACCTTTTCGGTTATCCCGCATTTGCCAAATGTTGTCATTCTTGACTTAATGATGAAAGAGGCATATCTAATAATGAATATTCAACAATGCGCTTACATGAAAACGAATTCATTTTCATTCCCATTTTAAAATTAAGGACACGCTCATGAAACTTGCTGTCAGCGGCAAAGGCGGGGTGGGAAAAACCACATTCTCCGCTTTGCTGATTCGAACATTTGATGCACAGGGAAAGCACGTTCTGGCAATCGACGCGGACCCGGACGCGAATCTGGCCGGAGCTCTGGGAATTGCAAACGCTGATAAAATCATTCCGATATCCGAGATGAAAGATCTGGCCTATGAACGCACCGAGGCTCAACCAGGCAGCATCGGCGGATTCTTCAAGCTCAATCCCCGTGTGGATGATCTTCCGGATGCCTTGTCCGCAAAACTGGGCAACATCAAGATGATGCGCCTTGGCGGCATCAAGAAAGGCGGCTCCGGATGTATCTGTCCGGAGAGCACGCTTTTAAGAGCCCTGATCACCCACATTGTACTTGCCAGAGACGAGGTGGTGGTCATGGATATGGAAGCCGGCATCGAGCACCTGGGAAGAGCCACGGCAAAAGCCGTGGACAAGCTTATCGTGGTGGTGGAACCGGGCAGAAGAAGCATCGACACCGCTGAAAACATTCAGCACCTGGCCTCCGAAATCGGACTCAAGCACATTGCAGTGGTGGGTAATAAAATCCGCGGGGATGCGGATATCGCTTATCTTCGCAAAAATCTGCCCCAGTTTGATTTTCTGGGATTTCTGCCTTACGACAACACCCTGATCGAGGCGGATTTAAACGGCATATCCCCTTATGACACCAACGCCATTGCCAAAACCCAGATGGATGCGATCATCCGGCAACTCATAACATGAAACCCAGAGGCAGAGTCAAGGCCAAAAAATATTCGGGCAGTCCCAAGATCCGGCCAAAAAATATTCGGGCATCGGTCCCTGCTATTCGGCTGAAAGCCGGAGCCGATTCCAGCCTGAAGGCTGTGTTTAAAACCATCGGCGTGCCGGAAGACCAGCCGTTTTCTCCGGATCCGTTCCAACTGGAAGCCCTTGAAGCCATCGAAAAAGCCGATTGCCTGGTAACAGCACCCACGGGTTCCGGGAAAACCTGGATCGCGGTTCAGGCCATTTCCCGAATTCGGGATAAAGGCGGGCGCTCCTGGTATGCGACGCCGTTAAAGGCGCTTTCAAACGCCAAGTTTCACGAATTTTCCGAGATATTCGGCCAGGACCAGGTCGGCATTCTGACAGGGGACCGGAAAGAACGGCCGGACGCATCGGTAATTGTCGGTACAACCGAGATTCTTCGCAATCAGCTCTATGATGCCATGCACCAAGGCCAAACCCTGGATACGGATTTTGTGGTCCTGGATGAAGCCCATTTTCTGGGAGATGAGGATCGGGGGGTGGTATGGGAAGAAACCATGATCTATCTGCCGTCCCGAATACCCCTTCTGCTGCTTTCGGCAACCATCGGAAACGCCGGTAAAATTGCCGAGTGGCTCACGGCCATCCGATCCAAAGACTGCAAGGTCGTGGAAGAAACAAAAAGGCCGGTACCGCTCTATCCCCTTTTCCTTCACCCTTCCGGGACCCTGCTGCCGCTCCTTGCTTCCGATGTCAAGGGAAAAGGCCGCATTTCCAAAAAGGTTCGTGAATACCTGTTTGAAGAAAAACCGCAGCGCCTGACATCCACTTACAGCCTTTTGCCCCCAATGGGTGAAATCCTCAGAATTTTGGATAAATTCAATCTTCTTCCGGCCATATTTTTCCTCAAATCCCGCGCCGACTGTGACCATTCCCTGGATCTGTGCAAGGATCACTGGGTGGATGATCCGGATCGGATGCAAACCCTTCACCAGCGAATCGATGAAATACTTTCCCAAAATCCGCATCTGGCAAAACACCGTCAACTCTGGCATCTTGAGCACCTGGCAGTGGGCGCGCATCACAGCGGACAGCTCCCGGCCTGGAAACAGGTCATCGAAACCCTGATGACCGAGGGGCTCCTTCAGGCGGTATTTGCCACATCCACGGTTGCCGCAGGCGTTAATTTTCCGGCCAGAACCGTCGTGTTCCTGAACACCGACCGCTTTAACGGCCGGGAGTTCATGCCACTTACTTCCACGGAATTTCACCAGATGACCGGCAGAGCCGGACGCAGAGGCATGGATCACATCGGCTTTGCCATCGCCATACCGGGAAAATTTCTGGATACCCGGCTTTGCGCGCAGCTGGTTACCGCCACGCCATCGGATGTCAAGAGCCAAATACGGATCAATTTTTCAATGGTACTGAACCTTCTCCTGTCCCACGGTCCGGATCAGGTTGAAGATCTTTTGACGCGTTCGTTTGCCACATTTTTGTTGATGCGCGCCGGCGGCAAAAGAACCGAAGCCAGAGCCCTTTCGGGCACCCGGCATAAAGTACTGATTCACGAATTCAACCGGCATTTGAGCTTTTTGAAACTAACGGGATTTGTTACCCATGAGGGCAACCTGACCCAGGATGGCCGATGGGCTTCCCAGCTCCGGGTGGATCAGCCGCTTTTGATCGCCGAAGGATTTCGAAAAGGCATTTTCCCCCAATCAGACCCGGCCCTGATGGCTGCCATTCTGTCTCTCTTTGTGTCGGACCGGGAAATAGATGACCGTGTGGACCGGCGTTCTGTCCCGCCGCCACTGTTTGAAGCCTTTATCGCCGTCAATACGGCATTAAAACCCCTGATGCGGGATTTGTATGACCATGATTTTGACGTCAGGCCTCTCTACCTGAGGCCCGCAATGACTGTCCATGCCTGGGCAAGCGGCATGCCCTGGGAGGAAGTGGTTGAGCTTTCCGAAGGCGCGGAAGGCGATCTTGTCATGCTGATGCTTCGAACCGCCGATCATCTGCGGCATGTCATGAGCCTTGCAAAGACCTTTCCGGATGCGGCTGAAACCGCATCAAGCGCAATCGAACTGATCCTGAAAGCACCCGTGTGGATGGAAATCGAATGATTATCATGGAGGAATCGTTATGAATCGAATGAGGGTATGGATCACGGCCTTAGTGCTTTTGTCCCTGCCCGTTTCCCGGGCACAGTCGATCACTCTTTTTGCAGAGGACAATGAAGCGAGTTATTTCATGTGGACACGTTATGATTTACGGATGTGTCCGTCTCCCGAATGCGGGGGATTTTATGTGAAAGCGCTCAACCGGTTATGGACGCTCTGTGCGGATGGCAGTAAGACAGCGGATTGTCATGTCCTTCAGCTTGATTTTTCCCTGCTTCACATGAACGAAAAAGAACAAACCGGTTTTCTACAAGCATTTACAGATGGGCGGGGAATCATCAATGGCAAACTTTTTCAGGCTCAGGAAAACGGCATCCTGTTTCCCACCCTCATAATCTACGAAGCCTGGCTGGCCCAGGTCGGTAATGAACCCGGCAAAGATGTTTTTTTTCAAGTTCATGATACGGGCATTCAGTGCATCACGACACCCTGCCTTACCGTGGATGAGGGGCTTCTTAACCTACCTGGGGACCGTTTCATCGCCGGAGTCGACTTGACCTTTAATGGCGCTGAAGCAGAGCGGATCAACGCCGGATATCAAGAGATGAAAACGGGGTTTATCATCGCTACCGGCCACCATAAGATCGTTCAGGGCCCGGCCGGATTTTCACAGATACTTGTTGCCAGTGAGTTCTATCTGCCAGTGGAAAAGGTGGAAACTTGCGGAAACACGATCTGCCCAACCGGACAGACCTGCTGCAATCCCAGTTGCGGAATCTGCGCCCCTCCCGGAGTCGCTTGCATCCAAATTGCATGTGATTGATCGGCTGCTCAGAAATTTTTGTGTTCGAATATCAGATCGCCTCATAAAGCATGTCATGAGAAATTACCGATAAATATTTTTCGGGTGTTCACATAATTCTTGACAGAACCGGCGGATTTCAGGTAAGGGGATAAACATGAATCGAATGAATAAATTTTCATGCATGAATGCTTTTTTTTGGCGCTGGTGGCTTCAGAACCATATGAAGGGGTGTTCCCCGAGGCTCTTGTAATTCATTGACGTAATATAACTCTCAAAAGGACCTGGGCTCCCCCAAATGCCCACGGTCCTTATTTATTTTAAAGGGGCTGTGGAAATTCCACAGCCCCTTTTTTGTTTTTAAAAACGAGCAGTAACCCACTTTAAACAACGTTCGACCCAAAGGAGAAAGCAGATGTTAATCGTTATGAGTAAACAGGCAACCCCGGAACAGACCGAAGCCGTTGTGACGGCAATCGAAAATCGCGGCTACGTGGCCCGCCCCATTCCCGGCGGCGAACGGATCACCATCGGCATACTGCATAATAAGGGGCCCGTTGATGCATCCCTGTTCCTGGGTATGCCCGGCGTATCGGATGCCATCCCCGTCACCAAGCCCTATAAACTCGTCAGCAGGGAATGCAAGCCCGAGGATACCATCGTTCGAGTGGGCGATATCGCCATCGGCAATGGCAATCTGGTCATCATGGCCGGCCCCTGCGCCATTGAAAGCGAATTGCAGGCATTAACCATTGCCGGACATGTCAAGGCCGCCGGTGCCCACATCTTTCGGGGTGGCGCCTTTAAACCCCGCACATCCCCCTATTCTTTTCAGGGACTCGGCAAAGAAGGACTGGAAATCCTGGCAAAAGTTCGCGAAACGACCGGCATGCCCGTGGTCACCGAAGTCATGGATGAAGATACATTTGACCTGGTTGAATCTTATACGGACATCATTCAGATCGGCACCCGCAACATGCAGAATTTCAGCCTGCTCAAACGGGCCGGACGAGCGTCCAAGCCGGTTCTGCTGAAACGGGGGATGGCGGCAACCATCGAAGAATGGCTGATGGCTGCCGAATACATTCTGGACGGGGGCAATTCCCAGGTGATCTTATGCGAAAGAGGGGTCCGCACCTTTGCCGACCACAGTCGAAATACGCTGGACCTGTCGTCCATACCGGTTGTTCGGAAACAGAGCCACCTGCCCATCATCGTGGATCCCAGTCATGCAGCCGGCCGAAGAGACCAGGTCATTCCCCTCAGCCGGGCTGCAGTGGCTGCCGAGGCTCACGGCCTGATGGTCGAAGTCCATCACGAACCCGAAAAAGCCATGAGCGACGGTGCCCAGTCCCTCTATCCCGATCAGTTTTCCCTGCTGTGCAGACAGGTGAATGCGATTTTTGATATTTTCCATTCAAAATCACTTTGAACCGGAGTCGGCTTCATGCGTCGATCTTCAATATTTCACGACTGAATTGAAAGCCGAATTTATCTAATAAATAACCGTCTTGTTTTTATCTTGATTTTTTTCAGTCAACCATATAAAAATTTTTAGTGAAATGCTCATGAAAGAACTGGCATGATGGACAATTCTATAGAGAGGAGCTTTGTTTAAATGACTGAAATGGTTGATAAGATTAGAAACATTGCGCTTGTGGGCCACGGAAACTCCGGAAAAACTTCCCTGGCAGAAGTCATGCTGTATCAAACAGGCGTAACCAGTCGTCTCGGACGTGTCGAAGACGGCAATACAGCAATGGATTTCGAGCCTGAAGAACTCAAGCGCAACATCAGTATTAGCAGCGGCTTCCATCAATTTAATTGGAAAAAACATTCCGTTACCCTAGTTGACACGCCTGGAGATCAGAATTTTTTTACTGATACCAAATTTTGCATGCAGGCCGTCGATGGCGCGGTTGTTCTGGTTGATGCCGTCGACGGCGTCAAAGTTCAGACCGATCAGGCCTGGAGCTTTGCTCAAAGCTTGAAGCTACCCTGTGTGATTCTGATCAATAAGCTGGACAGGGAACGGGCGGATTTTTCCAGAGCATTTCAGGATGCCGTTAAATCCTTTGAACCCAAGCCCATCATACTGCATTTGCCCATAGGCACGGAATCGAATTTCAAAGGCGTTGTTGATTTGGTTGCCATGAAAGCCTATACCTACGATGCCAACGGCAAGGCAACCGCCATTGACATTCCATCGGATATGCAATCTCTTGTTGAGGAAGAACGCGAAAAATTGGTTGAAAATATCGCCGAAGCCGATGATACGCTTCTTGAGCGGTATCTTGAAGGGGACACGATTTCAGACGACGAACTCAAAGCAGCCCTGAATAAAGGAACGATATCCCGCATATTCTCTCCTGTGCTGTGTGCCTCCGCAATTAAAGCCGTTGGCATTGATTTGTTGATGGATTTCATTGTCAACAGCATGCCTTCGCCCTTGGATCGCATGCCCAAAGTCGGGACAGATCCGGTGGTGGGAAATGAAATCGAACGGGCGCCGGATCCGGATGCGCCGTTTTCAGCTTTTGTTTTCAAAACCGTGGCAGACCCTTATGCCGGCAGGCTCTCGATATTTCGGGTGGTGTCCGGCAAACTGGGATCAGACGGCAGTTTTTACAATGTCAACAAGGATGTTAAAGAACGTTTTAATCAGCTCCTGACAATTGCCGGAAAAGAACAAAAACAAGCCAAAAGCGCCGGCCCGGGTTCTATCGTTGCCGTTGCCAAACTCAAGGAAACCTTTACCGGCGATACACTTTGCGACGAAGCCGGCAAAATCAAATTTCCCTTCCCAGACCCCCTTCCCACCCTGATTACGTTTGCAATCACCACCAAGGGATCCGGGGATGAAGATAAAATCTTCATCTCGCTGACCAAGATGCTGGAAGAAGATTCCGCGCTTAAGCTGGAAAGAACCGGCGAGACCAAGGAAATTCTCTTGTCCGGAAGGGGTCAGGTCCATATTGAAGCAGCCGTTGAAAAACTCAAGCGCAAATACAATGTGGAAGTTCACCTGAAGACCCCAAAAGTCCCCTATCGGGAAACCATCAAGAAAAAAGTCCGCGTTCAGGGCAGGCATAAAAAACAATCGGGTGGTCACGGCCAGTTTGGAGATTGCTGGATTCAAATGGAACCGCTGCCCAGGGGATCCGGATTCGAATTCGTGGATGCCATCGTCGGCGGCTCCGTTCCCAGGTCTTACATTCCGGCTGTTGAAAAAGGGATTGTTGAGGCCTGCCAAAAAGGGGTTTTGGCGGGATATCCCTGTGTGGATTTCAGGGTAACGCTGGATGACGGATCTTACCACGCCGTGGATTCATCGGAAATGGCTTTTAAGATCGCGGGCTCCCTGGCTTTCAAGAAGGCCGTGGCTGAAGCCAAGCCGGTTCTTCTGGAGCCGATCCTGAGCGTTGAAATCACGACACCGGAAGAATTCATGGGCGATATCATGGGGGATTTGAACAGCCGCCGGGGCAGAGTGCTGGGAATGGATTCCGAGGGCAAATACCAGGTGATCAAGGCCAATGTGCCGATGTCCGAGTTTTTAACCTATGCGCCGGACTTAACTTCCATGACCGGCGGCAGAGGGGTTTACAGCATGTCGTTTTCTCATTACGATGAAGTACCGGCCCTGATATCCGAAAAACTGCTGGTTGAACTGAATAAAGACAAGGAATAAGTCCAAAGGCTTTGCCATTATTTAATGCAAAATTCCCCCCTTTGAAAAAAGGGGGGCAATCGATTGGATTTCCTCCAGGCACTCATTCAATTGACCCCTGACCCATACATTTTTTGCAGGGTGCATATCCTTCCCAGAACGCATCCCATTTCCTGCCAAACTGAACCCGGTTTTGCGCAGATGTCCGCAGCCCAAAAGCGCAGGTTTTCAAATGAAACCGCCTGGATTTTTTATTACCGATGTAGTCGGACGGTTTTTCTTTCCAGTTCGCCCACATCCCCTTTCCGGCTTTCATGGCTTCCTGCTGGGATTTCAACAATACAGCGTCATAGGCGGTGTTAGGAGATGTATACAGAACATGGGCCAGCCCGTTTCGGACAATTTCCTGATTCACAAATGTACCATCCTGCAAAAATACATACGCCAGCCGCCGGTTATATTGATCCGATGTTTCCTGATCCCCCTGAATCCGAACCGATTTGGACAACACGATTTTCTCATTAAATGCCAGTGCTTCAAGACCAAACGGTTCTCCAGCCTTATCCTGATGCGCAATTTCCGGTGCATTAATGCCAATATAACGGACATGCATTCCATTTCCCAACTCAATGGTATCGCCATCATAGACCTTTCGAACCAACAAATATTCATCCGCTGATGCCTGCGATACGCACGCCAGGGATACCCAAATAAGCAGCATTATCCTGAAAATATGTTTGATCTTTCCCATAAACACATCCTTGCTTTCCCAGCACAAAACAGTATTAAATGGCATGTTACTCGATGACGCAAAGAGAGTGGTCAGGTTACTCGATCAGCCCGCAATGATCTTTGGCACTTAAATCCAGCATTCTGGACAAGCCGCCGTGTTTTTCAGGTGTGAAACCCATGGTTTTCTCCCAGATTTCATCGTCCTCCATGCAAAAATAAACCGTGACATTCGGGGCCAGTTCCTTGATCCAGGAAACCAGTTTTTGATAGAAATTGAGGCGAAGCGGTTTAAAATACCGCATTTTACCATCCAGACCGGTGATAAACTCGCCGTAAACCAGGGTGGAATCGCTGAACCGGTTCTGAATGATGTTCTTTAGTTCCGGGATGAACCGGAATGTGCCGATGCTGATCCAGACAACGTTATCCGCGGAAACCTGAGCGAATAGTTTTTGAATAACCTCGCGATATTCTTCCTCACATCCCTCATAAAGGACAACCGGATCAAAATGAAATGCCAGCGGGTACCCCCAGGACTGACAGGTTTTGGCTGCCCGAAGCCTTGCATTCAGTGACGTCGTATGTCGCTCCTGTTCCCGAATGACCCTTTCCGTATTCAATGACCAGGCACAGATGGTCTTGCGGTTATGGGGAAGGTGTTTTAAACGCTGAATATCGGTTGTTTTGGTTTTCAGCTCCAGCACCGCCCGGGTCTGTTCACCAAAAAGGGGAACCAGAAGCGCAGAAAGATTTGTACCGTATTCCCAGATCATGCTGTCCGTAAATTCTCCGGTACCGATTCTGCTGATGCCTGGTTTTGAAAACTCCTGTGCCAGTTCGCGAACCATGTCCCCATGGTTGACAAAAAACTGAAGCAGCGGCGGATGAAAATAGGCCTGTAAAATACAATAGGAACAATCCATGGTGCAGAACGTGCCGATATGCAGGATTTTATAGCCGCAGCAAGTGTAGGAACGGGTTCCCGGACACTCCCGAATAAAAGCGCCCTTATTTCGAGTCAGATAAAGGATTTCTTTTCCCTTTTGAATCGGATCGATTGCCTGAGAAACTACTTGAAATACCTGGCCAGGATCGCTGATCACCCTGCCTGTGATTCCCAAACAGGACTGAATATCAGCAACAACAGGGGAACCCTTCACCTGCTCATCAATAAAAAGATCTGAGATTTTCACGGGAAGCTTTACACTCCGCTCACCAAGGTGATCAGAAGTTCGCAGGCTTTCTCCAGGCTCAGCTTGCTCATGTTCAGCACCATGTGGTAGATATCCGGCTGATCGTAATCCACTTTTTCCATAAACCTGTAGAAATTCTGTCTGCGCTTATCCTGGCGATTAACCATTTGAAGCGCTTTTTTCAGAGACAGATTGTAGCGCTCTTCCATGAATTGAACGCGGTCCTCGAGGTCTGCCACCAGGAGCACGTGAAATGCATCTTTATGATCCCGAAGAAAGTACTGACCTCCCCTGCCGATGATGATGGCATTGCCTTCCTCGGCAATTTGCAGCAGCATCTCTTGCAGATTGTCCATGGAGATGACATCATCCACGGTCCCTTTTTTGTCGTCCGGAATCATTTCAATGCGTCCTTTGGGGACAAATCCGGAAATGTAAGACAACAGCTTTCCGCCGAAGTCTTTTTCAAGCACATCCACCCAGTCGCTGGACCGTTTTTTTTCAGTAACCATCTTGATGATTTCATCATCAAGAAAGACGTATCCCAGCTTCTTTGCAACCATTGATCCAAGGGTTTTCCCGCCTGCGCCAAAATGTCTGGATAGGGTAATCACTGCCATGTATAGCCTCCTATGGGAATATGGGAGCATACCGATAGAATGAAGCCTGTAAATACAATAAACGCGGCAGATTAAACAATAAAAAAAACGAGGTCTTCAAAAGGAAAGACGGGGACCGATCAAAAAAAACAGCCGGCACAGAAAGTAATCTGCACCGGCCGATTTAGCATCACTATCTTATGATAATCTACTCGTCAAACTCTGAGATACCGCGGTTTCCCGCATCCATTCCCAGGAGACGAAAAAGCATCAAAGGCTATTTTCTGGCTTTTGCATAACCGATGGATGTCAAAGCCACCGCCATTTCATCCAGGGTCGCCGGATCATCAATGGTTGCCGGCAGTTTAAACTCTTTGTTGTCCGCAATCTTTTGAATGGTGCCTCTCAGAATCTTCCCAGAACGGGTCTTGGGAAGCCGTTTTACCACCGTGGCGGTCTTAAACGATGCCACCGGCCCGATGCGGTCCCTGACCATCTGAACGACTTCCTTGACAATATCCTTATGGTCGCGGGTCACGCCGGCGTTCAAGACCAGAAATCCGATGGGAACCTGGCCTTTCAAGTCGTCCTCCACACCCAGAACCGCGCATTCGGCAACCTGGGGATGATCCGCGAGAATTTCTTCCATGGCGCCCGTGGAAAGTCTGTGTCCGGCGACATTGATGATGTCATCGGTTCGGGACATGACATAGACATAGCCGTTTTCATCCATGTATCCGGCATCCGCGGTCTTATAGTATCCGGGGAATTCATCGAGATAAGACTTCACATATCCGTCATCATTGTTCCACAGCGTGGGCAGGCTTCCGGGCGGCAATGGCAGTTTTACCACCAGCGCGCCGATATCCCCTGTTTTTACGACTTCATTTTCCGGATTCACGACCTGGACATTCCATCCCGGGACCGGTTTGGTGGGCGAGCCGTAGACAACCGGATAGTGATGGAGCCCCATGCAGTTGGCGGCAATGGCCCATCCGGTTTCCGTCTGCCACCAGTGGTCAATGACCGGAACGCCGATATGGGTTTCCGCCCATTTCAGGGTATCGGGATCGGATCTTTCCCCTGCCAGAAAAAGCGTGGCAAACTTGGATATGTCATAATCCTTCAGCAATTTTCCTTCCGGATCTTCTCTTTTGATGGCCCGGAAGGCCGTGGGCGCGGTAAAAAGAGCCTTGACCTTGTGCTGGGAAATCACGCGCCAGAACGCGCCGGCATCCGGAGTCCCGACAGGCTTGCCTTCATACAGGATGGTGGTGCAGCCTTTAAGCAGCGGCCCGTAAACGATATAGGAATGGCCCACGACCCAGCCCACGTCCGAGGCCGCCCAGTACACATCCCCGGCATCCACGTTGTAGACCGCCTTCATGGTCCATTTGAGCGCCACCATATGGCCGCCGTTATCGCGGACAACGCCTTTGGGAATGCCGGTGGTGCCAGAGGTGTAAAGAATATACAGGGGATCGGTGGCGGCGACCGGCACGCAGTCATGCGGCTTGACGCCCTTGATGGCGGTCGCCCAGTCGATGTCGCGGCCGGCGATCAGTGATGCGGTTTCCATGGGGCGCTGAAAGATGATGCAGGTCTCAGGTTTTGAGGCGGCCATTTCAATGGCGCCGTCCAGCAGGGCTTTATAGGGAATCACTCGTTTGATTTCAATGCCGCAGGAGGCTGAGACAATCACTTTAGGTTTGGCATCGTTGATACGGGTTGCCAGTTCGTTGGCCGCAAACCCGCCGAAAACCACGGAATGGACCGCGCCCAGCCTTGCGCAGGCCAGCATGGCAATGGCCGCTTCCGCGATCATGGGCATGTAGATCAGAATCCGGTCTCCTTTTACAACCCCGCGGGCTGCCAGGGCGCCGGCGAATATCGCAACTTCATCCCTTAGCTCTGAATAAGTATATTTTTTGACAGTGTCTGTAACGGGGCTGTCGTAAATCAGAGCAATCTGATCGGCTCTGCCGTTTTCGACATGATAGTCCAGCGCATTATAGCAGGTATTGACAATCCCGCCTGTAAACCATCGATAAAACGGCTTTTTCGAGTCGTCCAGCACTTTGTCCCATTTCTTGTACCAGTGCAGATCTTCGGCTGCTTTTGCCCAGAATATATCCGGGGTTTTGATGGAAGATTCAAAAGCCTCGTCATACGGGGTACTCATATTCGATTCTCCTTTCTGATAACGCGTTCAATTGAACAATTAATGGCGACACCGGCAAAAAATAAATTCAACAACTATATGAGACATCGAATAAAAGAGCCGGAAGAATTTTCTCATTCTTCCGGCTCCGGTTATTCATGGAACGTCTACAGACCCAATACCATCATCATCCAACCATCTTATGAATGGCGTCAACGATTTCCGGATTGGCCAGCGTCATTACATCACCGACATCCGTCTTGTTGGAAAGGGCGCCAAGAACCCGGCGCATGATCTTGCCGGACCGCGTTTTAGGCATATCCGGCACAATCCAGACCTTTCTGGGTTTGGCAATGGGGCCGATCTCCACGACAAGGGCTTTGATGATTTTATCCTCAAGTTCCTTGCTTGCCGTAAAACCCGGTTTCAAGGACACATAAAGATCCGGAACCTTGCCCTTGATTTCATCCGAAACCGGCACGACCGCGGCTTCCGCAACTTCAACAACCGTCATGGCCGCGGATTCAAGCTCCTTGGTTCCCAGACGATGGCCGGAAACATTGATAACATCGTCGATTCTGCCAAGGATTCGATAATATCCATCCGGGGCCTGAACCGCCGCATCTCCGGTCAGATACGGCCAGTCTCTCCAGTCCTTGCTGTTCGGATCTTTGCAATATCTTTGATAATACTGCCGGACATACCGTTCGCGATCTCCCCAGATGGTCTGGAATCCGCCCGGCCAGGGATTCTGAATGCAGATATTGCCGGCCTTGCCGCATCCGGACGGCAATTCATTTCCATCCTCATCATAGATGATGGGGTGGATGCCGGGCATGCCCGGTCCCGCACTTCCCGGTTTCATGGGTTTTATGGCCGGCAGCGTGCTGCAGAGAAATCCGCCGGTTTCCGTCTGCCACCAGGTATCCACGATAATGGCCTCGCCTTTTCCGACTTCCTTATGATACCATTTCCATACAGCCGGTTCGATGGGCTCGCCGACGGTCGTCATGTGTTTAAAGTGATAGTTATACTTTGCGGGTTCATCCGGACCGACTTTTCTTAAGCCGCGAATGGTCGTGGGGGCCGTGTGAAAAATGTTGACATCCAGGTCCTGAGCAATTCTCCAAGACCTGCCTGCATCCGGATAGGTGGGAATACCTTCATAAATGACCGATGAGGCGCAAAGCGCCAGCGGGCCGTAAACAATGTAGGAATGTCCGGTGATCCAGCCGATGTCCGCCATGCACCAGTAAACATCTTCCGGATGGATATCCTGTACGTATTTGGAGGTTCCGGTGACATAGGCCAGAAAGCCGCCGGTGCTGTGCTGGCAGCCCTTGGGTTTTCCGGTTGTACCGCTGGTGTACATCAAAAAGAGCGGGGCTTCCGCAGGCATTGACACCGGTGCGATGCGTTTGCCGTAATAGTTTTTCAACAGATCATTGACGATAAAGTCGCGGCCTTCGACCAGCGGGGTGGGGCTGGAATATTTACCAGGAATCCGCTGCCAGATCAGCACTTTTTTCAGGGTCTGACCCTGTTTCTTGGCTTCATCAAAAGCGATCTCGGCTTTTTCCTTGTGGTCGAGCAGAGTACCCCCGCGATAGTAACCGTCAATGGTGATCAATACTTCACTTTGCGAGTCAACAACCCGGTCTGCCGCAGCCTTGCCGCTGAAGCCGCCGAATACCTCGGAGTGAATGATGCCCAGACGGGCGCAGGCCAGCATGGTAATGGGAAGCTCAGCGGTCATGGGCATATGAAGCGTCACCCTGTCTCCTGCCTTTAATCCGCAGAAATCCTGTAAGATCGCGGCAAATTCATTCACCCGGACATACAGCTCCTGATAGGTGATATGCTCGACTTTGTCGGTTTCCAGTTCCGGCACAAAATGGATGGCGGTCTTGTTTTTGTTTTTGGCAAGATGCCGGTCAATACAATTGTAGCTGGCATTGATTTTTCCACCCACAAACCATTTAAAGCACGGCGCATCGCTGGTGTCTAGAATGGTGTGCCAGTATTCGTCCCAGGACAAAAGATCCGCATATTCCTTGTAGCAATTCGGAAAATTATCCAGGCTGAACCGATCATAGATGCCTTCATCCGTCATATTGGCCTGGGCAATGAACTTTTTGGACGCATGGTAATACTCTTCTTCCTGCCAATGTACGGCAATCTGCGCTTCTGAGGTTTCTACAGCTTCTGCTTTTTCTACTTTTTCTGCCATTGGACGTTTCCTCCACATGATCGTGTTAATGGTTGTTATGCTTTATCCATTCTTTCCGATTACAATTAACGGGCAATGCCCCGTGAAAAGACTTCAAATGCAAGATCCAGCGTCGGCTTGAGATAATCTTTGTCCTCGTTAATGATTTTCTTGCTTTCTTCCCAGAGAATGATTCCCGAGAATAACGCCCAGAGAGTGTCTGCAAGTGCAAAAGGATGACGATCTATAAACACCCCTTGTTTTACACCCATCTGAAAAATATTGGCCATGGCTTCAAGAGAATTCCGCGACAGTTCTATGATTTCCTCCAGAAGCTCCGGGGTAAGATTTTTTAGCGTCTCACTGGATTGAAGCTGAAACAAATTGATCACGATTAACGGATCAAAATCATAGACATCGAGCATGGCCTGTTTAAGGGCATCGATATACTGCTCGGGCTGAAGATCCTTATTTTCGATAACATGCTTGAGCCGAATACTCAGATATTGAAGTATTCGGACGGACAGTGATGCATACAATTCATCTTTGTTTTTGAAATACAGATATATGGTTCCCGGACTGAGTTCGGCTTCCCTGGCGATATCTTCCATGGTGGACTTGCTGAATCCGCTTACCGAAAAGACTCGTTTTGCAGCAACCATGATTTGCTGTCGCCTGCGCTCTTTTTCCCGCTCTTTCCTTTCGTGAATCCCCATAATTAATGAACCTTATTTATTTGTTGAAATATTTTATAAACTATATTTTTATTTGTCAAGAAAAAATAATAGCTAGAAAAATTAAAATCAAATATAATATCTATTGTGTTCATCTATTAAGAAAATCGGATGGGGCGTAAGAACGGAAAGCCTGTTCTGTAAAATATAACATGTGATTTTTATACGGAAGTTGAAGGATACTTTCTTCCTTTGACCTCCCCCCCTTTGAAAAAAAGAGAACTGAGTGGGACTTTCGTCTTGTCTTTGCACTTTCAAATCTACACCATTCCCCCCTTTTTCAATGGGGGGGAATGGCACTTGAGACTTGACTTGGTAAGCAATGTTCAAAAAATCACATTGTGGGACGGGCAATCCAATTGGATTACCCGGTGTAAAAATTATGCATTTACCTTAACCTTATCCTGCATTTCAGCCCAGAGCGGCCGGGTAGTGCTGAATGCCAGAATCACACTGACGACCAGGAGCGCGCCTGAAATATAAAACGCATAGTTGAGGCTTCCGGTAAGGTCTTTAATGGTTCCGCCCAGTCTGGCCATGAAAAATCCCAGGCCCCAGCCGATGAACACCAAGCCATAGTTGAAGCCCAGGTTTTTGGGACCATAAAAGTCGCCGACAAAGGAAGGCATCAGCGAAAGTCCGCCGCCATATTGCCAGTAGGCAACGCCGACAGCCAGAAACAGCAAGAAAATGTTCTCGGACCCGATGATGTAAGGAAGGGTAAACAGGCACAGGGCAGAGAGGCCACAGTTCAGACAATAGGCGTTCAGTCGTCCGATCTTATCCGAATAAAATCCGGTTCCAACACGACCTGCGGCATTGACCAGTCCCCCGAAAGAAACCAGCAGCCAGGCATTGGCGGCAAAGAAGGGGATTTTGGCGCCTGTTTTGCTCAGGAGTCCCGCGGCATTGGCAATGATCAGAAGGCCGGACTGGGTGGTCAGGATAAACATGAATACCAGCGCATAAAACTGCCAGGTTTTGATCATCTCACCGGCTTCCCAGTTATGTTTGGTAGAGGCAGCCAGTTGTTTGGCGGTTTGCGCAACCCTGGGGGGGGCGGGCACATAACCCGGAGCGGGAATTTTGATGAGCTGGCCGGCAATGATTACCACAGTGGCAAAGAGAACTCCCAGAATAACAAAGCTCTGGGTAATACCGAAACTGCCGATCAGGTATTTTGCCAGAGGACCGATATAGAGCGCTGCGCCGCCGTATCCGCCGACCACCAGCCCGGCGATGAGCCCACGGCGATGGGGGCCGAACCATTTAAGCGCGGCTGGAGTCGGCGCGGCATATCCGATTCCCATACCGATGCCGCCGAAAATACCGAATCCGATGACAAGACCCGTATAGCTTTTCATCATGCCGGCGATGATACAGCCAACGGCCAGAAACAGTCCACCGAGGGTAGCACCGAATTTGGGACTGATTTTATCCTGAATTTTTCCACCGGGAATCATCAGAAGGGCAAACATAATCACACAAAGAGAAAAGGGTGTGGCTGCCTCGGCATTGTTCAGAAATATCCATCCCACATTTTTGGGATCCGTCATTGGCTCGCCAGCTTTGGTAACAATGTCGCCGGCTCTGAGGATATCGCCTTTTTTCTCAACATCACTCAGCAGTTCATATCCTTCTTTAGGATTTGTTCCGAATTTAACTTTTAATGCTTCTGATCGTGGAACGGCTTCCTTTGGCTTTACCACAATGTTTCCGGGTAGTGTTCTATCTGCGTCCGTTGCCTTGGCGGCTGCGATCACCGCTGTTTTGCTCACAACATCTCCGGGTGCCAGGGTAACTTCACTGACTAGAGCGGCTCCCCACATACTCCAGGCATATAAAATTCCCAGACAGAGATTGATGGCTGTGCCTGCGAAGGTAGTAATCCAGGCCTGAGTAGGTTCTTTTTCGTAAGTATCCGACATATCTAAGTCTCCTTTCACCTAAGGTTAAGTTTACCTGTTCATTTTAGACAGTATCCCAGAGATTTTAAGCTTCACCCTTTAAGGCCCACCAAAGCAGGAGGTCGTCCAATGGATTCTATAATGGACATGGAATTTGATTTTCACTGCCTTTCCTCCAGTCGTCGGCCTGACGTATTCCCTCCTTCCTGTAACTCAAGGGTTACAACTCCCATAGTGATGTTTCGAATACATGATTTAATATCAACATATTTCATTGCCAATATAAATGAATTGAATTTATTTGTTATGTTTATATATAAACTATGCATTTTGTTTGTCAAGAATTAATTATTCATTATTTATTTTTTATTAAAAATCATAAAAACAACTTTATTTACTGATAATGGAATTTAAGGAAAGAGACTGCTTAGAGAGGTCGCCTCACTTAAAAAAAGAGGGGCCAGAAGAGGATTTTTAAACCATATGGGGTTACTGGAAAATCGATCGGGTTCTCTTTTTCAAAAGAAAAATGTCCATGGAAAATATATCAGCCAGGAACATTGGATAGGAACATCGAGAGGTAAACGAAAGAAGGCTATTGTATTGAAATCCGGCATCCATTCAGAATGTTATTCATGATGTGACTGGAAGATACTTCAGTGAGGCGGGAAAGACGATACTGCAACTCGTCAAGATTATTAAAATTGAGATGAAAACTGAACGTGGTTCCTTCAAAATCCCGGGGAGGTATCAGTGCAATACCGGATACAAGGTCAAGGGATCGAACCCGGGCTTCAAAATCACTTTCAACGGATGTAATCGAAGGATACCTGCGGCGCCTTAAGTACTGTCTGAGATGAAGGGTTTTCTGGGATCTGTCCCATTTTTCATGAACCATAATCTGATGAAGTTCAGGGGCATTCAGAATGTCCTTAACAGTTAAGTGTTCCCGAAATGCAATCTCCTGAATCATTGTCAGAACTTCCCGCTGCTTGTTCAAGCCCAGCTTTAAGCATCCAAAGAGCGTTGACAGACCGATTCCGCTGGATTTTTCCATTTGCCCCAGCTCAAGGGCCATGGCCATAGAAAGAATATTCGAAAGCACTCCTTCCTGAATTTCCGGAGCAAGGCCGGATAATTGCCGAAGCTTACGAATCGCTGCGTAGTTGTCCGGCAGCCCCAGCACCCCTGCTGCCTGGCAAAGAGCATCGGGGTCGGGATAAACCCCGGACAGCAAGACCAGCGCACGGGACGTTTCAATCAGATTCAACGGACGCTGCAGCGAATTCTCGGCTATCGCCAATTGGACGCAGGTCGATTTGTCCATCTCCGGCGAAAGCAGCCTGGCGGAAATTTCGGAAACGCCCAGCGATTTGCAGGCAGCAATTCTTCTGAATCCGCAGACAACCTCATAGCCCGAATCGGCAGATAGAAGGATCGGGGAATGCATCACACCCAGCCGGGCTATGGAGGCGGCAAGTTTTCCAATGGAAGCTTCGGTCGTAATCTGGAAGGTTTTATCTTCCAGACGAATCCGCTCTATCAATACGGTCTTCTCAGTTGACGGCATAATTTGGACCTGCGAGAAGCTGAAGAGCTTCCAGATATTTTTTTCGAGTGCCTTCTATCACATGATCCGGAAGCCTTGGTGCCGGCGGTTTCTGATTCCACTGAATGGACAGGAGATAATCCCGGACAAATTGTTTATCAAAGCTTTCCTGAGATCCCCCGGGTCTATAGGATGCCTTGGGCCAGAATCGGGATGAATCCGGGGTAAGGACTTCGTCAATCAAAACCAGTTCATCTCCCAGCAGACCAAACTCAAACTTGGTATCGGCGATGATAATGCCCTTGCTGTCGGCAAGTTCAACCCCTTTTTGGTAAATGGCCAGACTCAAGGCCTTCACCTGATCCGCAAGGGATTTGCCGATCAACTTTGCGGCCTGATCAAAATCGATATTCTCATCATGCAGCCCGATTTCGGCCTTGGTGGATGGCGTAAAAAGAGGCTCGGGAAGCCTGTCGGATTCCGTCAGCCCATCCGGAAGACGAATCCCGCAAAGGGTTCGGTTCTGCTGATAGGATTTCCATCCGGACCCGGACAAATAGCCCCTGACCACGCACTCGACCGGCAGCGGAGACGCTTTTTTTACCAGCATGCTCCTTCCCCGAAGTGCGTCCGCATAAGGTTTACAGGCTTTTGGATACGCATCCACATTGCTGGTGATAACATGATTGGGAACCAGATCCTTCATTACATCAAACCAGAACAGGGATATCTGGGTTAAAACTTTTCCCTTGTCCGGAACCGGGTCCGGCATGACAACATCAAAAGCCGATATTCGGTCCGTGGCAATCATCAGCAGGCTATCCCCGAGATCGTAAATATCCCGGACCTTTCCCCGTTGTCGTAGCGTTAATCCGGCAAAATTGGTCTCTGTTACAGAAGTTTTCATAATCCCATACCCTTATAATAAACAGTCACATGACCTTTTTCAGGTCACTATAAATCATCCAAAACGTTCATGGGAACCGGGAGCCAGCAACAACACAGTTTCCGCAGGCTCCTGATGTTTCAAAACTATATATCAATATGATGTCATTTTCCATATGAATTTTAAAGATGTCCTCGACCCGATCATTCCGAAACCGCTATTTTTTCTGTTGTGGCTTTCCCGCCGGACAGCTTGACAAGGATAAAATGGTAAGAAGGATCCCCGAAGTATAAACGGGTCAGAGGAGCTCCGGCGCCGCCGGTGATGATGTGGCGCGTTCCGGAAATCGTATCTTCATCGTAAAGATGGTAATGCCCGTAAAATACGCCGGCCGCGTTCCGGCCGGAAAGCGTCTGTAAAAACGCATCGGCACCATTTGTAAACGTGTGGCTGTCTATCCATTTATGGGTTTGCGGCGGAATGTGCATGAGAACAAATTTCAGGGATTTCTCCGCCCTCAACTGAGTTTTCAGGTAATCAATCTGGTTTGATGCCAGAGAATACCCGGAATTATCCAGAATAATGAATCTGGCATTGATTCCGGGAAGATCCAGGACATAGTCGAGTGGGCCGATCAACTCCTGAAACAGCACTTTTCCCTTATCACTCTTATCCCGATTCGTCAGTTCGTGATTACCTGCAGCGACAAAAACAGGCATATCCGGGAGGGTTTGCCGAAGAATCGCCAGAAAATGCTGAAACTGTTCTTCGCTTCCGGTGGATACGGCATCACCCGTGTGCAGAATAAAAAGCGGATGGTCACGTGCCGCAGCCAGCAGGCATTTTATAAAGATTTCATCGTTGCCTCGGTTGTCTCCCATGACCACAAAAGTATAAGGTTCTTTTTGAATCCCGGCCAGCCTGGATTCCAGTTTCTGCAGGGACTGCTCATAAAGCGTGGCGGATTGAGCGCCCCCGCAAACCAGGAACAGAATCAGTACCCATCCCAAACTGTAGAGACAATATCGCTTTCCATATCCCGATCGCCGATACATCATTCACCTCCTTTATCTGATGACTGCGTTACAGAAAATTTCATTTTGATCCAATTATCATCACTGCCCCCGGCTTTACGCTGAAAAAAACTTCTTGACAAGAGGATATTGTTGCTGATATTCAACTTTCAAATAATCAAAAATTAAAATTATTATGATATCTGTCGCCATCATCGTCCTTATTAGCCTTATTCTCGTCCTCGTAGGGATTATCCTCCCCTACGAGGCGCCGGGTTGATAATGGCCTGATTTTTTCATAATTTTAAATTAAAAAATCCGTTATCAGCCCTAAAAAGCTGATAACGGATTTTTTTTTGCTCAAAACCCATTTTCATAAGGAACCCCATGAAAAGCAATATCGTTAAAAATGGCACCGAAAGATCTCCCCAACGGTCCCTCTTCAAGGCCATGGGATACACGGACACCGAAATTCGCAGGCCGCTTATCGGCATTGCCAATGCCGCCAACGACATCATCCCCGGCCACATTCATCTGAATACCATCATGGAAGCGGTTAAAGCCGGCATCTACATGGCAGGCGGAACGCCCGTTGAATTCGGCGTCATCGGTGTTTGCGACGGTATTGCCATGAACCACGTCGGCATGAAATATTCTCTGGCAAGCCGGGAGTTGATCGCCGATTCCGTGGAAATCATGGCCACGGCCCATGCCTTTGACGCCCTGGTGATGATCAGCAGTTGCGATAAGATCGTTCCCGGAATGCTGATGGCCGCAGCCCGGCTTGATATTCCGGCCATTTTCATCTGCGGCGGCCCCATGCTTGCGGGAATTCATCCGGAAAGCCACTCCACCCCTAAAAAAATCGATCTCATTTCGGTCTTTGAATCGGTCGGCGCTGTAAAATCCGGAAAAATGACCGAAGATGAACTGTCCTTGATCGAAGATGCGGCCTGTCCCACCTGCGGTTCCTGCGCCGGCATGTTTACGGCAAATTCCATGAACTGCCTGACGGAAGCCATCGGCATGGGGCTTCCGGGAAATGGAACCATTCCCGCTGTCATGTCCGCCCGAATTCGTCTGGCCAAGGAAACCGGAATGAAGATCGTGGAACTTCTGGAAAAAGGCATCACCCCTGCCAAAATCCTGACAAAGGAAGCTTTCCGGAACGCCCTCACGGTGGATATGGCGCTTGGCTGCTCAACCAATACCGTGCTGCATCTGGCAGCCATTGCCCGGGAAGCCGGGGTGGAGTTTGATCTGAATCTGATCAACCGCATCAGCCAGTCAACGCCCCATTTATGTTCTCTGAGCCCCGGTGGAAATCACCATGTTGAAGACCTGCACCGTGCTGGCGGCATACCGGCCGTGATGCATGAACTCTCCCGCACCGGGCTGATAAACGGCGATTGCCTGACCGTAACCGGCAAGACCGCGGGAGAAACTTTCAGCCGCGCTGCAATTTTAAATGCCGACGTCATCCGCACCATGGATCGCCCGTACCACAAACAAGGCGGTCTGGCGGTTCTTTTCGGAAATCTGGCCCCGGATGGCTGCGTGGTCAAGCAGTCTGCAGTGCGAGACGAAATGCTCAAGCACCAGGGCCCGGCCCGCGTGTTCGATTCGGAAACCAGCGCCTGCCAGGCCATTTTGTCGGGCCACATCCAGAAAGGCGATGTTGTCGTCATCCGTTACGAAGGCCCAAAAGGCGGACCCGGAATGCAGGAAATGCTGTCCCCGACTTCCGCCATTGCCGGCATGGGACTGGACGCCTATGTTGCATTGATCACGGACGGCAGATTTTCGGGCGGAACCCGCGGGGCCGCCATCGGCCACATTTCACCGGAGGCGGCTTCGGGAGGCCCCATTGCCGTCGTTTGCGAAGGCGACATGATTTCCATAGACATTCCCGAAAAAACCATCACCCTGAATGTGGCGGATACCGTTATTCAGGACCGGCTTTCCGCCTGGAAGCCGCCCGAGCCCAAAATCACTTCCGGATATCTGGCAAGATATTCGCGAAATGTGTCGTCCGCCAGCACAGGCGCGGTTGTGAAATAGGAGCAAATATGAAACCGATCGAAAACACCTTGACCGGGGCCCAGATCCTGATGACAATTCTTCAGGAAGAAGGCGTGGACACCCTCTTCGGTTTTCCCGGAGGCGCTGTCATCGATATCTATGACGAACTGGCCAGAACGCCCATCCGGCATATCCTGGTCCGGCACGAACAAGGCGCGGTTCACGCCGCGGACGGATATGCCCGGGCAAGCGGAAAAGTGGGAGTCTGCCTGGTGACTTCCGGCCCCGGAGCCACCAATACCGTAACCGGCATTGCCTCCGCCTATATGGATTCCATCCCTCTGGTGATCATTACCGGACAGGTCCCGACGCATCTGATCGGAAATGACGCGTTTCAGGAAGTGGATATCGTCGGCATCACCCGGCCCTGCACCAAGCACAATTACCTGGTGAAGCGGATCGAGGATCTGGGGAAAATCCTCAAGGAAGCCTTCTATATCGCCCGATCCGGCAGGCCAGGCCCGGTATTGGTGGATATTCCCAAAGACGTGGCCAAAAACCGGGTTGCGTACACGCCGATAGAACCGATTCGGCTGAAATCCTACAACCCGACTTACCGGCCCAACATGTGGCAACTGGAAAAAGTGATCAGCCTGATTCGGGAAGCCCGGCGTCCGATGATATTTGCCGGCGGCGGCGTCATCCTGTCAAAAGGATCACAGGAGCTTACGGCCTTTGCCCGCAAAACCCGGATGCCGGTGACCACATCGCTCATGGGTTTGGGCGCGTTTCCCGGAACAGATCCCCTCTGCCTGGGCATGATCGGAATGCACGGAACCTACCGGGCCAACATGGCCACCGGCGCCTGCGACCTTCTGATTGCGGTCGGGGTCCGATTTGACGACCGGGTTACAGGCAGGACCGATGCATTTGCGGCTCAGGCAAAAATTGTCCACATCGACATCGATCCGACATCAATCCGAAAAAACGTCCAGGTATCGATTCCGCTGGTCGGCGATTGCCGGATCACGCTGTCCGAGTTGAACCGGTTGATCGAAGCCATTGATTTTGGCGATTTGACGGAACAACGGCGCTGCTGGCTGGATCAAATCGATCAGTGGAAGCAGGCCGGTGCCCTGGATTATGATCAGACCACCGTGATCAAACCCCAGTACGTGGTTGAAACGCTATACCGCTTGACAAAGGGCCAGGCCATCATCACCACCGAAGTGGGGCAGAATCAGATGTGGGCCGCCCAGTATTATCACTTTGACCACCCGGATCATTTCATCACCTCGGGCGGCCTGGGCGTCATGGGCTTCGGCCTTCCCGCGGCCATCGGCGCACAGGTGGCAAAACCGGGAAAACTGGTGGTGGATATTGCCGGAGACGGCAGCATTCAGATGAATATTCAGGAAATGGCAACCGCAATTCAGTATGGCCTTCCGGTAAAAGTAGTGATTCTGAACAACAGGTATCTGGGCATGGTCAGGCAGTGGCAGGAATTGTTTTACGACAAGCGCTATGCTTGCACCAACATGGAGCATGCCCCGGATTTTGTAAAACTGGCCGAAGCTTACGGCGCCCTGGGCTTGAGGGCGACCACCCCTGATCAGGTTGAATCGGTGCTGACGCAGGGTCTGTCCTCACCTCAGGCAGCCATCATGGATTTCTGGGTGGATCGGGAAGAATGCGTGTATCCGATGGTTCCGGCCGGAGCGACTCTCACCGAAATGCTGCTGATATAACATCGTAAAGAGCCGAAGTGCTGAAAAATGAAAGAGCCGACTTTCCAAACTTCTGCTCTTTCTGCATGAATGGAGGATTTACAACGTGACGGAAGCAAAACATGTCATCACCATGCTGGTGGATAACCAGCCCGGCGTCCTGGCCCGGGTTGTCGGACTTTTTGGCGGCAGAGGCTTTAACATCGAAAGCCTCTGCGTGGCTGAAACCACCAACCCGGAAATATCCCGGATCACCCTGGTCACCCGCGCCGACCCCCTGGTGATGGAACAGATTCAAAAACAGCTCAGAAAACTGATCAATGTCATCAAGGTTCGGGACATGGACAAATCCAAGGCCGTGCAGCGGGAAATGGCGCTGATCTGCGTCAATGCCAAACCCGAACACCGGGCTGAAGTCCTGAGGATCGTGGATATTTTCCGATGCAAGGTCGTGGATACGGGCATCGAGCATTATATCCTCGAGGTCACCGGCGACGAAGGCAAACTTGCCGCAATCATCAATCTGCTGAAGCCCATCGGCATCAAGAAAATCGCCCGGACCGGTATCGTTGCGCTGTTCAGGGAACCGAAATAGACAGCAGGCCAAAAAATCGGGAAGTTAAGAAAAAGCATGAGCATTATCTCAGCCTTACACTATCACCCATTTTCATATCATTCATATAATAAGGAGATGTAAATCAAATGGCACAAATCAATTTTGGCGGCGTCATGGAAGAAGTGATCACCGCTTCGGAATTTACCCTGGAACAGGCAAAAGCGGTACTGAAGAATGAAATCATTGCCATTCTGGGATACGGCGTTCAGGGACCCGGCCAGGCCCTGAACATGAAGGATAACGGATTTCAGGTCATTGTCGGTCAGCGGGAAGGCGGCAATTCCTGGGACAGGGCCGTTGCCGACGGCTTTGTGCCCGGAAAGACGCTCTTTCCCCTGGAAGCAGCCGCCCAAAAAGCAACGATTGTCCAGTATCTGCTTTCCGACGCCGGCCAGATGACGGCATGGCCGAAGATCAAACCCTGCCTGAATCCCGGAGACGCCCTGTATTTTTCCCACGGGTTCGGCATTGTCTTCAGCGATCAGACCGGCATTACGCCCCCGGACTTTGTGGATGTGATTCTGGCGGCACCAAAGGGATCCGGCAGAACGGTCCGAACCAATTTTCTGGCCGGAAGCGGCATCAACTCCAGCTTTGCCGTGCATCAGGACTATACGGGAAAAGCCAGGGAACGCGCCATTGCTCTTGGCATTGCCATTGGGTCCGGCTATCTGTTCCCCACCACATTTGAAAAAGAAGTTCACAGCGACCTGACCGGAGAGCGCGGGGTTCTCATGGGATGTCTGGCAGGAGTCATGGAGGCCCAGTACACCCTGCTTCGCAAACACGGCCACAGCCCCAGCGAAGCCTTTAATGAAACCGTTGAGGAACTCACCCAGAGTCTGATCCGCCTGGTTGCCGAGAACGGTATGGACTGGATGTTCGCCAATTGCAGCACCACGGCCCAGAGGGGAGCACTGGACTGGTCGCCACGCTTCAGGGATGCGGTTAAGCCGGTTTTTGACGAGCTTTATGAAAGCGTGGTATCCGGAGAAGAAACCCGCAGAACTCTGGAGAGAAACAGCGCCCCGGATTACCGCGAAAAACTCCACGAGGAACTTGAAACCATTCGCTTGTCTGAAATGTGGCAGGCAGGCGCCGCGGTCCGATCATTGCGACCGGAAAACCGGAAGCCGTGATATGAAGGTGTTCAGGCTGAAGGATGGAAGAAGTTTTTTAAATCCATAATCGCCTTCAACCTTCAGCCTGTTTTTACGAGCAGCGTTACAAGGATATTTCCATATGGAACCGATTCACCTTTATGACACCACCTTGAGGGACGGAACGCAAGGAGAAGATGTCAATTTTTCGGCTGAAGAAAAAATCCTGATCGCCCAGCGCCTGGATGATTTCGGCATTCACTATATCGAAGGCGGATGGCCGGGATCCAATCCCAGGGATTTGCAGTTTTTCGAGCTGGCCCAGCAGATAGATTTCAAGCATGCGAAACTTGCGGCTTTTGGTTCCACCCGAAAACCCGGCTTTGCCACCGGCGATGACCCCAATGTTCAGGCGCTTCTGGCGGCCCGGACCCCGGTTGTCACCATTTTTGGAAAAAGCTGGGATCTTCATGTCGGAAAGATCATGGGCAATACCCTGGAAGAGAATCTGGCCATGATCCATGATACGGTGGCTTATCTGAAAGGCCACTGCCGGGAAGTCATTTATGACGCCGAGCATTTTTTTGACGGCTACAAGGCCAACCCGGACTATGCCCTGTCCACCCTGGTGGCGGCTGTGGAAGGCGGCGCGGACTGCATCGTGCTCTGCGACACCAATGGCGGAACCCTGACCTATGAAATCGAACCCATGATCGCCAGGGTGCACCGGATAATCGCAGAAAAAGCCCATCCGTCAAAGTCCGCCGTCAGAATCGGTATTCATACCCACAATGATTCCGGCCTTGCCGTGGCCAACAGCATTTGCGCGGTAAACGCCGGTGCGGTCCTGGTTCAGGGGACCATCAACGGATACGGAGAGCGATGCGGAAATGCGGACCTGACCACCATCATTCCCGTATTATGCTTGAAAATGAATCGGCCCTGCGTATCTTCCGAAAGCCTTTCGAGGCTGAAGAAACTGTCCCGGTTCGTCAGCGAAACCGCCAACATGATTCCGCAGAACACCATGCCGTTTGTGGGAAAAAGCGCCTTTGCCCATAAGGGCGGGGTTCATGTGAGCGCAATCATGAAACTTCCCAGGGCATACGAACACATTGATCCGGGCCTGGTCGGAAACAAGCGAAAAGTACTGGTTTCCGATCTTTCCGGCAAAAGCAATGTGGAATACAAGGCCAGGGAACTCGGGGTGGAGCTGAACGGGTCGGATCGGCAGAAAGTCGTCTCTGAAATCAAGCGCATGGAACAGGAAGGCTATCAGTTTGATGTGGCCGATGGATCTTTCAAGATTCTGCTGGAAAAACTGACCGAACAGTTCAAGCCCCTGTTCGAGCTGGAATCGTTCCGCGTGACCATTGAAAAAGACAAAAACCAGCCCTGCTCCGCCCATGCAACCATAAAAATATCGGTTGACGGCAAGCAGGAAATCACGGCAGCCGAAGGAAGCGGCCCGGTCAGCGCCCTGGATAACGCGCTTCGAAAAGCCCTGGACAATTTTTTCCCCCATGTGGACCACATGCGGCTGGTGGATTTCAAGGTCCGCGTCATTGACGGCCGGGCCGGAACCGCTGCCAGGGTTCGCGTGTTTATCGAATCCAGGGATGAAGACCATGTCTGGAGCACCATCGGCGTGTCCGAAGATATCATTGAAGCCAGTTGGCATGCCCTTGCAGACAGTTTTCAGTATAAGCTGTCACGGTTAAACGCTCAGGCAAACTGAACGCCCGGGCAGTCAAGAATTGTTTTATTGAAATAAGGAAGTCATTCATGTTGACGGAAAAGGAAGCAACAAATGCCGCGGGACGGTTTTTCAGCAATGTCCCGCGGCCCATGCTCAGGTAGGTGTTGCAACTCTGCCTTCTGGCCAAAACGAAAGCAGGCGATTCAGCTCTCTTCGTTCACCGATGGATCAATCAGACAGACATTTTTCTAAAAGGAGCAATACCATGACCGAGCGTGTAATCATATTTGACACCACTTTAAGAGACGGCGAGCAGTCCCCCGGCGCCAGCATGAATGCGGGCGAAAAGCTGCGCCTGGCCACCCAGCTCGAAAAACTGGGCGTGGATGTGCTGGAAGCCGGATTTCCGGCAGCCTCGGACGGCGATTTCGAGGCAGTGTCTCGAATCTCCGGACAATTGAAACGCACGGAGGTTGCGGCCCTGGCCCGCACCTCCAAAAATGACATTGACCGGGCCTGGGGAGCAATTCAACATGCCGCCTTTCCCCGGATCCATACCTTTATCGCCACATCCGACATCCACCTGACCTACAAACTTCGGATGAATCGCGATGAAGTCGTTGCGGCAGCCGTGGAGGCCGTAAAATATGCCAGGTCCCTGACCGAACGGGTCGAGTTTTCAGCCGAAGACGGGTCCCGAAGCGACCGGGATTTTTTATGCCGGATCTTTGAAGCCGCCATCGAAGCGGGCGCCGCCACCGTGAATCTGCCGGATACCGTCGGATACGCCATTCCGCAGGAATATGCCGAACTGATTCAGTATGTCATGTCCCATACGCCCAATATCCACAAGGCCATATTGAGCGTTCACTGTCACAACGATCTGGGACTGGCGACAGCCAATACCCTGGCCGCCATCAGCGCAGGGGCCAGACAGGCGGAGGTCACCATCAACGGCATCGGCGAGCGGGCCGGCAACACCTCTCTCGAGGAAGTGGTCATGGCGATTCACACCCGGCCCAATTATCTTTCATTCACATCCGGCATCAAGACCGAATTCATTTATCCCACCAGTCGCCTGGTCAGTATGATTACCGGCATTCCGGTTCAGCCCAACAAAGCCATTGTCGGGGCCAACGCTTTTTCCCATGAAGCCGGAATTCACCAGGACGGGGTTCTGAAAAACCCCATGACTTATGAAATCATGAAGCCCGAAGCCATCGGCCTGAACACCAACAAATTGGTTCTGGGAAAACATTCGGGACGGCACGCCCTTCGAACTCACTTAAAGGATATGGGATATGATCTGTCGGATGAAGAATTGCAACTGGTTTTTACCAAGTTCAAGGAACTGGCAGACAAGAAAAAACATGTAGTGGATGAGGATCTGGAAGTGCTGGTCACCGAGGGAATTCTGCAAAGCCACGATGTCTTTACCCTGGATTATCTGCATGTCATCAGCGGCACAACGGTTCTTCCCATGGCCAGCGTGCGGATGATGATTAACGGAAGGCCGGTTAAAGGAGCGGATTATGGAAACGGCCCCATCGATGCCGTTTATAAAACCGTTGCCGGCCTTACCGGAACCGGATCCGAACTGCTGCGGTTTTCGATCAACGCCCTGACAGGCGGTACCGACGCCCAGGGCGAGGTCACGGTCCGGCTTCGGGAAAACGGCCTTGAAGCCATGGGAAGAGGCGCGGACCCGGATGTGATCACGGCCAGCGCCAAAGCCTATGTCAACGGCCTGAACCGGTTGGAGTACTTAAAAGCGCACCCGATAACACCGATGGAGTAAACCAGGGAGAGTCAGGGAGCAGAGGTCGGAAACCGTTATTTTTATATTTATCTTCCGACCCCTGTCACCCAGACTTATTCATTCTGGAGATCAATGGCCATCTGGACGATGGAGGCCACTTCGCTTTGCGGAACTTTTCCCCGGACAATCACCCGGACGATCCGGTTTTTGTCCAGAAGAATGGCATTGGCCGTTTTTTCTTCCAGATTCCAGGCAGTTCTGAGTGTTGCATCATAATCAAACAAAATGGTGGTATTGTATTTTTTTGCTTTTTTTCCGGCAATTATCCGGATGAGGGAATCGGGTTTCCAGGTGGACTTGCAATCCGCGATCCCGATTCCCTTGTAGGTTTCGTCCTTCAGAAGGCCCTGGTCCTTGGCTTTTTTCATGGCATCGGTAAAATGATCGTTCAGGTCCGATTCGTCCGGGCTCACATAATTGACAAGCAGCACTTTTCCGGCCCAGGATGCCATCGAAAAGGCATTTCCCTCTGAATCCTTGAATGACCAGTCCGACGCCTTCATGCCCGCCATAAGCCCTTCCGCACTCCCCATGGAACTCCAAAACAGTACAATCCCCATCAGACTCAAGACCATCATCAACTTTCGACTCATGCCAAAAACTCCTTTCCGTTAGGTTGTTGACCAAATGAATTTATGTGACCCTGAAACCGTCCCTCCATCAATCCCCCATCTGCGCCATATACTCATCATAAAGCTTTTCCAGCCCCAGCTTATGCCGGGCTTCTTCCTGGCGGAGAATTTTAAAGATATCTTTGGCGGTTTCGGTTTCAGCCTGCAGGCGCAGTTCGTTATAGAGCTTCAGGGCCTTTTCTTCCCGCTTCATGGCAAGGAGCAGAATGTCCCGGTAGGACATTCCCTTCTGCCAGGCAATATCCACCATGAAATCACTGCGCTTGAGATCTCCGATCCATTTGAATTTGTAATCCCGAGTGACCAGATTGCATTCGCCCGTACAGTCGAGATTTTCCAGAAGATGTTGATGCTTTCGTTCTTCCCTGGCAAATTCAAGAAACATTTTCCGGGTTTCCTCCCGGGCTTCATTCCCGGCGGCTTCCTCATAAAAAGAGGCAGCTTCAATTTCCTTTTCAATGGCAAAATCGATAATGGCCTGATAGCTCTTGAATTCCATAACCATATCCTTTCTTGATAAAGCCATATTCCCGGGCGCAACATCAAACCCGTCTCACACACAATCAGTCTTCAGGGTACCGGTGATGTCGGACAGTTTTTCAATATGATGCTGAAGCAAAAACGTCTCTATGCCTTCGATGATGTCCAGCGTAGCCCGGGGATTGACGAAATTGGCGGTTCCCACCTGAATGGCCGAAGCGCCGGCAATGAGAAATTGCAGGGCATCGGAAGCCGTCATGATGCCGCCGATACCGATAATTGGAACCGATACGGCCTGTGCAACCTGCCAGACCATTCGAACCGCTATCGGCCGAATGGCGGGACCCGACAACCCGCCGGTGATATTGGCAAGCTTCGGGCGCCTGGTTTCGATATCGATGACCATGCCGGTCAAGGTGTTGATCAGGGACAGGCAGTCTGCTCCGGCATCCACAACGCTGCGCGCGATCTGGGTGATATCCGTGACATTCGGGGAAAGCTTCACGATCAGGGTTTTTGAAATTCGCTTTCGAACAGCGCTGATCACATCAAAGGCAGCCTGCGGATCCACCCCGAAGGCAATGCCGCCGGATTTGACATTGGGGCAGGAAATATTGACCTCGATGGCCGAAATGCCTTCAACGTCCTCGATGCGCCGGGCAAGCTCGCAATATTCTTCAATGCATTTTCCGTAAATATTAACGACCAGCGGCGGAGACAGGGTCCGCAGAAATGGCAGTTTTTCGCTAATGAATGCCTTGATTCCCACATTCTCGAGGCCGATGGCGTTCAGCATCCCGCACGGGGTTTCCACGATTCGCGGCGGCGGGTTGCCGATGCAGGGCTCAAGGGAAAGGCCCTTGACCACAATGGCTCCCAGGCGGTTTAAATCCACCAGATCGACGAATTCGCTGGCATAGCCGAAAGTCCCTGAAGCGGTCATGACCGGATTTTTCAGGCTGAGTCCGGCAATCGAAACCTGAAGGTCGGTACTTGGTTTTATCATCTAGAGGCGCCTTTTGCCCACGGCCTTGACGCGGGCTTCAAGATTGAGAAGGTATGCGGGTTCCGGCTGCTTGGGCTCGGGTTTGACATCATACTCGACTGCCTTGATCCTTGTCATGACACGCCCAATATCACCATGTTCTTCCGCCAGATAGGTTTCTACCAGATTTCTGAATTCATCGCAATATTTCAGGGATCGGGGAATGTAGTTTCTTGCATCCGCTCCGGTAAAGGCATACCGGTGTGCCGTGCATATCGCGTCCGCATCCAGAAGTTCCAGTTTTTTAATGGAACCCACATATTGATCATAGTCGACCAGACAGTCGGACACAATATAGCCGGTGGGGTCCGCGACTCCGGCAGCTTCCGAGCAGATCAGGGCTTTAATCTCCGGAACGAAATAACTCAAACAGTCCCGCGTATGGCCCGGGGTTTCAATTACCCGAAGGGTTCGATCCGGGGATATCTTTAACAGATCACCTTCTTTCACGGTCATGTCGATTTCAAAGGGGGTAAACTCGATCGCGGCATCAATTGGAAAACCATTTCGCTGGAAAGCTTTCACAGCCGCGCGGTGCAGCTCCCGAATCAACTCGATGGCATTGGGCCTGGCCAGGGTAGCCTTGGCCTGTTCCGATGAGACGATCTTCATTTCCGGAAAATGCGATTTCAGGGCCGAAACCGATCCGCAATGGTCAAAATGCGAATGCGTCAACAGGCAATAGGCAGGGGTCCGGCTTCCCAGCACCTCGGAAATGGCGGATGCATAATGGTGTCCCAAAAAAGAGAACCCGGCATCAAAAATGGCCGGATTTTCCCCATCCAGCAGATAGACAGGGGTGGCAGGGTTTCCCAGCATATAGAGTCTGTCGACAACGCGACCGATTTGTTCGATGATCAAAATAAATTCCTTTGCCTGCCTATATTCCCGTGGCTATTTTCAATAAATGATTGTATAATAACATATGAATTACATTCCATAAAAATTTTGAGTACTTAACACCATATTTATTTGTGTTTACCCTTATATCCACCTGGAAGAGATTCACAAAGACAAAAAAACACGAATCCCGATGCGGGAAAGCATGGAATCAGGACGATGTTGCGAAATCAAGTCATTAATTTCTGATTTTATAAACCATGCGGTGCGTTTGATCAAGTTGATATGTTATCATACGAAATCAAATCCCCGAAAAATATCGGATAAAACCATTCAGAATGCTTAAGTATCGCCTTTCAGATTGCAGAAACCGCCGCAGCCCCAGACGTACCGAAGTTTATCAGCACTAACGGGTTCAGGATAATCCGTCCATGAGGAATCCCCTCGAATGACCGACCAGATACAATTACTTGTGATTGACAATAACCCATTGTTACTGATGGGAACGTTGCAGATTCTGAAAACAGAGGGGTATTCCATAACCGAAGCGACATCCGGCACGAAAGGGTTGCAACTGGCCAAGAAGAAGAAACCGGACCTGATCCTTCTCAATGTCGTTCTGCCGGACTTAAGTGGTCTTGAAATCTGTCGACGGATAAAATCCGATCCAGCGCTCCCGCAATGTTTTATCATCCTGTTCGACAGCACCATGACATCATCCGACAAGCAAGCCGAAGGGCTGAAAGCCGGGGCGAACAGCTATATTGCCGGACCCATCTCCAACCGGGAACTGGTTGCACGGATTCAGGACATGTCTCGAATAAAATCAACCCAGGATGCCTTAAAGGCCAGCGAGGAACGATTCCGGCTGATGTATGAAAATGCCCCGTCAGCTTACCTGACGCTGGACGAAAACGGATGTATTCTGTCGGTTAACCCGGCATGGGAAAGATTTCTGGGTTATGCGAAGGCAGATGTATCGGGTGCATTCATTTATGACATGTTGCCGCCTTCAGACGCGGAAAAGCTCCGCTCCTATTTTTCATCCGGTTTTTCATCCGGTAGCGCCTTCAAACCATTCCAGGATCTTGAACTGAATATTCGCCGAAATGATGGATCCACGGCCCGGGTTTTGCTTAACTGCTTTCGGGAAACAGTCGCCAATAGCAAGCGGGGCAAGACTCATGCCGCTTTTTGTATTCTGCATGATGTTGCTGAAAAATCAAAAACTCAGGAAAGTTTATTAAAAACCCAGCAACTTGAATTCACGGCCACCCTTGCCGGCGGAATTGCACACGATTTTAACAACCTGCTGATGTCCATCATGGGCAACATTTCTCTGGCCCAGCTTTACCTCAACCCCGAAGATAACGCCAACAAGATTCTTGAAAAAGCTGAATCCACCTGTAACCAGGGCAAGGAACTTACCCAGCATTTCATTCTCCTGTCCAAATGCGGGTATCCTTCCAAAAAACCCTCTTCAATGGAAAAACTGCTCAAGGAGTCCTCGGTTATCGGAATCCCGATCCCAAATGTTGATGTGGTCCTTGATTTGCCCGATGGCATCTGGAAGATTGAAGCGGATGAGCATCAGATGCAATATGCCCTCACCCATTTGATGACCAATGCGGTTGAATCCATGCCCGGCGGGGGAAAGGTTCATATCAAGATCAGAAACATTGTCGTTTCCGACCATACGCCTCGCCCCGCCCACCCGATTTCTTCGGGCCGATACCTGCATTTAATGATTCAGGACCAGGGTCAGGGCATTTCCTCCGAACATCTTCCCCGGATATTCGACCCTTACTACACCACCAAGGAACTGGGGCCTAAAAAAGGCATGGGACTGGGACTGACCACCGTATATTCCATCATTCACAAGCATGAGGGATTTATTTTTATCGAATCTGAAGTCAATCGGGGAACAACCGTGGACATATATCTTCCGGCGCTTCTGGATAATGAAAGTCAGGACGGCGGCACGCCGAATCTGAGCCATTTGAACTGAGTCTGAACATCCTTGGAAATGGAATTGCCGATTCTTGCCATGAAAACATTTTCCGGTTTCAGGCAGATGTTGGGCTCATTGGTCTGAAATTCCTGAAATCCGAATGGCCCGAACAGGCGGATGAGCATGGTGCGATATTCCTGAGCGGTCTTAAGCGCGCCATCCAGGTCCCAGGTCCAGGAATATCCCACCATATAGGCAATCATGTCTTCGATCCGGGGATGATTCAACAGTTGTTGAACGATGCCGCGGGCAATACCCGTGGATCGCCAATCCCTGCAGACCTCGATGGCCTTGATCTCGATCATGGTCTCGGGTCCCAGCTCGGCCCACCGCTCCTCAGGCTCCGGATGGACCAGCACCCCGAATCCGATGATGTGCTGATAGTCGATCAAGGCCAGGACGACATTGGCATCCGGCATTCCGGCGATCTTTTCAAGCGTCTCTTTCCGGGTATAAAGGGATTTATAATGGGGATGAATGCCGAACTGAGCGTCAAAACTGCACATCCGAATTTCATCCCTGCTGCAGAACGACCGGATCAGGATCCTTCCGACAGGCGTTTCCCAAACGATCGGTGTTGAGGCTCTTTCACCCATTCATCCACGCCCCCGAACGCACGTATTCAAAAATCCCCCCAGTTCTTGTGCAGCCGCTTGGTCATAATGACAAGATTGTGAAAATTGCCGCAGGAATCCTTGACATAATTCTTCAATTCACCCCGCTCGAAAAAGTCCAGTTTGTGCGCTGCCTCGATAGCCGGGTCTTCAACCCCGACGACAAGATCGGTACGAAGCTCTTCAAGTCCTTTGTCCAGGCCCAGTTGAATCATATCCAGAAGCATCCAGGTTCCCAGGCGGATATGGCGGTATCCCGGCAGAATCACCACCCGGATCCGTCCCACGTGCCGGGTGCAGCCGAAACTCCGCAGGTGAAGGCTGGCATGACCGACAATTTTATCTTCAGTTACCGCAACAATGGAAAAAACCGTCGCGGAATCGACGCTGTTAACCCATTTTCGAATCACTTCCGGATCCAGAACATCATAACGCATAAACCACCGATCCGAATCCAGCAGTTCCGCATAGAACCGGCCCAGCAGACTTTCATCCTGCTTTTCCAGCGGTCGGATGACAGCTTCCTTCCCTTCTTTCAGAACGACTTCCTTGGGATACCTCACGAAATGATTCCTCCTCAAAGCATTGTTGACGGCTTCGTAAAAAGTCCGGATGCTGCGTTGCCTGGCAACATGCTCAACTATCGAGCGCATTGCAGCGTACGAAAAGTACGCTTCATTCCTCAGGCTTTGCGCGCCTTGCCTGCGAACTTTTTACGAAGTCGTTATTGTTGGGTAATGATAAAGGATCGGCTTTAAGCGTGTTCACCGCCCGTTATGCGTTTGCGTAAAACACGGCCAGTTTTTCAGGCGCAACGCCGCAATGGTATCCGGCAATCACCAGTTGGTTGATCAGCGTGGTTCGAAGCACGCCAAGCTCAAGCCACCTTCGGCCCGAGGTCAGGGCAGCCGCATCCGCGATCACGATGCGCCCCTTTTGCCTCAGTCTTCGAATAAAATCGTAGTCTTCCATGATCGGCATGGGGTTGTAGCCACCCATCTCGAAAAAATTCCGCCTGCGAACAAAAATTGCCTGGTCGCCGTAGGGCATTTGAAGATGATGTGCCCGGAAATTGGTCATCCATTCAACCAGTCCGCGACCCGGAAACGGCCGGGCAATGCCAAAGCGAAACGCACCGCCGGCAGCAGCCGGATCATTCAGTATGTTGCAAATATGAGCCGGATAGCCGTCCGGAAGCCGGGTATCCGCATGCAGAAAAAGAAGATGGCGGCCCCGGGAAATCCCGGCCCCTGCATTCATCTGAACGGCCCTGCCCCGAGGCACGTGAATAACAATTGCCCCTGCCTTGGATGCCAGATGAACCGTCTCATCCCTGCTGCCGCCATCCACAACGATGACCTCAAGCGGATGTCCTTTGCGGGCGCTTTGAATGGCTGCCTGAATCCGGGCGGACTCGTTCAGCGCCGGAATGATAACGGAAATCCGGTCGCTATGCCTGTTCCGGACTTTTTGAGCGCTTTCCCAGATATGCAAATCCTCCGGCGTATCCACATCATTCAGCCGATCCACCCGCGCGCAGGAAACATCAAGGGATGAAAGCACATTAAGCGTCTCTTCCAGAACTTTCCCGGTCCCCCAGGAAATTTCCTTAAAAACGCGCGAAAGCCGCTGCCTCAGGCCGATAAGATAATAACCGCCGTCGGCGGCAGGTCCAAGCACCACGGGATGGTGATCCAGGGCACTAAACGCCGCTTCAAGAATATCGGCCGTCAGCCCGGGACAGTCCGAACCCGCAAGGACAATGCGATCGCATCCCTGGTCAAACCCGTCCTTAAAGGCATTATCCATCCGTTCACCCAGGTCCGGGCCGATCTGCCCGGCATATGCCATGTCATTTCCAAGCCACTGCCGCATTTTGGAAATATCGCCGCCCGCAAACCGTATTTCCATGCCAATGCCGGTCGAAGCATTCAAAGCGCGGGCCGCGGCAACGACCCGTTCCGTCATCAGCCTGTGAAGTTCGGCGGCACCTCTGGCGCCAAGCGCGCCGATCAGCCGCGTCTTGGTGATTCCAGGTTCCGGGTAGCGGGTAAAAATGATCAGTTTTTTCCGGTTCGTCATTGAACCGGCCGTTCATGTTTCATGGTGGACATGCGCTTCTTATGACCCGAGATAAAATGACAGGCATCATACAGTTCACGGAGAAATGCGCGAAGACAGGGCTTTTTTTGCAAGGCGCGTGACAAAAACCGTAACCACGACTGTTGCCAATAGGCCGACACCGTATAGAACCCACTCCGCCGGCGTGCGCGTGCGCCCCCCGGCGCCCAGGCCTGCCAAATCACCGGCCAGGGACCCGATATACACATACATCAGGGTTCCGGGTATCATTCCGATCCACGATGCCAGGAAGTAGTGCTTGAGGCTGACCCGTGTCAGTCCAAAGGCGTAGTTGAGGAGGTTAAAGGGAAAAACCGGAGACAGGCGGGTCAGAAAAACGATTTTCCAGCCCTCCCTTGCCACGGCTTCATCAATGGCCTTGAATTTCTCATTGCCCGCAATCCGCCTGGCCACCCAGTCCCGGGCCAGATAACGCCCGACCAGAAAGGCGCAGGTGGCACCCAGAGTCGCCCCGGTCAACACCGCAATGAATCCCTGAACCAACCCGAACACCGCGCCGGCTCCCAATGTCAGGATGGACCCCGGAAGAAGCAGCACACAGGCCAGGATATAGAGGGCAACAAAGATCATCGGACCCAGCGGACCGAGACCGGAAATCCATACCAACGCATCGCGAAAAACCTGCTGAAGATTAAAGGCCCTTCCCGAAACGACCAGAACGCCAATGATCACCGCAGCCAGGACCACCTTACCAATTGTCCCCTTACGGCCTGCTTTAGGCTTTAGCTTAGTCCCCTTCATTTTTCCGCCTGTCTTTCGTCAAATGACCCGTTACGCTTGAGAAAACCGATTGCCGCCGCCTGATTTTGTATCCCCTTATTTTGTTTCTCCGGTTTCAAGCCAAAGTCCGTGGCATGCGGCCCCCACGAGCGCCATTTTGGGGTTCAGGATCACATGGACCGGAAATTCATCCATGAGCCCGGACATTCTCCCCTTGTGTCCGAACGCCTCCATGAACAGCCTTTGTTGCAGTGCCGGGAGGATACGCGGCGGAATGCCGCCCCCCAGGTAAATGCCGCCGGAAGCCATCATTTTCAGGGCCAGATTTCCGGATTCGGCGCCCAAAATGGAAATAAACGTGTTCAGTGTTTCCCGGCAGAGCCCGCACGGCCTGTCCTTGTCGAGGGCAGCACCGATGATGACCGGCACGGGATCACGAACCGCGATCAATTGTTCGGCCAGCCAGTCCGGTACCTCACCCTGCCCGTCTTCTTTCAAAAATGCATGGATGTTCGCAAGGCCGATACCGGAGCATACCCGTTCCGCGCTGACGTGGTTGAAGCGATTCAGAAGATAAAGCAGCAGCCGGACCTCTAAAGCGTTTGTCGGCGCAAAATCGGCGTGCCCACCTTCCGAGGGATGGGCCAGGTACCGGGTGCCATCCCATGTGAGGTACGCCTGGCCAAGTCCCGTGCCCGGTGCCAAAACGGCAATGGCGCCGCCTGGAACCGCGCGTCCCTTGTTTAGCGTCAGAAGATCTTTTGGCTCAAGAAGCGGTACCGCATGAGCCAATGCCAGAAGGTCGTTCATCAGATGCACGCGCGAAAGGCCGAGCGCATCGGCCAGCCGCCTCTCGTCCAAAACCCATGGCAGGTTGGTGATTCTCGCCTGCCCGTTGACAACGGGACCGGCAACACCAAAGCTTGCCAGATCGACTTTTATTTTGACCCGGGAGAGGAATTCCCGGACAATACCCTCCAGGCTTGAATAGTCCCGGCTGGCAAAGGTGGCTTCCGCCATGAAGGTACGCGGTCCGGACCCGGGCGAAAAGACGGCCAGGATGGTCTTTGTTCCGCCAATATCACCGGTCAGTATCGCTGTTGTCTGTTTTGTCATCCGCGGGATTCCTTTGATCATCCCCTCTGATTCAGGTTCGCAGCAGGGAGCAGGCCCGGCAGCCCATGGCAGTGCTTCAAACACGGATCTTTATACACCATTTTCAGAGGAATTATCAGATTTATTTTATAATTCCCTCTCCTGAAATGATGAATGGTTTTTATCACTCATCATTATTCAGGATTTTTAAGTGACGCTCCTCAACTTTACCAGGACCCTGAATATACCTGGGACGAATACATTCAGGTATAATGCTTTAAGAATTTATGGATAGCAGAAGATGACGGTTTGAAATCAATATCCCATATTTGGAGGTCCGATTTCAATTGACACATATGTTATTCTTTATATAATCCCATAGTAAAGAATAGTACTTTGGACTGTCCGGATAGCAGGATAATTTCCGGAAAACGGTCATGAACCAGCGAACGATCCGCCCCCTCGGATGAACTATCCCGGGAGCACGGGCCTTCAGTCCGCTATCGGCAGCAGGATGTCCGCGATTCCAGGACCTTTTCACGGTAAAGGAGAAATTCATGGGACAGGCGCTTTTAAAAAAGCAGGTTTACAGCAAAGAAGAATATCTGAAATTGGAAGAACACAACGAATATAAAAGTGAATTTCATGATGGCGATATTTTTGCCATGGCCGGAGGAAGTTATAAGCATAGCGCCATTTGCTCCAATCTGCACCGAAGAATCGGGAATTTGCTTGATGAAAAGGATTGTATGCTATTTGACAGCAATTTGAAACTGGCAATCCTTAAACACAATGCCTTTGTATATCCGGACATGATGGTTGTCTGTGGAAAAATCGAATTTTATGAGAATCAAAACGACATCATCCAGAATCCAACACTCATTGTTGAGGTTTTATCACCTTCAACTGAATCTTTTGACAGGGGCAGGAAATTTGAATACTATCGTACCCTGGCATCTTTAACAGAATATATACTGGTATCCCAGAAAGAGCCCATCATTGAAACTTATTTCAAACAGAATGAAAAGAATTGGCTGTATTCCGTGGTAAAAGGAATTGAAGAAAGCATTGTTTTGCAATCGCTTTCGAGCAATATTGCGTTGAAGGAAATATATCTGAAAGTGGAGAGCACTGATTAGGGTCATATAACGGATCTGCCGTCCAATGGAGGCCCATCATGATAAGCAAGGCCAAGCGGCACGAAGAAGCCGCGGAACTGCGCGGGAAGGCCGAAGAAACGGCCCGGGAAAAAGCGGCCCCGTCTTCTGAAAGTCTGGATGCCCTGTCGCCCGAAGAAACCCGGCAGATGCTCCACGAGCTGCGTGTGCATCAGATCGAGCTGGAAATACAAAACGAGGACCTGCGCCGGACGCAGGTGGAATTGGACGCGGCGCGAGCGCGCTATTTCGATCTTTACGACCTTGCCCCGGTGGGTTATTGCACCCTCTCCGAAATGGGGCTGATCCTGGAGGCCAACCTCACCGCAGCAATGCTTCTGGGAAGCACCCGGAGCATGCTGATCAAGCATCCGATCTCCCGCTTCATCCACAAAGCGGACCAGGACATCTACTACCAGCACCGCAAACAGCTCTTTGATACCGGTGAACCGCAGATATGCGAACTGCGCATGGTGAAACCGGACGGCACGGCATTCTGGGTTCATTTGAAAGCGATCATTGCGCCGGACCCCGACGGCACGCCCGTGTGCCGTATCGTGATGAGCGATATCAGCGAGCGAAAGTTCCATGAGGATGAGCTCGAGTTGACGGCGCGCCTGATTGCACTGATCAAAACGCCGGGTGATTTCCGTGAATGCATGTCGGACCTGGTCGCTTCCCTGCAAGGCTGGTCGGGATGCGAAGCCGTCGGCATCCGGTTGCGTGCCGGGGACGACTATCCGTATTACGAGACCCGTGGTTTTCCGCCAGAGTTTGTTCAAGCGGAAAACCACCTCTGCGCGCATGGCCCGGATGGCAAAATTCTGCGCGATGGCATCGGCAACCCCGTGCTCGAGTGCATGTGCGGCAACATCCTGTGCGGCCGGTTCGATCCCGCCAAACCGTTCTTCACGGCCCAAGGCAGCTTCTGGTCCAACAACACCACGGCACTTCTTGCCAGCACCACCGAAGCCGATCGCCAGGCGCGCACGCGCAACCAGTACAACGGCATGGGATATGAATCGGTGGCCCTGATCCCCCTTCGCGCCGATGATCAGGTTTTCGGATTGCTGCAATTCAACGACCACCGTCCGAACCGTTTCACTCCCGATCTGATGTCCCATTTCGAAAAAATCGCCGACAACCTGGCCATTGCCCTGTCGAAACGCCAGGCCGAGAAGGCCTTGCGCGAGAGCGAGGCTCAATTCCGCACCATTTTTGAAGTCGCCTCTGTCGGCATACTCCAGGCTGATCCGATAACAGGTCGAATATTGCGGTGTAACGAGACCTATTGCCGGATAACCGGCTACCCGCTATCTGAATTGCTGGAAATTTCCTTTTCCGAGCTGACCCATCCGGAAGATCGTCAGCGGGACTGGGAAATTTTTTCCCGGGCCGCATGCGGTGAGATGCCGGTCTATTTCAATGAAAAACGCTATATCCGCAAGGATGGCGGCATGATATGGGTAAGACTGAATGCCGCCTTTGTTCGAAATTCAAAGGGTCAACCGATCCGGACAGTGGCCATCTGCGAGGACATCTCCGAGCGCAAGCGGGCAGGCGCCTATGGAGAAATGGGCCGGGAAGTCCTGCAGATACTGAACGAGCCGAGAGATCTGCGGGATTCAATCCAGCGCGTCCTCACCGCGTTGAAGAAACGAACCGGGGTTGATGCCGTGGGCATTCGCCTGCAAAACGGGGATAATTTTCCGTATTTCGTCCAGAAAGGCTTTTCCAGGGATTTTCTGATGACGGAAAACACGCTGATCGAACATTCAGCGGATGGCGGGGTGTGTCGGGACAAAGACGGAAACATCAGTCTGGAATGCACCTGCGGCCTGGTCATTTCCGGCAAGACCGATCCGGCCAATCCGCTCTTCACACCGGGGGGAAGCTTCTGGACGAACGATTCATTCCCGCTTCTGGACATTCCCCCCAACGAGGATCCCCGGCTTCACCCCCGCAACCGATGCATTCACCAGGGCTATGCCTCAATAGCCCTGGTGCCCATTCGGAACAAGGACAGGAATGTTGGCCTGATCCAGCTCAACGACCGGCAAAAAGGCCGTTTCACCCTTGATACGGTTGAACTCCTGGAAGGAATCGCATCGCACATCGGAGCGGCCTTGATGCGCAAGCGGGTCGAAGAGTCCCTGCGGGAATCCGAGGAGGCGCTACGGACCTCGCTGGCGGAGAAAGAAGTGCTGCTCAAGGAAGTCCATCACCGGGTCAAGAACAACCTGGCATCCATCATGGGGCTTTTGGACCTGCAGGGACAGACGATGGAAAGCGAGCCAGCCATAACCGCCCTGGCGGAACTGAGCGTCAGGATCAGGTCCATGGTGCTTGTACACGAACAGCTCTACCAGTCCGAGAACTTCTCCCGGATCGATTTTCAGGATTACCTCAATGCGTTGATCGCCAATCTGCTTTTGTCCTATGAGCGATCCGGAGACATCCAGGTCAGCGTGGCCGCGAAGGGTGTCGAGATGGGTCTTGACATCGCCGTCCCCTGCGGGCTGCTCGTCACCGAACTGTTGACCAATGCCCTCAAGTACGCCTTCCCGGCAGACCGGCCCCGCCCCGGGGCCTGCGGCTGCAAAATCGCCGTCTCCGCGGAATGTGACGGCGCCGCCTACACGTTGGTCGTGTCTGACAACGGCGTGGGACTGCCCGTTGATTTAGACTGGGCGAACACCAAAACCCTGGGCCTGCTGCTGGTCAAGATGCTCGGTCAGCACCAGCTCCAGGGCAAGATCGAACTGGATCGCACCCACGGCACCACGTTCCGGCTCCGGTTTACCGCCAGGGACAGGAACATGTCCGGGGATAACTTATGACGGATAGGAGATATAAGGTTCATGGGACAAAAAACCGTTCTGATCGTTGAAGACGACGGGATTCTCGCCATCCATCTGCGGAATATGCTGGTCGGCCTGGGATACGGCGTTTCCGAACCGGTGGCCACGGGAGAGGCGGCGATCGCCGCCGTGGCCGCCGAGCGGCCCGATCTAGTGTTGATGGACATCCAACTGGCCGGAATGATGGATGGTATCACCGCAGCCGGGAGCATCCACTCGGCCACCGATGTGCCCATCGTTTTTCTGACCGGTTACTCCCAGGGCCCCCTGCTCCAACGGGCCAGGACCGCCGCACCTTATGGCTACCTGATCAAGCCGGTATCCCGGCATGAACTGGCGGCCACCATCGAGACGGCGCTAAACACACGCTCTACCGTCAGCTCGGGGGAAGCAAGAATCGGTATAACTCCCTTTATCGGATGATTCGCATCTTTTACGGTATGAAGAAATGAACGAACAACCCTGCAGGAGAAAGCCCATGGCGACATCTTCTTCCGCGGTCGGCAAGAGGAAATCCCCGCTGACCATTTCGTTCGTCCTGGTGGTCTCATTCTGGACCGGCCTTATCGTGGCGCTGGCCTGGTGGGATTTCCAGCAGATATACGTTGCCACTCTCGAGAATGCACGAACCGGGACCCGCGACAGTTTTAACAAGGATCTGGCTTACCGGCGGTGGGCGGCCCTTCATGGCGGAGTGTACGTCCCGATTACACCCGAAATGCCTCCGAGCCCATACCTTTCCCACATTCCGGAAAGAGACATCACCACCCCATCGGGGAAAAAACTGACCTTGATAAATCCCGCCTACATGACCCGCCAGGTCCATGAGCTGGCGGAACAGCAATATGGCGCACGCGGGCACATCACCAGCCTGAGGCCAATCAGGCTGGCAAATGCTCCGGACGCGTGGGAGAAAGAGGCTTTGACTGCCTTTGAACGCGGCGTGAAGGAGGTGTCGTCCCTCAATCAGATCGGCAGCGAGACTTATTTGCGCTTCATGCGCCCGCTGATCACGGAACCTCAGTGCTTGAGCTGCCATGGAGACCAGGGCTACAAAGCCGGGGATATTCGAGGTGGAACCAGTGTTTCAGTGCCCTGGGAGCCTTTTCGAGAAACGCTCCTTGACCATTTCCGTGGCGGTATCGCCGGGTATGGCGGGATATGGATAATCGGAATACTCGGACTATGGTTTGGCCGGAACCGCCTCGAACACTATCTATCCGAGCGGTTGCGGGCGGAGGAGGCACTACGGACCTCTCTGGCGGAGAAAGAAGTGCTGCTCAGGGAAGTCCATCATCGGGTCAAGAACAACCTGGCCGCCATCGTGGGGCTGCTGGACCTGCAGCAGCAGGCGATGGACAACAAAGCAGCCAGAACCGCCATGTCGGAAATAGGTGACAGGATCAGGTCCATGGCACTTGTTCACGAGCAGCTCTACCAATCCGAGAACTTCTCCAGGATTGATTTTCAGGATTACCTCGAAGCATTGGTCGCTCATCTGCGTTCCTCCCATGAGCAATCCGGAGACATCCGCGTCTGCGTGGCCGCAAAGGGCGTCGTGATGGATCTTGACATTGCCGTCCCCTGCGGGCTGCTCATCACCGAGCTGTTGACCAATGCCCTCAAGTACGCCTTCCCGGCAGACCGGCCCCGCTCCGGGGCCAGCGGCTGCGAAATCGCCGTCTTGGCGGAATGGGACGGCACCGCCTACACGTTGGTCGTTTCCGACAACGGCGTGGGTCTGCCCATTGATCTGGACTGGACGAACACGAAGACCCTGGGCCTGCTGCTGGTCAAGATGCTCGGACAGCACCAGCTCCAGGGCCGGATCGAACTGAATCGCACCAGCGGGACAACGTTCCGGTTACGGTTTAAACCAAAGGTCGGTGAATAGGTGAATGGGTGAATGGGTGAATGGGTGAATGGGGAAAAGCTGTTAAGCAATTCACCGATTCACCGAACAAAGGATAAGGTTCATGGAACAAAAAACCGTTCTGATCGTCGAAGACGACGGTATTCTTGCCATACAACTGCGAAATATGCTGGTCGGCCTGGGCTACGGCGTTTCCGAACCGGTGGCCACGGGGGAGGCGGCGATCGCCGCCGTGGCTACCGAACGGCCCGATCTGGTCTTGATGGACATCCAACTGGCCGGGGTGATGGACGGCATTGCCGCCGCCGGGAGTATCCACTCGGACGACGATGTACCCGTCGTTTTTCTAACCGGTTATTCCCAGGACCCGCTGATCCAACGGGCCAAGGCTACCGTGCCTTACGGCTACCTTATCAAGCCCGTGTCCCAGCGGGAACTGGCGGCCACCATCGAAACAACGCTCTACCGGCACACGCTCTACCGGCAGCTCAAGGAGCACAGGGAGGCCCTGCAAAAAGCCCATGACGAATTGGAGCTGCGGGTGCAAGAGCGCACCGCCGATCTTCTTTTGGCAAACGAGAGTTTGCGCGGGGAAATGGAAGAACGCATGCGGGTTGAGGCTACCTTGCGGAAAAGCGAGTCTCGCTGGCGCAGCTACCTGGAAAACGCGCCCTACGGCGTCTTCATTACCGACAAAAAGGGAAAATGCCTGCAGGTCAACCCGGAGGCCTGCAGGATCACGGGCTACGCCAACAAGGAACTGTTATCCATGAGCATCCCGGATCTTTTGCCGCCGGACTCGCCGGCAGAAGACATGGCCGGGTTAGCCGATTGCAGGAAAAATGGACGCACCCATGTGGAATGTCAATATATTAATAAAACCGGCGAGCGGCGCTGGTGCTCCGTGGCAGCCGTGAAACTGTCGGACACCCGCTTTCTGGGGTTTGTCAGCGATATCTCCCAACGCATGGATGCCGAAGAAAAGATTCACGAACTTTCTCATCTGCTGCTACAGGCCCAGGAAAATGAACGTCAGTTGATTTCCTGTGAGCTGCATGACTGTATCGCCCAGAACCTTTCCGTGCTGAAAATCGACTGCGCTTCGCTTTATAACGATCCATCCACGATATCCCCCGCGATACGCGAAAAACTGGCGGCATCCGGCAGCCTGCTTAGTCAAACCATTGCGGCTGTCAGGAACCTGGCCTATGACTTGCGCCTTCCCGGCCTGGAGGATATGGGACTGGTGAAGGCGCTTGAAATCTATTGCGATGAAGCTTCCGAAAACGGAAAATTAAAAGTTGATTTTCAATCGACCGGCATGTCGGTAATGGACCTGGACGGAAATACGGAAATTCATATTTACCGGTTGATTCAAGAAGCCCTGAACAATATCCGCAAACATGCGGACGCCGGGCAAGCGACCATTCTGCTGCTGGGATCATATCCGAATGTCATCCTCCGCATCGAGGACAATGGCAGGGGATTTGACGTGGAGGCTCAGGAGCGGATATCCGCCGCCACGAAACGGATGGGCATCCGCAGCATGCAAGAAAGGGTCAGACTGCTTCAGGGCCAGGTGACCATTCACTCTCAACCGATGAAGGGCACCCGGATATTTATTAAAATCCCTCTTTGCAATCCTGCACCGAAAGTGCGATCATGAACAGCATCCCCTCCCAGGTAGCGCGGCAAATGCTTCGCTTTTTTACGGACGGCCGGTTGAGCCGGTTTTCCTGGTTTCCCCTGCCTCTTTTCATCATGGCCATGGCGGTCTTGTGGATCGAGGATCCGCGGGACGTATGGCATCTGCCGGTTCTGCGCTGGCTCGTTCATTATGGTTTCGCGGCCATCGGGATTGTGTTTGTCGTGATTGCGGCGGGACGCGGCTTCCTGGTCAACGGCCAGCCCAGCGTCCTGATGCTCGGTTGCGGCATGCTGGTGATGGATATCGGTGCAGCCGCCATGCCGGCCGGGGCAGCACGGAACACCAGCGCGGGCTTTGCGATCTACAACACATCCGTCCTGCTGTCTGCCCTGTGCCATTTTTCCGGCATGGTCATCACTTCCCGGGGCTGGATCCGTCCGAGGTATTCGGCCGCGTGGCTGACGGCCGCCTATGCGGGCAGCACGGCGGCGATGGGGCTGGTCATCTGGCTCGCGCTTACTGGCAGGATGCCGGTTTTCTTCATTGATGGACAGGGCGGGACGCTGCTGCGCACCCTGATGGTGAGCCAGGCCGTTGTCCTGTTCCTTCTGACGGCCGGCCTGCTTTGGCGGGCAAAACTCCATACATCGTCGGCCTTCTTTCACTGGTATGCTCAGGGATTGGTTCTGGTTGCAGCCGGTCTGACCGGATCCATGCTGATTGTCCTGACGGATTCCCCCATGCAGTGGGTTACGCGGTTCACGCAGTCCTTCGGAATAGTCTATATGTGCTTGGCGGTGCTGAGTTCCGCCACAGAAAGCAGTGCCGGGGGAATTCATCTGGAGGCAGTGGAGAAAGCCTGGCAAGAGAAGGAATTCATGACAAAGCTTCGGCAGCTCTTATCCGCCGGACTGGTATTTCGCTACAGCCTGGCGATCGGAACCGTGGTGGCGGCAATGGGCTTACGGCAGGTATTGACGACTTGGATCGGCCCCGGATTGCCCACGTACATCATCTTCTATCCGGCCGTGATGGCGGTGTCGGTGGTGGCTGGATTCGGCCCTGGATTGCTGACTACGGCATTGATGAGCTTTATAACGGCATACTGGCTTCTTTCGCCACTCGGAAAGTTTGCCATCGAATCACCCGTGGATCGCCTGGGGCTGGTTATTTTTACCATCATGAGCATGCTCATGAGCACACTCGCCGAGCTTTACCGGAGCTACAGGAAGAAGGCCGCGGCTTACGACCGCGAACTGGCATTGCGCGAAAGTCAGGCACGATTGGCGATGTTCGCGGAAGCAACCTTTGAAGGAATCGTCGAAAGCAAAGCGGAACGGATTGTGGACTGCAACGAGCAGTTTGCCCGGATTTCGGGCTACCCGGTGGCCGAATTGAAGGGAATGGAGATTTCCCGTCTGATCACCCCCGAAGACCTCGACCGGGTGACGGCCAATATCCGCCAGGATCGGGAGTCGGTGATCGAGCTGGCCATGTTCCGCAAGGACGGCACGCGGATCATCATCGAAGCGCATGGCCGCTCCATTTCCCCGGGCAGGCGTCACACCGCGATTCAGGACATCACCGGCCGCAAGCATCAGGAGGAGAAACTTCAGACGCTCAACCGGACGCTCAAGGCCCTCATCCACAGCGGCGAGGCCATGATGCATGCCACGGAGGAAGCGGAATATCTGCGGAAAGTCTGTGATATTATCGTGGAGGACTGCGGGCACGCCATGGTCTGGATCGGTTATGCTGAAAACGATGCCGACAAGTCCGTCAGCCCCGTGGCCAGCGCGGGTTTTGATGCCGGATACATCGAAACGCTGAAGATCACCTGGGCGGATACCGAGCGTGGCCGAGGCCCCACGGGAACGGCCATCCGAACCGGACGGACAAGCATCTGCAGAAACATGCTGACAGACCCTCTCTTTACCCCGTGGCGGGAACAGGCCCTCAAACGGGGTTACGCATCGTCCCTTGTTCTGCCCCTGATGGCAAATGGACGGTGTTTCGGCGCCGTTACCATCTACAGCAGGCAGCCTGATCCCTTCACCGATGATGAAATCATGCTGCTGACGGAACTGGCCGACAATCTCGCATACGGTGTAATGGCACTGCGGATGCGGATCGAGCATGCCCGGTCGGAGGCATCGCTGCGAAAATCCGAAGAGACGCTAAGGGCCTCGCTGGCGGAGAAAGAAGTACTGCTCAAGGAAATCCATCACCGGGTCAAGAACAACCTGGCCGCCATCATGGGGCTTTTGGATCTTCAGGGGCAGACGATGGATAATGAGCCGGCCGTTTCCGCCCTGGCCGAGCTGAGCGTCAGGATCAGATCCATGGCACTCGTGCATGAGCAGCTCTATCAGTCCGAAAACTTCTCCCGGATCGATTTTCAGGATTATCTCGATGCATTGATCGCTCATCTGCTTTCGTCCTATGAGCGATCCGGAGATATCCACGTCAGCGTGGCCGCAAAGGGCATCGTAATGGGTCTTGACATCGCCGTGCCCTGCGGGCTGCTCATCACCGAACTGGTGACCAATGCCCTCAAGTACGCCTTCCCGGCAGACAGTCCCATCTCAAGGACCGGCACCTGCAAAGTCGTCGTCTCGGCAACACGGGACATTGCCGCATTCACGCTAACCGTGGCCGACAACGGCGTGGGGCTGCCAGGCAACCTGGATTGGACGAACACGAAGACCCTGGGCCTGCTGCTGGTCAAGATGCTCGGCCAGCACCAGCTCCAGGGCCGGATCGAGTTGGATCGTTCCTGCGGAACCACGTTCCGGTTACGGTTTAAACCAAAAATAGGTGAATGGGTGAATGGGGAAAAGCTGTTAAGCAATTCACCGACTCACCGAACAAAGGATAAAGTTCATGGAACAAAAAACCATCCTGATCGTTGAAGACGACGGAATTCTGGCCGTCCATCTGCGGAATATGCTGTCCGGCCTGGGGTACGGCGTACCGGAGCCGGTGGCCACGGGGGAAGCGGCGATCGCCGCCGTGGCCGCAAAGCGGCCCGATCTGGTCTTGATGGACATCCAACTGGCCGGAATGATGGACGGCATCGCGGCCGCCAGCGGTATCCGATCGACCACCGATGTGCCCATCGTTTTTCTGACCGGCTACTCCCAGGACCCCCTGCTCCAACGGGCCAAGACCACCGTACCTTACGGCTACCTGCTCAAGCCCGTGTCCCAGCGGGAACTGGCGGCCACCATCGAAACGGCGCTCTACCGGCACACGCTCGATCGGCAACTCAAGGAACACAAGGATGCCCTGCAAAAAGCCCATGACGAATTGGAGTTGCGGGTGCAAGAGCGCACCGCCGATCTGCTCTCGGCAAACGAAAGTTTGCGTGGGGAAATGGAAAAACGCAGGCGGATCGAGGATAATTTGCGGGAAAGCGAGGAGCGCTACCGGCGGATTACCGAAGGGCTGACCGACTATCTCTACACGGTGCACATCCAGGATGACGGAAAGACCATGAGGACGACGCACAGTCCTGCGTGCGAAGCGGTAACGGGATACACACCGGAGGAGTATACGGCCGATCCCCATCTCTGGATGCGGATGGTCGTGGCAGAAGATCGGGACCAGGTCGCCGAGCACATCCAAAGAACTCTGGCTGGCGAGAAAACCCCTTCCCTCGAGCACCGCATCATACACAAGGACGGACAGATTCGCTGGGTGAGCAACAAACTCATCCCGCAATTTGACTTCAGGGGGATACCCGTTACTTACGACGGGGTGATCAAGGACATCACCGAACGTAAGCGGGCCGAGGAGCAACTGTTCAACAGCAAGGCCACTCTCAGCATGGCCATCAACGGTATTTCCGATCCGCTCATCATGCTGGATGCAAGGCTCCGGATTAAACGGCTGAACAGGGCCGCCAAGAAGTATTTCGGGTTGACCAGCAACCAGGAGGCAGTCGGCAAGCTCTGCTTCGAAGCATTCCGGGGAAGATTGCGTCCGTGTGAGGGGTGTGAGCGCCCATTCTCCGACATGCGGGGTTATTCAGGATCCTATGAGCGTAAGGGGGCGATGGACCCCGACAGGATCGAGCATGTGGTGGTGGACCTGGTAAAGAATAAGTCGGGAACACCCGAGGCATCCATTGTCCGCATAACCGATATCACACAAGCAAGAATGATGGACAGGCAGCTCGTACAGAGCGAAAAGCTGGCATCTCTGGGTCTGCTGATCGCCGGTATCGCTCACGAGATCAACAACCCCAATAATTTCATTTATTTTAACGCCCCTATTCTGCGATCCTACCTCCAATTCCTGCTGCCCATCGTGGATGAATACGTTTCGGACCATCCGGGGCTGCGGGCTTTTGGCAGGCCCTATTCCGTTTTCCGGGAAGATTGCTTCAAATTGCTGGACAACATAGAACACGGCTCCACCCGGATTGACCAGATTGTGGGAAACCTGCGAGAATTTGTGCGTGAGCGGGGAAAGGGTGAAAAGCGCCGGATTGATCTGAAGCAGGTTGTTGAAAAAGGCATATCCATCTGCCTGGGGCGCATCAAAAAAACCGTAAAGACCTTTGAATCGAATATTCCGGATGAACTACCGACTTTGTTCACGGACCCCCTGGCCGTGGAGCAGATTGTGGTGAACCTCCTGATCAATGCCGCCCATGCGGCGGATAAGGCTGATTCCTGGGTAAAGCTGACGATCATCGGACAAAATAACCCGGCGGAAGAAGTGATTGTGGAAGTAAGTGATAACGGTTGCGGCATGGATACCGAAACCCAAAGAAAGATATTTGACCCCTTTTTCACCACCAAGGCAGTGGGTGTCGGCACGGGCCTGGGTCTGTCCATCAGCCACCGATTGATATCGGAATTGGGGGGGCGTATCGAAGTCCGGAGTGAAGTGGGCAAGGGGAGCATCTTTCGCGTGATTCTCAAGTCAACGCCATCGTGACGCTGTGAAAGAAAGGATTGATCGGAATGCTAACCCATATTTTTCTGGTGGATGACGAACAGGATTTTCTGGAAAGCCTCGAGAGAGGACTCATTATCGGTGGCTTTCGGAACATCCGGGCCGAAAGCGATCCTATAAAGGCAGCACTTTTTTTTCAGCAGGGAGAGCCGGTGGATATTGCCATCATCGATATCGCCATGCCGGGAATGACCGGCATCGAGCTGTTGGACATTATCAGAAGCACCAGTCCCACCACCGAATGCATCATGATGACGGCGGCGGACGAGGCCTGCCTGGCCGTAAGCTGCATGAAAAAAGGGGCATTTGACTACCGGGTTAAACCTCTGGATATGGAAGAGCTGCTGGTGGTGATTCTTAAGGCCCTTGAAAGAAAGAACCTTCTGGAAATTCAAAGGATAGGCAAACAAAAGAGATTCCCCGATCTTGCAAATCCCGAAACCTTTGCATCCATCATCACCCAGTCGGAAAAGATGTTCCGGATCATGAAGGAAGCGGAGCTTCATGCCGCCAGCAAGGTTCCCGTTTTGATCACGGGGGAAACCGGCACGGGCAAGGAACTCCTGGCCAAAGCCATCCACAAGGCCAGCTCCAGGGCCGATAAAACCTTTACCCCCATCAACATGTCCGCTCTGACCGCATCCCTGTTTGAAGCCGAGTTTTACGGCCATACCAAGGGGGCTTTTACCGGCGCGGCTCAGGACCGAAAAGGTTATCTGGAGATTACTTCCGGAGGAACGCTGTTCCTGGACGAAATCGGCAGCCTGCCCCTTGAATTGCAGGGAAAGTTGCTCCGCGTGCTGCAAGAAGGTGAATATTTCAAACTGGGAACCAGCAGGCCCCAGGGTGCGGATGTTCGCTTTATTGCCGCAACCAATGTAGAACTGGATAAGTTGCAGGATCAGGGCCTGTTCCGAAAAGATCTCTTCTACCGTCTGTGCGGGGCCTGGCTGGTTTTGCCACCCTTGAGAGAACGAGAGGAAGACATCGTCATTCTGGTGGATGCGTTTTTGCGGAATCATGGCGGCAGCCATGACAGTAATGACATCGAAGAACCGGTCTGGACCCTTCTCAAAGCCTATAACTATCCTGGAAACGTCAGAGAGCTTAAATCGATCGTTCAGCACGCGGCAAACCTGGCCAGGGGAAAGCCGATCTCAGTCCATCACCTGCCCGCCTACGTTACGGCGGCGTCATCATCGAAACATCAGCCTGCGGCACTGTTTTCCCGCAATGCCATTGTTCCGCTCTCCGACATGGAAAAGGACCATATTCTCAAGGCCTACCGGCATACCGGCGGAAACAAATTGCAGACCGCTCGATTGTTGGGAATCGGCCCGAATACGCTTCGGCGCAAGCTGCAGTCTTATGGCATGGCGTAAATTCGCCATTACGATTAACCACCAATATGGTATTCTCACCCATGCCATTTGCAAAATTCCATTAAATCATATAACAGTCCGCGCACTACTTTTTGGGTTCAGAGAGACTGATGATGAAAAGCGATGTTATTGAAAAGAGCCATGAACCGCAAGGATAAGCGGCACGAAGAAGTCCCGCGCGGGAGGGCCGATGAGATGGCCCTGGGAAAAGCGCCTCTGTTGCCGGAAAACCTTAAGGCCTTGTCGCCCGAAGAAACCCGGCGGATGATCCACGAAATGCGCGTGCATCAGATTGAATTGGAGACGCAGACCGAGGAACTACGCAGGGCACAGGCGGAACTGGACGCCGCGCGTGCGTGTTATTACGACCTTTACGACCTGGCGCCGGTGGGCTATTGTACCATCTCCGAAAAGGGGCTGATCCTGGAGGCCAACCTCACCGCCGCCATTCTGCTGGGTATCGCCCGGCGCGCGTTGACCCAGCAGCCGATTTCCCGGTTCATTCTCAAAGAGGACCAGCACGTCTACTACCTGCACCGCAAACAGCTTTTTGAGACCGGTGAACCGCAGGTGTACGAACTGCGGATGGTGAAAAACGACGGAACGCCACTCTGGGCGCATCTGGCAACGACCGCCGCGCTGGACGCCGACGGCGCGCCCGTGAGTCGGGTCGTGATGAGTGACATCACCGAGCACAAGCAGGCCGAAGAGGCGCTCCGCAAGAGCGAGCGATACGCTCTGACTCTCACTGCGGTAAACGACGGGCTCTGGGATTGGCACATTCCGAGCGGTAACGCTTTTTTCAGTGCCCTGTATTACGCGATATTGGGCTACGAGGACGGAGAATTCCCCGCTACATACGATTCCTGGCGGTTACGCGTCCACCCGGAGGACATCGACAATATCGCATACGAAGTTCAAAACAGCATCAAAAGCGGCGGCGGCTTAAACACCGATCTCAGAATGAGAAAAAAAACCGGTGAGTGGCTCTGGGTTTGCATCCGCGGCATGACGATAGAGAGGGACGCGGACGGCAAGGCACTCCGGATGGTCGGCATGATGAGCGACATCACCGAGCGCAAACGGGCGGGAACATACGGAGAAATGTACCGGGAAGTCCTGCAGATACTGAACGAAATGGGAGATCTGCGGGATTCGATCCAACGCGTTCTCGCCGCATTGATGATACGGACCGGATTCGATGCCGTGGGCATTCGTCTGCAAGACGGGGATGACTTTCCGTATTTCGGCCAGAAAGGCTTTTCGAGTGATTTTCTGCTGACGGAAAACACGCTGATCGCGCGCCCCGCGGATGACGGCGTATGCCGGCACAAAGACGGCAACGCCGGGCTGGAATGTATCTGTGGTCTGGTCATCTCCGGCAAGACCGACCCGGCCAATCCGCTCTTCACCCCAGGGGGAAGCTTCTGGACGAACGATTCATCTCAACTTCTGAACATTGCCCCCGACGAAGACCCCAGGCTTCGTCCCCGCAACCAATGCATCCATCAAGGCTATGCCTCCATGGCGCTTGTGCCCATTCGGAACAAGGATCGGAATATCGGTCTGATCCAGCTTAACGACCGGAGCAAAGGATGTTTCACCCTGGATTCGGTTGTACTCCTGGAAGGAATCGCATCGCATATCGGAGCTGCACTGATGCGCAAGCGTGCCGAGGAGGCCTTGCGGAAATCTGAAATGGCGCAACGGACCTCGCTGGCGGAAAAAGAGGTGCTGCTCAAGGAAGTCCATCACCGGGTCAAGAATAACCTGGCCGCCATTATGGGGCTTCTGGATCTGCAGGGTCAGACGATGGACCACGAGCCGGCCAGAGCCACCCTGACGGAACTGAGCGCCAAGATCAGGTCCATGGCGCTCGTCCACGAGCAGCTTTACCAGTCCGATGACTTCTCCCGGATTGATTTTCAGGATTACCTCGAGGCGTTGATCGGTCATCTGCGTTCTTACTATAAGCGTTCCGCGGATATCCACTTCAGCATGGCAGCAACGGGCGTCGTGATGGGCCTTGACATCGCCGTGCCCTGCGGGCTGCTCATTACCGAACTGGTGACCAACGCCCTCAAGTACGCATTCCCGGCGGACCGGCCATGCCCCGGGGCCGGCGGCTGCGAAATCACCGTCTCGGCGACATGGGACGGCGCAACCTATACTTTGATCGTGGCCGACAACGGCGTGGGACTGCCCGCCAACCTGGACTGGACGAACACGAAGACCCTGGGCCTGCTGCTGGTCAAAATGCTCGGGCAGCACCAGCTTCAGGGCCGTATCGAACTGAATCGCACCAGCGGGACCATGTTCCGGCTCCGGTTTGCCCCCAGGGAGATGCATGGTTTCAGGGAAAATACGGATGGGTCCCGGCAAGTTCCGCAGGGTCGAATCTGATTTGCAGGCTGTGAACGAATTCGGGGTTACCAGGCCAAATTACCCGACAATTCAGTGAATTCAAGTGCGCGAGTGAAAAATATGGACTTATTTGTGCAGTTGGTTGTCTTTTCTCTGGACGGGCAGCGATATGCCTTGCGTCTTTCCGCGGTGGAGAGAATCGTTTCAGCCGTGGAAATAACGCCCTTGCCCGTAGCGCCCGAGATTGTGCTGGGCATGATCAATGTTGAGGGCCGGATTGTTCCCGTTATAAATATTCGAAAGAGGTTCCGGCTCCCGGAGATGGAGATGCGCCTTAGCGATCATCTCATCATTGCACGGACGGTCAGGCGCAGGGTGGCCTTTCTGGCCGACTCCGTATCCGGACTCATCGAGGTTCCTTTGGCTGAGGTGATCGGGGCATCGAAAATCCTGCCCCGAATCGCGTACGTGGAAGGCGTTGCAAAACTTAAGGATGGCATGGCGCTCATTCACGACCTCGATGGATTTCTCTCTCTGGAAGAAGAAAAAAAAATCGATGAAATGGTGAGTCGGTGAGTCGATTACAGCTTTTCCCCATTCACCCATTCACCGTATCTTGATCCCGGAGAACGATGACGGAAAGCATATCTGAAAGACATTTGTCACGGCTCAGCGTTTTTGTTGCCGCCAGAATGGGCCTGCACTTTCCCAGGGAGCGACGGAGCGATCTGGAAAGAGCGATCGGGTCCGCGGCCCGCGAGCTGGATTTTTCAGATACCGAATCCTGCATCGAATGGTTCCTGTCATCATCATCGTCAAGGAGTCACATCAAGATCCTGGCCAGCCACCTTACAATCGGAGAAACTTATTTCTTTCGGGACAGGAGGGTTTTTGAAGTTCTTGAAACACAAATTCTTCCCGAACTGATCCACTCCCGGCGGGCGGGCGGAAAATGCATCAGGATCTGGAGCGCCGGCTGCGCAACGGGTGAAGAGCCTTATTCAATTGCAATTCTTCTCTGCAAGATGATTCCTGATCTCCAGGATTGGAATATTACGATTCTGGCAACCGACATCAACCCCCGCTTTCTTAAAAAAGCCGCCGAAGGCGTGTATGGCCAATGGTCTTTCCGTGACATGGAGCCGGGGATCAAGGAGAGATACTTCAGACAAACAAAAGACGGCGGTTTTGAGATACTCCCCCACATAAAAACAATGGTCACGTTTTCCTACCTCAATCTTGCGGAAGGTCCCTATCCGTCGTTTTTCCAAAATACCAATGCAATGGATGTGATTTTTTGCCGCAATGTACTCATGTATTTCGTCCCGGAGCTGGCGAAGAAAGTGGTCCGAAATCTTCACCGCTCCCTCGTGAACGGCGGCTATCTGATTGTCAGTCCCAGCGAGTCATCCCACATTCTGTTATCCCAATTCGGCACGGTGCGATTCCCGGGCGCGATTTTTTACAGAAAAGAGAATCAACCGGTTTCGGCCGCTGAAGATGTTTCATGCAAACCGTTTGAGGGGCCAAATATCCCGTTCACTCCGGCTGTCGAATTTATACCCCATCGTGGTGTCGCCCCCGTATCCGAAGCCCGAAACATGCAACTCACCTCGCAATCTGGGGACCGCGACCCGCAGTTCCAGGCTTCAAATCCGAATCCCGAAGCTCAACTCCGGCATGAGCTCTATCGGAAAGCCTTATCTCTTTTTGAGACCGGTTGTTATGCCGAGGCGATAAAAAAGACCGAGGATCTGCTTTCGCAATATCCATCCAGCGCCAGAGGCATGGCTCTGCTGGCGCGTATCCACGCCAATTCGGGCCAGCTCGACAAAGCCCTGGAATGGTGTGAAAGGGCCATTGCCGCCGAAAAACTGAATACCGGCTTCCATTACCTCATGGCAACCATTCTACTGGAATTGCGTCGCACGGAAGACGCCACGCTTTCGTTCAAACGGACACTTTATCTTGACCCGAACTTCATTATGGCATACGTGGCCCTGGGGAGTATCAGCCGACAACACGGCAGGCATAAGGAAGCAGCGAAGCATTTCGAAAATGCTCTCTTGCTTTTGTCTGCCAAACCGTCGGATGGTATGTTGCCTGAATCGGAGGGGATAACCGCGGGAAGATTGACGGAAATCATTCAGGTCATGCAGCGGGCAAAAGATCGGGAGGTGATTTCATGAGTCATGGGCAAATCGACTGGAACGAAATCCATCGTCGCCTTGAGGCGATTCATGCTTCCATAGAAAATGGATTTTCAACGAGCCCCGAAGATAAGAAAAGAATCCTTAAGGCACGAGCGGATCTGCTGGCACGGGAGCCGGAAGATACAGCGGATGGAGACGCCATTGAAATCGTGGAGTTCAAGCTGGCAAATGAGCATTACGCGATGGAGTCACGCTATGTACGCGAGATCTACCCGCTGAAAAACTATACCCCCCTTCCCTGTACGCCACCGTTTGTTCTCGGGCTGTTGAATATTCGGGGGCGAATCGTTTCCATCGTCGATATCAAAAAATTTTTCGACATGCCTGAAAAAGGAATCGGCGATCTCAATAAAGTCATCATTATCCATGACGACAGGATGGAATTCGGTATCCTTGCCGATTCCATACTTGGTGTTCGAAACATTGCCATGAGAGAAATCCAGCCGTCGCTTCCCACGCTTACGGGCATCCGCGAGGAATATCTCAAGGGCATTACCGGAGAGCAAATGGTGGTTTTGGATGCGCGCAAGCTTTTGGAAGACAAGAAGATGATCGTCCATCAAGAAGCATGATCATAAATAAGGAGGGTTGGATATGAAATGGTTTCTCAATCTCGCAACGCGAACCAAACTGTTTCTGGGTTTTGGACTGATGATTGCGCTTCTGGCGCTGGTGATCGGGATCTCCTACAAGTGCATCATGACAATGCATCAGTGGGTGAGAAGCCTTGCAGAAGTGGAATTTGCCAACGTTGCAAACCTCAAGGATGTTCAGTTCAACCAGAACGTCATTCGTGGGGATTCAATAGCTGCGCTGGTAATGACGGACCGGGGCGCCCGGCAAGCGTTGTTCAAGGATGGCGATGAGTGTACCAAAAGAAATGATGAACTTGTGAGGAAACTTCTCGATCGCGAAAAGAATCACCCGGAGCATCACGCCAGACTTGAGGAATTTGATGAAATACGAAAGATCTTTCGCGAGACAAGAGAAAAGCAGGTTGTGCCGCTGATCCTTGAAGGCAAGAGCAAGGAAGCCATGGAACTGGCCACCGGCATTCAGGCCGAGCGCAATCAAAAGATGGGCGTTATTGTTGCGGAACTGGTGCGTGAAGCAGAAAAAGAAGCACAAAATGCCGTCTCTCTTTCCGTGGAGACCGCAAGTGAATCGATCCGCATCCTGCTGGTCGTGGGAGCCATAACACTGGGTCTGGCCGTGGGTTTCACGTTGCTTCTGAGCCGGGTTATCGCCTCCCCGCTAAACGAGATATCACGTACCGCCGAGCAAATTGTCACAGGAGATCTGACCGTCAACGTGCCTGTTGACGACAGGGGGGATGAGGTAGGCGTTCTGGCCGCGGCCTTTCGCAAAATGGTGGCAACCCTGCGGGATGTGAACAAAAAAATTATAGAAGGGGTAACGGTTCTTTTCTCCTCGGCCACCGAAATCATGACTTCAACGTCTCAACTGGTTTCAAGTGCCACGGAGACAGCCGCCGCGGTGTCCGAAACCACCACGACCGTGGAGGAAGTAAAACAGACCGCGCAGGTTTCAGCCGAAAAATCAAAGAGTGTTTCAGAAAGCGCGCAAAAAGCGGCATCCGTTGCGCAGCAAGGCAGTGCCGCGGTAACAAAGACCGTCGATGAAATCAACAATATCCGGATATTGATGGAAACGGTGGCCGAAAGCGTTGTGAAACTGAGCGAGCAGACGCTGGCCATCGGAGAGATCATCACTTCGGTCAGCGATCTGGCGCAGCAGTCCAATCTACTGGCGGTAAACGCCGCCATAGAGGCATCAAAGGCCGGAGAGCACGGCAGAGGATTTGCGGTCGTGGCTCAGGAAATAAAAATTCTGGCGGATCAATCGAAACAGGCAACCGAGCAGGTGCGGGATATCCTCGGCGATATACAAAAAGCCACCAGTTCATCGGTGATGGCCGCCGAACAGGTGAGCAAAGCGGTCGATGGGGCCGTTAAGCAGGCGGCTCACTCGGGCGAATCCATTGGAAGACTGGCCGAGAGCATTACGGAATCGGCGAACGCGGCCACGCAGATTGCGGCTTCCAGCCAGCAGCAGTTTGTGGGTATCGATCAAATCTCGCTGGCAATGGAGAACATCAAGCAGGCGTCCCAGCAGAACGTGGCAGGAGCCAAACAGGCGGAACAGGCAGCGCATAACTTGAATGCACTCGGACATAAGCTTAAAGAGATGGTGGAAAAATTTCGCGTATAGTCGGCAGGTTCAGGAGGAAGTGGCATGGACCGGAACGATGAAGAAATTCTGAAGAAGCTCCTGCCCATATTTAAAATCGAGGCGCAGGATCATCTCAAGGTGATGTTCACCGGTCTGATGGGGATCGAGAAGAGCGACCCCGAAAAGCGGGCCGAGATTATCGAGACGGTTTACAGGGAATCTCACAGCCTGAAGGGCGCGGCCCGTTCCGTAAATCGGTCCGACATTGCAGTTCTCTGCCAGTCGATGGAAAGCGTCTTTTCCGCATTGAAACACAAAGAGATCATCCTCTCATCCCGGATGCTGGATCTGCTTCATCAGACGGTCGCCAGCACCTCTAAACTTGTTGCCGGGGAAGCGCTTTCCCCTTGCGAAGAATCGGAGATAGCGGCGCTGATCCGTGCGCTTGAAAAGACGATACAAAAACAAAAGCACGCGGCCCCGGCCCGGGAAGCGGCAGGAGATATGGAGTCCGATACCGTGGCCGGGGAACAGGTGCCGGGAGAGGAGAAATCGCCGGCCGTTGAACCGGCTTTGATCGCCAAAAACTGTGCTTCCCCTGAAATTCCCGCAGCGGTTGTGCCCGTGCCAACGCTGACGGGAACCATAAGGATGTCCACGGCAAAGCTCGATGCCATCCTCCTGCGGGCCGAAGAGATGCTCTCCGTGAAACTTGCGACCGGTCGGCATACCGGCGAGCTCAGGGAGTTGAGGAAGACATTTGTCCGGTGGAAAAAGGAACGAGCGAAAAACAGGCCATGCAAGACAGCCGGCCGGGAAGCGGTAAAAGAAATTGACGATGACAAATCGTTTCTGGCATCATTTGAGTCCGGATTGACAACGCTTGTAAAGGCGGCTGAGTATGACCACCGGTCGCTTGGAACCATGGTCGATGCGCTGCTCGATGATATGAAGAAAACGATGATGCTTCCTTTTTCATCCCTTGTCGAGATTTTCCCGAAGCTTGTGCGCGACCTCTCGCGGGATGCCGGCAAGGAAGTGGACTTGACGACCGATGGCAACGAGATTGAAATAGACAGGCGCGTATTGGAGGAGTTGAAAGGCCCGCTCATCCATCTGGTGAGAAACTGCATTGACCACGGCATTGAAACAACCGAAGAGCGCAAGAGAAAAGGAAAGCCGCTCCGCGGAAACATTAGGATCGGGGTCTCCTCCCGGGACAGCAGCATTGAGATCACGGTTTCCGATGATGGCGCCGGAATTGATGCATTAAAAGTGAAAGCCGCGGCTGAAAAGTGCGGGGCAATATCCCGGGAAGAAGCCCAAAGCCTGGATGAACACGAGACGCAGCTTTTGATTTTCCGGTCCGGGGTCACCACCAGCCCCATCATTACGGACATCTCCGGCAGAGGATTGGGGTCAGCCATTGTAAAAGAAAAAGTCGAAAAATTAAACGGCACCATCGCAATGGATACCCAGCCGGATATCGGGACAACGTTCAGATTGATCGTTCCCCTTACCCTGGCAACGTTCCGGGGGGTCCTCGTCAGAATGGGCGAACAGCTCTTCGTTCTTCCGTCCGCAAATATTGAAAGGGTGGCCCGGGTCAAAAAAGAGGGGATACAAACCGTGGAGCATCGTGAAACCATCGCCTTGGATGGTCAGACGATCTCGCTGGCAAGACTCGGGGACGTATTGGAGCTTAAAACAGGGGCTGACCGATCTGGCTCCGACGATTCCCTGGTGCAGGTCGTGGTGCTCGGTTCCGCGGGAAAGCGCATGGCTTTTGTGGTGGATGAAATCCTTCACGAACAGGAAGTTTTGGTTAAAACTCTCGGAAGTCAGCTTTCGCGTGTGCGCAACATTGCCGGCGCCACGCTTCTCGGGAGCGGGAAAGTCGTGCCGATCCTGAATGTCCCCGATTTGATGATTTCCGCCGTAAAAGTCGCGCCGATTTCCGCGGGAGCCGTTGTTGAAGGCCCCTCCAAAAGGATATCCATTCTGGTCGTGGAGGACTCGATCACGGCGCGAGCCCTGCTGAAAGGCATCCTGGAGTCGACCGGTTACGATGTCACGACAGCCGTGGACGGCCTTGATGCGCTTACCGCATTAAAAACGCGGGAATTTGATCTGGTGGTGTCGGATGTCGAGATGCCGAGGATGAACGGGTTTGACCTTACGGCAAAGATACGCACGGACAAGAAGCTTTCGGAATTGCCCGTTGTGCTGGTGACCGCACTCGAATCACGTGAAGACAGGGAGCGCGGAATAGATGTCGGTGCAAACGCCTATATTGTGAAGAGCAGCTTTGAGCAGAGCAATTTATTGGAGGTTGTCGGAAGACTCACATGACCATCAGAGTCCTTATTGTGGAAGATTCAGCCGTTGTGGCCGAGCTTCTTAATTACATTCTCGGCTCGGATCCCGCGATTCGGGTCGTGGGAACGGCCCGCGATGGCTGGCAGGCCCTTCAAGCCGTGCGGGACCTCAAGCCCGACGTCATTACCATGGACATCAACATGCCTGGGATGGGTGGATATGAAGCGACCTGCAGGATCATGGAGACGCATCCCGCCCCTATCGTCATTGTGAGTGTGAGCATAGATCCCAGGGAGGTGGCAACGACATTTCGCGCCCTGGAGGCAGGCGCGCTGGCGGCAGTGCAGAAGCCCATGGGTATCGGACACCCGGAACACGAGGAAGCGGTAAGGACTTTGATCCGGACGGTGAAGCTGATGTCTGAAGTGAAGGTGGTGAGGCGCTGGCCAATCCGGCACAAACAAGGGCATCTTCCTTCTCCTGCTCCGGGTTATGTGTTCGAGTCCGGGATGGGTGATATCGACGTCATCGCCCTGGGCGCTTCAACCGGAGGCCCGTCAGTTCTGCAACTGATCCTCTCGGGATTACCGAAGGATATGAATGCCGCGGTTTTTATCGTACAGCACATTTCCCCCGGTTTTGTACACGGATTCGCGGAGTCGCTTGCACCTTCCTGCAAGCTACCCGTGCATGTTCCCGAGCACGGAGAACCCGTGCTTCCCGGACACGTCTACCTGGCACCCGACGGCGTGCATATGGGAGTCGGCAAGGGAGGTCGCATCGGCCTGGTCAGCGCCCCCCCCATGGATGGGATGCGTCCTTCCATTTCGTTTCTCTTCCGGTCCGTGGCCGATGTCTTTGGTCGTAAAGCGATCGGTGTGCTTTTGACCGGCATGGGAAGAGACGGAGCCGATGGACTCAAGGCCATGAAAGAAAAAGGGGCCGTTACCATTGCACAGGATGAAGAAAGTTGCGTGATCTTCGGCATGCCTGCCGAGGCTATCCGGCTTGGCGCGGCAACCCATGTGCTTTCGCCGGAAAAAATCACAGCGGCTTTGGTTAAACTTGTAAGCGCGGTAAACCGGTGAACGAAAGTTGAGCGGCGGTGGGCGACACATCAGCAGGTATTGCTTCATGTATCACGCATCGCCCTCTTTTGTTGTTTACCTCATGTGGAGTTTACACAATGATTTCTGAAAAAAAATTCAACGCAGACGGTCCGGAAATCCTCATTGTCGAGGACAGTCCCACTCAGGCCATGGAACTGGAACTTACCCTGAAGCAGCACGGCTACCGCGCCTCGATCTCCGGCAACGGCAGAGAGGCGCTGACATGGCTGAGTCGGAACACCCCCGCAATGGTCATCAGCGATATCGTCATGCCGGAGATCGATGGCTATGAACTTTGCCGGACCATACGGAAAGACGAGAGGCTTAATACCATTCCGGTCATTCTCCTGAGCTTTCTCTCCGATGCGAGCGATGTTCTCAAGGGCCTGGAGAGCGGAGCGAGCAATTTTATCGTAAAGCCATACCATGCGGATTACCTCCTTTCCTACATTCGGGATGAGTTTGCAGGAAAGCACGCCGGAAGGGAAGATCGACGGCAATCCCCCGTTGCGATCGAATATGGCGGACAAGAATACTTGATCAGTTCCAACATCCGGCAGATACTGGATATCCTGCTCGCGACTTACGGGACCGCGGTGCGCAAGAACAAGGAACTCCTCGAAGCAGAAAACGAACTTCGGCTTTTAAACGAACACCTGGAAGAGAAAGTCAGGGTGAGGACCGCAGCGCTCACGGCGGTGATTGCCGAGAGACGCCGCGTGGAAGAAGAACTCCGCAAAAAGAGCGAAGAGCTTAAAACCATGTCCGGGCAGCACTGACAGTCCGCAAAGCTTGCAACCAGAGGTGGACCGCATGGCGGTCCCCCCCCCCCTTCGGTGTAAAGTGCAAATCTTATGGCAGGGGCAGGCCCGTCATAAAACAATACCAGGTCCAAAATGGCACACCTGCCTGGTTTGTGGAATCATCAAGGTTTTTGTCAGCAGATAGTCCGAAATGGACTACCCTCGCCATCACACACCCCATCAGCGAAGCTTCCGACCCATTCCGATCGATACAAATAATCCATGGATAATCCGATAGTTATCCTATAATTACCGGGACCCGTATCGTTTGGCATCCGCCTTGCTCTTATCAATTGTCAAATCGCTGGCAAAGAAATACTCGAAAAGGCTTTTTCCGGATAGGACTCCCTTGCATGTTGCTGCCGGGGGATCGGGGAAAAATAACGTTCCAGATTCAATATGAACGGGGTTCCAGCCTTGCAGGATCGGGAACCATGCCTGACAAAGGAGGCTAATATGAACATATTGGTTGTGGATGATGAAGCCGTGATGGTCGAGTCCATCAAGATCGGGCTGGAAAGCAATGGGTACCGGGTCTTTGAGGCGCTCAGCGCCCAGCAGGCACTGGATCGGCTCTCCCATGCGGATCACGGGATCGACCTGATCGCAACGGATTATTTGATGCCCTCAATGAACGGTATCGATCTGCTGGAAGCAGTCCGCAAGAGCCACCCAACTTTGCCGATACTGATCATGACCGCCTATGCCGAAACGCGCCTGGTCATCGAAGCGCTGAAAAGCCAGTGCGACAGCTTCATTGAAAAGCCTTTCAGGCTTGACCAACTGGTAGCCGAAATCGAAAGAATCAAATTACGTCTTCTCCAGAACACAAGATCAGGCGATCTGCATGAACTCCTTCCCAGAATCGTGCACCAGATCAACAACCCTCTCTTTGTCATCAACGGTTTTGCGGAACTGATCCTGTCGAACGGGGACAATGGCGATGCGGTACGGAGTTACGCGGAGGATATCCTCAATGCGGTCAATCAGATCGGTCGCATCAACAAGGAAATCATGAATGCCGGACGGATGGAAGCGAGCAAGTTCGAGCCCGTTGACCTCCATGCTCTCCTGGATGCTTGTCTGGAAATGTTTCAGGGCATTTTCACACTCAAAGGCATTCAGGTGGAAAGGAAAATTCCTGGCCAGGAACCGTGGATCATGGGAGATCGATTCAGTCTCGAACAGGTTTTCAACAATCTGATGTTAAACGCGGCCGATGCAATGAACGGCCGGAGCGAGAAAACCCTGACAATAACCGTAACGCCGGGGCAGGGCCCGGATTTCGTCGATGTCACCGTGGAAGACACGGGTTGCGGGATTCGGGAGGATTTCCTGGACAAGATCTTTGAACCCTACTTCACGGACAAGAGCCAGGGGAACGGTCTCGGGCTCGTAGTCATCAAGAATGCCGTGGAGAAGCACGGCGGCAAGGTGCTCGTCGAGAGCCGGCTGGGGGTCGGAACCAGGTTTACCGTCCGTCTTCCGGCCATGCGGACGGACCGGAGAAAGCAGCGTGATCGTGCGAGGATACCACCCGATCGGTAATAGCTAATTAAATAAAAACAGGAAGGAGCAGCAGATGATCAAAAACATGAATTTGGGAACGAAACTGATGCTTGGATTCACGGCAGTGGCGGCGATCACCCTGATTCTGGGCATCATGGGCTACTACAGCGCCATTAAGAGCGAACGGACCATCGATGAGATCGGATTTGTGCTGCTGCCCGGCGTGGACAGCCTGCTGCGCATGGAAGCAAGCGCCGAAAATATCCGGGGTTCGATGAGAACCCTGGGCATTCTAGGGTTATCGGACGAGATGCGCCAGCAGCAGTACGACAACCTGGTCAAGGTGCGCGAGGGCCATGAAAAACCGTGGAAATTTTACGAAGCGATGCCGAAGACCAGGGAACAAGAAGCGGTCTGGAAGCGGTTTGTGCCTGCCTGGAACGCCTTTCACGAAGAAAACAACAAGTACATTGCCGCGTCCAAGGACCTGGATCGTCTTGGCGTCTCCGACCCCGTGGCCCTTGGCAGGAATCTGGAGTTATTCCGCGGGGACCATCACAAGCTGAACGAGAAGGTGCTGCACATGATTCTCTCCGGGGAGCAGTTTGAAGGCGGCGAGGACCCGTCGGCCTGCAATTTCGGCAAATGGATCCCGTCCTTCAAATCCGACAATTCGGATTTGAACCAGCGGTTACAGTCCACAATCGAACCGCACAAACAATTCCACGAGGCGGTACGCAAGATTAAGCGGCTGCTACAGGAAGGCAAGAGCGCGGACGCCCTGGAAGTTTACACTAAGGAAATGGAACCGGCTGTAAAAAATACATTTACCGCATTCGACGCCATGCGCAAACTCGCCGATGATGCCATCGATGTGCATGATCAGGCGGAGGAACTGCTTCTCGGTTCCGTGGTGCAAAAACAGCGGGCTGCGATCGAGTTATTAGGAAAGCTGGTGGAGATCGACCGGAATATCGCCTCAGACAACACCAAGACCGCCAATGAACAGGCCAACCTTCTCAAGACCGTTTCACTTGTGGCTGCAGTCGGTGGCGTGCTCCTGGCTCTTATCCTCGGGTTTTTCATAACGCGCTCCATCACCGTCCCCATTCGTCGGATCATTGATGGCCTTAACAGCGGTGCGGACCAAGTGGCCTCGGCATCGAGCCAGATTTCTTCGGCAAGTCAGTCCCTGGCTGAAGGAGCGAGCCAGCAGGCCGCCGCCATCGAGGAAACCTCTTCTTCCTTCGAGGAGATATCCGGCATGACCCGGCAGAATGCGCGGAATGCCGGTCAGGCGGACACCCACATGAAGGAAGCCGCCCAGGTCGTCGCCCAGGCCAACGAATCCATGAGAGAACTGACCCGGTCCATGGAGGAAATCAGTAGAGCAAGTGAAGATACCTCCAAAATCGTTAAAAGTATCGATGAGATCGCTTTCCAGACCAACCTTCTTGCCTTGAATGCCGCGGTTGAGGCGGCTCGGGCCGGCGATGCGGGAGCGGGCTTTGCCGTGGTGGCCGATGAAGTCAGGAATCTCGCTCTGAGGGCAGCGGATGCCGCCAAGAATACTGCCGATCTCATCGAGATGACCATCAAGAATGTTAAGGATGGATCCGGACTGGTTTCAAAGACAAATAAAGATTTTGTAAGAATGGCTAACACTGCTTCGAACGTTGCCGAACTTGTCGGTGAAATTGCCACGGCCTCCAAAGAGCAGACGCAGGGAATCGATCAGGTTAACAAGGCCGTTACTGAAATGGACAAGGTGGTTCAGCAGAATGCGGCCAATGCCGAGGAAAATGCGGCCGCCTCCGAACAGATGAATGCGCAGGCAAATCTGATGCAGGAGTTCGTTGAAGATCTGCTTGCCATCGTTGGAAGCAACGGCAACGGTAAAAAAGGAAACGAAGATCGACAAGCCTGGACAAAGACCCCTTCGGCTGGTGTGAGGACCTTCACCGCCACCCCTTTCACATCACTGAATTTACAAATATCGCATAAAGAAAAGGCTACGGAACTCATGAGTTTGAAACGCATGGATAAAGGATCTAACCGTTTGTTCCCTTTGGACGAAGCGTCAGCGGCGTTCTGAATGGTGGCCGCGGCTTTGGAAACCTATATTAATGCTCTAAATCAGGCCCCGAATCAGAATTGATCGGTTCTGGTCGTGAACCGCTTGTCATTGGAGGCAAAAATGACAGAAAGAAAATCAAACCAAATTCTACCACTGGTTCTATTGGTGGATGATGATGCCACCACGAGAATGCTGGAGCGGGCATCTCTGGAAGCGAACGGTTTCAGAATCGAGGAGGCAGCGGACGGTGCAACAGCCATTTCAATTTATTCATCGCTGCTGCCGGATGTGGTGCTCCTGGATGTGTTGATGCCGGACATGAACGGATTTGAAGTCTGCCGTCAAATTCGTCAAAATCCAAAAGCCGCGTTTACGCCGATTCTGATGCTCACGGGTCTGGGAGACACCGAATCCATTGAACAGGCATTTGAATCGGGAGCAACGGACTTTATCACCAAACCAGTGAACTGGACAACGCTGGGGCATCACGTTCGATATTTGTTGCGGTCCAGCCAGACTGCCATAAAGCTGCGCCAAAGCGAGGAAAAATTCCGGTTTCTTGCCGAAATGATGGACGACATTGTTTGGGTTCTTGATCGGGATTTTAAAATCACCTATGTGAGCCAGTCGATCGAAAAAGTGCTTGAGTTTTCGCCTGAAGAGCGAAAACGACAAACACTGGAGGAAACAATGACGCCGGAGTCTTTTCAAAGGGTCCAAGAGATAATCCTTGAAGAACTTCGGCGCGATGAAAAGGAATCCTCCGATCCGGACCGGTCCGTCACTTTCGAGGTAGAATACTACAAAAAGGACGGCTCCACCGTCTGGATGGAAGTAATTGCAAAGGCGCTACGGGATACTTCGGGCGTATGGACCGGCGTCCATGGAGTGTCGCGGGATATCTCCGGGCGTAAACGGACGGAAGCGTTGAATACCGAAATTGAGGTACAGAATCGGCAACTCCAGAAGACTGAAAGCCTGAACCGCATGGCAGGGGCCATTGCCCATCACTTCAACAACCAGTTCCAGGCGGTGATGGGAAATCTGGAACTGGCACTGAACGACCTGACGCAGGGTAAAAACCCCAGCTTGATCCTGACCTCGGCCTTGACAGCGGCGCGCAAAGCCGTGAATGTAAGCGTTCTGATGCGAACCTACCTCGGACTGACAAATGTCGAGCAGGAGCAGATGAAACTTTCCGACGCCTGCCGCCAAAGTCTTCCCATGCTTCGGGCCGCCATGCCGAAAGAGCTGATCATAGAGACCGATTTTCCTTCTTCCGAGCCGGAGATCCGAGCAAACGGGAACCAGATCCAGCAGGTTTTGGGCATTTTGGTCACCAATGCCCGGGAGGCCATCGCTGATGGCCGAAATGCGATTCACCTGACCATCAAAACGGTTTCCGGCGCGAGCATTCATCCCGCGCGCCGTCTTCCCATAGGCTGGCACCCCCGGGATACGGACTATGCCTGCCTGGAGGTGGCGGACTCGGGCTGCGGGATTGCGGAAAATGATATCGAGAAGATCTTCGACCCCTTTTTCTCCACCAGGTTCACCGGAAGAGGTCTGGGCCTGCCCGTGGTTCTGGGGATTGCACGGGCCCATGGCGGGGCTGTCACGGTGGAGAGCGAACCGGGCAAAGGAAGCATTTTTCGAGTCTATTTTCCGGTGTCATCCGAAGAAGCCTCTCTCCGGCCGAAAAAAGCGGATCCGGCCCCGAAGATGGAAAACGGCTGCACGGTTCTTCTGGTTGAAGATGAGGAAATGGTGCGCAATATGGCAAGGCGCATGCTCACACACCTGAGTTTTGCGGTATGTGAAGCAAAGGACGGAGCCGAAGCCGTGGAGGTGTTTCAACTCAACAAGGATGAAATTCACTGCGTACTTTGCGATTTGACCATGCCGCGCATGAACGGGTGGGAGACACTGGCGGCCCTTCGCAAGCTTTCGCCCGAAATTCCGGTTATTCTTTCCAGCGGCGACAATAAGGCCAGCGTGATGGTCGGCGATCATATCGAACGGCCCCATGCCTTTCTGCAAAAACCTTATCAGCTTAAAGAGCTTGACAGCGTGATCCGTGACGTCCTGGCAAACAGGGCTGCATGAATTTGTGATGTGTGACTCTCCCGGCTGTCCGGCTCCTATGCGGGGGTCAGCTCCCCCTGGCAGGATGACCCTGCGCCGGCCGTACAGGCAAAACAATGATCCAGGATCATGATTTCCCGGCTCGCCAGCTTATCGAAATCAAAATCACGGATATGCTTCGGAGCGCCGGAGTTCACCGACAGATCCAGCATCTGGTTGAAATCGCAATCAAACAGGCGCCCGTCCCATCCCACGGACAGCGTGGTCCGGCACATCACATTTTGCACCGCCGCAGGATTGAAGGCATGTCTGAGCGTACTCATATAATCATCGAAATTGTCGCTGTTGACCAGATAATCCAGATATCGACCCACCGGACAGTTCGTCAGGCAGAATAAGCGGTTGAACTCGATTCCATACGCTTCCCGAAGCCGAAACCGGTACTCGTGTTCCAGGGATGCCTGTCCCGCGGGCAGATAGGCGCCGGACGGGTTGTGTACAAGGCTCAGTATCCGCCCGCTTCCCGGCATGCCATACCCTCTCTGGTTCAGCTCGCGAATGGATGCAATGGCCTGCAGAAATGTGTTCTTCCCGCGCTGGCGTTCGGCCCGATCCATCCGATAGTCCGGAACGGAACCCACGACTTCGATACCCAGGCGGGCATAAAGATCCAGGTAAAAAGCATATTTCAAATCCTGGAGGATGACGAGATTGCTTCTGACAATGACCTTTCGGCCGGGCCGTACGGCCTGTTCCAGAAACCAGGGAAGATCCGGATGAAGCTCCGGCGCGCCGCCGGTGATATCCACGGTCCCGATAGGGTGCGTATCGGCTGCCAGAAGACAGAGTTCAAGGGTTTTTCGGTCCATTCTCTCGTTTCTGTCCGGACCGGCCTCCACATGACAATGTCTGCAACTGAGATTGCATTGCCGGGTGACATTGATCTGGAGAATCTCGATCCCGTCCGCGCGCAAGGGACAAATCCCTGATTCCCGGATAACCGAGGGAAACGATTCTCCGCCGCAATTACCTGATAAGAGCGCCATCTGTCTCGACATCGGCCTTACATTCCTTTTTTCCGGATGATTTTACGGATCTGGGTCGCGTGAGCCAGAACATCGCCGGCCACCATGGCAGCGCCGACATGGACGGCTTCCATCATCTCGTCATTATCCACCCCCAGCGAAAGGCATTTGTTGGTGTAGGCGTCAATACAATAGGGGCAATGCCGCACGGTCGCAACGACAAGAGCGATCAGTGCCTTTTCCCGCTCCGTCAATTTACCGGGGCCGGTGGCTTTGGCGTAATAATCAAAGAATTTTTTCGCTTCTTCCGGAGCAAACTCGCCGATATTCGGAAAGTCGGCCAGGTCCTTGGGCTCATAATAAGATTGCGTCATGTTATCCCCTTTCTAAGCTTTTGTTGATCAGTCGACCTCTTCCTTACGGGCGGCGCTGCCATGCCATCCACCTTGAAAAAAGACCCTTGACCCTCGGGGTCAGCCGCGTGCGATTGTACGCATCGGCAACCTGCCGGATCGCTTCGGCCTGGGTCGGATAGGGATGAATGGTTGCGGCAATTTGCCTGAGGCCCAGGCCATTTGTCATGGCCAGCGTCATCTCGGATATCATATCTCCGGCATTGGATGCAACAATCGTTGCGCCAATTATCCTGTCCGTGCCTTTACGAACCAGCACGCGCACCAGACCGTTGGTACGGCCATCCAGAACGGAGCGGTCAACATCGGCCAATTCGCGGGTGAATGAATCGATCTCCATCCCCTGGTCCCTGGCCTGTTTCTCATACAGCCCGACATGAGCGATTTCGGGATCCGTATAGGTGCACCAGGGAATGGTCAGCGCGCTGGCCCTGGCCCGGCCAAGGAACAGGGCATTTCGAATCACGATGCGGGCCATGAAATCGGCTGCATGGGTGAATTGATACGGGGAGCAGATGTCGCCGGCCGCGTAGATGTCGGGGTTGCTTGTTTGAAGCTGATCATTGACCTGGACGCCTTTCCGGGTGAAGGCGACACCGGCCTTTTCCAGACCCAGATCATCGACATTTGGCGCACGGCCGACAGCAACCAGAAGCTGATCAACGACTTGATCATAACCATTTTCTTGAGACTCCTCGAAAAGACGGATTTTATTCCCATTGGCCTTGGCCAGCTTTAATGCCTTGCCGCAGCAAAGAAGCTTTACCCCATCTTTAAGCATGGATTCTAAAACAATGTGGGATGCATCGCGATCTTCTTTTGGAAGGATGCCGTTAATGGTTTTTACAAGAAACACTTCCGAGCCGAAGCGGGCAAATGCCTGGGCCATTTCACAGCCGATGGGTCCTGCGCCGATGACACCCAGCCGTTTGGGCAGTTCGGTAAGTGAGAAAATGGTTTCATTGGTCAGATACGCAACTTCGTTCAAACCCTCGATGGGCGGTGCCGCAGCCCGTGCGCCGGTGGCAATGACCGCCTTTTTAAAGAACAGCCGCTCGCCCCCGACTTCAACTGTACTGGAATCGACAAATCGCCCCGATCCGATAAAAACATCGATTCCCAGGTCGGTGAACCGCTTGACGGAATCGTTCGGGGCAATGGATGCCCGCAGTCTGCGCATACGTTCCATGGCTTTTTTGAAATCAAATTTCACGCCATCCGGAATGCAAGCCCCGAACTCTCCGGAATCCCGCACGGCAGCGGCAGCGCGGGATGCGCTGATTAAGGCCTTGGACGGCACACAGCCGACATTCAGGCAGTCGCCCCCCATCAGGTGACGCTCAACCAACGCAACCTTTGCCCCCAGGCCGGCTGCTCCCGCCGCGCATACGAGTCCTGCCGTCCCCGCACCGATGACAACCAGATTGTAGCAGGATGCGGGTTTCGGATTCTTCCAACCAATCGGATGAACGTGCGACGCCAGTTGTTGATTGTGCTTGTCCCACGGATTCAATATATTTTGATCATTTTCACCATTTGGCATTTATATCCTCCCATGATCGACCCATTAATTGCTTGTTCCCGGACTGTTTTTCTACTTCTCGTTCAACGACCAGTCGTAATCCAGGTATTTGAACGCGTACCCTCCAGCCGATAGAAAATCACTGTCCGTGGAGGAGACATATGTCATGCGAAAATTTCGCGACCGCGCGCTCGCCTTTTCAAAGTGGCTGCATTGTAGAAGTTGATCAAGAACGCAAGTCGCCGGGATTCCGTCCATGAAATGAACTGTTCTTCCGGAACTTCGGCGATGCTGTCCAGATACGGTTCCAGCGATGTGGAATCAGCTTTCAGGCCGGTATAGTTCACTCGGCCATCTGCAACGTATCTCTTCAAAACCCTGTCATAGCTCTCATGCCTCTGGTCGAACGCCTGGGCCGGTGCAACGCCTGCCGAGCCTCCTGCCAACACCGTGGCCAGAAGAAGTGCGGCCAGATAAATCGATTGTCTGCATGTTTTCATGTGCTTGCTTCTCCTTTTCTTTTTAAACATCGACCCCGCTCCGCTGCGGTCATGCCGGCCCCGAAGAGATATTTGCAAGCCGGACCGAAAAAAAAGGGCTCGTGGCCATTATCGGCCTGAAAGCGCCGGTTCTCAGTGCCCCTATTTACCCTTGACTCTCTGTGTGTCATATCCTATGGTATTCATAATACAGCCTTAATGATCGGATAAAGAGGTTCTTATGAAAAAATATTTTATCGCCCTTCTGATGGCTACTTTCGTGATAACCCCTGCCTGGGCCATCTCGAATAAACAGCCGACCGCGCCCACCAAAGCCTCCGGCAAGACCGCCCCGAAAAAAGCGGCGTCTCCGGCCAAAACCGCCAAACAAACTCCGCCTCCCACAAAGGCCTCCGCTCAAAAACCTCCACCAGCACCGCCGGTGCCCTACAAGGCTTTTATCGTGGTGGAAGCACAGACCGGCAAGATGCTGGAGGGCGAAAACATTCACCAGCCCCTGCCCCCGGCCAGCATCACCAAGCTGATGCTGGCCGCCATCGTGATGGAGAGGCTGGAAAGCGGCCAGATCAAGCTCGATGACCGGGTGACCGTATCCCAGGAAGCAGCCGCCATGGGCGGCAGCCAGGTTTACCTCAAGCCGGGCGAGACGTTCAGCCTGGATGAGATGATGAAGGCCGTCATGGTGGCATCAGCCAATGATGCGGCCTATAGCGTGGCTGAATTCGTGGCCGGCAGCCGGGAGAATTTCGTCGATCTGATGAACGAAAAGGCCAGATCTCTCAACATGGCCGATTCCCGTTTTCACTCCATGCACGGCCTGCCGCCTTCCCAGGGCCAGAATCCGGATATGACATCCTGCGCGGATCTTGCCATTCTGGCCGGATATCTGCTCGCTCATCCCGGAGTCCTGGAATGGACATCCCTTAAAACCGCGCCTTTCAGGAACAACACCCTGATCATGCAGAACCACAACCGGCTGATGAACCGTTTTTCCGGCATGGATGGCCTCAAGACCGGCTTTTTTCGAGAGGCCGGCTACAGCATCGCTGCCACGGCCAGGGTAAACAACCTTCGCCTCATCGCCGTGGTCATGGGCAGTTCCGCTGCCAAAATCCGGGATAGCTTTGCCGAAAATAAGCTGAAAACGTATTTTTCCCAGTATGAAATGATAACGGTGATCAAAAAAGGCGACAGCGTGGATAAAGACGTCAGCCTTCCGGACGGTAAACAAAAAAGCCTCAAGCCGGTGGCTGCAACTGATTTTTTCTATCCGGTGCCCAGGGATAAGAAAAAACAGCTTTCCAAGGAGTTCGACCTTCCCGACCAGATTAAGGGAGAGATCAAGGAAGGCCAACGCCTCGGCGAAATCGTCATCCGCTTCAACAAGGACGCAGTGGGCAAGGTGGATCTGATCTCTCCGGTAAACGTGCCCAAAGCCGGATTTTTCTCAAGATTTTTCAACATCAAATGATGCTGATGGCAAAGAAAAATGTTCAAGATCAAGGGATATTTTCATGCCTGAACGTGACGCTGTCCGTAAAAACCTTTTAAACGTTTACCAGCGTCTCTCCTCCCTTGAGCAGTCCCTGATCCACCTTTGCTCTGTTATCCACGAACCCACGACAGAGCCGGTTATTTACAGTTGTTTCCGGAAAACCCACCTGACGACCCAATATCCCCATATCACTTCTTTAAAGGATATCAGGCCGATATTACATCATATTCATGAGATGGATCTTCTTACGGACCAATGGCAGTGCCATCCGGATTTCATGGAGCTGGCGATACGCCAGGCAGCCGGGCATTCGGATACGGCCTATTTCCCGGACCTGATCCATGCGGTTCATGAAATCATGCCGTTTTCCGATTATCATCGATATACCGCGGGTTCAGAGCAGCACGCCTATCGCCTGATGCGGGATTTTCGCATCGGGATCTACACGGGAACCCCCCCGGTTTATCTGGAGTGTTACCGGCAACTGACATCCCAGTATGCACTGGATGCAAATTATATTGATCCCTTTGTCCAGATATTTCAAAATCCATTTGATCCCGACTGGTTCAGGCTTTTGCCGATGGATGTCCGGGTCCGGGCACTGATCGCCATATTTTCACACACCCTGTCTCATCTGGAACCGGATACCGATGCCCTGAAATACAGCCTCAGCACTGAGTTTCTGAATCATCTGTCAGAGAGCGAAAAGGCGGAATTTTATTCTCATCTTCTGACGCGACTGCTTCTTGGCGCTCAAACGGCAGCCGTCCGGGATCTTCTTTCTGAAACCGACGCATCGCCGCTTCTGGGAGGTTTTTCCGGCTGGGCCTGTCTTCTTGAAGATCAGGCGCAAACCGCTGTTCAGCTTTTTGAGACGGATCTGGAGCATCTTCAAAAATACACTAAAAACAAGACTGCTTATTTTAAGGGTCTGGTAGGGGTATTTTATATTCTATCCCTTTTAAGGCAGGCGGGGAGCGTTCTGTTTGAAAAGATGGAAGCCGCCCTGAAAGCCGCCCGATCCAACAAATACCAAGGAAATGTCCTGGAAACCCTTTTTGCTTTGCTGAACGCCATCGGCCATATTCAGAAATTTGAAACGGATACTGCCAATGGTATTCTTTCCGGAATCCAGACCGTCAACAACCCACTGGTAGCATATTTCTCAGCCCTTACGGAATATGGCATCACCCATACCCTTTCTTCAACCTCCCTTGAACGGTTATCCCAACTGTTCAACCTGGCAAAAAATGCCGGACTTCACTGGCTGGCAATGGAATGCGCGGTGCTTTTGAATGCGTCAACAACACCGGATGAAGAGCGGATGGATTATGCCCGATGCGTTCAGGCTGAAAATGGTATTCACTCCATTCTGAGCATCATCGAACCGGAGGAGCCCTGGAGAACCCGGCTTCATGCCCTCACCTATTCTCTGAATTCAACATCGCCCAACAGCTTGAAACCTGGGTCGCTTCGACTGGCATGGGCGATTCGCCTGAAGGATCAGAGCATTGAACTCCTCCCCAGAGAGCAGAAACGCATGACTTCCGGAACATGGTCCCCGGGGAAAATTCTTCCGCTGGCCCGATTATACAACAATTCCCAAATTGATTATCTGACCCGGCAAGATCAAATCCTCTGCGCCTGTCTTCAAAAAGTCAAACACAATTCCCGCGTTTATCAGTATTTTTTTGACTGGGACAAGGCGCTTCCGGCACTGATTGGGCATCCCCTGGTTTTTCTGCACGACCAACCTTCATTTCCAATTGAAATTGTCAGGGGAGAGCCTAAAATCATTGTAGAATCCCTGGACGCATCGCTCATCATGAAATTCTCCCCGATGATGATCGAACACCGCATTGCAGTTACCCGGGAAACGGCTCCCAACCGCCTGAGTATTGTCTGCCTGAACGCCGAACAGCAGCGCATTGCAAGGATTGTCGGCAATAAGGGGCTTCTAATTCCGGTTTCAGCCAAAAAGGATGTCTTAAAGGCCATTGCCGCCATGTCATCCGTGATTACGGTGCATTCAGCCATCAGCGAAGCTGCCGCATCCATGATCGGGATCGATCCGGACCCGTTGCCGCATATTCACCTGACATCATTTCCATCGGGGTTCAGGGTGGAGATTTTTGTGCAGCCGTTCATTCGGGGAGGGTTCAAACTAAAGCCCGGAGAAGGCACTGAAACGGTTGTCACCGACATTGACGGCCAGTCGTACCAGATTCAGCGGAACCGGGTTCAGGAACTGGAAAACGCCCGCGATGTCGTGGCCGGTTGCCAGACGCTTTCACAATTTCCGAATCAAAACTGGCACTGGATGATCGCCGACCCCTATGTTTTTCTGGATATTCTTTTTGATCTCAACGCGCTTCAACAGCAGGGCCGAATCATCGTGGAATGGCCCGAAGGCGAAAAACTGCGCGTCACCCGGGAAACCTCGGTTTCGGATCTCAGGGTGAGAATAAGGGGCAAATCCGATTGCTTTGAAATCAGCGGGCAACTGGTCGTGGATGACGCCCTGGTTCTTGAATTAAAGGATGTGATTGCCTTGATTCCCCGGATCCACAAGCGGTTTGTGCCTCTTGGAGAGGGTCAGTTTCTGGCATTGACCGAAGATTTGAAAAACCAGTTGAAAGCCATTTCAACTTTTACCGAGCTTCGAAATCGGGCGCTCCAGTTTCATCCGGCTGCCGCGCTAACGATTGACGGCCTGACACAGAACCTGACTCACCTTGAAACCGACGAAAAATGGCGAACCCAGCTTGACCGCATTAAGGGCGGTAGCACGCACAGCCCTCAAATCCCAAAGGACCTGAAAGCCACGCTCAGGGAATACCAGATTGAAGGCTACACCTGGCTGTCCCGTCTATCCTTCTGGGGCGTCGGAGCCTGTCTGGCGGATGACATGGGCCTGGGGAAGACCATCCAGGTTCTTGCAATCCTTCTGGAGCGCGCGCCAAACGGCCCTTCCCTGGTTATCGCTCCAGCCTCTGTCTGTTTGAACTGGATTGATGAAATTCACCGGTTTGCGCCTGCCCTGAACGTGGTTCGACTGGAAGATCAGCATCGGGAAACGGCCATTCGGGACATGACCCCCCTGGATGTCCTGGTGGTCAGCTACGGACTGCTGACGCATGCGTCCGGTCTGTTATCGTCAAGAACCTGGGAAACGGTGGTCCTGGACGAGGCCCAGGTGATTAAAAACATGAAGGCCAAACGATCTCAGGCAGCCATGACCCTGAAAGGGAAATTCAGAATCATCACAACCGGAACACCGATTGAAAACCATTTGGGAGAGCTGTTCACGCTGTTCAATTTCATTAATCCCGGACTGCTGGGATCGCCGCGGCATTTTTTCAATACCTTTATCGATCCCATTGAAAAACAGCAGGATTCGGAGACCCGGGACCGCCTTAAAAAAATCATTCAACCCTTTATACTTCGCCGGATGAAGTCTCAGGTCCTGGCAGAGCTTCCCCCCCTTACAGAAATCATGCTTCAGGTGGACCTTTATCCGGGAGAAGCCGCCTTTTACGAATCGCTTCGGAAAAACTGCCTCAAGCAGCTCGAAACCAGCCGAACCGACGCGAAACGGGATTACCAGTTCCGCGTGTTCGGCGAAATCACCAAACTCCGGCAGGCTTGCTGCCATTCCCGGCTGATCCAGCCTGCCAGCCGCATTCCCAGCGCCAAGCTGGATCTTTTTGAAAGGCTCGTTTCGGACCTTCTTGAGAACCGTCACAAGATGCTGGTTTTCAGCCAGTTTGTTGGGTATCTGACCCTCATCCGGGAACTCCTGGATCATAAACGGATCGGCTACCGATACCTGGATGGGCGGACCGCCATGCGGGATCGGAAATCAGAAATCGACGCCTTTCAAGCCGGCGATGGGGATGTGTTTTTAATCAGTTTGAAAGCAGGGGGGCTGGGCCTGAATCTGACATCAGCCGATTATGTCATTCACATGGATCCCTGGTGGAACCCGGCCGTGGAAGCGCAGGCATCGGACCGGGCCCACCGCATCGGCCAGGAGAGGCCGGTAACCGTGTATCGCCTGGTCGCCCGAAACACCATTGAGGAAAAAATCGTTGCCCTGCACCGGCACAAGCGGAATCTGGCCAGAACCCTGCTGGAAGGCGGGGATGTTTCCGGCAGAATATCCGCCGAAGAACTGCTGCAGTTGATTCAAAAAGAACATCAATAATGAAGGCAGGATGCGCGCGATCCGATCGCCGGCATCCTGCCTTCGGAAATTATGCTGTTTCCACGGCAGCACTTCCAACGGTTACGGCCCTGGGATCACGATCAGCACCTGGAACGGCTGCGGCCTTAATATCCGCGCTTGTAGCGGTTACGGCTCTGGGATCATACATTTTATCGGGGATAAAAATGCCGGGAATCACCGCGCAGATTGCGTAAGCAATGCCTAGCAGCGAGATTCCGAATGCAATGCTGTATTGAACCGAGACAAACCCGATCATCAGCGGTGAAACCATTGATCCGATTCGGCCCATGTTATATGCCGTTGCGACTGCCGTCCCGCGAATCGATGTGGGAAAGCTCTCGGACAAATACTGGGAATTAAGCCCGTAAGGCGTGCCGAAGAGAAGCCCGAAAACCAGGAGCAGATAGGCGACGTTGCCGGGTGTCGCAAAGTATATGATCGCGGGAAGCGTCACGGCCGTGGCGATTCCGCCGATCACCCAGATGATGCGCCGGCCGAAAACGTCCCCGAGCCAGCCGGCCAGAATTTTTCCAGCCACGGTGGCCGTGTAGGTTGCGGCGATGAACCAGCCCATATTTTTCAGATTGACCCCGAGGTCCTTGACCAGATAACTCGGCAACCAGGTGTTGGCTCCGTAATATCCGAACTGAAGGGCGATCGCGGTTAGAGACCAGGCGATGAATGTACGTCGCACCGATTTATCCGCCCAGATCCTGGCAAACTCGTTTTTCTGTTTAATCCCGGATTTTCGGATTGCATCGCGGTTTGCAAGCCAGCTCGGCGAATCCTTCTTGCCCCACAGCATCCAAAGGGTCACGGCTCCAGGCAGGATCGCGCAAAGAAACAGCGATCTCCAACCCAGATTCGGCAATACATAGGTGGAAAGCATTGCGGCGATAACATATCCCAAAGACCAGCCCGCCTGCATGATGCCCATGAGGGTTGAACGTATTTTCGTTGGAATATACTCGGATGCCAGGGTCAGACCGACGCTGTAGACCGCGGCAATCCCGAATCCGGAGATAAAGCGGATCAGGGCGATTTGCCAGTAGCTTTGACAGGCCGCAATCAGTCCGGTACCGGCAGTGAAAAGAAAAATGGCCCAGAACGTAACCCTGATTCGTCCCATCCGGTCGGACAGCCAGCCTGCCATGCTGCCGCCGATTCCCATTCCAAGCAGCGTCAGGGTAGCGATTGCCCCACCGACCACATTGGAGATTTTTAATTCTTTCATAATACTGGGCAGGGCCAGCGCCAGCATCTGCAGATCCATGCCATCAACAATCAATCCAACACAAATGGCCGTTACAATTACTTTTCCTTCCCTGCTCATTTTGTCCTTCGAATCCGTTGCCGTCATCCTTGTGTCCTCCCCTTTTTGTTCTGCAGCATAGCGTTCATCATCGTTATTCCATAAGTATCTTGCTTCGCATTCCCTCCCACAAAAAAGCCGTCTCGCAATCATGCAAACGGTATCGATCCGTCAGGCAACCCCCGTTTCATGGAGCGAGCTATAGAATCAGTTTTTGCGGATCAACATTCTCTCTTAATATTTTTATTTCCCTTTCCGTCGGAGGCGATGCTTCGACGGCCTTTGATACGTCCACGGAAAATTCCATGTTATCGAGTATCTTCTGGGGCGTTATTCCCGGATAATAATTTGCCAGATACATTTCCTTGGTTTCATCATCGAAACGCATCACGCCCATGTTCGTGATGACCGCCGTGGGCCCGCCGGGCAGAAGGCCCGCTTTTTCCCGCCCGCCGGGCCCGTCGAGATAACCCGGGCTGGTGAGATAATCGACCTTCACGGGAAATTTTCGCTTTTCATGCTGCATGAAAATGATGCATCTCGGGACAAAGGACGCGACATCGCACGCCCCGCCGCTCCCGGAAAAACGGGTTTCCGGACTGCAATAATCGCCGATGCAGGTCGAATTCAGGTTTCCGTATTTGTCCACCTGCGCGGCACCCAGGATGCCGATGACGTGATCTCCGGTGATGCGGTTTTGCATGGTAGCAAAAGCATCCAGAAGACCGCCGTTTGAAGCCGCGCCGAACATGACCCGCGAATCCGCTACAGCCATGGGGATTTCTTCCAGTTTCGAATCGATGGCGCCTGTTTCAAAAAATGTAATACTGTTCGGCGCGTTGATATGTTTGGCCGCCATGGCTGCTACCATGGAAATGCCCGTGCCGCAAAAGACGATATCGCCGTCGCGGATTTCTCTGGCTGCCATGATGGTCATCATTTCTTTTAACGTATAATTCATTGCTTCTCCTCCGATGGATTCTATCTTCTGTCCAGATTGGCGGCATATCCGGTTCGTTTGTCCGCGGCAATCCGGGACAACTGCTCCTTGCCGATCAGATTCAGCAGGCCGTCATGGTTTTTGACGCCGTAAACAAATTTATCCAGATACGCTTGGTAGAGTCCATCATCCTTGGCAAATTTGCTATGCTGGCTCAGATATTGGGGGTCATAATCATAATAACGATAGCAGGCGGACGGATAAGCGCCGTAGGGAACAGGAACGACGGCTGACACATGGATAAAGGGAAGTTGATTGGATTCGGGCGTTGTTCTCAGCGCTTCCGTATCAACAATCTCCTCGCAGGTGACGATGACATTTTTTGCGGCCTTTGCCTGGTCCGTATCACAAAAGCTCAGGCCTTCCATCCGGCATGTACCGAATTTATCCGCTTTCTGGACATGGATGATCGTGACATCGGGATTGATCGCCGGAACCAGGAGAACCTTGGAAGCACCCCCCCAGCCCTTAAAGGGATTATCCATAACTTCCAGTTTCTTATCGGGCAATAACGGATCACTTTCCCGCATTTGCCTTGAAAATCCCCATTTCTCGACGATATCCGTGCCCATACCCGATCTTGTGGCGATGAAAGGAACGCCCATGGCGCCGGCATGGAAACGAAGGGACATATGGTAATTTGAATAATCCTCGCACTGAATCCTGCCTTTCTGAATGGCCGATCGGAACCGGATGCACGTGGGCGCCGCCTTTCCGTTTCCGCCATAGGCGATTTCCAGTTTGGAGATGCAACCGCCACCGACGAGTTCATCAAGGCCGGTCCCGTTTGAATGGGCATAACAATGAAGGTTTTTTATTCCCTGCCGCATTATTTCATAAACAGCCGCCATGGGATTTCTATTTACCGTGAATCCGCCGATGGAAATATGACAGCCATCCTTCACATATGTTCTGATTGCTTCATCCAGAGCCATTATTTTTCCTGAATCTTTATCCATGCTCGTTCCTTCTTTTTTTGATATGCGAAATCAATTGTTCTTTATTAAGCACCGCCGACAATGGTGATTTTCACGCTTTTGCAGGTGATGTCGATATATGAGCAACAAGGGTGCCAATGCGGTTGATCGGAAGTAACAGGAATAAATTAAGCAGGTTGGTGACAACGGGATGAAAGGGGCATCAGCAATGTGTGCGGTTTCCGCTCACTTGAGCGTGCGGAAATCAATCGGAGCCGGAGTTAAAAGCTATCTGACGATCTTGTCAGCGATAATCAGAATGGAAATGGGGATATCAACGCCAATTTTTTTAGCCGTGTTCATGTTCACTGAAATATGGAAATAATCAAGCGTTTCCGATGGGATATCGGATGGTTTAACGGACTGAAAAATCTGGATGGCCTTTGTGGCCGAAAGCCTTCCCAGCCGATAATAACTGGGGACGAGCCCCATCAGGGCATTGTCGCTCACCACCATGCTTTCTATGGCGGTCAGGGAAGGGATGTTGAGTTCATTCACGTGTTTCATGATTTCCCTGCCCAGGGATTTGATCATGGAATCCGCAGGCAAGTAAACCGCATCGACCTGTCCGGCCAGTCCGGGAATGATCCGCGGGATATCGCTTTTTCGGGATATCCGGTAATCCGTGAGGGTAAATCCGAGAACCCCCTCCAGATTCTTGACGATATTGCGTTGAATCATCGAATTGGGCTCAAGCGGATTATATATGATTCCAAGCCGCGAATAATCCACCACTTTCTTTAGGGCTTTCAACTGGTTAAGGATCGGCACCATGCTGCTGGCTCCCGTGGCGTTGTTCCCGGAACTCTCCCAGCTTTTGATGATACCCGTTTCGACCGGCTGACTGACGATATTGAAAACCACGGGGCGATTTTTTATCCGGGACAGAATGCATCGGGTGGCCGTGGTGCCGAAAACATAGATTAAATCAAAGGGAATATTCTCGATTTCCGTAATCACACGCTCCAGTTGTTTCAGGTTTTGATTTGCATCGTATTTTCGGAAAGTGACACGATATCCGCTATTCTGCATGCCCTCCATGAAACCCCGTTCGGCATCGGTTTCTCCGCGCCAGGTAATCATGGCAACCTGAAAGTTTTTATCCGCTAAGGCGGGTTGAACAAAAGAGATGAATAACCCAAACATCAGGAAAAAACAGGAAAATATCCGTGTTCCGTTGCTTCTCAATTTTCTTTTGACCTTGATGTCTTCGTACCGGCGGCATGGCGTTCCGCTGTTCCGCCTGTCCGATATCTGCGTTGAGTTTCATCCCTTGTCATTGCGGTGTACGGATCTTAGGTGTGTCGCCGGGTTCCATGAAGCCTTTGTCTGGAATCATGGACAATTTTTCCAGCCTGCGGTTCAGGGAAAAACGGCTGACTCCCAGTATCTCCGCGGCGTTGGTCTTGTTCCCCCCGGTCTGCCTGAGGGCATCCTGAATGATCTGTTTTTCGAACCGCAAGAGCGTTTCATCCAGATACTTTCCTTTGGGAAAAATGTCTTCGCCTGTATGGACCTCGCCTGTTTTGGGGCACCCGTTTAACATGGCGGGGGCAAGCAGATCTTTTTCGATGACATTGCCCTTTGCAAATATCACGATCCTCTCGATGAGGTTACGCAGTTCACGGACATTTCCGTTCCAGGGGTAATGCATAAAAATATCCGTGACCCGGGGGGAAAGTGTTTTAGGCGTTTTTCCCATCTCCCGGCAGAATTCATCCAGAAAATAATTGGCCAGAAGCAGGATGTCATCCTTTCGTTCCCTCAGGGGCGGAAGGTTCAGGGAAACCACATTCAGGCGATAATACAGGTCCTGGCGAAAAAATCCTTCCTCGATCGCCTTTTCCAGATTCCGGTTTGTCGCGGCAATGACCCGCACATTGACCTTGATATCCCTTCCGCTTCCCAGCCTTTTAAACTGTTTCCTGTCCAGGAATCGAAGCAGCTTTGCCTGTATGGCCAGGGGAATTTCCCCGATTTCATCCAGAAAAATCGTTCCGCCGTCCGCGATCTCGAACAGTCCTTTTTTCCGCTGTTTTGCATCGGTAAACGCCCCTTTTTCATAGCCGAAAAGCTCGCTTTCAAGCAAGCTTTCGGTAAGCGATGCACAGTTGATCTCCATAAAAGGGGCTGTATTTCTATTGCTTCTGTAGTGAATCGCACCGGCAACGAGCTCCTTGCCGGTGCCGGTTTCTCCCCGGATAAGAATCGTGGTATCCCCGGTCCCGGCAAGGGTTTCGATCTGCTTATAGATTTCCATCATCTGACTGCTGCTGCCCACCAGGTCGCAATACCGGTTGAATTTGTGCTGCCGGTACCTCAGATATTCAACCTCGCGCAGCAACGTCTGTTTTTCGAGTGCGTTTTTTATAAGGACCTTGAGTCCCGCCAGCTCGAAAGGCTTGTTGATAAAATCATAGGCCCCGAGCTTGATGGCCTCAACCGTGGTTTGAGTGTCCCCATACGCCGTGATCATGATCGCATTGATTTCCGGGTTGTGGTCCTTGATCTTTTTTAACACCTGAATACCGTCCATTCCGGGCAATCTCAGATCCAGAAGCACGACACCCGGATTAAAGACCGAAACCTTATGGACGGCATCTTCTCCGGTGTTGGCAATATCAACCTGATAACCTTCATCCTCCAGGGCCATTTTAAGCGACTGACAGAGGATGATTTCATCGTCCACGATCAGAATTCTGTGATTCAACATGAAACCATTCCTTTTTAGTCCCGAGGCAGGGTCGCCGCGGGCAGCAGCAAGGTTACCTGGGTTCCTTTTCCCGGCATGCTGTCCAGTTTGATATATCCCCTGTTTTTTTCCAGCAGTTTCTGCACAATGGACAATCCCAATCCCGTACCGCTGGGATCGGTCGTGTAGAAAGGATTAAAAACCTTTGACAGGTCTTTTCGGCTGATGCCGGGGCCCGTATCCCTGAATGAAATAACGACAAACCGCATCGATTCGGAAAGACTTAATGCATCGGGATCGGGTATGTTCTCGAGTACCTTTGACCTTCCGCTGATCGTTCCGATGGAAACCGTGAGATTGCCGCCCCCGGGCATTGCCTTGACGGCATTCAGAAGCAGATTCAAAAAAACCTGCTGAATCTGCTCCTTGTCAATCAAGGCCTCGGGTGTATTTTCCGCGTACCTCCTAACCAACTCGATGCGGGAGTTCCTGATTTTTTCCCTGACCATGGACAGGGCTTTTTCCAGGATGACGGATATATCGATGGGAGAAGGAAATGGAGGTTTGGGACGTGAAAAATTAAGAAGATCCGTAACGATCTTGTTGATACGGTCGATCTCGCTGAGAATTCCCTGAAGCAGGATTGCCTCGGAACCCGTCGTGAGCTTCGTGGCCAGGAACTGGGCGCTTGTTTTCATTCCCGATAGCGGATTGCGGATTTCATGCGCCATTCCGGCGGAGAGCTCTCCCAGGGACGCCAGTTTATCGACCCGAACCATTTGCTCCTCTGTCCTTTTGCGCCGAGTGATGTTCCGGATGTCCGCGATGGCACCGATGATCTCTCCACATGCGTTTCTCAGCAAAGAGGTGTTCACCTCCATAAAAACGGTTTCCCCCTCGGTCCTGCTCAAAAAATGGATTTCCTGGTTATGAACCTTCTTTTTATTTGAAAGCGTCTCTTGCAAAAGAGTAATGATTCCCCGGACCTGAACCGGCGCCGCTTCCAGGGAGTCGGGGTCTATCTCTTCCCGGATGAATCCCAGAATTTTCTCCGCGCTTCTGTTGATGGAAGTGATCCTGTCAGCCCTGTTGATGGTGATGATGCCGCTGGTGACGCTCCTTAATACATCGTCGTTAAAGCGGGTCAGTTCCATGATTTCATTCATGCTGCGCTGGAGCTTGGCGGACATGTGATTGAATTCCCTGGCCAGCCCCTGCAGTTCATCGCCGGACTTGATTTCAATGACGGGGTAAAGATCACCGTTTCCGATGGCGCGGGCCCCGGTGATCAACTGACCGATGGGGCGGGTGATGCTTTTGACGAACAGAAAGGAGACCACCAGAATAAGCCCCAGGATCAAGGAAACAAACGTGATCATGCGGCGTTTCAGTTTTAAAATGTCGGCCATCAGTTCCGATTTTAAAACAGTGATCACAACGCTCCAGTTTTTATGCGCGCAGGGGGTAAAAACCATATTCTTTTCTATCCCCCCCAGAAGATAATCACCGGAGCCTTTTTCACCGGCTTTTATCCGTTCCATCAAATGCTTGAGTTTCACATCGCCGCTTTCGATGATATCCCTGGCGGTCAGCAGATCCTGGAGGGGATGGTATAAAAAATATTCCTCCTTATCCAGCAGGAAGGCATATCCCTGACCCCCGAATTTCAAGGACGACACAAAGCGGGTAAAGGCGGAAAGCTTGATATCGAACACGAGCATTCCCACCACTTTGGTATGATCTTCAAAGTCGTAGACCAGTTTGCTTAAAATGATGGTCGGGGTGGAAAATCCGTCTCCCACCATCAGGTCGGACAGATACATGTCTTTTTCGATGGTGGCTTTGAACCAGTCGAAAGCTTGAAAACCGGAGGTGGAATCGACCGGTGTTTCCGGTTCGGCCAGAATTTTCTTTCCATCCGAATTGATCAGATAGATCCGGTTGAAGTACAGGTTTTTTTTCTCGTAGTTGTTTAGCATTTCCCGGATGGTATTCGAACTTTGTCCGAACTCGAACTGGAGAAAGGAAAGCTGGATAAAGGGGTATTTTGAAAGCAGTTCGATGTCTTTCTGGGCTTCTTCAAAGAAGTTATCGATCTGCTGGGCGGTCTTGACGGCCACGTTGCCCAACTGCTCCTGGGCTTGAAACAAAAGGGCATTGGAGGCGCTATGATAGGACAGATATCCGACGATTAAAATGGGGATTACCCCCAGAATAATAAAAATGGCGATAAGTTTTGTTCTGATCGTGGAAAACATGAATGATCATCCATCCCATAAGAAAATATTCGGCCCTTATGGGTTAAAGGCAAACGCACCTTTCATCGCAGATCCTGCCAGGATTTTTTGCGATCCGTTACCGGAAAATAGCGTCGCAGTTCCTCAAGGACATCCGCCACATAGTCGGGATGGCGCATGCCAACCAGAACAACGGATATTCCCTGTGTTGTCCGCAGGGCCCGAACGGCTTTCTGGCTGAGGGTACCGGATTCGGCCCAGTCGGAATCGGCATTGGAAAGCGCCCGTTTCAGCGCCGTGATGCTGCCTTTGGCCATATCCGCATAAAATGACCCGATTGCCTCAAAAACCTGGCTCAGTACCGTTTCATGAGCGGACATCCATTTCAACAGCTCCGGGTTGCCGGCAGCGTGAGGCTGAAGAAACGCCATCACGCCTTCTATGCGGGGATTAAAATGCCCGTCCCGGGTCTGGCGCCAGCGTTCGTAAGAAGAAAAATTGCGCCAGTAATGTTTGAGCGTGTCCGCGATACAGAGTTGCTCTTTGAGGCGGACCTTGAGCCCGTCCGGAATTTCCAGATCCGGAAGGATGTGCCGCCAGAAACGGGCTTCGGAACCGCCCACTGCACCGATTCGCGCCGTGATCAGATGGTCGGCGAGCCTCTCCGGTTCCCCGGGATCGGCCAGCCGGACCAGCGCATTGCCGGAAAAGGCGTTCAACGGCCGATTGATCATCACTGCCAGAAAGTGATCGAAAGCAAACTCCAGAACGGTTTTGGAATCCGGCTGATTGGCAACCAGAACAGCCCCGGTTTCAAGAAGATTCATGGGAAACTGGATGATGCGGAAATGATGACCAGTATGGATGTCTTCTGCCATCTCCCACAATGCGGAAAGGGCGGTAAACTCCGAATCCGCCCGGGCCACGGGAAAAGTGTTCGAGCTGACGCCGTACCAGCGAATGCGCCCTTGCGCGACTTCCAACTCCAGGTGGACAAACGCCTGCCGGATGCGGCGATGATATTCCCGGCGGGCTTCATCCGGTTCCATGCCGCTTTGATGGGCCCAGCCCAGATAATATTCCGGATTATGAAGCAGATAGGCATCGATCGTCCCAAGGCCCAGTCGATTCAGGCTCTCGGTAAGCTGGGAAGCGATGAATTCCGGGTGAATGCAGTGTTCCAGTCCTTCCGAAACCGTCACGAGTTCGGGATACGGCTGGTTTGCCGAACTGCGGGCCTGGCTCCTGGCATAATTTTTGCCCTGGAGATACCCGACCTTGGAGACCACCACGACTTCTTCCCGCTTCAATTCCCCGGCCTCGATGAGCTCTGTCAGCACGCTGCCGACCAGGGACTCGGAGTCGCCATCGGCATAGTTGGTGCTGGTATCGATCAGATTGATCCCGGAAACCAGCGCCAGCCGAAGGCTCTGCCGATGACGGGCGACTTCCGGCGTGATGCGGTAACACCCGAAGCCCGCCTGACTGGTCAAGAGACCGGTTTTTCCAAAGAACCCATAAACCATCGGCGCATGCCTGCCTGGCAGCGCGGCGGTTGCTTCGGGCGTGGCATATCCTGGAATCATATCCCCTCCCTCAAATCGTCGGTTGGCCGGTTTGAACCGCCGGCCAACGGTGGAAAACCATAAATGATGGGGATCACCGTAAATCAATTTCGTTTTCAAAGCAAGTGCGGGGTTTTCGATCCGCAGGCGTAAGGGGCGTGGAAGATTTCAATAGACCGTTTACAAGAGGCAGACCGACTCGGTTTTGAAAACCGAGTCGGTCTTTCAGGGGAGCCAATGGAATGGGCCACGGCTTTGATTTACATCTTCTGACTTGACACATAACGCAATTTTTGTGAATGTCGGAAAGTATCAAGGAGAAATCACATGCAAACTTACAGCCCGGAACAAGCATTGGCTGAGGCAAAACGGGAATTCGGGGAACACGGCGGGGTGACGCCGTCCATAGCCAGGTCCTCCACATTCACGGTCATGGATCCGGCGATCATGCCGGAGATATTCGGCGGAATCAGAGGACCCGAAAACGGGGGCTGCTTTCTCTACAGCCGCCATTTCAATCCCACCGTGGATATTCTGGCCCGCTACCTTGCCGCCATCGAGGGAACCGAAGCCGCGGTCTGCACCGCAAGCGGCATGTCCGCCATTTCCTGCACGCTGCTTCAGCTCTGCAACAGCGGCGATCACATCGTAGCCAGCAACACGATTTATGGCGGCACGCACGCACTATTAAAGGAACTGCTGCCCCAGCTCGGCATTACGGCCGCATTCGTGGATATCAGCGATCTTGCCGCGGTTGAGGCGGCAATCACCGACCGCACCCGGATCCTTTACGCGGAAACCCTGGGAAATCCGACGCTGAAAGTGTCTGACATTCCGGCCCTCTCCGGACTTGCCCGCCGGCGGAACCTGACTTTTGTCGTGGACAATACCTTCTGCCCCATGCTGGTATCGCCGGCAAGGCTCGGCGCGGATATCGTGGTCTATTCCCTCACCAAATTCATGAACGGCGCCAGCGATTTGATCGCAGGCGCCATCTGTACCAACAAGGCCATGATACACCGCCTGATGGACCTTCACACCGGACGCATCATGCTGCTGGGTCCCACCATGGACCCCCGCGTCGCCTTTGACGTGATCCAGCGCCTGCCGCATCTGGCCATTCGCATGAAAGAGCACGGCCGGCGCGCCGCCGCCATCGCCGAACACCTGGCATCCCTCAACGTGCCGGTCTGCTATCCGGGCCTTATCACCCATCCGCAACATGATCTGTTCAGCAGCATGCTGAACGACGGTTTCGGATACGGCGGCATGATGACCATCGACTGCGGGGATCAGATAAAAGCCGACGCACTGCTCTCCTGTCTTCAGAACCAGGAAGATTTCGGATATATTGCGGTGTCCCTGGGCTATTTTGATACGCTGATGTCCTGTTCCAGTTCCACGACATCTTCGGAAATCGATCCAAAAGACCAGCACCGCATGGGGCTGTCACCCGGGCTGATCCGTCTGTCCATCGGTTTGACCGGCAGCCTTCACATACGCATTCAGCAGATAGACCGGGCCGTTAAAGCCGTCGGCCTTGCTTCTGCCTGATAAACCGCCATATGGAGCATAATGGTGAAAGGAACGCATACGATGCAAGATAACGCCAAAGCCATGGTCCTGGCCTCTTTTGCCGCCGATTCACTTGCCCTGGGAGCCCACTGGATCTACGACACGGATCAGATCGCCACCACATTCAAAAGGGTTGAGACATTTCAAAAGCCGGGAGAAAACTCCTACCACTCCACCAAGAACGTGGGAGAATTCACGCATTACGGCGACCAGATGCTGGTTTTACTGGAATCCCTTGCAGCCTGCCGCGGATTCGACCTGAAGCATTTTGCCGCGCAGTGGCAGACGCATCAGCAGCACTATGCCGGCTACGTCGACCACGCCACCCGATTAACGCTGAGCAATTTCAAGGACGGAAAGACTCCGGAGTCCGCCGGATCGGAATCCACCGATCTGGGCGGCGCGGCCAGAATGGCTCCGCTGGCCTACGCATACCGTAGCTCCTGCGATGAACTGGTAAACAGCGCCAGAATCCAGACCGCCATGACCCACAACCACATTCAGGTAATTGACGGCGCGGCATTTTTTGGCGCCGTTGTTTTCAGTATTCTGCGTGGAGAATCGCCGGTGGCTGCCATCAAAGCAACAACGGCTTCGCAATTCAACCGGGAACCGTTTCAGACATGGGTAAAAGATGGCATCGAAAGCCGCGCTTCAGACACGATTACCGCGATGAAGCGTTTCGGTCAGATGTGCGAGATAGGCGCCGCTTTTCCAGGCGTAATTCATCTGGTAGCCAGATACGAAAATGATCTCCAGCAGGCCCTCATCGAAAACGTAATGGCTGGCGGCGATTCAGCGGCCCGGGGCATGATCACGGGCATGCTGCTCGGGGCGTTTCATGGATTTGCGGCCATCCCTGAAGCCTGGCTGACGGCGCTTGCTGCCCGGGAAAAAATCATCTCTTTGTTGGCGGACATCGACGCGTAATAACCAGGAATCAGAGATCAGAATATAGGTTCAGGCGAAAGATTCCGGTTTACCGAAAGGAGACCTGTATGGGAATGGGACAGGACATGGACGGCGTTCAAACGCTGTATTCCGATGAGGTTCAAAGCTTTATCCGGGAACATTCAGAAGGCGATTACGTGCTGCTGGATGTGCGTCAGCCCGCGGAATATGCGCAGGCACACCTTCCGGGAGCCAGATTGATCCCGCTCCCCCAACTGACCGATTCGCTGCAAGAACTGAATGTCGCCAAACCCATCATCGTCTACTGCGCGGTGGGCGGCCGCAGCCGCATGGCCTCCCAGCTTCTCAAGAACCTGGGATTCAAGGATGTTTTCCATCTTCAGGGCGGTATTCAGGCATGGGAGGACCGGACCGCAACCGGCCCCAGAGAGTTTCACCTGAATTTTATCAAAGGGGAGGAATCTCCGGATGAAATCATCCTGCTGGCCTATCGCATGGAGGAAGGCCTTAAAAAATTCCACGAAGCCTTCCAGGCCAAAACAGACGATGCCGCGCTTTCGGCTCTTCTTACCGGCCTCATCAAGGCCGAGGAAAGCCACGAAAAGACGCTCCTGGAGTTGCGGCCAAAAGATCGTTTGGCACTGGCATTTCCGGCCGGAGAAGCGCCGCCGGAACGGATCGGTGAAAATTCGGATACATTCGGGTCCCGCCTGATGGAAGGCGGCATTGATATGAATGCTTTCATGGAGGAAAATCAGCAGTTCTTGAACGATGTTCCCGGGTATCTCGATCTGGCCATGATGATCGAGACCCAGGCCCTTGATCTTTATCTGCGCATGGCCGCGGACAGCAAAAACGAACTGACCCGAAAAATCCTGCACCGTATCGGAAACGAAGAAAAGGCACATCTGGAGTTACTGGGAAAGTATCTGAATGACAACAGCTCTATTTCCGATAAACCATTGGAGGGCCGGCACAATGATGACAACGGTCACGCATAATGAAAAAGAAATACGAGATATTTAAAAGCGAAATAATCGGAATAAGATCAATAAAAAAAAGGAGATTTTTATGCGTACCCTGATTCGTTTGTCTCTTGTTGCATTGATGCTGGCGGTATTCACCGTTACTGTTTTTACCCAACCCGTCATGGCTGGTGACACCGCCAAGTTAGACCGCGCTGTTGATAAGGCGCTAAAGAAACTGTACGCCAGTAGTCCCGCTGCCATGGATCTTTCTAAAACAGCAAAAGCTGTTCTGGTTTTCCCGAAAATCATGAAGGTGGGACTCATTTTTGGTGGCCAATACGGAGAAGGCGCACTTCGAATGGATGGTAAAACCGCCGACTACTACAATACCATCAGTGCTTCCTATGGATTGCAGGCAGGGGCCCAGAAATTCGGCTATGCCCTGTTTTTTATGGACGCCGCATCTCTGGAGTATCTAAACAACAGTGCCGGATGGGAAATTGGTGTCGGGCCCAGCGTTGTCTTCGTAGATGAGGGAATGGCGCGAACAATGACAACCACGACAGCCCGAGAAGGTATTTATGCCTTCACCTTCGGTCAGAAGGGGTTAATGGCGGGCATAGGTATCCAAGGATCAAAAATCACCCGGATCACTCCCAAATGAAATGTTTAAATCGTACGCATCACCTTAAGAATTATGTTTATTAACCTTCGCGTGTGACCGTTTTTTTGAAAAATCGATTCGCTTTTTGCTATTTTTGAAACCAGACCGCATGGCTCCAGGCAATGCGGGGATGATTCAGAACATGAAACCCGGCCTGAACCGCAGCGGTGGTAATGCGCTGAAAAAGCGCCGGAGAAACATGGCCCTTGGGTTCGGCCAGAAGATATTTCCCCCCGGGCTTTACCAGGGAAAATATTTCAGCGACGAAGTTTTCAATATGCGGGGTCTCGTGCACCATCCAGAACGTCAGCGCCAGATCGATCCTGTCGGAATAATGGGTCAGCCCGATATCATCCGGGGTTGCGCAATGGGTATGAATGCGATGCCTGATGCCTGTTTTTAAAGCCCGCTTCTGAAGGATATCCAGCATTTTCTGCTGAATATCCACGGAAATAACCTTGCCCGTATCTTCGACCATCCGGGCCATGCCGATGGAAAAAAATCCCATGCCGCAACCAACATCCATTACCGTCATTCCACTGCGCAGGTAAGGGCTGAACATCTTCTCCGGATCATGAATCAGCCTGCGAAACGGATTGTCGAAAGTATAGGCCAGCCACCACGGGCAGACATGGGGTTCCGTAAGCAACAATTTTTGAAATAATTTCATCGCATCATCCGATCATAGGTTTTTTTCAATTATTGATGTCCGTAAAAATTGGGGACTGCACGACGGTATTTCTTTTTGAATCAACAATCCACGCGTTTCATCCCCTTGCACATGATTAAAGGCGTATAGGTAAAACGCCGCGGGTCAATTAAGAATTGATTAAATGTTAACAAATCTTGATCAAAACACTAAAAAATATATTATCACAGATTCGTACGAACTCAAAGATGCTATGCACAATAAATTTTTTCCACGATTTTCAAGCAGAGCCGGTGGTGCATGAGTTTTTTTTCTGCTCCGGATCCGGAACAAAATCATCCTGGTCCCCCACGATTCCGCCCTTGCCTTCATATAGTACTTGTGTCAATGTATTCGATCGTTAACAGGATTCACATACAAGGGACTTTAAGAAAGGAAACCGATGCGATTTGCACATACAAATATTGCTGCAAAAGATTGGAAACAATTATCAGATTTTTACATAACCGTCTTCAATTGTAGAATGAAACCTCCGAAACGCGATCTTTCAGGAGACTGGTTAGACAAAGCCACGGGTTTAAAAAAGGCCAAATTAGAAGGTGTTCATTTATTACTTCCCGGGCATGGCGACAATGGGCCGACGCTGGAAATTTTCACGTATGAAGATACCCATGAATGCCGTCCCATAATGGCAAACCATACTGGTTTTACACATATCGCGTTTGAAGTCGAAGATGTTGAAACCACCTTAAATCTTGCTTTGAATCATGGAGCTCGGTTGTTAGGGGAAGTCACCGAGAAGAAAATTGAAAATATTGGAATTTTGAAATTTGTGTATTTTCGTGATCCGGAAGGTAATATTATTGAAATTCAATCGTGGGAAAAATAGCTTGGGCTTGGTCAACAAGATCTTTCATTCAGGATATGGAGTTGAGTAAGGACGGATAATTTTATTGATCTTCATCTCCCAACCTGATAAATTGCTTTTTTAAGGGTTGTTCGCTTCAAACGCAAGGCATCGAAATCGGAGAGATTCCCACCCCATTCCAATTCGGACTATTTGCATTTCCATCGCAGCCCAATTTAGACAAAAACCCATTATTATCACTTGATCGTCCGTTATCCATTTCTTTTTACCGGATGAGTAAATTTGTTTTTTGCATTTGTAGCAAGAATAAGGACCCCATGCCATCAGAAAAACCACCCGCCGTTGTCATCAGCGGCACGGGCCTTTGGACCCCTGAACACATCATCACCAACGAAGAGCTTGTAACGTCTTATAATGCCTGGACCGACAAATACAATATGGAACATGCCGCGGCAATCCAGGCCGGTGAACTGGAGGCCATGCAAAAATCTTCGGTCGAATTCATTCTCAAGGCTTCCGGCATCAAGCAGCGTTATGTTTACGTCAAAGATGGCATTCTGGATATTGAACGAATGCGTCCCGCCATACCGGAACGACCGGAAGATTCGCTTTCCAACCAGGCGGAGATCGCCGTTCATGCTGCCCGGGACGCCATGAAGGCCGCCAATAAAACCGCCGCCGACATTGATGCGGTTGTCGTCTCCTGCGCTTACACCCAGCGTGCCTACCCCGCTATTGCCATCGAAGTACAAAACGAACTGGGAATCAGGGGATTTGGCTTCGACATGCTGGTGGCCTGCTCGGCAGCCACCTTTGCCCTGCAGCGGGGATATGAGATGGTGGCCGCAGGCACTGCGCGCTGCGTCCTTTTGATCAATCCCGAGCTGATAACCTCCCAGGTTGACTATTGCAGCCGTGACAGCCATTTTATCTTCGGCGATGTCGCAACCGCCACCATTGTGGAACGGGCCGACACCTGCACGTCGCTTCACAGCTACGAAATTCTCGGCACAAAGGCAATGACCCAATTTTCCAGCAACGTCAGGTCTAATTTCGGGATCCTCAGCCGTGCCAGCGATGTGGACCCCTTCAGTGCGGACAAGCTTTTCCATCAAAACGGACGCAAGGTTTACAAAGAAGTCTGCCCCATGGCGGAACAGCATCTCCGGTCCCACATTGAAAGCCTGGGGTTAACCGTCCCGGAAATCAGGCGTTTCTGGTTGCATCAGGCCAACATCAACATGAACGCCATGATCTCGAACAGGCTGTTTGGAAGGGAAGCCGGCATGGACTTGGCACCCATCGTGCTGGATCGGTATGCCAACACGGCTTCCGCAGGTTCAATCATCGCCTTTCACATGTACAACCAGGATCTTGTCAGCGGCGACATCGGCGTGATCTGCTCCTTTGGTGCCGGATACTCCATCGGCAGCCTGATCGTGCGCAAGAGATAAAGGAGAATGACTTGTTGAATCCGAACCCTGAATATATTCGTGAATTAATCGAATTCGTCAACGTCAGCCCCTTTCCGGATCACATGTCGATGCGACTGGCGTCAATTGCGCTGGACAGCGCCGTTCTTGAACTGAATACGGGCAAGTGCCATCTCCAGGCTTTCGGTATTGTTCATGGGGGCGTGATGGCAACCCTGATTGATACGGCGACGTTCTGGTCGGTTTTCATGAGGATTCCGGAAGGCTCGGGCCTGGTGAATATCGACCTGAAACTGAATTACCTGAAACCCGTCGAAAGCGGACTTTTGATCGCGGAGGGCCGCGCGATCCGATCGGGAAACTCGATCAGCTATGCCGAAACAACCGTACTGAATGAAAAGCGGGAACTGATCGCCCATGGCACGTCAACCTTGATGACGCTGCCCGGGAAAGGACTGCGATTGAATTCCCGCAAGTTTCTGGAGGAATAGGGTTCCTAAAGCGGGAGGATCGCTTCCGGTTTCGTTGAAAAAGCCTGATGGGTTTACAAGAAGCAGAAAGGATCCTTTTGTTCAAAAATATTCAGGCCATGGCTGTATGCGCAGGCCAGGCAGCCCCCGCATACCGGTCGCAGTGAACACGGACCGCACTCGGCGCATCCGGATCGATATCGGCGCGCAATGTCCGAATCATAGATGTCTTCCAAACTTTGCGACAACACACTGCCGATGGCCGATGGAAACTTCCTGCAGGCGTGAACCTCGCCGTCCGGAAGAACGGACATAAAATTGAAGGCCGCGCCGCACCCGAAGCCGGTACATCCGCCGAAGGGTTCAATGCCTTTGTGGTGCATGAGGACATTGATCAGGTTATCTTTCAATCCGAGGACCGGGTTCTCTTTTGAGGCCGCCAGGTAGTTTTCAAGAAAAGCGACAAAGTCTTCCCTTGCCGGAAGTTCAAGGGACGCCCCTTCTCCCACCCGCGCCAGACGATTGAAATAAAAGACATCCGCCCTGCCCCGCAGCCTTTCTCCCAGGGGAATGACCTGATGGAGATTATCCCGGGTCAGGGTGAGCATCACCATTGAATAGACATCGAGATCACGGAGCAGATCAAGAAAATCCATGACCCTTTCAAAATGACCGCTTCCCCGGATAAAATCATTGTATTCGGGCAATCCCTCCAGACTCACCTGAAAAAAACTGGGCGCCTGGATGGAAATCAGCTCCTCGAGCCGCTCCCTAGGCGACGGATTGCCGAGTATGGCCAATGTAAAACCAAGATTTGCCGCAGCCTCGTATATGGCGGTAAAATCCGGATGCAGCAGCGGATTGCCTCCGGTAAATGAAACCTGTCCCTTTACATGTTTTTTGCGGCAGAAATCGTCCAGATCATCGAGAATCCTCAGTGCCTCATCCAGCGTGAGCCGTGATCGATCGCTGCGGTCGTAACAATGTCTGCAATGAAGGTCGCAGGCCTGCGTGACATGCCATTGGAGGGTAAACGCCGGGGATGTGAGATACTGTCCGTCGTTACGGCAAGACGGCTCAATGAGGGGAAAATCCCGTTGAATGCGGGACCGGGGAGCAAAGAGAATCCCTTTTTCAACGGCGCGTTCCATGGCCGCATCCACGGCAGAAACCGGCAATGCGCCGATCCGCGCCACTTCCTTGCGATCGATCTTCTCGAAGACCATTTTAAGCACGAGAAGATCCTCTGCCGAGGCAGGCTCTGAGCGGACCTCGCCATCTTTGGGATGCTTCCATACCACAACGAATTCGCCGCCCGGCTCCGGAACATCCGAATCCGATGCGTTCAAACAGCCCGTCAGCTTCTTCCAGCAAAGCTCCAGCAGGTGCAAGGAAGGGTTAAGGATCAATTCATTCAAATGATCCGGAATGGCGATCTCTTGTGCTTTAATTTTCAAGATGTGCCACTCCAGGCGGGCAAGCTCGGGAAGAAATCCGGGGGCGCCGACGCCGTGGCAGTGGAGCAGAATTCTGTCCAGAATAAGTTCCGGTTTTTCCGCATCGCGGCACTCGGAAATCATCCTGCGCCAGGTGTCGGCATCCAGAAACAACCGGCATCCGGAGAAACCCTTTTCGATGTCAGTCCGATTCATGGGCGTATTTCATGACAGGCAAAAGATGGCGATCAACTCGTTATTATCGATGCTCATATAAAGAAGTGTTTCAAAAACCTGAAATGCCGATGCCCGGAAACTCGGAACGCATCGGATGGACCACCTGCTTATCCGATAGTGCGACCTGCACTATTTTTTACTGCTTTTTAGCGCCGCTTCAGCCACTGCCCGGCTGAGGTGTTGGGGTAGGTTGGGTGCCACCTGCACCCTTCATTGCTCCGGATCAACCACTCTGGGTACTACCTGTACCCGGTTTGGAACCGGATCAACCACTTGCGGACTGCTTGCCACAACCCGACATAAGGGCCGCACCCGAAATGAGGCTGGAAATACACAGCCCTGCAAGGAGCTGCTTTAAATAATCCTTTTCCATGTTGCCCTCCATAAAAGTCAGGCCATCCTTTGCCTGATTTTTACTGTAATGAATATCCGAAAGCGGGTCAAGGAAATATCATTCAAAATTAGAATCATCATTGCCGGCATATAGGATATGTGCATAACATGAATCAAAACCATCCGCATCGGGTTACGGGCGCTTCAACGCCGCTTTCCTGAGCAGCCTTTCCGGAATTCAGGCGCAAATTATCTTATGGGTTCGCCCAAGATGATCAACAGAAGGGGTCAGATATCTTGAAGCACTTTCTTCAGATAGATCACCGCGGGCTTGGTGTTCAGATATCCCAGGACCTGATAGGCACGGCGGTCGTCGATCAGGCGCCGGACCTGGCTTTGCGGATCCATGAAATTGCCGAAAACCAGGGCATGGGTGGGACAGGTCTGCACGCAAGCCGGAATCACCTCGCCGTCACGGATCTTTCGATCCTCATTTTTTGCAGCATCATGGCCATCCTTGATCCGCTGAATGCAGAAAGAGCATTTTTCCATAACGCCGGTGGTGCGGACCGTGACATCCGGATTAAGCTGCATGGGGAGCGGCTCCGGCCTTTCCCAGGCCAGCCAGTTGAATCGCCGGACCTTATAGGGGCAATTCTGGCCGCAGAAGCGCGTTCCGATGCAGCGGTTGTATATCTGGTTGTTCAGGCCTTCCTTGCTGTGATGCGGCGCATAGACCGGGCAGACCGCCTCGCAGGGCGCATTGTCGCAGTGCTGGCACATCATAGGTAGAAAGATGATTTTTCGATAGTCCTCCGGATCATGATAACGCTCGATCCGCAGCCAGGCCATTTCGCGGCCGGCAAGAATCTGTTTTTCACGCACCATGCCAATGTTGTTCTCCGCATAGCAGGCAATGGTACAGGCCCCGCAACCGATGCAGCGATCCAGATCCACAACCATTCCCCACCGGTAATCCGCGTGCGAATGGGAGGGATAAATATCCCGTTTACCGTCATAGCCTTCGGGAAGCGGCAGGGTAAACGGAAATTCCCACATCCCGAGCCCTTCCCCGGCATGGGCCAAAGGCTGCTGAAGGATTTTCAGCTCCGTTGCAAGGGCAATCTTTCGGCCATGCTGAATCCGGCTGCCGTCCAGATGCGCCAGCTCCTGTTTCTGCCCGGTAGCCGCGGCAGCAGAAACGTGAACCAGGTAAGAAGGGCCTCCGCTTTCGGGATCGACGCCGGCATCAAGCAGCGTCAAGGGATTCTGCCCCTGATTCCGGGCATAACGGCCAAAGGCGGTATGTCCCTGTCCGATGGCCATGGCCATTACCCCGGGGCGGATGCCGGGGCATTCAAAGACCGGGATTTTCAATGTGCCGAATCGGGATCGGAGTTCAACCACATCTCCCTGTTTCCAGCCTTTGACAGCCATCGTTTCGGGATGGACCTGAACGACGGACTGCCAGCAAATCAAGGTCAGGGGATCGGGCGCTTCGCAAAGCCAGGATTTATTGGCGCCCCTGCCGTCGAAAAACCGGGAGGACGGAACACTGATAAGGATTGTTTCGTCTTTGGGCAAAACAGTCATTGGCCGAATGCGGCGGGACAGCAGATCCAGAGGCAGGGCATCGGATGACAACCCAGGAAATGACGAAGCGGAGGGCGCCTTGAAGATGCCGCCAGCCTGAATGGCCGCGACCCAGTCCCGGTCGTTTTCGATGGCTTTCCGGGCATTCAGACGGCCCGCGACATAAGTCTTGTAATCCGGGGCAGGCGGCTTTCCGCCAAAGGCGCAGCGCAAAAAGACATCCCCGATTGCGGGCGCCGGCATAAGCTTTCCCATGGCCGGCTGAAGCGTGCCGGTCACGGCGGTTTTGGCTTCATAGGCATCCCAGGTTTCGAGCGGCAGTTGGATGGGAAACACCAGGTCCGAAAGCGCTGCGGTTTCGTCCATGAAATTGGTGAAACTGACCACGAACATGTCCTTGCGGGAAATGATTTCCGCAGCACGGCTGGAAGGGGGCAGCGTAAAGACCGGATTGGTATTGTGCAGCAGGAGCAATCCGGCAGGCTCTTTTTCAAGGCCATCCAAAAATGCCAGGACTTCGGAGCGCCTTGCCGCGCGCTCGATGCGATGCCGGTTTTCAAAATCATAAAGCCCCAGTCGAGGGTCCAGGATCAGATTCAACAGGACGACGCCAAAATCGGTTCGAAAAGAATCAGCGCCCCCCGCTCCGATGCCCGAGCCAAGAACAAGGGGAGCCTTTGCATCCAGGAGACGATTGGCCAGCATCTGAAAATCTTCTTCACGAATGTCCGACAGTCGAACGACTTCAGGCGGGGAAAAGGGTTCGCAGACCCGGGCAATGCGATCCCGGACCTGAACCGGCAGGCCCTGGCCGCGTCCGCGAGCCAGCAATTCCCGAATGAGTCCGTAAACAACGGCCGCTTCGCCGCCGGGCATGCAGGCCAGCCAGCGATCTGCATTGGCTGCGGTCAGAGACTCAAAAGGGCTGACCTGAATGAAGACCCTTTTTTTACCGTCCCGGAGCGCGTGCATGGCTTTGAATTTTTGCGCGTATTCGACCGGCGACACCCACGTTTCCAGAAAATCCGCGCCAAATCCGATAAGCAAGTCTGCTCGATCCATGTGAAGCGCCGGAACAGCGGCAATGCCAAAAACGGCTTCATTGGCGGCCTTCAGCGATTCATAAGCATAGGGTTCAAAGAGAACCGGACCATCGGCACCCCACTGCCTCAACGCCTCCTGAAACAGCGCCAGAAGGCTGTCTCCGGTGATTTCGCTGAGCATCCGAACGCGGTTCGGCCCCTGCCCGCTCGCTTCCATGGCTCTCCGGGCAATCAGCGCCTCGGCATCTTCGAAGCTGATGGATCGCCACGCGCCGTTTTCCTGAATCATGGGTGTTTTGAGCCGATCCGGATCATATATACCCTGCAGGGCCGCCTGACCGCGCATGCAGAGCGCGCCCCGGTTGATCGGGTGATGGGGATTGCCCTCCAGCTTGATGACGCGGCCTTCGCGGTTCTTGGCCAGCACGCCGCACCCGGCCGGGCATTCCCGGCAGGTGGAAGCGTACCAGTTCGCCTTTCCCGCAACCATGTCGTCCGGTGCATGAACCAGGGTAAAAAGGTTTTTTTCCGGCTGCGACGTGCACCCGGCGGCAGCAACCGCAATGCTGCCGATGCCCGCAATTTTAAGAAAGGTTCTTCTATTCATGTTGTTTCCATGATCTGCAATCGATTTATGATCCGTGATGCTGATAACATTTGGCTTTGTTGCGCGCAACGGTTTTTTCGACTTCAGGCTTTCTTGAAACGAATGTACATATAAAATCCAATGAGAAACGGTTCCGCGCGGATCAACATGTTGCCGGTGAATCCCCAGAGAAAATGTACAGCGACGAGCAGCAAGGCAGCCTCCGCATAGGCCGGGGTCTTCGGGTGATGAAAAGATACAGAGAAGCCATGATTGAAAAGGTCAGCGGAACATTAAACGTATAGGAAGAGGTCTTAAATGCAAGTTCGACGACCATGTCTTCTTTTCGCATCGTCCGGCAAAAACTGGTTTACATCCAGGGAAATGGAAAACAGCTCGATGATCGAACCCCGGCAGGTGGATGCAATACCCAGAAAGGAAAGTATCTTTGCGGTGACCCAGACATTTCCTTTCGTATAAAGCCCATTGACATCCATCAGTTTCAGGATGGGATCAAATCCGATCAAGGCGAAAAACGCCCCCATCAGCACCAGATAGGTAAGGGCAAAACGCCGGATGCTGAGGCCTTTCTCATTTTTCTGTTTGTCTATTTGTTTGCTTGTATTTTTTTCTTTGGCGCCAAAAGCGATACCTCTATTTCAGATTTTCAAGAAATTCTATGACGGCAATTCAGATGGACAATAACTATGGTATCCCTATTCAACCCGATTGTTTTTGTCAATAAAATTGACAGACTGAATATGCCTTATCATTTCTTCACTCGAAAACGGTTACAGAACGTAGCGGTATTTTCGCAGAAAATCCATCGACAGATTCTGGCTCCCCCTATTCCGTAAAGAACGAGGTTTATATGACCGAATAGCTCAAACCAGCGCCAGTTCCAACCTGTGCTTTCGTTTTTCCCAGTCAGGCATCACTTTTTCCAAAAGGCGGTAAAAATCCGAGCTATGGTTATGGAATTGAATATGGCAAAGTTCGTGTGTGATAACGTACTCGATACACGCAACTGGCGCGCGAATCAGATCCGTGTTAAGGGTAAGTAATCCATTCTTCGACAAGCTACCCCATCTTTTCCGCATGCAACGTATGTGCAGTCTGGGTTTCATCTGGTTAAATTTTTCAAAATAGGGCCAGCATCGATCAAAATTTTCTTTAAACTTATTTGCTGCTTTCTCCGCATACCATCTATCCAGCAGGTATTTGATCCTGTCTGAACATGGGGGGCTTTTTAACTCAACTCTAAAATACCCCCGGATTAACTTCACCGAATCCTGGCTTCCGTTGATTATCTTCAAACGATACTGCCTCCCGAGATAAAGGTGGGTTTCGCCCCCAACAAACTGACGTCCTGGTGTTCTTGGGTCAAACTGGCGGAAATATTGCTGCTGTCTCAGTATCCATCGGACATGTTTGAAAACCTTTTGATGAATTTCTTCCGGCTCGGTACCAACAGGTGCTTTCACCAAAACGTTACCGTCCGGATGGACCTCGATTCCCAGGGTTTTTCTGGCGGAATACAGTACACTGAAGTATACTTGTTCCTTACCGTAATTGACTGCGCCGGAGGAGTGGTTCATTTGATTCTCCGGTGTCTGGTCACTTGCATGGTCCGCTCGATGAGTTCATCCATCTGGTCAAGGCTGATCTCTACCCCTTGATTCCCTTTAACCTCGTCAAACAGATAATCGTCAATGTCGTTGATTGCCTGTTTTTGAGCATCATCATCGTCCCAGAATTGCACCTTCCAATGGCGATCAAAAATGGACTGGATGGCCAGGGCGGTATCGGCGACAACGGACTCGCATACTTCCTTTTCCATATCATGTTGTTCGAAAAATGGTTTTAGAACGCCATAGTACGCCATTGCATCTTCGTTACCGGCGAGAGCGGCCGGCATGTCATCATGGTGACGGGTGACGACCTTATTGCGAATATCGAAGACTTTGTTCAGGTAATCCAGGTCCGATATACGCTTTGCACGAAAATCCTCAATGGCCTGTTGAATCAATTTGGAGAATTTTTCGTAAAATGCCGGATCTTCGTTCATCTTTTCAGTAATGACCCTTTTCGTTGCATGAGCGATGGCATCCGCCTTTGCTGCCGTGGTTTTGCCGTAAACCCCTCGCTCTTCCTTCACAACATTGAACATTTTGGCGTCAAAAATGTTCACGGGTTCATTCAATTGGATCACCTCATTCGCCTGAATATGGGTGTCGAGCAGTTTTTTGATTTTCGGCTCGTAATCCCGATAATCAATGGACTCCGCATAGCGGAGCTTGACAGCGGCCTTCAGATTCTGGAATCGTTTCAGATCGGCTTTGTAGCGGCAAAGTTTGGCTTCATCAACCTTCATGATGAAGGACTCAGCGGACAAGGCGATCCCCAGAGTTTTGCCATACTCCGCAAGTCTCTGGTAAAAGTCCTCTCTCAAGGCATCATCGGCAAGCAGAACTTCGTAAGCCTCCTCATCGCGGCTGTTTTTCACTTCCTTGAAGATATCGCAGAGATCGGAGTAGCGTTGGGGGAGTTTTTCAATCTCGGCATTTATTGAGGTTAGTGTCCCATTCAAGTCGCCTTCATCGAATCCTTCAAATGCGGCGTACATGGTCAGGGTCTTATCTAACTCTCCAAGAAGGCCGACATAATCAACCACAAAGCCATATTCCTTGTTTTCAGAGAGCCGATTGACCCGGGCGATGGCCTGAAGCAGGGTATGTTCCTTTAATTCCTTGCAGAGATAAATAACCACGTTGCGCGGCGCATCAAAGCCGGTCAGGAGTTTGCTCACCACGATCAAAATTTCCGGCTCTGATCCGAACTTGAATTGGTTAATGATCTGCTTGGTGTATTCATCCTCGCTGCCATAGCGTTTCATCATCTTCTGCCAGAACTTGACCACATCATCCGTTGGCTCATCGTCGGTTTCTTCATAGCCTTCGCGAACGTCAGGCGGTGAAATAACCACTTCTGAAGATAAGAAGCCGATGTTTTCCAGATGCCCCTGATACTTGAGGGCCACGGCCTTGTTCGGCGCAACCAGTTGGGCCTTGAAACCGGTACCCTGCCAGGTGGCCCGGAAATGCTCGCTGATGTCAAAGGCTCGCATGTATATAACCTGATCGGCCTTGTTCAGCATCTCAGCCCTGGCGAATTTCCTTTTCAGGTCGCCCTGTTGCTTCTTGTTCAATCCTTGCGTATGACGCTCGAACCACAGATCGATGGCGGCCTTGTTCTGCTCCATCTCCACATAGCGGCCCTCATAAAGCAAGGGAACGACGGCCCCGTCTTCCACCGCCTGGTTGATGGAGTAGTGAGGCTCGATCAAACCGCCGAACTTGATGAAATTGTTTTTCTCTTTCTTCAGGAGCGGCGTGCCGGTAAAGCCGATGTAGCAGGCATTTGGAAACATCTGCCGCATTCGCGCCGAGAAAGAGCCGAAGTTTGTGCGGTGACTTTCATCAATCAGCATGAAAATATCGGTTGATTCGTCCTGATGTTTTTTAAGATTCAGCGCCTTGTCAAACTTGTGGATCAGCGTGGTCACGATACTGGCCTTTTGTTCCGCGACCAATTCCATCAGATGGCGTCCTGATGTGGCCCGGTCTGGATCAAGTCCACAGGCGGCAAAGGTGTTGGCGAGTTGCTTGTCCAGATCATCACGGTCCGTCACCAGGACAATGCGCGGATTGAGTACGCATGGATCTATGGCCAGATTTCTTCCCAGCATGACCATGGTCAATGATTTGCCTGAACCCTGAGTGTGCCAGATGATGCCGCCTTTCCGCCTTCCTTTGCCATCCAGTTGCTTGATCCGCTCCAGGGTAGATTTAATAACGAAGTACTGCTGATAGCGGGCGATCTTCTTGATCCCGCCATCAAAGACGGTGAACTTGAATGCCAGTTCCAGCAATCTTTCGGGACGACACAGACTGTAAAGCGCCCTATCCTGCTCGGTGATCAGACGTACACCTTCTGCCTCGTGCGCGTCGAAAAATGAGCGGGCAACGGCAAATTCGCCGCTGAACAATAGATTCTTCTTCTCCATGGACAGTGAAGTATTGACGCAACGGGCAACATCGACTTCTTTGCCGCGAAGCTCTTTCCAGATGCCCCAGAATTTGGCCGCAGTTCCTGCTGTTGCATACCGGGCTGCATTCTTGTTGATCCCCAAGACCAGTTGCGAATAGACGAAAAGCTTGGGGATATAGCCGTCATTCTGGTTTCGGATGGACTGGGAAACCGCCTGTTCCACGCCAACATTGGGTGACTTGCATTCAATGACCGCCAGCGGGATGCCATTGACAAACAGGACGATATCCGGCCGTGCCGCCTCCGTACTCCGGGAGCGTTCCACACTGAACTCGGCGGTCACGTGAAAGGCATTTCGTTCCCAGTTGCGCCAGTCAATGTAATTCAGGTTGAAGCTCTTTGAATCGCCTTCAACAGCCTGTTCCAACGCTATTCCCAAAGTAATCAGGTCGTAAACCGTCTCGTTGGTTTTAAGAAGTCCATCATATTTTACGTTCTTGAGTTTCTGGACGGCGGTCTGGATGTTTTCTTCACTGAACAGAAATTCACGGCCTTTGTAATTGATGCGGTTGAAGCGCTTCAACTGGTCGCGCAATATTCCTTCCAGGAGCACATTGCCGCCTTTGCCCTGGCGCTGAGCAAGCGCCTTTTGAGGCGGAAGGTATTCAAAGCCGAGATTTATGAGAAGTTGAAGCGCTGGAATCTGGGAAAGGTATTTTTCGTTGAATCGGAATCCGTTCATTTGCGCCTCCTTGCCGTCTTCAGCTTGACTGGGGAGGGAAGATTAGTGTTTACCCCTTCTTTATAAATTGCTTCATCAATCCAACAAATTGCCCGTCGCAGATGATCTGCCAGATTACATTTAGCTGATGAATAGTGTTTATTGAACCAAGTTCTTAACAATTCGCTTATATACGCCGAGTTTGTCGATACTTCTGGGGCAGAAAGTCCTCGAATTGCCTGCAAGCAGCACAACAGATCATCATTTGACAACTCTGTATTCACTGACTTGCTGGCCAGTTGCTCCACAAATGCTCGCTTTTTTCTTGCGGTATAATAATCACCAGTGGGCAGGTTAATTTTTTGTATTGCTCCATTCGTTATACGTTCGATGAGTTTTGACTTTGACGGCGATCTTGATACCGCTTCGTTTAGCATTTTAATAGTCATTGAACCATCAAGACCTGCACTGTGCATGTAATAATAACATGGCAGAAAAGCAGAAGTCTCAAAGCATATCTGCTTTATAAATTCTTTAGGTTCTGAAACCTGCTCACGATTTAAAAAACTTCCGACGATATCAGCGATACGAATACCTTTGATTTTAACAATCTGCTTTTTTCCGACACTTAGCGGAATGCTTCCAATTGGTTGAACATTACCAATCAGCTTGAGGGCAGGTTTGCCTTTAACCACAGAAAACTCACCTTCCTTTATGAAGGACAACTGGCTAAGCAACGATTCATCGATGAGAAATGATCCGCCCGATCCTGTTACTTGACCAGTTTGAAGATCGAAGATCCCAGCATCTTGAACCCCAATTCGGGCGATATTGACAAGATGCCGCATCCATAGTTTTTGCTCTTGTTCACGAGTTGCTTCAAGAATTGTACGGAGTTCTGGATACTTAATTCTTTCAGTTCGTCCTCGATACCGATAGTAAATATCGCCTTCCTTCAATTCTTTTCCAGCATCCTTGCAACAGACTACAGGTTTGTTTTTGCATTCATGCACGTAAATCAACCCGTAGGCTTTTCCATTCAGTTCGTACTGAAAAATATCCCATTCAATTTCAGGTGCAAAATGGTCATTAAAATGTTTAGTCATTTGTTCAGGATCAAGGATTTCAAAGGCTTCAAGGTTTTTGTCTTTAAGACCCTTCAGGATATGTGGTCGGTTGGCAATACCAAAAACGATATAGCCGCCCTTAACATTTGCGAATGCGGCGCATGAGCGAAGATAATTGGCAATACTGGCCCATCCAAAGGATTCTTTAAATTCTAGCCAGCCGCACTCACGTGAAATAACTCGATCCGTTTTGATCGGAGAGATCTTGAAAATCTCGTTCAGATCCTCTTGGGAAAATGGCATACGTTTATCCACTTCCAGCCTCCTCATGGGTTTTAACCCGCCACTCACCAGTTAACAATTTCTGCATCAGCCCACGCTTCTGTCTGCGATAGGCTTCACCCTGTTTTTTCAATAGGTCGATCTCATGCTGTGCGGTGTTGAGAATTGAGGCGATTTTCTTTTGTTGATCGACGGGCGGGACAGGAATTTTAACTGTCATAAAGTCAGGAATACTTATCTGTTTGCCATCGCGTATACCGATCACAGCAGATCTGAGGTATTTCTCTATGAAAAGATATGATTTGAAAAAGTGCCTATAAAATTCGTTCTCGATTGTCATTTTTGGACGCAGAACCGTATAAGCTGGACTGATAAGGCCATGATACCGGGAATACTCAATACCCCCCTGGAAGGAACGGAGGCTTATGGCGAAATCACCCTTTTTAATCAGTTTGTAAGATTCGGTGCCGCTTTCCGGCGACATGACGCGCCCCTCAAGCATCGTGCGCGGGATAACACCCCTGTCCTGGGTCACGGAAAGCAGTTCAACATCTCCGTTGCATTTTCCCGCAATACTTTTAAAAATTCGGTCTGCTCTAAGATGCTCCCAAGTGTCACGCCTGTCAGTTATCAACGATTTGACAAGCCACGTAAAACCATTTTCCTTGGTCGCAATCAACCGATCGTTCTTTTCGATGGCAAGATCCCATGTGGTGAGAAGTGATGCAATGGCAATTTGTTCTTCTTGGGAAACTATAAATATTGGCAAATTACCAATTATCTCGGTATTCAGATTAAACATTGTTTGCCCAAGAGCATTATTTTCTAGCCAATGCTTCACTGAAATGAGTTGGACATATTGGTGAATATATCTGCTATTTACGTTCTCTTTGAGTCGTACCCTCAAACATCCAGTTCCACAAAGCCATCCCTCATTTTCTTGCACGACAGCTGCAATACGGCCAAGATCGCCACGCCGTGGAAATAAAATATCTCCAGTCATAATCCGGTGTTTTGTGAGCATTTTTGCTTTTTCTTCAGGAACACGAGCTATTCCGTCAAGCACGATTTTCCCACCGCGAATGTCCTTTGGCATGATAACTGGCACACCACATTCCACATATTCTTCTGCTTTGAGCTGACTGCCGAAAGGGCCTGTTTGTAATCCCCTTGGTGACACAATAGCTCTCAAAGTAACCATTGAACCGCTCACGCTCCGCCCTCCACTTTCTTCATCCCACGCCCAACCAACTTTGCCGCATCCTCAAGTGCCCTGATAGACTCTCCCGCGCCGAGCGACTCCTTATACTCCCTACGCCGTTGGACAAACCGGTCATATTCATCACGGGCATGGACTTCAGCATTTTTCTTGCTGACAGAACCTGCATTTGGCAGCACTTTCCGGTCGTTGAATTTCAGAAACTCGTCCAGCTTCTGCTCCCAGTCCTTCATGAACACCTGCTTACGGCGGCGTGCCTGATCTTCGGCATAATCCAGCCACATAACCACGATCCGGTTCAACTCATCGATTTCATGCTCGGCCAGATAATTCTTGGCAATGGTCACGTCGGTCTTGCGGACTTCGCCGGATTTCCAACTGGTCAAGCCCATGTTGAGCCGGGTATGGTCGGCCCGGTTGTGAATCAGCTCCGGTGCAGTCATGCCGGTTGCAGCGTAGTGCAGCTTATTCTGAATAATGCTGAAGAATTTGGTCGTTTCCGGCCAGGAAGGGTCATAGTCTCCCGCCATGGCGAAAATCTCTTTTACCCGCAGGTACATTCGCCGCTCACTGGCGCGAATGTCACGGATGCGCTCCAGCATTTCATCAAAATAATCAGGAACAGCCGATCCCGCTACAGGTGGGTTTTTCAGCCGTTCATCATCCATGGTGAAACCTTTGATGATGTACTCTTTCAGGCGCTGGGTCGCCCAGATACGGAAGCGGGTGGCGATGAGACTTTTCACTCGGTATCCAACCGAGATAATCATGTCCAAGCTGTAGTATTCCAGATTGCGGTGGACCTGTCGTTCCCCTTCCTGTTGAACTGTCAAATATTTTTTGACAGTTGCCTCTGAATCCAACTCGCCTTCATCATACACACTTTGAATATGGTGGCTGATGTTCTGTTTACTAGTCTGGAAAAGCTCGGCCATCATTTGCTGAGTAAGCCAAAGCGTCTCATTATCCAGACGGACTTCCAGCTTAATCCGACCATCTTCGGTTTGATAAAGAAGAAATTCGCCTTTTGTTGGCAGGTTGTCAGCCATTTAAGACCTCTCCTTTTAAAAACCAGAAACCAATTTTCCCATCATCAGGTGAAGCTGGTTGATTCTGGTGCAAGACCATTTGCGCAACACCACAAAAATGGTCTTCTGGGACTTGTACCGGCCCTGGAACCCTCACCGCACCACTTCCTTTAGCATCTCCGCCATCCGCGCACGTACCTGCACCAGTTCGCTTTCCAATTGGTCGATTTCCTTCTGGACGGCATCAATGTCGATTTCGGCTTCCTCCTCGAAAGTGTCCACATAACGGGGAATATTGAGATTGAAATCGTTTTCCCGGATCTCCTCAACCGCAGCAACGTGAGCATATTTCTCGATGTCCAGACGGGCGTCAACTGTCTCGACGATTTTTTGGATATGCTCGTCGGAAAGGGCATTCTGGTTCTTGCCCGGCAGGTAATTACGACTGGCATCGACAAAAATCACATCCTTTCGGTTCTGGTTGGCGCCTCCTTTTTCACGGCTGCGATCAAATACCAGGATCGCCACAGGAATCGACGTGGTCGGAAAGAGATTTCCCGGCAGACCGATCACAGCGTCAAGCAGGTTTTCTTCAATGACTTTCTCCCGGATACGACCTTCCGCGGCACCCCGGAAAAGAACCCCGTGGGGAACCACCACGGAGACACGTCCTTCCTTTTCCAAAGCCGCTTCAATCATGTGACTGATGAAAGCCCAGTCGCCTTTCGATTTCGGCGGGACGCCACGCCAGAAGCGGTTATACCGGTCGCTCTGGGCATCCTCCGCGCCCCACTTGTCGAGCGAAAACGGGGGATTGGCAACGACTCTGTCGAACTTCATTAATCGGTCGTTTTCCACCAGGGTCGGGCTGACAAGCGTATCGCACCAATCGATACGGGCGCTATCGGCTCCGTGCAGGAACATATTCATTCTAGCCAGGGCCCAGGTACTGCCGTTGGATTCCATGCCGAAAAGAGCAAAGTTTCTATCACCTACCTCTCGGGCGGCTTCGATCAAAAGTCCGGCGGAACCGCATGCAGGATCGCAGATACGATTTCCCGGTTTAGGTTTGACCAGCTTGGCCACCAGTTCCGACACCTTGTGAGGGGTATAAAACTCTCCGGCTTTTTTGCCCGCGTCTGTCGCAAACCGTTCAATCAGGAATATGTATGTGTTGCCGATGACATCCTCTGAAACGCGAGAGGGGCTCATATCCAACTGTGGCTTGTTGAAATCCTCCAGAAGCGTCTTCAAGCGGCGGTTCCGATCTTTGGTCTTGCCGAGGTTCGCCTCGCTGTTGAAGTCGATATTGCGGAATACCCCTTCCAGCTTCACCTTATTGGCTTCTTCAATGGCTTCCAGAACGATGTTGATAAGCTCGCCGATGTTGGCCGCTCCACGCCGTTCATACAGGCTGTAATAGTCTGCCAGAAAACGATCTTCTACCTTGCCTGTCTCATGGTTCTTCAATTCAGCGAAGGGAAGTACAAAACGCTCACGTTCCGATTTACGTCGGATACGGGCATCATCATCGCCATACTGTTTTCGGTAAACGCTGTAGTGGTCCTTCCAGACATCCGAAATGTATTTCATGAACAGCATCACCAGGATGTAGTCCTTGTACTGTGCCGGGTCCACTACTCCCCGAAAGGTGTCGCAGGCTGCCCATGCCGCGTTGTTGATGTCTTTTTGAGCGATTTTCGGGCTCATCGGTTCTGTTCTCCTTGTGCCAGTCTCATCAAAATGGTCGAAGTATATTGCCTGCGTTTTATGGCGAGTCTATTCAGGAGACGTTGCTCTTCATCAGCCAAAGCAGCCAACTCCGTAATCGCCCGCTGTCGTTCAATGGAGGGAATGAACACTTCAAGATTTTCCAGCGCCTCTTTGCTGATCATCTTCTGAGCGGTGCCGATCGCGCGACTCGCCAGATAGGATTGCGCCGACACCTGGCTGATAAACCAGTTAAGATACTCGGGGAGAACGACTTGCTCATCCACACGGATACGTAATAGTGGCGCAGACACTACTGCGACTCCTGGATCATCCGTCAAAATGGCGGAGGTGGCTGTCAGTCCCCGCGATCTGAAAAACAAATCGCCCGGTCTTACGATGTGATGCGCTTTGAGCGATTCCATGTCCACTTGCGTTAGTCCGCTACAGTCAACGCGATTGTCATCCGTCAGGTCTTTCATCTGGATAACCGCAACCGCCCCGGAACCTCTCGCTTCAATACGGGAGCGGAAGAAGTATCCCATTTGCACTGATGCTATTTTCTTCAATTCTCTCTTCATTTGCCCACACTTCTTACTTGCAGTAATATTGTTGCAGCAAATGTATACTTTTTTGTGGCGGCTGTCAACTTAAAATTCAAGAATAACGTTACTGCATAATTTTATTCATGGAGTAATGGCTTCAACCTTTGTCAATGAAGCGTCAAGTACGCTTCATTCAGGACATCTCAAGGACGCCATGATCGATACCTGCATCGGACCGGAGGGGTGCAACAGATTGACTTATCATCAGTAAATTGCGGAATAGTCTTGACTATTATCCATTGTCGTGATTTATAGTCGCCATGAAGCGATATCTTTATGATCCCATCAAAGGAGACCTGACCCGGAAAATGGTCATCCTGACAGGGCCTCGCCAGATCGGGAAGACCTGATGATCGAGATCAAACACGCCGATGATGCGGTTTCCAGGAATCTGCGCTACTTTTCGGAAAGATTGCCCGGCGTCGAAGCCATCCAGCTTGTTCACCAGCTTCGCCATGAGCAGACGAACCAAAACATATCCGTTTTATCGGCAAGTCGGTGGCTTGGCGAACTGTCGACATAGTCGTCATGCGGACTATCGAAATGCTCCGAAATAAAAATTCCGACTTCTCCGATTACGCAAGGGAAGTTACGAACAGTAAATCATTTTATGCAATGCCAGGCTCAATTCAGTGACATTGTATGGTTTTATCATCACTTCGTTGAAGCCATACGCGCAGAAATCGGCCATGACGGGATCATTGGAATAACCGCTTGAAACAATCGCCTTGACGGACGGGTCGATTTCCCGAAGGCGTTTTACGGCTTCCTTGCCTCCCATACCGCCGGGAATCGTCAGGTCCAGAATAACCACATCAAAGGGCTTGCCGGCGTTTTTGGCGTTTTTGGATGCTTCAATGGCTTCGGCACCATCACCGGCCGTCTCGGCATCATATCCAAGATGACATAAAATCTCTCTGCCGACCTCTCTCACCATCTCTTCATCATCCATTATGAGGATCCTGCCCTTACCCGCGATTCTTGATTCTTCGATCTCCGTAATTTCAACCGGCTCCTCCGATGCAGGCATATGGATTGTAAAGACTGTTCCCGAACCCGCCATGGATTCCACATCGATATGACCCCCATGGTTTTTTATAATGGAATAGGTCACAGCCAGCCCCAGGCCGCTTCCTTTCTGCTTTGTCGTAAAATAGGGATCAAATATCCTGAGTAGATTTTCGGCGGGTATACCCGCTCCCTGATCCGCAAGCGTAATCTTCACATATTCCCCGTTTATTAAGGGCAGATTGTCTCTTGATTCGATTACGACGGTTGATACCTCTATCGTTAAAACGCCTCCATCGGGCATGGCCTGAATGGCGTTGATAATAAGATTGTTCAATGCCTGAATTATTTGTCCTTCGTCCGCCTCAACCGTCCGGAAACCGCCGGTGATGCGGAAATCCCCTTTGACATTGGCCCCTCTCAATGCAAAACTCATGGAATATTTTATCGCATGTTCCAAAGAGATGACCTTCTTAATGGGGACCCCGCCTTTCGAAAAAGTCAACAACTGCTGCGTTAAGTCTTTTGCACGTGCAGATGCCTTTTCGGCCTCGTTCAGCCAGTTGCATACCTTGCCGCCGGGCTCGGCCGTCATCTTTGCAAGAGAAATATTACCCAGTATCATGGTTAGGATGTTATTGAAATCATGTGCGATTCCTTCTGCAAGCACGCCAATGGATTCAAGCTTCTGGGCTTTTAACAGTTCCTCTTCAAGTTTTTTCTGACGGGTAACATCGCGGAAACTCCACACCCGGCCTACCGGCCGGCCTTCAATTCTCTGCGCATTGGAATAGCGTTCAAAAAACCTGCCGTCTGTAAATTCCAGCGCATCGAAACTCTCCGACTCGGGGTGAGCATAGATTTCCTTCGTCTTTTCAGTAAACTGGCGGCTAATCCACGCCCATAGGACGTGGCTTTGAAGGGCACCCCATAGGGGTGCTGTAAGCGTGCCCCCTAAGAAGGCACGCCAAGTTGCCCCCAGATACAATTATTAATTACTTTTTTTCGCGTTCTTTACGCTCTTGATAAATAACGTACTTACGTATCATCTCTTCGTCGAGTCCAACAGTATCTACACAATAGCCATCGGCCCAGAAGTGATTGCCCCAATAGGGGCGCTCTTTTAAGTATGGAAACTTTTTGAATACCCGTATCGCTGTTCGTCCTTTTACTATTCCCATGAACTCCGATATGGAAACCTTTGGAGGTATTTTCACAAGCAAATGGATGTGATCAGGTTGAACGTTCACTTCCACAATGTGGCAACCCAGCCTGCCACTGAATACCTGTATGCAGTTGAATACTTCCTCTGCTACAATTCCTTTGAGAACACGGTACCGAAACTTCGGAACCCACACGATGTGATATTGACAGTGCCATAATACATGGGATAATTTCATAAATCTGCTCATCTGCTGCTCCTTTCTCCTTGAATTGTGGGGACAACTCAAGGAAGGGGTTTAGCAGATGGGCATCTTACAGGCAAAGCCAATTACCTCTGACCCCGCCCAGAGGACGGGGTTTTTCAAGACAAAATAAAATCACCGGGGTTTTTCAACTGATCCAGAACAAACGAAAGCGCCCGCCGGTCGTCCCTGGAGATTACGGGTTAAAAGTCTACAGCAGTTCATGTTTTCACTGACATCAATACGACCCGAAAGCACGCACGAAACCTTAAGCAGCAGGCGCTTGATCAAACAACACATCGGAATTTCCGCAGAAAATCCACGGGGTGATACGACATCTTGGCCTTCCGGAGTCCCTCGTCATCCAGATCCTGCTCGCGGTTGACCAGAATATCGGAATTTCCGAAACGCTCCAGAAACATCTGGTTGATGGCCTGATATACGCCTTTGTAATCGGGGTTACCTTTTTCAAAATGAATGATCAGGGTATTGGCGCCGAGCATTTCCGCAATGGTATAGGCTACGAGATCGTCATTGACCAGGAGCGCTCCCCCGGAAAGTCCCCTTAAGCTGCTCCAGTTTTTCAGCACTTTTTCAATCACCCGGTTTTCCGCGGACAGCATGTCGCTGGCTTCGCAGTCCCGCCACATACACCAGTCGGTCTGAAGCGCCAGGGCTTTTTCCGTCATTTCCGGGCCAAGCGGCTCATATCTAAATGGGTAACCGGACAGAAACTGGTTGAGAAGATTCTTTTTCTTGTGAAACCGGTTTCCCTTCAAACTGATCAGGTCCGTGCCGGCATACAGATAATCCCAGTGCCCGCGAAGCGGCTCCGTAATGACCCGGCCCTCCCCTGCCCTTTGCTTCCACAATTCGGCCAGTTTCTCCGGAACGCGCGTAAACACGGCGGGCCCGGAAATACATTCAGACAGAATATCCGACCAGTCGGCCTGGTGCCAGTCGCCGATAGGGGCCCAGTACACGGGCTCGGGAAATGTCTGCTGTATCCATACCATATCGTTTTCCCAGGCCCATATCAGCCCGTATTCATCCGCCCATGCCCACAGGTTGATGAAACTGTAATCGGATGTAGGCTGCGGGCACATGGCCAGCACCCTGGCATAGGCTTCCTGCTGGTTAATGCGTATGGGTTCAAATTTTAGGGGCATGGGAGTTCTCCTGTTTCAGACGGGTTTCGCCAAATCGCATGGAAATGACAACGGCGGTAATACAAAGGGCCAGTGCGCCGGAAAAAGCCGCAACAGACCCGCTCCACAACCAGAAAGAGATCGGTTTCCCCTTGATGCCCGCCATGAACAGCCGATATACGGGGCCTGCCTCCAGAAGGATCACCGCACCGATCAGGGCCGATGCAAGCATCATGAACAGCATCCCCCCGAAACTGGTCACGGACTGGGCGGGATTCTCCGATGCGAAGTCCGGAAACGCCGCGCCCATGCCGATTCCCATGGCAATCACCGCAGGCGTGAGGCAAAATATGGTCGCAACCGAAATCCCCATCATGAGTGGGGTGACGCGGAGCAGCAGATTGGTGGCAACGATGAGCGTTTCGGAGAGAACCAGCAGGGGCAAGAGATAAATCCAGAATTTTATCCATAAAAATGAGCGTAGTGTAATGGGGGATGAGCGAACGATCCAGAAGCTGCCGCCTTCCATGCTGACCGCCGGAAACGCGAAGCGGGCCACCACCGCAACCAGCACAAACCCGGCCAGGGCCATGTTGAGAAACGACAGGACATTTTGAAGATAGACGGTTTGAATGGGGGATTTTTCAAGCGGAAGCACCGAATAATTGTACAGGTAAATCACGATCAGAGCCCCGACCAGAAAGACCTGGGACCACTGGGTCTGGTCCCTTAAAAACGTTTTGATCTCTTTTACGGCAAAAGACTTTACCGGGCCGGGAAGAAACGACAGAACACGCTCCAAAAACGTTCCCTGCCCGCGAAACAGCCGGATCATGGCTTCCTGTGTTTTGGAATATCCCCTGAAATACGCGGTTTTTGCGGCCCACAGGTTCAGAAACAGCATGAACAGCGCGCTGCTCCAGGCAAGGGCCGCATGAAAGAGGGATTCCCCCCACTGGTTCCGAAGGGCCGCCTTCAGGCTGTCAAGGGCCCAGGTGCTGGGAAGATACGGGGGCGAAGGGGCCTTGAGCTGTTCCATGTAGCCAAGCACGGTTGAAAACGTTTCCGGATCCACCAGCCGCTCCGGCCTTGCCATTCGAAACGCCAGGTAAAGGACGATGAAAACCGAAAGCCCCAGAAATACCACCACGCTCTGGATCCGGGATGCCGGCAGCACCAGAACGACCCCCAGAACGATCAAGGCACTGATTCCGGATGCCGTCAGGCAGAGCGGCACCAGCGCCAGCAGAATGTCCGCATAGAAAAACAGCCCGGGCCGGTACACGGTGCCGTATGCCGCCAGTACCGGCAGGGTGAAGACCACCACCATCCAGGCGCTGTCCACGGTGCTTTCAATCCACCGGGCCAGAAACAGGGTTTCCACGGGGACCGGCAGGGCATGAACCAGGTTCAGGTCCTTGCTGAGGTAGAGTTTGGACAGGGCCGTTAAAATGGCGCTGAAAACGAGCAGCGAAAAGCATGTGACCAACACGATCGAAAGGAGCTTATAAGCCAGGATATCACCGATGTCCTCGGACTTTTGAAAATAGGTCAGAAGCCTTCGGGAAACCAGGTAAATCCCGGTCCAGAACCCCAGGCCCATTGCCGCAAGCACCCCGGTCCGGAGAATGCGCCGGGGGTCGCCGTGCCCATGGGTCAATGACCACCATCGGGGCTTAAGCAGTTGCAGGGTTTGCCGGATCATGAATTCATCAGTCCTGGGTGATTTCAAAGAATACCTGCTCCAGGTCCGCATCCCCGTTCTGGATATGCTGCTGGAGATCCTGGAGCGTGCCGATCGCCATCAGCGCGCCCTTGTGGATGATGGCGATCCTGTCGCAGACTTCCTCGGCCAGCCTGAGGGTGTGCGTGGACATGAACACGGTGGTCCCGTTTTGCGCCAGGGTCCGGAACAGCTCCTTCACCATCTTGATTCCCCTGGGATCCAGGCCCACCATGGGCTCGTCCACGATGAGAAGTTGCGGTTCGTGAAGCAGGGCCGCGCACATGATCAGGCGCTGTTTCATGCCGTGCGAATAAGCCTCTATCAGCTCATCGGCCCGATCGGAAAGGGAAAATCGGCCGAGAAGTTCTCTGGACTTCTCCGCGAAGGCCTGCTTAGCGACATGGTAAAGACCGGCGGTGAACTGCAAAAATTCCATGGCCGTCAGCTTCTCGTATAAAAACGGCCGGTCCGGGATCAGGCCGATTTTCAGCTTGGCGCGAACCGGATCTTTTGCCATGTCCACGCCGTCAATAAAAACCGATCCTTTCGTGGGCGACAGGAGACCTGCCATCATCTTGATGGTGGTGGTCTTGCCAGCACCGTTGGGCCCGATGAATCCGAACACCTCGCCGGGCTGTACATGAAGGTTGACATCGCTTACGGCAACGGTGCCACCATAGGTTTTGGACAGATGAACGAGCCGGATCATTGCTGCTCCAGGATGGAAATGCCGATGTTTCCGATGGCGCTCAGGATCTCCGTCTAGTCCTCCCCGCGGCTGATGCTGATGTGGGTGACATCCGCCGGGATCTGGTTCATCAGCGAATCCACCGTGATCCATTTTCCCAGGAAAACCGAATTCCAGGCGTGATAATAAAACCGGCCCCGAAGGTGCACCAACCCGGTCTCGATCCGAGCCGGAATGCCTGCGGCCCGTGCAAAGGCCGCAAACAGGACCGCGTGTTCATTGCAGTCCCCCATGCGGTTCTCCAGGGTCTCCAGGGCATCGGGAACCGAAAGAACGGGACGTTTTTCGATATTTAGAAAAATCCATCCGGTGATTTTTTGAATCCGAACCAGGGGCGTATCCGTTTCGGAGATGATTTGCCACAGTTGTTTTAAAATGATGGGATGATCGGACTGAATGAGGGGCCCGGGCCCCAGAAACACGGCGGGTTCGGTAAAATAATCATCCGAAAGCCCGGAAAGCGTTTCCCTGGAAAGGGTCAGAATGCCCTTTCCAAAGCGCTGCCTTTCGGTGCCGGGGATTTCAGCGCCGGTGATCCGAAGTACCAGGCGGCTTAGTTTATCCGCATCCGCAATCACCCGGTCCGCGGGAACGGAAACCGCAAGAGTCAGGTCTTCTCCGGCGGAAAGGCCAGAATCTTTTGCTTCTTCAGCCGATATTTTCTTAAGGGTAATCCCCATCACCCCTTCTTCCCGAAGCACGCTGCCGTCCGTATCGATCCAGGCGGTCTGATGGCTTCCCATGACCTCTACCGATACCTTGCGGGCCGTTTGCCATGCCCCCATGATTTCAATCCGATCCATGCCCAGGGCCGTGATTTTGACCGGCTGCGGAGACATTGTCAAGGGGTCGAACAATGAAATCGTCATGGACTGGTTTTCGGAAAGACCGGCTCTGGCCGCGGCATCCCACAGCGCCGCGGACAGATAGATCGGGGACTGCAAAGAAAGGGTGAGGGGCCGGCCATTGACGTCAAGGACCAGGGAGACGCCTTTAACCTGTCCGCTGACGACAAACCGGAACTGCCCGGATTCGATTTCAGCCCGGAACGAGGCCAGGGAGAAATCCGCGTTCAGAACCCCTGTCGTCCGAAGGTGAATGTCCTGAACCATTCCCATGGTGTTCAGCCGCATCACCGTTGTTTCGGAAATCGCAATTCCTTCCGCCGCCGGCGCGATTTTTCGGTGAGACGTCCCGATTTTCAGGGATTTCCGGTAGATTCCCATCCAGGTTTCGGATTCTGAAATCGTGCCTTGCGGCACGTTGATGGGTACTCCGGCCGATTGAAACCAGTGCATGCGAACGGACAAAAGCGCCACAAAGATCGCGCCGCTCACAAGTGCCGCAATCGCGGGTATCGGTATGGTTTTAAAGACGGATTTCATACGCTTTAAAGATCACCTATCTACCAGAGCCAGGAACCATCTAATGCGTCTTGGGCTGAGCCAGGGACTTTACTCCCATCGTGTTGATGAGCTGATTGATGTCCGTGGTTTTTAAATTCATGCCGCCTTCGGATACCGGCAAGAGCGCAATCCGCTTTCCCTGAAGGGATTCTGCGATTCTCAGCTTGACCAGGGCCGCGCCGCCGGCACCGGCCATGGCGCGGTTCATTTCCTGAATTCCCCTGGCTTCGGTGGTGCCTTCGGTTTTGATGGCTTCAGCCAGCAGGCCCTGTTTTTCAAAATATACGTCGGCCTCGATCTTGGCTTTCAGATACTCGCCGTCGGCATCGGCAACCAGTTTGTTCACCTCACCCCTGGCCTCTTCAAGCTTGCGTTTGTATTCCTCGGCCGTTGCCCGCTGGGCGGATTTATGTCTTTCAACGCGCTGGTCCGCTATTTTTTTGTCTTCAATGGCTTTCTGGTATTCGGAATTAAAGCGATAGTCCTTGGTCAGGACTTTTTCAACGACGATTCCCATGGGGCCCAGCATGGACTGCAGGATATCCTTGGCTTTCTGAGCCTGATGCTCCCTGCGCTCCGCCACATAGAATTCTTCGGTCTTGAGCTCTCCGAAGATGTCCCTGGGTTTGCTTCTGGCAATAGTTCGAACGATTTTGTCCCGAAGCGTGGCATTGTCCGGTGCCACGAATTGAAGGATATAGGATGCTTTTGCCGGATCGATCCGGAAAGCCACGATGACATCCAGACTGATATCATTGCCGTCTATGGTTTTAAACAGCAGGTCGTCCCGGGTTTTCCGGTCCCCGCTGCTTTTATCGAATGTCATTTCAAGGTTCTGGAGTTTGATGTCAAAGGTGTCCCAGTCATTGAGAAAGGGAAGAAAAAAATAAGTGGACCCCGGGGCATAGACCTTGTCTTCCACGCCCTTGGGCTGCCAGAGCCCGAGTTTCACGGTTCGGACCCCGACTTCGGTTTCACCGGTCGTATGCGGAACACACCCGCCGAATCCCAGAACACCCACACACAGCAGTGTAATCAAGCGAATAATTTTCATTCCGAACCTCCTTTGGGGACATCAAACAGCTTCAGTGACTTGTTCAGATCCAGCGGATTAAAGCCGGATGGACCGTCGCTGGGTAGAACAATCATATCCAGGCCGCTCAGGACTTCGGCCATTTTAAGGCCAACCATGCGCTCCGCGCCCACGCCCTTCATGGCATCGTTTTTCAGACGAATCTTTTCAGCTTCGGCCATTTTGACCAGAAGATTGGCCTCTGCATTTTTTTTCCGCGCATACAGATCCCTTTCCGCCAGCTTCAGCGTCACATAGGCCTTGCCTTTTTCCATTTCAACATCCACCAGCACCCGGCCTTCCTGCTCGACCTTTTTGAGTCCGGCTTCCTCGGTCGCGGCCCGGGCTTCAGCCTGGTTCTTGAAGACGAGCTGGTCCTTGAGCTTTTTTTCTTCGATATTTTTTTGAATCTCCGGGCTGTAATTAAAATACCGCACCATCACATGTTCAATCTGAATTCCCTTCTGATTGATTTCCTGATTCAGCATGGCTCTGGCGGCGTCGGCTTTTTTGGCCCGAAGCGGGCTGTTGTAAAATTCCTCGGTGGTCAACTCGCCGAGCGAGGCTTTCAAAATGGGTTCGGCCTTGGGGATGATGCCGTTGTCCTCATAAAGGGTCCCGGGCCCGATCTGGGTAAATACCTGGTAGGGATCAACAATACGGTATAATATGGACACATCCACATCCACGAAAAACCCATCCGACGTCTGGATGTGAACCGCCTTCAGGTGTCTGGAAGCCAGGGCCGCGGTCTGGGGAGAATTGGTCAGCTCCAGAACCTGGATGTCCTTGGGCAGAACGTACATCTGCTGAAAGCCGAACGGAAGGATGAAATTCAGACCCGAGGGGTAAATGTCTTTATGAACCCCGCGGGTCATGCCGATCCTGACCACCTTGATTCCGAACTCATTGGGTTTGATGTAAACAAAAAAGAGTTGAAAAGCGATATACAACACTACCAGCAGTCCGACGGCATATTTATACTTTTTGAGACCGGATAAATCGGGCTGAATTCGCGTGCTTTTCAGGCGGTTGACAAGATCGATGATATTGGCCGGAGGGGAAGTTTCCATACCGGTAAGCTCCTTAAATAATCGGATGCCTCCGGCAAAGCCGAAGGATACTTGGATGCTTCATGTTTAATGACGATTTTCCATGTCATGTCCTCCTTGAGTGATGATGCAAGGAATGTTATAGGTAGCTACGAAGTCCGTTATACTTAATCCGTATGGCCCTAATGAGTCAACAGGATTTACATTTTTGCAACCGGGGAAATGATTATGATTGGAATTATTGGTTCTGGAATAGACGGTATGATCGTGACGCGATCGGTTCGGGAGAAAATCCCCGGCGTTGATGTGTTGTGTTTCGGCGACAACCTGCGCATTTTTCCGGCAGCCGCCTTCAATCCGGATGAAATGATAAAAAATGCCGTTCAAGGCACGGCCTTTCTGATCGGGCTCGGGGCAAGACTGATCCTGATCGCCTCTCACACGCTTTCCTGCATTGCCGGAGCCGCAATGGCAGCAGCAGGCGCCGGCATTCCGGTCCTGGACATCATCACCCCATCGGTGAACCAGGCTGTCTTAAAATCCCGCCACCACCGCATCGGCATTATCGGAAGCCGCGCGGTTATCGAAAGCGGCCTTTACCCCGAGAGAATCCGGGAACGCTGTCCCGAAGCCCTCGTTTATTCCGCATCCTGTCCGCTGCTGGCACCCCTTATCGAAGAAGGGTGGCTGAAAAAACCGGTAACCGCCATGATCGTAAAAAAATACCTGATTCCCTTGAAGACCCGCCAGATAGATACGCTCATTCCGGCCAGCACCCCCTATGCGCTGCTGTCGCCCGTGATTCAGCGAAAAATCGGCAAACAGGTCCGGGTGATTGACGGGGCCGAAGCCCTGGCGGAAACAGCGGCAGCGTTTCTGGAGACGCATTCGAACATTTCAGGGCAGATGCAGCGAACCGGCAGGCAGCGGGTGATGCTGTCATGGCCTTCAACGTTTTTGGAAAAACAGGCTAAGGACATCCTGAACACCCGGGTTGTCGAAACCTCAATGCCATCTCATTGATCGGGCAAAACCGCGTATCCCCCAGCGCACAGATCAACAGGACCCCCGCCAGGTAAATAACAATGCTCCCGCGAATTTTTCGGTACGTCAGATGATTCAGGAGCATTGAGGCGTGTTTATCTTATCATGAATCATGCGGTTCATCAGCTCAAGTTTCCCTGTCAACTTACTTTTTAACCAACGTTGATATCTCCAATCCCATGACGGATTCTGCCGGTAAATTCCGAGGATAAGACTGAAATTCAAATGAACGCCGTTCATATATTTATAAAAATACAACAATAACAGGATGTAAAAAATGTGACTTGTAATGGAGTTTTTTTCTTGACAAGGCGAGCTGTTTTTAATTAATACCATGTATACGGTCGACGGAGTTCGGGCGACTGACAATAGATGCATTGATGACGTCTGGTCGCCTGCCCATGGAATTTTATGGAGGAGGACATGATGAAATATTCGAGAAAAGAGTTTGATGCAATCGTGGTTGGAAGTGGTCCCGGCAGTGCGACTGTAGCAAGAGAACTGTCTCTGAATGGTAAAAAAGTCCTCATACTGGAATGGGGCGATAATGATCCGGTAAAAGGGAATTTTTCTCAGACGATATCCAGGGGATTGATACCGGGGAAAGGCATGCTGGTTACCGGACAGGCGCTTGGAATGGTTCGGGGGATTACAACCGGTGGCAGCTCTCTTCTGTATTGTGCTACCGCTTTTGATCCGCCGACAGCGATGTTGAAAAGCTACGGAATCGATATTACAACCGAAATAGACGAAGTCAGGAAGGATATTCCCAATGATACCCTATCCGATGAATTGATGAGCCCGGCCGGAGAACGATTCATGGAGAGTGCCCTGGATCTCGGTTATAATTGTAAAAAACTGAACAAATTCATCTACCAGAACAAGTGCAAGCCGGACTGCCAGCGTTGTCTGTACGGATGCCCCTACGGCGCAAAATGGAATGCGCGCAATTTTGTAAACGAGGCGCTGGAAAACGGCGCCACGATTATGAATCACGCCAAAGTGGATAAGGTCATTATTGAACACAAAAAGGCGATTGGTGTCGAGTACAAGTTTGGCAAGGACTATTTCAGTGCGTTCGCACCCAAGATCATCATCGGTGCAGGCGGCATCGGCTCTCCAAACATACTCCGTAAAAGCGGCATTCACGGGGTTGGGTATGATTTCTTCTTTGATCCGCTCATCTATGTCCTGGGAAAAATAAAAGACGTAAAGAGCGGCCGCGGACTCAGCATGTGCAGCGGTATCCATTTCCCTGAAGACGGCATTGTCATGACCGACTTCAACCTGCCGCATCTTATGAAAATCATGTTTGATTTGGAAGTCTTCAAATTCGTGCAGTCATTCTCCTACTCCAATGTGGTGCCGATCATGATCAAGGTGCGGGACAGCCTTGGCGGACGGGTAATCAACGACCGCCTGATCTGGAAAAGACTCATCGAATCAGACAAACATAAATTAAATAAAGGGGCCGAACACGCCAAAAAAATTCTTGAAAACGCCGGTGCAACAGATGTTTATCGGAGCTGGTACCTGGCAGCCCATCCAGGAGGAACTGTCAAGATCGGTGAACATGTGAACAGCGACCTGGAAACCCGGTTTGCGAACCTTTATGTTTGTGACTGCTCGGTGATGCCCGAAGAGTGGGGGCTTCCACCCACAATGACGATTCTCTGCCTCGGCAAGCGTCTGGCAAAACATTTGTTGGGCGTGAAACAGATCGCCGATGAAAAGAGAGCAACCTCCGCTGCTGTAAAGAACATGCCGCCAGGAGAAGAGAGAGTGCCCTATTAACCGATGAACTATCTGGGAAGGGTGAATTCGCCCATTGTTAACGGAGGTGTTTTTCCATGAACACGATACATTCCCGGTCCAATCAAGCGATTGATATTCAAAAAGTCACAGGTTTCGCAAAGGAAAGTGACGAGGCGCTGAATGCCGTACTCAGTGACGTGCTCCAGACACGGGAAGTCCGTCAGTTTTTAATCACGATTATTCCCGAGTACCTGAACGTGTGGGCCGGTGGAAGCTGGTGGAAAAAAGCGGTTTCCAAATCGGCCGGATATATGGTGAACAAGCAGTTGTCACGACCGGGGGATGCGTTCGGGAATCGCGAATTTTCGTCGCTTTTTGAAAATGAAAAATTTATCAAAAATATTGCTGAACAGCTTCCTGCTGTGATCAATGGTCTTGTAGGTGCCTTGTGTGCCACTCTTGTCAACCTTGAGCAGTTCTCAGACGAAGAAAAGAAACAACTCGTCGAGGAATTGCTGACCCGGACCAGTAGAGGCAAAACCGGCGCTTTGTTAACAAACTGCGCCAGAGTGCTGAATGATATTCATAACGCTGACCCCGAATTCCTGGCCCGCATCCTTGCGCCCGGGGTTGTCAAATGGCTCGAAGCGACGGATTTCGGCGAGATTAAAGAAGCGGTGGACAATTTCGCACCGGGTTTTCTGGCCCTGGTTACGATGATCAATAATATCATCTGGCAGTATCCCTCGAAGGTGGTTGGTATCTTTTCTCTCCTTCCCCCGTTTCTCAAAATGGTTGCAGGCGCAGCGGGAATATCCTTGAAAAAAACAAACGGGCTTCCCCCGGATCTGCTCACGGACATCGTCATTTCCCTGCTAAAGGAAATCGACGGCCGGGAAATAGCCGGACTGGTGAATGAACTGATGGAAATCGGCAGGAAGCTTCATACAGGCAGCGCATTAATAGGCGAGCCCGGGGCACCCTTGCTGCCGAAAGCCTTGGCCGCCAAACTGGATGAAATCGTTTCCCAAATCGATGCGACCACTTTTTGGAAAGGACGAATCGCTCTGGCCGAGATTAAGGCCACTTTCGACGAAGCCCTGACCGATACAGTCTATCGCCATCCCGAAAATGTCGCACTTGGGATGATTAAGGGACCAAAGCTTGTTAATATACGCATGCGCTCCCGGAATCGCGGAATGTCCCACCTGGAATCCATGGACGGTGAATCGCTGTCCGAAAACATAACCCACCTGCTGTCCGCTTACGATGTCCAGGAAACCGCCGAAATTTTCAACAGCTTCCTCAAGATTTTGAATCGATTTGGCGAGCAGAAACCAGAGGCTCTTTCCGAATTTATTGGCCAGGTTATAAATGCCGTCGACCTTGACGAACTGGCCGATGCGGCCAGGCTTGTATTTGAAGGCACCGGCGACGCGCTGCGACCGGTGGCGCGAACCATATTGCCGAGCCTGGTAGTATGGGGCTGTGATATTCTCCAGCCGGAAGACGATGAAAATGAAGATGACGCGTCCCGGGCACGTGAAGCCCTCCGATCTTTATTCCTGACAGAGGAAGTGTAGACGATGAAAGCTTTTTATGATGCCGCCACGCAAATTCAAAACAAGTTGATTTTTGATTGGAAAGAGACGGGCAAAAAGATTGTCGGGTATACTTGTTCCTATGTGCCGGCGGAAATTTTTTATGCCGCGGACATCCTCCCGGTCCGCCTGCGGGGAATCGAAACCGATGGGATGGAGATCGGGGATTCCTACTACGGTCCTTTTATATGCAGTTTCCCCAAGTGTATTCTTCAGTTGGCAGGCAAGGGAAAGTTTTCATTCCTGGACGGCGCGGTTATCACGCCGGGTTGTGATGCCATGCGCAGACTGGACGAATGCTGGCGAAAAGCCGGTGAGGACTATCAGGGAATCGTGCCCGACTATTTCTATTACTTCGATGTACCTCATAAGACAGAAGCGCATGGGATGGATTGGTTCGTTACGGAAATCCATAATCTGATCAAAAGCATTGAAAAACATTTTAAGGTCTGGATAACGGATGAAAAATTACTCAAGGCGATCCGTCTGTACAACAAAGGACGTCGGGCGTTGAAAGCTTTGGAAGGTTTGCGAGCCGAGGATGTTTTGAAGGTATCGGGAACGGAGGTTTTTGCGGCCACCGTCGCCGGAACGGTTATCCCAAGAGAGGATTATACCGATCTTCTGGAACAATGGCTGAAAAAACTGAAAAAGAGCGGCAAGACCGCAAACGGAAAAAAGCGTTTGATGCTGGTGGGCAGTATCAGCGATGAAATTGATCTTGTGGAACTGGTGGAAAAAACAACGGGCGCGGTGGTCGTGGCTGAAAACCTTTGCTTCGGGGTCCGCTATGAGGGCAACGAAATTCCGGAAACGGGTGATCCGGTTGAATCCCTCGCAAAACACTATCTTGGCAAATCGGTATGCCCCCGTATGTACGGGAAATACAAAGAGCGCCTGGCCTTTCTCCAGGAAAAAATCGGGCGAGCGAGGGTGGACGGCGTGATCATGCAGAATATCCGTTTCTGTGACCTGCATGGGGCCGAGAATGCACTTTTCGAACGTGACCTGGAGGCCCTGGGGATCCCTTGCCTGAGGGTTGAACGGGAATACGGCCCGCTGATCGAAACCGGAAGAGTTAAATTGCGGATTAACGCGTTTCTGGAAAGGATTGCCCAAGGAGGAAAAAGATGAGGCCCGAAATAAAGGAATACAATTATGATTGGCTGATGGGGTCGGTTCTTTCCGCTGCCTCCAAACTGGCCAACGGCACGCAAAAGGAGATCGAACTTACCTACAAATACATTCCCTATTTTAAAGGCGTGTTAGAGTCGTTTATTAGTGACGGAGAAGTCGGTATCCAGATTTTGAAGCTTTTCAATCAGTACTATGAAAATATCCTGTGCGCCCATGACAGGGGCAAAAAAATTGCAGCCACAACCTTTTGCTGCTCACCAAGCATTTTTTATGCCATGGATGTGGTTCCCGTATGCGCCGAGCTGCTAACCACCCTTGGCGCTCTGGTCTGGAAAAGAGGCATGTTTGACTACCTGGACCACTGCGGCCAGGTGGGATTGCCGGAAACATCCTGCTCTTCCCAACGCGGCGCCATGGGAGCTTTTTTTGCCGGTCTCAGTGAGTCGATTGATTTTTTTGTCTGTGATACACCTGGAATTTGCGACACCAACGCCAATGCTTTCGCATTTGCGGCATCTTATCTGGACAAACCCTACTACCAGCTTAACTATCCGCAAACCATTGGGGATGATCGCAGCCAAAAATATCACGTCGACGACTATAAGGAAGCGATTCGGTTTATCGAGGCCCAGACCGGCAGTAAGCTTGATTATGACCGCCTTGACGAAATCCTCCTTGAGGTGGACAAGCAGGACGCCATAATCGCCGATCTGGAAGATATGTGCATGCTGAAGCCGTCGCCTTTTTCGCCGCTGTACAACATCGCGATTTATGCCGGACGATTCTCTTTCTGCGGGACCAGGGAATATACGAAACTGCTTTCCGTGATGCTTGCGTCCTGCCAAAAACGGGCAACCGAAGGTGTTTCCGGCTTGAAGTGCGGGAAAGAAAAGCTCCGCGCCTATTTGTTCTATATTGATCATTACACACTGAATATGAACTTTTGGAACTGGTTTGACCGGCACGGCGTCGCGCATGTCGGCGGTATGCTTTCGCATCATTTTAGAGACACGATCGGTTATACCAAAGCGTTGGCAGGATCTTCCTACGGTGTCGATCGATCATCCCCCGAGCATATGCTGGAGAGTATCGCGCAGATGAATGCCCGTCTGCCCATGGTCAGAATGATCCGGGGTCCTTATGACGGGCCGAGTATGTGGCTGGAAGAAACATTGGTCCTGGCGAAACATTTCGGTGCCGAATGTCTGATTTACAACGGAACACCCGGGTGCCGCAATACCTGGGCCAATGTCAAACTGATGGCGCGGGATCTGGAAAAACACGGCTACCCGGTACATATCATGAATGATGACGCTTTTGATGATCGCGTCGAGTCCTGGGAGGCTACCAGAGAGCGTCTTGAAGAATTTTTTACGGTAAGGGGGTTGCTATGAGCGTCGTTGCCGGATGTGATGTCGGCTCCCTGACATCCAAGGCTGTAATTATGCAAAAGGGTAAAATAATCGCGAGCAATATCATCAAGTCAAAGCCACGACCCAAGGTATCTGCCGAAATCGTCATGGATGGAGCGCTTTCCGCGGCCGGTATTTTCATAACAGACATCGAATATTGTATCGGCACAGGATACGGACGAGAAAAAATTCCTTTTGTCATGGAAGTCGTATCAGAGATCTCCTGCCATGGGAAAGGCGCCCGCTGGCTGATGCCGACCGCAAAAACCGTAATCGATATCGGCGGCCAGGACTGCAAAACCATGAGAATCGGCAAGGATGGAACCGTAGAACGGTTCATGGCCAACGATAAATGCGCTTCGGGAACCGGCCGATTTCTGGAAGTCATGGCGAAAGTGCTGGGTGTTGATATCGAAGAGCTTGGAAAACTTTCCGGAAAGGCCAACTCACCGATTACACTGGCATCCACCTGCACGGTGTGGGCTCAGGCCGATGTGATTAAATATATCAATTCCGGTGTTCCCATCGCGGATATCGGCGCCGGTATCAATACGGCCATGGCACAGCGCGTAGCGATTCTGGTAAACGCCGTGAAACCGGAGGAGGACATCCTCATGACCGGCGGTGTGGCCAAAAACATCGGGGTAGTGGCCACGCTTGAGAAATTGATCGGCAGAAGAATCAAGCTTACGCGTAAGGCCGATCCTCAGATGGCCGGCGCCATCGGAGCAGCGTTATTTGCAATGGAGAGAATCCATGGAAACGGGAGGATGACCCAATGATCGTCGCCGGATGTGATATCGGTTCCTTGACTGCCAAAGCAGTCATTATGGAAAACGCCAACGTTTTAGCGCATGCGGTGATCCGGGCCAGGACAAGGCCCGCCGAATCCGCGGAGCAGGTAATGAAGTTGGTGCTGGAAAAAGCGAAACGAACCATGGACGATATTCGCTATGTGGTCGGAACCGGCTACGGGCGGGAGCAGATCCCTTTTGTCAACAGTGTTGAATCGGAGATTTCCTGCCATGCCAGAGGTGCCTGGTGGTTGATGCCGAGCGTCCGGATGATAATCGACATCGGCGGCCAGGATGCCAAAGCCACCCGCCTGGATAAAAATGGGGCCGTTGTTCGCTATATGTATAATGACAAGTGCGCATCCGGCACCGGACGGTTTCTGGAAATCATGGCGGATGCGCTGGAAGTGCCTCTGGAAGAGATGGGAACTGTCGGCGCCCAATCCAAGGAAAAACTGACGATATCCAATCAATGTGTCATTTTTGCGGAAACCGAAGTTGTTTCCCTTATCAATGAAGGCAAAGAGAGCTGCGATATTATCAACGCCCTGCATGAAGCGCTGGCAAAGCGCGTGGCATCTCTGGCCAAAAGCATCGATGTTCAGGAAGACGTGGTCATGACCGGAGGTGTCGCCAAAAACGCAGGTGTTTTCAAGGCCCTCTCCGGTGCATTAAAAGTACCGATGAAAGCGTTGGATGGATGCGATCCGCAAATTGTCGGAGCTTTGGGAGCGGCGCTGTATGCCGAAGAAAAACTGATCAAACTGAAACTGGCTGGTTGACAGGCAGGAGCTGAGGCAGATGGGCCTTTTTGACAAACATCTGAGTGAAATCGAGACTTATCTTGCGCAAAAGCGCCAAGAGGGAAAGGTGTCCGAATTCACGGATCAAGTCCGGCCGAATTGGCCTGAATCAATAAACAGAAATCTCGTGCTGAGTCAGGATACGGCGGTCGAACTCGGCAGTCCAAAGGATGCATCGACATCATTTCTCTTGTGGCGCAACAGGCTTGATAGGATGGATAACAGTCGCATAATTGTGGTGGGCCCGGATCTACCACAGATCAAGGAAACACACGTTTCGTTCGGGAAAATCGTGGTTGTGGAAGGGGAGGATTTTCATCAGGAAAACAGCTACGAACGTTATCACTTATTGGAGCAAATGAGATACGATATCCATTTGGAGGGATATATGATGCGGGGCGTATCTCAATTCCAACGTGAATGGAGCCGCGTCAGCAAAACCGCCATCCGGAATGGATTTTCATTTCGCAATCTCGGCGCCGCCTTGTTGCATAAATTCTTGGGGATAGATTTTGTCCGTTCCGTGACGGTTATTTTCATTACCGCCGGTCGGAGCGATGTGATGGAGATGAAAACCGTTGCGGACAGCGTCATGCAGATTATCGGAGCCATGAACAAAATGGCGCAAGAGCTGTCTTTTGACTGTGATGCCTGTGAATACAGTGATTTCTGCAGCGATGTGGCGGATCTGCGTTCCATGCGGAAAAAACAGACCGGAAAAGAGGCGGCGAATGCATAACCGGGAAAAAGACGGAACGAAAATTATCGCCTTGTGCGGTAAGGGCGGCGTCGGAAAAACGTCCATCAGCGCCGTGATTGTTAAAATTCTCACAAGAAATCCGAAAAACCGGGTTTTGGCCATCGATGCCGATCCGGCCGTCGGCCTGGCGACGGCGCTCGGAATTGACGTGACAAAAACCGTTGATGATATCCGCAATGATTTGATCCGCCGGGTTGAGGCCGGAAAAAGCGAAGACAAAGCGAACGTGGTTGCTCGACTCGATTACGAGATGTTTTCCGCCCTGGTGGAGAAAGAGAACCTGGCGTTTCTCGCCATCGGCCGGCCTGAAAAAGAAGGCTGTTACTGCCAGGTGAATCACATTCTCAAGGATATCATCGCCTCCCTGGCCGACAATTTCGACTATGTGGTTATAGACGGTGAAGCCGGTGTTGAGCAGGTAAATCGGAGGGTGATGGAAAACGTCAGCCACCTGATTCTGGTTTCGGATGCCTCGGTTAAAGGCCTCAATGTCGTTAAAACCATTCAGGACATTTCCAAAACCGCCATTCAATATGAAAAATCCGGATTAATATTGAACCGGATCCGGGAAGAAGAAGAAACCGAACGACTTTCCATTCCTTCCACTCCTTCCACTCTCCATTTCCTGGGATGTATTCCGGAAGACGGTCAGATACGCAGATATGATATGGAAGGTCGAAATCTTCTGGAACTACCCGATTGCATGGCCATTCAGGCAACCAGAAACTGTGTTGTGCGTCTGGGAATTCCGATATAGTGCCTGAAACGGAAAATCCGTTCCCTGATATGCCTTCTGGCAGGCAATTATCCTGGTCGATTTTCGGTTGGTTTTTTCAAGGCGGAATTGGTTTTTGATGGGGATTGACGATATTCTGCTTCCAGGCTATCGGTTGCAGCCTTAACGTGTATGAGAGCAAAGGCGGAAAAATTTTTGGCCGCTTCCAGAGGATTCTTGTTTGTTATGTTTTCGTAACTCTGCCGAACATACCATATCACTTCTTTGAGGTTTTCCGGGTTATGGGTCAGGGATGTCCACTGGACACGCTGGGCATTTGGCATCAGTGTAATGGCCATTTGCTCAACAATGGGATTGCCGGAAGTTTTTAGAATGACCCGTGCAAACTGAAATACACCCTCAAGATATAGTTCGATATCTGTTTCTTTCAAACTATTCTCCATTTTTTCCAGCGCATTTTTTAGAATATTCAATATGTCCTTGTTTGCGTTCTTTGCAGCTTTGGCAAATGCGTACTGAAACAGGATATCGATAGTCTCATAGTAATTCTGTATCGAAGCAGGTGAAAATTGGGTTACGCGATAGTTACCCCTTGAATCCCGTTCCACCAGCCTGTTCTGTTCCAGCATCCGCAGAGCGTCTCTCACAGGGCTTCGACTGACGCCCCATTCTTTGGCTATCTGCGTTTCATATATTATTTCGCCAGATTTTAATTCGTTGTGAATTATTTTTGTGCCGATGATTCCGGCCAGTTTGTCGGATAAGTTTTCCTTTATCAGCATGTATTGCAACCTGTTTATCTTCTATTATTCAACTGAATATTCGCGGCAATTGTTTTCCTTGCCATGATGGCACATTGAATATCGTTTTTCAAATAGTTAACCGAAGTTATATCCAGTCGGCTACTGGAGTGGGATGAGAGTGATGGCAATCAAGGTAAAAAATACTGTTGGCGAAAATCACCAATGAGCATCAGGGGTTTTCCAACGCCTGACGGAATTTATCTAGCTGCTTTTCAAAATAGCTCCGATCTCCGGTTGCCGAAAGCAGCGCTTTTTCGCCGATATAGATCGCCTCATCAATTTGGCCGTTTCGATACAGGCTTTCCGCAAACGTATCCAGGATCTGGGAAGTGGGCTTCAATTCCGCGGCCCTTGCGGCAAGTATCACGGCCCGTCCGGGATTGCGGAGCGACGCATCTTCACTTGTGGCCAGAATCCAGGCCAGGTTGTTCAGGGCAGAGTAATTATCCGGCTGCAGTAAAATCGCCTTTTCATAGGCCTGTCTTGCCATCTCGAATTTTTTGCGAAAGACATAACTGTCTCCCAGAACATTATACGCAACCGGATTATTCGGATTTTTTTCAATTTCCCGCAGCAGGACTTGTTCAAGAAGATGGGCATTCAGTTTTTTACCGGTATCGCCCCAGTTCAGGGCATATCCCAGCGCACCGATCAAAAGGATTCCCGCCAGGTAAACGGCGATGCTTCCGCGGATTTTTCGATCGTGCCGGCTGATCCAGGAGCGATCCGCTTCGCATTTTCGTAAAAAATTGATTCTTTCCAAAATGCTGAAATGGTGCCAGTTGGGCTTATTTGCCGGCTGGCCGCTGGTCACTGCAATTTTCTCCAGCGTTGTGACCAGGGGAAGCGCGCTGTTAAAAAGGGTAAACACGAAGGTGTCCGCCTGACGCTCGAAATTTCGCATGAAATAGCCGAAAATATATCGAAAATAGATTAAAAACGAGAGTACCGCGCCCAGGCTGAAAAAAGCCGACGTTGCGGTACTGTGTTTTCCCTGAACCTGTTCAATCAGCGGGTAGAGCTGCGGAATATAGAGGATGGCGATCAGAATGACATCAAACAGGGTATAGGAAATGAGCATGTATCCGGTAAAGAAAAAAAGATAGAACTGGAGGTGTTTTTTGCGAACATGGCCGATTTCATGCGCCACAACCGCATCCACCTCTTCGGGGCTGAGGAACTCCAGCAGGGCTTCGGTGATCATGAGATAGCGGAAAGGCCTGACCAGCCCCATGACCCCGGCCGTGATCATTCGGCCGCCCAGAACCGGCCAGTACACGATATTGGCAAAAGTAAAGCCGGCACGTCTGCTCAGGTTTTCAATCCTCGATCGAACGGGCCCGGGCTCGAGGGGCCTGCACCGCCAGAATTTTTGAATCATGGCCGGCCCAGTAAGCGCAACGGCAAGCAGAAAAAAGAGAAAAAACAGGATCTGGCCCGTGGACGTTGCCAGCAGTTTTTTGGGCAGTTCGAAAGGAAGGGCCTGAAGGATATCGGATGTGCCGGAAATGATCACCCAGGGCAATATCACGGGAATGCTGAAGGAAATCTGCGACAAAACATAAGCGCGAAGGGAGACACCGCTGTGGTAGAGTTTCTCATACGGGAACCAGGCGCAGATCCAGACGATAACCATGTACAAGAGAAAAAGCGACAGACAGATCAGGGCTTCCAGCGTTGGAAAGTTCGATACCAGGGGAATCCGGGCGGTAAACGTTGTCAGGCTCAGGCCATATAGGGTGCATGTGAAAAAACCGATTGCCAGAATCGAATGCCGGGTCAGGGCGGAACTGAATTGCTGATCCAGGTGAATAAAACTCTCCCGCCCGATTCGCTTTTCAATACCGCGAAACCGGATCCGGGTGAAGGCGGCAAAAATAATGACCAGAAAAACCGCCAGAAATGCGGCGTCCATTGCCTGGAAATTGGGCTGATCCGGCGGGTAATACGTCGTATAGATCAAAAGCGCGATGATCAGATAGATGAAGTTTGCAAACACGATCAGCCTTTCCGGCGGTCCGGGGGAGAATAATAGCGCTCTTTTTCGCTGTAAATGCATCCGCAATACTGCTGCCGATACAGTCCCAGGCGTTTTGAAGTTTCGATGCCGTATTTCCAGCCGCTTCGGAAATCCTGGTAGTAAAAGGGAACGCCCACGGTTTTCCCCACGGATTCACCGATGGTCCGGATCATCTCATGATTTTGAAATCTGCTGTACAACAGAGAGGATGAAAACGAATCGAATTTTCCATTTCTGGCCACGAGGGCCGTGGTTTTCAGCCGGTCGTGATAACAGATTTCACACCGGCTGGATTCCCGAAAAACAGCTCGCTGCAGAAAGCCTTCCAGGTCGTAACCCTCCTGAAAGATGACCTTGAAATCTATCGATTCGGCAAAGGAGGTCAGGGTTTCCTGACGCCTGAGGCATTCGGTATAGGGATGGATGTTGTGGCGGTAAAAAAAGCCCATCACCTCGACACCGTCTTTTCGCAGTGTTTCGATGGGATAAATGGCGCAGGGCGCGCAGCAGGTATGAAGGAGCAGCCTCACTGCCTTTCTCCGAAAATCGCCGTGCCGATCCGAACCAGGGTGGCCCCTTCTTCGATGGCCGCCTCGAAGTCTCCGGTCATCCCCATCGAAAGCTCATCGAGGTTGATGCCGCCGATGCCCGGTTTGTTCAGCGAATCCCGAAGCTCCCGAAGTCCCCTGAAATACGGCCTGACCCTTTCGGGTTCATCAAAAAACGGCGGAATAACCATCAGCCCCCGCACCGAAAGATTGGGAAAAGCGGCAAGACTTCGGAGCAGCGTCTCGGCCGATTCCGCGTCAATCCCGGATTTGGAGGCCTCTTTACCGATATTGACCTGAATCAGAATTTTCTGAACCTTTCCGATTTTTCGGGCTTCCCGATCCAGCTCCGTTGCCAGGTGAAGCGAGTCGACCGTATGAATGAGATCAAAGAGTTTTACGGCATATTTTGCCTTGTTGGTTTGAAGATGGCCGATAAAATGCCATAATACCGGGTAGTCCGCCAGGGTCCCGCATTTTTCCCTGGCTTCCTGGATGTAGTTTTCCCCGAACAGAGTCGCCCCCGCCTGAATGGCCAGCCGGACGGTTTCCGCGCTCATGGTCTTGGTGACGCAAACCAGACGGACAGCGTCAAGATCCCTGCCGCACCGGGCGCAGGTTTCCGCGATCCGCCGCTGAACAGCCTTTAGATTCCTGGGGATTTCAAGATTCAAATGACCCTCATCCTTCATTTTTCATGCGAAGCCCTTCAAAGCCGCGGGCCCCGGGCCTGAATTCAACGATCCCTTCCCGGACCAGACACTCCACGACCTCGCAAACCGGAAGCCCCACCACATTGCTGTAGGATCCATGAATATGCTTGATCATGAAGGCGCCCAGGCCCTGGGCCGCGTAAGCGCCGGCCTTGTCAAAGGGCTCGCTCGTGTGGACATACCACTCGATTTCATCCGGCGTCAGGACCTTGAAGCGGACCTCGGTGGACACGACTTCGGCGTAATCGTGTTTTTTTACCTGGCGGCACAAGGCAAATCCCGTAAGAACCCGATGTACCCTGCCGCTTAAAGTCGAAAGCATGGTGCGGGCTTCGGCCTTTGAAGCGGGTTTGCCGAGAATGGTATCGTCAACCACCACAATGGTGTCCGCACCGATCACCCAGCTATGGGGATACTGCTCCGATACGACCCCGGCCTTGGCTTGCGCCAGGATGCGGACAAAATCATCCGGGCTTGTCTCGGGGATGGCGGACTCATCGAAGCTGCTGGGAATGACGGTAAACTCCACGCCGGCCTGTTTCAGCAGATACCGCCGGCGGGGCGATTTGGATGCCAGGATGAGAAATGGGAAATCTGTCGATTGGGTCATGGGGTAATGAGGCGGTCTTTCTTTACAAATCTAGTTTTTTTCTGAGGTTGATAAAATTGCTCCGGTCAAACCCGAGGGTTTTGAAAAAGGACAGTAAATCCGTCGAATCCCATCGCACCGTCGTATAGACATCCTTAATGCCCTGGAACTTACAATACTTGAATCCTTCTTCCGCCAGTCTTTCGCCGATCCGCTGCCCCATGAACCGGGGATGGACCCCCAAAAGGGATATCCATGCGCTGCGTTTAATGCCGAAAAAACCCGAAAGGATGGAGATAATCAAATATCCAACTACCCGGCCTTCCCGTTCCGCCACGAAACTGGCGTCTTCGGACCTTCCGGACTGATCCTCGATCATGCGCTTGAAATCATATTCCACCGGGACATTGGTAATGGCTGCGCTGATCTGGTTGATGTCATCGGCATCTTCCGGCCTTAATCGTCTGATGATACAATTTTCCACTGATGTCTCCCGTTAAAAAGGAATTGTTAATCAATTCGAACGATTTTAACATGATGACCGACCCAGTCGGGCGGCAGATAAACCCTTCCGCTGTTGCCGCTGGATTTGACTTCTTTTTCGAGCATTTCTTCGCCGAAAATTTCAAACTTCACCTTGCTTCTGGCGGGTTCAGGCGGCGTTTCTCCGTTATGTGAACTGGCATCATTCGGCATTGTCAAAACCTTTTAATAAGTATTCAGGTGGTTAGGCTGAAGGATATCTTCTTTTTCTGCGCCCTCGGGTTCGGATATCAGTTCAGTTTATCGATGATTTCAAAATGGTTGTGCTTGCATTTCTCCTGCAGCATATGAATCTGAGAAAGATAGCTTTCGCGCTTGGCCTCGGACCGAATCTCCAGGATATTGTCTTTTACCACATGAACCGTGGCATTGACAGACCCCATGACCAGTTCCGATGCCACCCGCAGATGGGTAAAAAGGGTTTTTGGGATGATCAATTGAAGCTGTCGGATCCATTCAAAAGCTGAAAAAGATTTTTCAATCACCTTAAAACTGACATCCATGGCCTTGCTGAAAGCAACTTTCATGGCCCGGGGATCATTTTCACTTCTGGATTTCCGAAACTGGAGATAGGCTTCGGCATCTTCCGTGACCAGTTTTTCGGCATCCCGCAGCAACCGTTCGATTTCCTTCTTGAGTACCGACAGATTTTTTTCGAGGTCCGGGCGGTCAACGGCTCTGCGATCTTCAATGAGGGAAACCTTGTAAATCATGGCAACCCCCAGGCAAAACGAATAAGCGGCGGCCGCGCCACCTGCCGGCACCAGTGACGCGCTCTCAAACTGCTTGATAAAATCCATGACATCCTCAATAACAGTAAGATGGCAAAGAAAAAAGTTCAAGATCAAGGCGAGCGAGTCCTGAGGAGTGAGGCGTACAGGGTTAGTACGCCGCAATGACGAAGGATGAAGCTCAACGCAGATATTGGACTTTTTGCGAAGCCATCAATTATTAATCAAAATAGCATGTTAAATATTCATCGTCAAGATGGAGAATACCCCCCGCGGCCCACCTCGTCTTTCAGAAACTGAAAAACTTCGGCACCGGTCAGGGATGGTTTTTCAGCGCCATTCATCACTTCCTGATACCAGTCCATTTTGATGAGATCGAAGCTTCCAATCGAAGGCAAAACCGCAAAAAGTCTGTTGTGCATCAGGTTGAAGCAGACAATGGGGCCAAACACGATTTCGCCGGTATCTTTTTGGGAAACCGGCCCGATGATCCGGTGGTGATCCATCTTGAATGCTTTCGGGGCAGGTTGATAGCCCAGAAGTTCGGCAAAGAGATCCAGGCATTCCTGAACGCCTTCAGCATATCCATGTTCTAGTGATCCGGCGCCATCCAAGGCTATCGCTTCAATATCGCCGGCCGAGAACGACAGATTCAGCCTGGAAAAGCATTCATGCCGAACCGTTTTGACGGAATCCGCCTTTTTACTGACCACGACATCGCTGTCATTTAATATTTTGATGGCATTTCGGATATTGACCATTTCCTTGACCGTGGGACTTTTTCGCATGGCAATATCGGAAACCGTGGTCTTGTAAAACGGCAGATCGTTATCCAGAACCAGAATATGGGTATTTTTAGAACCTTCCGGAGGCAGATACAGATCCAGATCCCGTTCCCTGAGGTGACGATACTCGGCCATTTCCAGAAGCACGCGAAAAAGCCCTTTGTCCACCTTCTGCTCGGTTCCCGAAGGCCCGATCGTGGCAAGGATTTTTTCAGTCAACCGATCAATCTGAATTTTTTTCAGAAGTTCCTGTTTGAACCCCATCAGCAGCCCCCCTTTCGTCACTTTCCTGAAACGGTATCTTCCGGCCTTTTCGACGCCTATCCCTCGTAAATGACGGCCAGAATGGTGGCTTTTCCGGTTTTGGAGGCAATCAGATGCGGCGTGGTCGACAGATAATAGACGCTGTCCCCTGCTTCCAGTTCAAAGGCATCGCCGCCGATCTTCAGGGTCACCACCCCATCCAGCACGTAGATAAACTCCTCCCCTTCATGAACCGACATGTCCCCATCCGGATTTTCCGCCAGTTGAACCAGGAGGGACTCCATGTGTCGGCCTTTGACTTCCGGTGCCAGGCTTTTGTATAAATAGACGGGTTTCTGGTCCCTGTAGGATGTGGAACGGGAAATGGTTTTACGCTCGTTTTTTCGCGTAACCGAATAGAGCTTGCTGCCGACCCCGGAAACGAGTCTGCCGAATGCGCTATCCAATGCCTTGGACAGCTTGATGATGGTCCCCAGTTGAGGCTGAAACCGATTGGCTTCGATATCGGAAAGCGCTTCCATTTCAAAGCCGGTCAGTTTGGACAGCTCTTGCAGCGAAATGCCTTTTTCTTCCCGGATGGTTTTGATTCTAACGCCGATTTCTTCAACGCTGAGCGATTCCGGCGCAGAGATGTCGCCGGTCAAGTCTTCAAAATAATCCACATTGATGTGTGGTTTTTGTACCGCAGTGTCCATGCTGTTCTCCTTACGATATGATTTTAATTAAATATGAACTCGTTTAATGACAAAATCGGGATGGCAAAGTAAAAAGTCCAAGATCAAGGCGAGCAAACCCTGAGGAGTGAGGCGTACTTTCGGTACGCCGCAACGACGAAGGATGAAGCTCAACGCAGATATTGGGCAGGCGGAACAGCGGAACGCCGTGCCGCCGGTACGAAGCCATCATAGTACGCCGATGTGCCTGGCGATTACCAGCCTCTGAATCTCGGAAGTGCCTTCGCCGATTTCCAGAAGCTTTTGGTCTCGATAAAACCTTTCTACATCAAATTCATGCATCAGTCCATACCCGCCATGCAGTTGAACGGCATGATTGGCGCAGTTGTGCATGACTTCCGAGCAATGAAGCTTTGCCATGGCCGCTTCCTTGGAAAACGGCAGGTTGTTGTCCCGAAGCCAGCAGGCTTTATACAAGAGAAGCCTGGCGCATTCGATTTCAAGGGCCATGTCCGCCAGCTTGAATGCATTCACCTGAAATGAGGCAATTGGTTTGCCGAACTGCTCCCGTTCCCTGGCATATTTCATCGCCATGTCAAAGCACCCCTGGGCTCCCCCAAGCCCCATGGCGCCAATGGAAAGCCGTCCGCCATCCAGTGTTTTCATCATCTGGTGAAACCCGTGACCCCGCTCTCCCAGAAGGTTTTCCCTGGGAACGCGGCAATCTTCGAAAAACAGGGAGCTCGTGTTGGATGACCGCCACATCATTTTATCGTGCATTTCATAACTGGCATACCCTTTTGTTCCGGATTCCACGAGAATGCAGGACAGCTCCGGCTTGCCATCGCCGCGGGTTCCGGTTTTGCAAAGAACGGTAACCCCGGCGCTGACCCGCGTTGAGGCATTGGTGATGAAAATCTTGCTGCCGTTAATGACCCACTCGTCCCCGTCCAGTACGGCGTTGGTTTTGGAATTCGCCGCATCGGAGCCGGCATTGGCTTCGGTCAGCCCGAATCCCCAGAGAGCTTCTCCGCTGCAGAGCCTGGGGAGATATTTTTTCTTCTGCTCCTCGTTTCCGAAATAATACAGGGGGCCGATTCCCAGGGAATTTTCCGCTGCAATGGTTGCCGCGTGAGAGCCGTCAACCCGGGCGATTTCTTCGGTGGCAATGATGTAGGACAGATAATCCATTCCCTGTCCGCCGTATTCCTCCGAGACAAAAACACCGAAAAGGCCCAGTTCAGCCATTTTCTTCAGGGTGTCATACGAGAATTCTTCTTTCTTATCAAGCTCCCTGGCAACCGGTTTTATTTCTTTCTCGGCAAATTTTCGAACCGAGTCCCTCAGGATCTCGTGATCAACGGAAAGTGTAAAATCCATATCATGGCTCCTTATGATGATGAGAAAAGAATGATAGGAAAATGAGACAAGCAATCCGTGCAACCGTTTTTCTTTTCTTTACATTCCGGAGTCAAAAAAAGTCAATACTATTCGCGCCGAACCGCATCTCATGGATCGGTTTATCTTGACTCGGACGAGAATTCATGATAGCAATTAAAACACAATTCATAACTAGAATCACATTCAAAATATCGATTATTCGCCGGCAAGATCCCATCCATCAACACTTCATTAAAAGGGAGGCTGTCCATGAAATACCCGGATATTGAATTGAATCCTTTTTTTTCCTGGGCCAACCGGCCCCGAATCATGTATGGTCCCGGCATTCGATCCGAACTGGGCTTTGAAATGGGTCAGCTCGGCGGCACCCGGGCCGTGATCATCACGGATAAAGGCGTGGTGAATGCCGGCGTTGCGCAGTTGGTGGCGGATGCCATGACTAAATCAGGACTGGAGCTGGCGGGAATTTTCGATCATATCGTCCAGGATGCCCGGATCGACCTGATCAATGAAGGCGCCGCGTTTTACCGGGACAAAGGCGCGGACTGCATGGTCGTGGTCGGCGGCGGCAGCGTGATGGATTCGGCCAAGGCCATCAACATTCTGATCGGCGACGGCGCCGACGATTTCATGCCACTTGCCGAGCAGGCAGCCCTGTGGGACGGCGCCAAACCGCTTCCGCCCCACATCGTGTTTCCGACAACGGCCGGTACGGCCAGCGAGGTCACCACGGCCATCGTGGTTCTGGATGTAGACGCCAGGGTCAAGCTGCAGGTAACCCATCCCTATAATGCCGATATCGCCATGCTGGATCCGGAGCTCACCGTAAAGCTTCCGCCCAAAATCACGGCCTTTACCGGCATGGACGCCCTGACCCATGCGGTGGAAGGCGTCACCTCCTCCGGCGCGGAGCCCCTTGCCGATGCCTGCGGGCTTCATGCCATCCGCCTTATTTTCAGATATCTTCCTTTGGCCGTCCATGAGCCCGATAACATCACGGCCCGCGGCAACATGCTGATCGCCAGCACCCTTGCCGGGCTCTGCTTCGGAAATGTCATGACCGGCGCGGTTCACGCAACGGCTCATGCCCTCGGGGCCCATTACGGCATTCCCCACGGACTGGCCAATGCCATCATGCTGCCGGTGGTGATGGCTTCAAATGTGGAGGCCGCTCCGGAGCGCTACACGATGGTCGCCGACGCCATGGGAATCGCGGTCCACGGCATGTCCGATGCTGAAGCGGCCCTGGCGGCCGTGCAGGCCGTAAAGGATCTGAAGAATGACATCGGCCTGACCCAAACCCTTCGGGACTTTAACGTGCCGAACGACTCCGATGAACTTCAACAAACCGTTGAGCTTGCGGCCTCGGATTCCCAGATCAGCTACAACCCCCGGTATCTTGAGGATTCGGATATCCTGGAACTTTTGCTAAAAGCCTATTAGCGCCAAGACAGGCGCGGCTCACTTTAACCCAAAGGAGAGAAATCATGGAATACTGGAAAAATGAAAACGAACCCATTCAGGCATTTGTCAAACTGTTTCAATCCGCCATGGGTGATGAAGAACTGACGTCCGGCTTAAAAAAAGTCAACCAACTCATCCTCTTTGACTATACGGAAGACGGCCCCGATTGCAGCTTCTGGATAGACACCCGCGCCGGCAATCTGAGCGTCGGACCCGGAAAGCCTTCCGAAGAACCGGACATGACCATGAGTTTATCTGCGGATGACGCCCACAGGTCCTGGTCCAATAAGCTGAACCCGGTCATGGCCATTACCCGCAAAAAAATCCGGGTGAAAGGATCGGCGGTCGGACTGCTGAAGCTGGCTCCCAAACTGAAAAAAGTCGCGGCAATATATTCCGGAGTTCTCAAAGACCTGGGATGGGAAGACAAGATCATGAAATAACGCGGATTCCGGATGCCGGGCACTGAACGCGTCATCACCTTTTTTAAGACAGGGGAAACAATGCCATGTATGGAAACACCGGAAAAATCATTGTCGTGGATTTAACTGCCGGCCGGATCGACGTCGAGACGCTGCCGCAAACCGATTACCTGTCCTATATCGGCGGAAGCGGTCTGGCTGCCCGGCTTTTCTGGGAAAGAGGCAATATTCAGGCCGATCCCCTGTCCGCCGAAGCCATGCTCCTTTTCATGAACGGCCCTTTTGCGGGCCTCAAGCTTTCCGGCGCCAGCCGCAGCAGCGTGGCCGGCAGATCGCCGCTGACCGGCAACTGGGGAGACTCTTCCTGCGGCGGATATTTTGCCCCGGAACTCCGGTATGCCGGCTTTGACGGCATCATTCTGACCGGAAAGGCCGAAAAGCCGTCCCTTCTGGTGATCGAGGACAGCGCCGTTCGCATCGAAAGCGCCGAAGCCTATTGGGGAAAAGGCATCGAGTCGGTCAACCGGAGCCTGAAAGAAAAATTCGGAAAAACCTGGCGCAATCTCGTCATCGGCCCGGCAGGGGAAAACCAGGTGAAATACGCCTTGATTTTAAATGAGGCCCATCATGCATTCGGCCGGGCCGGATTCGGGGCCGTGATGGGATCCAAGAATTTAAAGGCCATCGTGGTCAAGGCCTCATCCAAGACCCTGAACCTGGCGGATCCGGAAGGTTTTGAGGCGCTTCGCAAGGAACTCAATCCCCGAATCAAGGAAGCCCTGGCCTCCGATGTCATGCATGTCAATGGTACCGCCGCCAATCTCGAGGGCGGGGTTTACAGCGGCGATGTGCCCATCAAGAATTTCACCTCGAATTTCTGGCAGGAAATGGCCGAAAATCTTACCGGAAGCGTTCTTACCGAAAAATATCTGACCCATGCCAGCGCCTGCGCTTACTGCGCCATCGCCTGCAAACGAAACGTCGCCGTCAAGGAAGGCCCGTTTGCCATTCCGGACGGCTCCGGCCCGGAATACGAGACCATCATCTCCCTGGGCTCCCTGATCGGCTCCATGGATCTGGCGGCTGTCTGCAAGGCCGGAAGGCTCTGCAACGATCTTGGCCTGGATACCATTACCACCGGCGCCACCATCGCCTGGGCCATGGAGGCTTATGAAAAAGGGGACATCACCCCGAATGACACGGAAGGAACTCCCCTGGTGTGGGGGGACATGGAAACCGTGATCGATGTGCTGATTCCGGCCATTGCCGCCAAATCCGGCAGCCTCGGCAGCCTTTTGGCCGAAGGCAGCGCATCGGCGGCCCGCCGGATCGGCAAGGATTCCAGCGACTACACCGCCCATTCCAAGGGACTTGAGGCCCCGGCCCACGACCCCCGCGGCGGCGGACACGGCCTGGCCCTGGCTTATGCGGTCAGCCCCCGAGGTGCCTGCCATGTGGCTACTCCCATGCTCTTTATGGAAATGGGGGCATGCTTTTATCCGGAAATCGGCTTTGAATATGAGCTGGAACCCAAAACCGACCTGAACAAGGCCGAGACCGCCGTCATTGCCGTTGCCCTGGGATCCATCGAAAACAGCGCCTGTTTCTGCCAGTTCGCCGACCGGGAAATCACCATTCCGGAATGGGTGGAACTTTTTAACACGGTTGCCGGTTATAACTGGGACATCGCGGCCATGATGCTGGCCGGAAAACGGGTTTTCTACCTCAAACGCCTGATCAATTACCTCTACGGCCGGACCGCGGCGGACGACGCGCTGACCCCCAGAATGCTGGAGCCGGCACGGGACGGCGAACCCGAAGGCATTGAAATCAATTTTGACGGCATGAAGGAAGCTTTTTACCGGCTCATGGGAATGGATCCGGTAAAGGGCATTCCCGTCAAATCCGCATTAATTGCCTGCGGTATGGTGGAAGAAGCCGAGCGGGTTTGGGATAAAAGCTGAAGACCGAAGGCGGTATACTGTATGCGGATTCGTGTAAAGCCTGCCGGAATCATCCGCCGTTATGTTGAAGAAATGGATATGGAAGTGCCTGCGGGTTTCACGATCCGCGGGCTGATTGCGCTTCTGGCCATTCCCGCCGAACTGAAACTGATGGTCTTTGTCAACGGACAACGAAAAGATGCGGATGAAATCCTTGAAGACGGGAATGAAGTCCGGCTGATTACCCTGCTTTCCGGAGGATGAGCCGGCCTTTTGTTCAGTATGTCAATCCTTGTTCCAAAGCCTATAGAACAGAATTTGTTTTTCAAGTTTAAAACCTTGCAATGAGCCATTACACTCCGAACTTCAGATTACGTCATAACCGTTAACGCACATATCTTCTGGTTTTGACAGGCTCAAGTTGATCTTCAATCGGCTGGTCCAGTACGTGGCTGTACCAAAAGATGATTACATTCAATACTTGACGCATCGTATGATCCAGTCACAGTAAGTTTGCTCGGTACGATATGCATAATGATGGTATCGTAACACCTGGCGGGTTTGGTCCATCAGTTTTAACTTCGGATCGGGTTTGAATTTTTGTTTTTCTTTGATTTCCATGTTATTAGATATTGATATACAAACATGGAATAATACAATATGCTTTTTTCCATGTTTACCATCTTTTCAAACTGTTATGCTCGGGAATTTCGGGGCAGCAGAGATTGCATTGAAAAACATATTTATCGAAAACGACATATCCAGCTTTGCAGACTTCCATGATACGGAGTGGTTCGCTGGGCTTTTTGACGCAGTTGATGGTTCTGGTTTGGAGGCTCCAACCGATGAGCTTGCTTCACATTGGTGGGGTGCGTCGAGATCTTTTGTATTGCCGTGGCTGTATGTAAATGGCATTTATGATTCCATAGACAACACTGTATCGATAATTGAGAAATCAAGACAAGATTTATGGAATGAATTCCTTGAAGTGAATTCTTTCAAAGTTTCTTTGTGGAAAATAGCTGAAGGCTCGTTTTGCGCAATCTATTATGCTTACGAAAACTTTCTTGTCCGAATACTTTCAGAAATCACTGGCAAACATCTTCGTGTGACGGACAGAGATTTCAATAAAGAGTTAATTCGCACGTATGGTCAGGTTTTAGCGAATCGGTTCTGGACCACGAACTTTATATCGGTGTCACGAGAAATTCGAAACTGCATAACACACAATGGCGGTAAAGTTACCAAGCGGCTATTGAATATGAAACCACTTCCGATGATTGAAAACGGCGATGTTTTAATTTCAGCCAGCATTATCCGGTTAGGTTTTTGCATGCGGGTCTTTGCCCGCGTTCCCTTGGGCATGGGCTGGATCAGGAGCCATAAATCCTGTGTGGCGTAGCTCATTTTTGATATGGTTGCGCAGTTGCCTGACCCTTGCGATTGAG
>JACRBZ010000002.1 GCA_016219185.1 Deltaproteobacteria bacterium
ACCGAATTGGGTTCGAATGGCGACAGGAGAACCCCTCCGGGAATCCTCCCCGGTTAAGGGCAGGGTCGGATGATATGGTGAACACATGTAAATGTCCGTAAGCGTCGTCAACGAATACAGACCTACGAGGATTAACAAGACGCAATATCAGGTCGAAGGCTGCTCCCCAGTGTGAGTGGCAAGTGGTCAGGTTGCAGGTCTCCTAACTGCCTGCATGGAACCGTAGTACCACCGGCGTAGAGGGTGCACCTAAGTCATCCACAGGATCAACTGTGTGGAACGTGAGAACCCAGTTCCGTCGCCTCTCGGGGCAGGCTAACCGCAAGGCATGCTGATGGCGGACTGGAATAGGATGCTGAAAGAAGCAAATGCCTGACTGTAATGGCCGGGATATCTCGCCAAGTGCGGGACTCCGTAAGGAGGCAAACGTTCAGCGGGTCTCTGGTCACGTAAACGTTGATTGAATCAGATGAAAGCAGAGAAAGCAAATGACGTCCACTTTTGGGTGAGATGGTGCGCTCTGCATGCCATTGGCCACTCTGACAGTCCGACAAGTAACGTGAAGTAAATTTAATTTTGCGGGAATCCCCACAAGGGAAACCTTAACGGAGGCTTGAGCGGTGTGACGGGAAACTGTCACGCACCGTTCTTAGGGGGCTTGGGGATGGAAACATCCCCCGGCTACCCGACCCTCACTATATGAAATCTTTTCTTTCTGGCGCTCACCACTAGTATGCGTCACTGTAAACTTTCACTCGATTGATGAACCCGGAGGGGTGTTACCATGAGTTCCACGTTTCAGCGTGTCCTTCCGGCAAGCGTGCTTAACAATTGACCACTGAATCGGTTATGATAGGCCATCTTATCACATAAAGGAGGATGGCCAATGAAAATCTCAGAAAATCACCCGGCAATTGAAAACGTTCGGCAGCAGTTTCAAAATTGGCGCAGTACCCGAAACAGACGGGAGCCGATCCCGGATCATCTCTGGGAAGCGGCAGCAGCGCTTTGTCGGGTTCATTCGATTTCACACGTCAGCCAGTGTCTGAAGCTTTCCTATACGGATCTAAAAAAACGGTTGAATCTGCCCAACCCTGCCATTCTACCGATTGCCAGGCTCCGGCATTCCGTCAGGTTGATTTAAGCAGTTTGTTCCAGTCCCAAAACCAATGGCAGATGTTTTGCCATCGATCCGATGGCTCCTTTCTGACGTTATCCGGCAGCGGAGAGAATCCACCTGTCACTGACATTCTGAAAGGATTCCTGTCATGATTCAGATCACAGCCCATATGCGCATTCTGGTGGCCACAGTTGCCGTGGATTTCAGAACAGGCCTAAGCAAAAATTAAACGGCAAAATCGCCGAACGAATAAGGATAGATTGTGAGAGCGAAGCGAACCACAATCTTATCCGTTGGTTGGACGAGCCCGATTTATCTTCTTATCCTTCCCACTTACGATGTATGCAGTTCCACAACAACTACCCCGCCTTTTCCGTTCGGAGCATCGCATACAGGTGTTTGCAATGATGGTGAAAGGCGTCGGTTTCCCGCATTCGGGGTCGCTTCAGGATCACAGTGATGTCGTGGCGGATCCGGCCGGGATTTTTTTCCATCACCAGAATTCGGTCCGCCAGGGTGACCGCCTCGGTCACATCGTGAGTGACAAACAAAATGGTGTGGGAAAGTTTTTTCCACAAAGTTAACAGGAAATTCTGCATCTCTTCGCGGGTTTGTGCGTCAAGGGCGGCAAAGGGCTCATCCATCAGGAGCACCTTGGGATTTAAAATCAGCACACGGGCCAGGGCCACCCGCTGTTTCATGCCACCGGAAATCTCCCGCGGCAGATAGTCGCAAAACGCCTCAAGGTTCACCAGAGACAAAAACCGCTCTGTTTCCTGACGCATCAATTGGCTGCTGAGCCCCCTGCCCTTCAATCCGAAGGCGATGTTTTCAGCCACCGTAAGCCAGGGAAAGAGCGCGTCTTCCTGAAAAACGACGCACCGGTCCGGCCCCGGCCGACTGACCGGAAGGTCGTTTAAGGTAATCTGCCCTGCGCTGGGGGGAATAAAGCCTGAAAGAATTTTAAGGAGGGTCGATTTTCCGCAGCCGCTCGGACCCAATACGCAGATCAATTCGCCCGTGCCCGCTTGAAAGCTGATGTCTTCAAGGGCGTGGAAGGTGGTCTGATTGACGCGAAATATTTTGGAAAGCCCCTGAACTTCAAGAACCGCCTCCGGCAGGGTCGGCAGAGCCGAGACGAGTTTCAGCCGGGTACTCACGGGGTCCGCCTTGCGCTTTTAAAAAGCATCCGGAGCAGAGACCTTAAAAGATAGTCGCTCGATTGCCCGAGCAACGCGATCAGCGCGATGCCGACGATGATGACATCGATCTGTCCCGACATGCGGGCATCCATGATGACGGCTCCCAGACCGCTGGAGACCCCGGTCAATTCCCCAAGAACCAGATAGGCCCAGGAAATGCCCAGACCCAGGCGCAGCCCGGCCATGAGATGGGACATGGCGCCCGGGATCAGGATGGCGAAGGTTCCGCGAATCCGGCCCACTCCCATCATGGCGCCCGCCTGGAGCAGAATGGGGGACACTGCGCGGGCACCGGCCGCAGCGTTCAGATAGATGGGGAAAAAAGCGGCAAGGGATACCAGAAACACGGTGGTTTTCATGCCGATGCCGAACCAGACCAGGGAAAGGGGCAGCCAACTGATGCCGGGAACGGCCCGGACGCCATTGACTGAAGCGGAAAGCAGTTTATCCACCCAATCGATGCGGCCGGAAAGAATGCCAAGGGGAACACCCAATGAGGCGGCCAGGAAAAACCCCATTGCCACCCGCAAAAGGCTTGCAGTCGCATCAGTAAGGAATCTGCCGGCATAAGAGCCGGCGCCTTCAAGGCCAAAGATATACGCGTATCCCGCCTTGCCGATATCTTTGGGGTGAGGAAGAAGGTATCCCGGAACCCGCCCGGTTTCGCTCACCACAAACCAGGCTATCACCAGAACCCCCGGAATGATCCACGGCAGCAGCCGATAAGGCTTTGGCCGGTCGTTCATTTCACCTCCAGGTTCCGTTTGACGGCCTGGACAAAAGAGGGATCAATCAAGGCTGCGTAATCCGGTTGTTTTTTAATGAGGCCCAACGATTGCATCCGTTCCCCCAGGGCCTTGACCTTTCGGATGAAGTCCGCGTCCATGTCCCAGGAAAGCTCCATGTTTGGCGCTGCTTTTTCAAGAATCGGAAGGGCCGTTCCGAATTCCACAGCCTTACTGAGCCAGGCGGATTGGTTTTCCGTGAGATACCGGGTGGAGAGCACATGGGCTTTTACCAGGGCCGCCACCCGCATCGGATCTTTTTCAATCATCTCTCGGGTAACGAGCATTCCGGCGTTTATGGTTCCCACGGATTGGTCATAATAGGGATGAGTGAGGATTCGACCCAGCCCCTGATCTACCGCCAGGCTGGGAAAGGGTTCCCCGGATAAAAATGCGTCGATGCCGCCACGGGCCAACGCCAGGCACATATCGAAAAAATCCACCCGGATGAGCGTCACGTCTTTTTCGGGGGAAAGCCCGTTTCGAGTCAAGGTCTCCCGTAGGAGGATTTCGTGCATGGTGCCGGGCACATACCCGATTCTTTTTCCCTTCAGATCGGTCACGGTCATCACAGATCGGTCCTTTTTCACCACCAGCGCCGATGCCTTGTTGCAGAGCGCCGCCACCATGACTACGGGCTGGCCCATGGACGCCGATTGAATGGCATGGGCCAGGGTGGTACCGCATATATCGAGACTGCCGGCCAGAAGGGCTGTTTTTTGGTCCGCCGGATTGGTAAAGGTAAAAAGCGCCAGATGATCGCCTTCCGGAAGATATTTCTCGTAGAAAAACGGTTGAATGGTTTGAGCCGTTTTCCAGGTGCCCACGCGATACTCCAGTGCCCGAAGAATTCCGGGCCATCCCAGGGGGATCAGCAGTATCAGGATGAAAAAGCGTTTCAAAGGGACTCCTTGATCTGAATGTTTATTGGTAATGAGTTACGGGTGGTTTCACATCAAAGCAATTGGAGGGCAAATCCGGGTTCCATCCCATTTCCATTTGAATACCACGACATGCATTGATCTCCTTTCCCCGGCCTTTTCCAGTGTCCGCCTCACCGTCTCTTGGACTGGCACCCACCTCAGGAAAAAAAAGATTGGCACCCGCCAAAAGCGATGCTGCGTGAGGCTCGTGGGTGCAGTGTGCCCGGGGTACATCACCCATCACCAGGCGGCTGACGGCAACCATGCGGGCCATTTCCCGCTCCGTAATCATGCCGTGGCCGGCCATGGGAGATCCGGGAAAGTTGATCCGACGCATGACGCCGCTGTAAGTTGCTCCATAATCCCTGGCAAGAAACATCAGGTCCGTGATTTCCTCCGGACGGTGCTCGGGGCCTACCGGCTCCACGCAGTTCATCCAGTGCAGCCCCACATCCTTGATGACGGAAATGGTACGGATGCGCTTTTCGCGGTCAAAAGGCGTGTCCCTGCCCTCTCCCAGACGGACGGCGTGATAAGCGCCCACGAAACCGGCATCGATCAGCATCTCGCCTTCCTTGTGGATGATGTCCCGGGTGTTGGCGACCAGGGGAGTGGATACGGTTTTTTTAAGCAGCCGGCCAACAGCAAGCAGTCGTTCGAATGAAAACGTCCCCGTGGTCATGATGTTCAGGGCATCTGCACCCTGGGAATCCGCATCCGTGGCCCATTTCAGGATGTCGGCCTCGCTGAACTCGATGGCATGCATAAAAATGCCCGCTTTAGCCGTAAGGGAACAAAAAGAGCAATTGTAGGGACAGGGCGCCACGTTGATGCCGATATGAAAATGGTTTTCGCTCTTGTTTTCAAATTTCTGGCGGGACATGCGATGAGCCGTCTCCATCAGCGCATAGATTTCCCTGGAATCAAGATCCAGAGTGAGCAGAATCATGGCCTCCTCGCGTGTGATGCCCGTAAAATCACCGCCTTTATCTAAAATCGCCTCGACCGCAGAAGAAAGTCTCCAGCTCATGCACACCCCTTTTGTCAGTATTATCCTTATTCAGATGCTCTCATTTTACAGAATCTGTTTGTTCCGGACAATTTCGTTTTATGGATTCAAAAAGATCAGACGGGTCCAGCCCGTAGCCCAGAAGAATCAAAGGCGGCTCTGCAGCGCCGTGTTCGAAAGCAAATCGGGGATGTGCCATGATCTCTTTGGTTCTGAATATGACCTCCGAAGAAGAAACCTTATCCGGCAACAATGAAGATCGAGTACCTATTCGGTCGGTGTAATAAAAATATATAACCCCATCGAAACATTCGGATAGCCTGAACGTATCTCTGAAGTCTTCCCCCGTTTCTCCTGGAAATCCATAAATAACATGAGTTTCCAGATAGATATGAGGGAATCTGTCTTTAATATCTTTTGCTATGGTCATAATTTCGTCAACATCATAATCCCGACTCATCAGATTGATGATCCTTCCGGATGTTGCCTGTACCGGTATATTCATAAACTCGATTTTCTCTAAAATTTTGGCATCAATTTGCGGGTATAATCTCTGAAACGCACTGGGTTCGATATAATTGATGAGAATGCCGATGTCATATTCCTTCAATGGGTTCAGCAAATCCGACAAATTGAGTCCCAGGTCTATTCCGTAACTTCCACAATCATCTGCAAGTAACATAACCCGGCGGAATCCAAGCTTGATGCCTTCTTCTAAATCTCGTATGACTTTTTCAACCGGTTTACTTTTAACCCGGCCCTTTGCCTTTTTAATGGCGCAATAACTGCAATTGTTTTGACATCCCTGACATATCTGCAGGTAATAGGTACCAATAAACCCGTATTCCCGGGTTATGAATTTTTCATTCAACCGGCTGCCGGAAATGTCCTCAATCTTAATTGCGGGATTAAAAATATCATTAAACCGATAAAGCTCCTTGGGACCAATCAAAGTGACCTTTGATCGATCGAATAAATCTGGATTTATTTGGGGCAGGCAACCGCATATAATTATCTTTTTTTCATTTGCGAATTTACATATATACCCATCCACGACTGAAATGGATAAATTTTCGCGTTCCTGGTCAAAGCCACAAGTGCTGATGACGATAGCATCGGCATGTTCTGGTCTTTCAACCGGCTCAAAACCGTTTTGAATAAAAAAATTAGACAATTGCGTTCCCAGATATCCATTGTTGTCGCAAAGTTTAAATGTTGTAGTTATAAATATTTTTTCCATTACAATACCAAATAGTTAATAGTGTATTTCATAAAATAACGATGTAATAGAGGTAATTGCAAAACCCCATTTGTTCCTCGTGTTTTCTCTGATTTTCTTCGATTTTCACATTATGTTGGATAGTTTTGCAATTACCTCGACTATATCTCTTTTGACTTTGAGAAACCGTTAAAGTCAAAAATCCTTAAAATCATCATCTCCCATAGGAATGATGTCATAGGGATTGACCTCCTTGGCATGGGGAGATGCCAAGATATTTCCCGTTGAAGGCTTTTTGACAACAGTCACCGTTTGTTGTTGCAGTCTTGCGTTGGAAGTGGCTTTGGGTCGGTTGGTAATTCGGGGACGGACTGTTGGCACGGTAACATTTACACCTACCATTGCAGACAGCTCGGCTACAAAGCTTTTCATCTCTTCTGCCTGGGCATTCAATTCTTCAGATGCTGAAGCCGATTCTTCAGCAGTTGCGGCATTCTGCTGGGTGACCTTATCCATTTCTGTAACCGCATTGTTCACCTGTGAGATGCCCTGTGCCTGCTCATTGGATGCAGATGCAATTTCACCGACCAGCTCGCCCACTTTTCGGGTGCTGTTGGCTACTTCCAGGAAGGCGTCATTGGTAACCTTGACCAGTACTGTCCCATCCGTTATTTTTTTTACGGTAACCTCGATCAATGCAGCGGTATTTTTGGCAGCATCTGCAGCACGCATGGCCAGATTCCGGACCTCGTCTGCAACAACCGCAAATCCGGCACCCGCTTCCCCGGCTCTGGCAGCTTCAACCGCTGCGTTAAGCGCCAGAAGATTGGTCTGAAAAGCGATTTCATCAATGGTCTTGATGATCTTGGAGGTATCCTCACTGGCTTTAGAGATATCCTGCATGGAGGAGGTCAACTGGTTCATGGATGTATTGGCCTTGCTCACCACCTGATTGGCCTGTTTCATGAGCGAATCGGCCTGAGCGGCGTTGCTGGCGTTCTGTTTGGTCATGGAGGATATTTCCTCCAGTGATGAAGATGTTTCTTCGATGGAGGCAGCCTGTTCTGATGAGCCTTCCGCCAGTGTCTGGCTGGCCGAAGAAACCTGTGTGGCAGCAGAAGCAACTTGATCCGCTCCCTTATTTATACTATCACAGATGAGTTGGAGAGGACTTGCGATCTTTCTAGCCAAGAGGATCAGATTCCCTACAAATATTGAAACTCCAACAAAAAGTACAATCGCAGTAGCCAAAAAATTATATACACCAATATACCCCCCAACATACACACAAAGTGTATATGCGAAAACACCTGGCACGAGTCCCACCCAGAGCTTATAGGTAAGCGTCTTTTTGTAAATGAGATACAATATCCCCGTTACAGATAAAATCCCTATAACAGTAACTGCTGTGACGAGTAACATTTCATTAAGATTAGGCATGCCTTTTACTCCTCTACTCAGAATTGGGACGGCTTTGTAAAAAGTTCGCAGGTCAGGGGGTGGGATAAAAACACTATGGTTACTGTCAAAATCTGACGAAACAATTATCCCACCCCCTAAACGCAGCATCCTGACTTTTTGCGAGGCCGTCAATACTCTACATTAAGCAAGAAGCCATAAAGAATTATAAATAAAATTCATGATTGAAGTCAGTTGATTCAATGGATTTCAGATTTGCAGACCATCCTGAAATCTTATAATTAATTATGGTTGCTCGCTTACTGATATGCATTCTCTCTTGCACCGTACGCCTTTTCCGCTTAATCCAATTGCCAAACACCCGTTACACGAAATGCACCCGGTACTGGCATCATCACCGGATTCCCATCGATTAATCAATTCGGACTTTCGGATCAACGGTCTGCACATCGCAATATAGTCTGTGCTTTTGCTGTTCACCAACCGCTCAGCCACATGATAAGACCGAATACCGCCGACAAGAATAATCGGTACATTGAGATTTTTTTTAAAAAGCCGGGCAGCCTCTTGAAAATAGGCTTCATGGTCTTCTTCTAAAATGCCGGTTCTTGAGGATTTAAAATCACCGGATGCCCTTGTTCCACCACTGATCTCAATCGCATCGATCCCTTCCTTTTCGAGCAGGCAAGCAATTTTAATAGCATCGTTTAATTTGAGTCCGTTATTTAAAAAATCCTGCGAATTCAGTTTCACCAGAATCGGATAGCCGTTACCCAGCGTTTTTCTTATTTGCCGTCAGCGTTGTCTGGCTTGAAAATTGCTTGCTGGCAACAATTGCCCACCGGGCGCACCTTAATTTTTATAGCTTGAAGGGGAGCAAAATATTTCAAAAAATATGCGCTGGTACCATTTTTTCTCTTGACATTTAATAAAAA
>JACRBZ010000009.1 GCA_016219185.1 Deltaproteobacteria bacterium
ATCCTGTCCATCCATGTTAAATGCGTTTGTTTCTCTTGGTGTTTTTGTGCGGTTGATATGTAACACTTATTTTTTTACGAAGCCTTAATGATTTGCAAATCATTAGGCTGAATAGTTACAAAAAGCCTTTTATCTTGGTTTTCTCGGTGTCCATCGGTGTCCTCTGTGGATAAATAGTTGATCATTGTATCGGGGGCGAAATGGGGAAACTCAGAATCAATGACAGTCAAAGGAGATGTGAAAATGGCAAATATTCTGATCGCGGATGACGCCTCATTCATGAGGAGTTCCTTGAAGTTCATAGTCGAAAGCGCCGGTCATGTAGTGGTGGGTCTGGCAAAAAGCGGCAATGAAGCGGTGGAGATGTTTGAAAAACACAGACCGGATATCGTGACTCTGGATATTTTGATGAATGGCGGGGACGGAATATCGGCATTGAGGCAGATCATGAAATTGGATCCCGGCGCGAGAGTTATCATGATATCGGCCATGGGCCATGAAGAGAAACAAAAAGAGGCGAAAGTTCTTGGCGCCGCCGGTTTTATCCGCAAACCGTTCAAAGCTGAAGACATCGTTGCCGAAATCGAAAGAATCGGGAGTCATCGTGTCTGAAAGGGTACTGCGATGATCCGGGTGCTGATTGTTGACGATTCGAGTTTTATGCGCAAGTCGCTGGCGGCCATCGTGGAGTCTGACCCGTCACTGCAGGTTGCCGACGTAGCCGGCGACGGCGCTGAAGCGGTCCAAAAAACCAGGGAACTTCATCCCGACGTCGTGTTGCTGGATATTGAAATGCCGAGGATGGACGGGGTCACGGCATTGATGCGCATCATGTCCGAGTGTCCAACCGCGGTCGTGATGCTCAGCGCGCTGAACAAAAAAGACCCCGCCATCGCGATCAAATCACTGCACTATGGCGCCGTGGATTTCATCGCCAAACCTTCGGGCGTGATTTCCTACGACATCGAGGAAATAAAGGGCGAGATTGTCTCCAAAATAAAGGTCGCGGCCGGGGTCGATACTCGCAAACTCAGATTTTACCGTACGCCGGGACCGGATGATGAAACCGGATCGGACAAACCCGGGGAACGGAAGGAAGTTGTCATCATTGGCGCCTCGACCGGCGGCCCCAACGCCATCGCCGTGATATTGTCCGGCCTGCCGCGCAATGTCCCGGCGACGATACTCATAGCCCAGCACATGAGTCATGAATTCGTTCCTTCTTTCGTGGATAGACTGCGCTGGGAGTGTCTGCTGGAAATCTCGGCCGCCCGGGAGGGCGACGTTATTCTTTCCGGCCGGGTCTTGGTTCTATCCTGTGGATATAACATGGAAATCGTACAGGATGGAAGCGTAAAGCGGATCCGGCGGATGAGAATGGAAAGCGGTCATGGCCCGGCTTCTTTTATCGATCACGCGATGGGGTCGGTGGCGCTGGCTTGCGGTAATGGCGTGTTGGGAGTGGTCCTTACCGGAATGGGGGATGATGGCGCCGTGGGAATAAAGACTATCAAAAGAGCTGGGGGATGGACGATCGCCGAGGACTTTTCCACTTGTTTGGTTGACGGCATGCCACGGTCCGCAATAGCAACAGGGTGCGTAGACGAGGTCGTGCCCTTGCCCCGTATCGGCCAGGCTATTTTGCGGAGGATTTGACGCTATGGCAACTGATTCCAATATGGATTTTTCGCGATTTCTGGAAGACTATCTGGATGATTCCAGAGAGGGTTTCCAGACAATCAATAATGTCCTCCTGGCGTTGGAGAAGGATCATGGAAATATAGCACTGCTGGACGATATTTTCAGGGTTCTGCATACGCTGAAGAGTTCGTCGACCATGCTGGGTTTCTCCGATATTGTCGAACTGACCCACATCTCCGAAGGATTCCTGGCCCTTATGCGTACAAAAAAGGTAGCGGTCGGGATGGAAACACTTGCCCTGTTGTTCTCCGTAGTCGATACGCTTGAGGGGATGCTCAGGGAACATGCCGGAAGAGGGGGCGGGGTCGATTGGGGGGCGCGGCTGGCCGAGTTGAAACAAAGAATGGGGGCACAATCAGAAAAAACAGCAGACGTGTCGTCCGGTCAGCCGCGTCCGCCCGTTGGGCAGGCCGGTGTGCCGGCCATTGAGGAGATGCGCTCCATACGCATCAAGGCAGACTTGCTGGATTTGCTGTTCAATCAAGTGGGCGAACTCATAATCCTGAAAAACCGCATCGATACCCTCGTTTCGGGCAATGCGGACAAGGAGTTGAAATCCGTCCTGGCGGCAATGCGCAGGGTGATCAACGGGTTGCAGGACAATGTGACTGTGGCGCGCATGGTGCCGGTGGCGGAAATCTTCGAGAAGTTTCCCCGGATGATGCGTGATCTGGCTTTGGAGCGCGGGAAGGAAGTGGATCTGGTCCTCGAAGGCCGCGATATCGAGTTGGACAAGGGCATATTGGACGCCATCGGCGAACCGCTTCTACATCTTCTCCGCAATGCCGTGGCGCACGGGATCGAATCGCCGGAAGAGAGGCGGAAAAACAACAAGGCGGCCTGTGGATCGGTGCGGCTTGCCGCCAGAAGGTTGGAAAATCAAATCCTGATCGAGGTCGAGGACGATGGCTGTGGCATCGATACCGCGCGTATCCTGGCGGCCGCTCGCGAAAAAGGGCTCTTGAAACGGGAAGAAACGGATGTGTCGCCGGAAAAAGATGTTATGCGCCTGCTGTTCGACCTGGAAATCAGCACCGCGGGAGAGGTGACCGGCCTGTCCGGAAGAGGGATGGGCTTGCGTATCGTCAAAACGTCGGTCAGGGAACTGGGTGGCACGGTAGAGGTGGAGACGCAAAGAGGCCGGGGCACCCGTTTTGTCCTGCGCTTGCCGCTTACCACCGCCATCATGCAAATGCTGATGGTCAGTGTCGGGGGTCATATCTTCGGCATCCCCGCCGATATCGTTCATGAAACTCTGGAGACCAAGGCGGCCTCCATCCAGGCGGCGGCAGGCGGCCAGGTACTGATTCTGCGCAACGAGGTCATCCCGTATGTCCGGTTGAACGAGGCATTGAACATTCAGGAGGAATCAGAGAACCTCATTGCTCTGATTGTCCGTAGGGGAAACAAATTCATGGGCGTGGGAGTGGACGCTGTGCTGAATGAAATGGAGAATATTGTCAAGCCGTTCGATCTCATCGCGCAACAATTCAAGGGTTTTTCGGGAGGAATGATACTGGGGGACGGGCGGGTGGCGCTCTTGTTGGATATGCCGACATTGCTGGGTTTTGAAACCGTGAAGGAGCATTCGTATGAAAAA
>JACRBZ010000011.1 GCA_016219185.1 Deltaproteobacteria bacterium
GCCCCGGATGAGGAGCGCGCGGGTTTAGCGCGTCTGCTCGATCCGGATTGATGGGCATGGACGTGCAGACTTCGACTCACTGAATAAATTGGAGCGCGCTACGCATCCGGGGCGATGGGACGCCGAAGGCGGCCCATCAAGGAATTCTATTGTTTCTGGATATCTTTCCAGCCAGTTAATGATCTCTGGAATATCTGCAACAACATGCTTTTCATTCTAAATGCATGTTTCATTACAACCTTTCAATATATTATGAAATAATTCTTGACAAGACATTTCAGGCATTTCATTTCTATTTCCGTATATCACTCAAAATAAATGGATATAACAGTTTCTGAGTATTATTCATGGACAGCATCCCGTTACAGTTGCAAATAGATGGGGCGCTTTTGAAAATCAGATCGGTTCCGACTGGCTTTCATGCGCTGCTTTCATATTATCGTCATGTTCTGAAACAGGAATAAGGAAGCCCGCAGCCCACTTGATTTTTAGCTTTGGCCATGACACAGCGGCTAACGCATCGTAATATGTTCAGGAGCTTCTGTCACTTCCCCGATGATCGCGGCGTGGGGGATGCCGTTTTCTTTCAGGCCGGCCAGAAGCGCATCTGACTGAGGACCGGGAATGCTGATCAAGAGGCCGCCGGAGGTCTGGGGATCAAAAGAGATATCCTGCAGGACACGGTCAACATGCGGGCCGAAGGTCACCATTTTTTCCCGGAATTCCCGGTTTTTGTAAGTGCCTGCCGGCACCAGGCCCAAGGCGGCATATTCCCTGGCTTCCAGGATAACGGGAAGCTTTGAAGCAAAAATTGTCATGCCGAATCCCGATCCGGCTACCATTTCGGCCAGATGCCCAATCAGGCCGAAACCGGTGATATCGGTGCAGGCGCTGACAGCAAAATCGCTCATGATCTCGGCTGCCCTGCGATTCAGGGTCGCCATCAAGCGGATCGTGGTTTCGATGACTGAGGAAGTCGCCAGTCCGCCTTTAATCGCGGTATTGATGATGCCGGTCCCCAGGGGCTTGGTCAGAATCAGCCGGTCTCCCGGGCGGATCGTTTTTTGGGTCAAAACTTTGCCGGGATGGATGAATCCGGTAACCGACAGTCCGTATTTCAATTCACTGTCTTCGATGCTGTGTCCGCCGATCAGCACCACCCCGGCTTCGGTCATTTTGTCCAGGCCGCCCTGAATGATCTGCCGGAGCACGGAGATATCCATTGTTTTTAAAGGAAAGGCCACCAGATTCATGGCGGTTTTGGGAACGCCGCCCATGGCATATATGTCGCTCAAGGCATTGGCCGCGGCAATCTGGCCGAATGCATACGGATCATCCACAATCGGCGTAAAAAAATCGACGGTCTGGATCAGCGCCAGGTCATCGGAAACTTTATAGACACCGGCGTCATCCGCGCGGTCGAGTCCGACCAGCACATTGGCATTAGTCGGAAACACCATGCCGCAAAGCGCCTTCTCCAGGTCCCCCGGAGGCAGTTTGGACGCTCAGCCGGCGCCTTTTACGGTTTCAGTCAGACGGAGAGGATGCGGGTCTTGTGAGGTTTTCATAGGTGTGTCTTATGTACACCAGCTACACAAAAATGCAATCATATTGATTGTCGTTCATTCCCTATTATCGGGTTGCGCCGTTCGAAATTAATACACGATACGAGGCATATTCTGATTGGCAACAATCTGTGCTTGCACGGGTGGGACACCCTGGCTCTCAGGATAATTTCACAAAAAAGACAAATATATTTGATGCAATCAAACAGCAGTGCAAGTTACAGGGCAGGCGTCCAGACAGGCGCGGCAACCGGTGCATCGTTCCGAAATGATCGAGTTGGCCTTTTTATTGACCTTCACGGTAAAACGGCCCGGCTCTCCCGTAACAGATTCGACCTGTGCATAGGTGATCAGTTTGATGTTCGGGTGGCGACCGGCTGCCACCAGGTAAGGGGATAAAATGCACATGGAACAGTCCGTTGTCGGAAATGTTTTGTCAAGCTGCCCCATCACACCACCGATCGCCGGTGTTTTTTCCACCAGGTAAACGAGATACCCGGAATCCGCCAGATCAAGAGAAGCCTGGATACCCGCAACACCGCCGCCAACCACCATCACCGCGCCAACACAATCTGTATTCATTGAAATCCCTTTGTATGAAAGTGAATCGTAAAATGTTCTTGCCCATTTGAGGAATAAGGATCGAGGGGGATTTTTCAGGTGAGTAGCCGTCTGAAATCCCCCCTGGCCCCCCTTTCCAAAGAGGGGAATCATTTTCATGAATTTAAGAGGCTGAAAAATTTCTTCAAATCATCATCAACAACTCTTCAGCCTTTAAGCTTCAGCCTGTTTTTAAAATGGCTTCCTGAAATTCATATCGCGGCTCCATCGCCTTTTTCACAAATTGCCGAGAAGGGCCCAGACTCCGGACCGTTTCGATAACATTTGTGGCCACATCAACAAATTTTGTGGCTTCGGCGGAGGATATCCAGGAAAATTGCAGTCTTCCGGGTTCGATGCCCATGTGTTCGATCAGACTCTTGAACAAGGCAAATTTGCGGCGCGCATAGAAATTGCCCTCAATGTAGTGGCAGTCGCCCGGATGACAGCCGGAAACCCATACACCGTCGGCCCCATGGCGAAAAGCCGACAGGATGAACTTGGGGCTGACCCGCCCGCTGCACGGTAGCTTGATAATACGGATGTTGGGGGGATGTTCCAAACGGCTGACTCCAGCCAGATCAGCGGCGCCATAAGTACACCAGTTACACAGAAATGCGGTAATGTTGGGTTCCCAAGTTGTCATGTTTTCTCCATAATCGTTCAGGTTAATATTGGAATCAGGGTATTACGGGCCGCGGCAGAAGCCCGGCCCGCTCCGCGATTTCCGGGACCCGGTGCTCCCATTCGATGGCCATGAGATGAACGCCGGCAATCCCTTCTATGATCTTGAATTCTTCAATCTGCTCCAGGCAGAACTTGATGCCTTCTTCGGCCGCCTTTCCTTTTTCAGCGCCTTTAAGCCGCTTGATCAGGGATTCGGGCACTTCCATCCCCGGCACGGACTTGGACATGTAGTTGGCCATACCGACGGTTTTCATGGGCGTGACGCCGGCCAGGATATGGCATTTTTCGGTCAAACCCATGTCCACGGCCTGTTTCATGAATGTCCGGAACCGGTCCATGTTGTAAATGCACTGGGTCTGAATGAAATCCGCGCCCGCGGCGATTTTCTTGGCCATCCGGTACACCCGGAAGTCAAAGGGCTCGGCAAAGGGATTGGCCGCAGCGCCGATAAAGAGCCGGGGCGAAACGTCAATGGCGTCGCCGTTCATGAATTTGCCTTCATCCCGCATTTTTTTCACCAGGGAAATGAGCTGCATGGAGTCGATGTCATAGACATTTTTGGCTGCGGGGTGATTGCCGAATTTCTGGTGGTCGCCGGACAGACACAGCATGTTCCGGACGCCCATCGCATGGACGCCGAGAATGTCCGACTGAATGGCCAGCCGGTTTCGGTCCCGGCACACCATCTGAAAATTGGGCTCCAGCCCTTCCTGAACCATGATGGCGGAGGCCGCCCAACTGGACAGCCGGACCACGGCAGTCTGGTTGTCCGTCAGATTCACCGCATCCACCATTCCCTTCAGATGAGCGAATTTTTCCTTGAGATGCGCGATATTCGCGCCCTTGGGCGGGCCGCATTCGCCGGTCAGGGCGAAATGACCGGCTTTGAGCACTTTTTCAAGATTACTGCCTGATTTGAGATCATCCATTTTGGATCAATTCCTCCCTTCTGCTCTGCCGGGGACCGCCATCTCTGGCTGTTTGCCAGTTTTTGGCAGGGACGATGTTCAGAAGGTCATCCAGCCTTCCCTGTTCCACTTTTTTGCGCACGATCATGTCCCAGATACAGTTGACATTTTTGGAAATTTCGCATTTGCCGTGATCCGATCCGCCGCAGGGGCCGTTCAACAAACTTTTGGAGCACCGGGCCACCGGGCACATCCCGTCAAAATGATGGATGACGCAGGTTCCGCATCCTGCGCAGCGTTCTTCCCAGATTCCGTGGGCCACGGCCCCGCCAAAGAACGTGGTATTGACCGCCGGGAAAAACCGCTGGCCGGGATAGGCCTCGGCCAGAAACTGGGGCCCCACGCCGCAGGCCATGGACACCACCGCATCAAAATCGTTCACCACGGGTTTGAGCATTTCCACGTATTCTGGGTCGCACTGCCTTTCCAGCACCGTTTCCTCCACAATCAGTGGACGATCCGCCATTTTTGCCGCGATCCTAAGTGTGGCTGCCAGAACCTGCACTTCCTTGAGACCGCCGACATTGCAGACGGTCACGCAGCCTTTGCATCCGACCAGAAGGATTTTCCGGCAGTTTTTAACCATATCCTGAATCTCGGAAAGAGATTTTCGATCCGCAACAATCATCGTTCACCTTCCTTCTATTCCGTTGCAGCCTCGGCTGCGGGTTGTCGGCGGACAGGACTGGGACCCAGTTTCCGGATCCGGTCCGTCATGTCGATCGCGATTTCTGCAAACCGTGGCCCCATGGCCGAGCTGAGATTGTACATTTCCACGCGTTCGGGTTCTATTCCCAGTTCCGTCAGCGTTTTTTTGACATATTCCACCCGTTTGCGGGCTTTCAGGTTTCCGGAAACAAAATGGCAGTCTCCTTCCATACACCCGGCCACATATACTCCGTCCGTACCATCTTCGATGGCCTTCAGCAGATGGACGATGTCCACCCGGCCGGTGCAGGGAACCTGGCTGATCTTGATGCTGGTGGGATAGGACAGCCGCATGGACCCTGCCAGATCCGCGGCTGCATACGCACAATATTTACAACAAAACGCGATAATCGTCGGCTCAAATGCGTCAGACATATAATTTCTCCCGGTTATTATTGGTAATGGGTGACTCCTGCCCCAGTCCCCTTATCCCACATGGAACAGCGCATCGGTTTTGGCATTGATCTGCTCGTCCGTAAAATGTTTCAGGGTAATGGCTTTACCGGGACATTCGGATGCGCACACGCCGCAGCCATGACATTCCACCGCTTCGATGACGGCATGGCCTTTTGCCGGATCGATGTGGGGAATGCCGTAAGGACAGGTCCGCACACAGGTCAGGCACACCGCGCAGCGCTCCGGATTAACGACTGCAATGACGCTTCCCACCATGATGGCGGTTTTGGACACGATGTTCATGGTTCGGGACACCGCGGCCTTTGCCTGGGCAATGCTTTCATCCAGGGTTTTGGGATAATGGGCCAGCCCTGCCAGAAACAGCCCTTCGGAGGCGAAATCAACGGGTCTGAGCTTGGCGTGCGCTTCCACCAGGAATCCTTCCGCATTGGTCGGCACCTTGAACGCTTCAAAGAATTTCTTGTTCTCATTTGGAAGAATGGCAGAGGCCAGCACCACAAGATCCGGATTCATGGTCATGGGCCGCTGCAGGATGTGATCCGTCACGGTCAACGACAATTGGCCCCAGTCCGATACCGGCGGATCGCCAGGCTCCACCGTTACCACCGGCGGATTTTCCGGATCATACCGGACAAACTGGATCCCGACTTCACGGGCTTTTTGATACAAAGATTCCCGGAATCCATAGGAGCGGATGTCCCGGTAAAGGATAAATATCTGCATGTCCGGCTGGATGGCTTTGAGCCACAGCGCGCTTTTCAGGCTATGCGTACAGCAGACCCGGCTGCAATAGGGCCGCTCCGGAGACCTGGACCCCACGCACTGAATGAACACGGCCAGTTTGGCGGACAGCAGTCGGCTGTCCCGATCCGTGGCCGCGACATCAAACTCCAGATGAGTCAAAACCGCCGGATGGACCCCATGCTGAAATTCCGTGGGGATGTATTCATGGCCGCCGGTGGCCAGAATGGCCGCGCCATGCGTGATGACCGTGGAATGATCCTTTCCGTCGCCGTTTTGGGTAACCAGCGTGGTCGAAAAATTGCCGATGGTTCCGGTAACGTGCACGACATTGGTTTCCATGAAAATTTTAATGCGTTCATGGTTTTGAACCGATGCCATCAAGTCATTCAAATAAGGCGCGACCGGCTCTCCCTGCCAGGTGGTTTTCAACTGACGCGCCATGCCGCCCAACTGATTGCTTCGCTCCACAAGCCAGGCCTGATATCCCTGCCGGGCAACGCCCAGGGCCGCTTCCATGCCGGCAGCGCCGCCGCCGACAATCAGAACGGAATTGGTGACACTCAGCATGACCTGCGGAAGCGGCTCGATGTAGGCTGCCTTGGCAACGGCCATGCGCACCAGATCCTTGGCCTTGGCCGTGGCTTTGACCGGGCTTGCCATATGCACCCAGGTGTTCTGATCCCGGATATTGGCCATTTCAAAAAGATATTTGTTCAGACCCGCTTCCCGGAGGGTTTCCTGAAACAGCGGCTCATGGGTCCGGGGCGAGCAAGACGCCACCACCACCCGGTTGATGCCTTTTTCAACCAGAACCTGTTTGATTTTTTCCTGGGTATCCTGAGAGCAGGTAAAGAGATTGTCCTCCACATGGATGACGTAAGGCAGGGTCCTGGCATATTCGCGGATGGCCGGCACATCCGCCACGCCGCCGATGTTGATGCCGCAGTTGCAGACAAAAACGCCGATGCGGGGCTGCTGACCGGTGAAATCGGTTTCAAGGGGCAAGTCCCTGACCCGGGTCCGGCTCCATCTGGCCTCGGACAGGGTCTCGGTGGCTTCGGCAGCGGCGGCCGAGGCTTCCATGACAGACTGCGGGATGTCCTTGGGACCTTGAAACGCGCCGCAAACATAGACCCCTTCCCGGCTGGTGCTGACCGGATGAATATCCGCGGTCCGGGCATAGTTGTAGCTATTTAGATCGATGCCCAACCTGCCCGCCAGATCGATGGCCGATTGCGGCGGAGACAGCCCCACGGACAGCACCACCATATTGAAGGTTTCTTCCTGAACATCGCCGGATTCCAGGATATAGCGAACGTTCAGGTCCCCGTTTTTCATCGGTTCGATGGTGTGAATCCGGGACCGGATAAACCGCACGTTTTTCTCGTCTTTGGCACGGGTATAATATTTGTCAAAGTCCTTGCCGTAGGTTCGCATATCCATGTAGAAAACCGCGGTATCCAGCGGCGTGGATGCGTGTTCCTTGGCGATCATGGTCTGCTTGATGGCGTACATGCAGCACACGGAAGAGCAGTAACCGTGACAGGCCCGGTTGATGTCCCGGGAACCCACGCATTGCAGCCAGGCGATTTTCTCCGGGATTTCACGATCAAAGGGGCGCATCAGATGGCCTTTGTATGGCCCGGATGCACTTAAGATCCGCTCAAACTCCAGGCTGGTGACAACATTTGGATGCCGGCCATATGCCAGGGTATCCAAAACTGTTGGATCGTACACGGAATTGCCCATGGCCAGGATCACGGCCCCCACGTCCAGGACGGTTCTGCGGGGGCTGTCCCCGTAGGAGATCGCCTCGGCCAGACAGGCCTTCTCGCAGAGACCGCACCCGATGCAGGCGCCGCGGTCAATGGCATACGCCAGGGGAACCGCCTGGGGATATTTGATGTAGGTTGCCTTGCGCAGATCCAGGCCGCAATCGAATTCATTGATGGCCGTTACCGGACAGACCTGACGGCACTGGCCGCAGGCCGTGCATTTTTCGATATCGATATATCGCGGATCATTGCGGACGGTCGCTCGAAAGGCTCCGGCCCGGCCTTCCAGAGATTCCACCTCGCTGTTGGAAATGATGTTGATGTTCAGATGCCGGCCGACCTCGACCAGAAATGGAGATATGACGCACATGGCGCAGTCGTTGGTCGGAAAGGTTTTGTCCAGTTGGGCCATCAGTCCGCCGACGCTCGTGGAATTATCCACAAGATGGACAAAATATCCGGCGTTGGCCATATCCAGAGATGCCTGAATGCCGGCGACACCGGCGCCGACGACCATGACGCTGCCGACCTTTTCGGTTGTTTTTTGAAGGTTCATGATGGTTCCTCTAATGAGTTGTGTTTATCCTGAAGGCATTCATCCGTCAGCATGCAGCGGCGGCGGCAAACAATGGTGTTCTTCCCTCATGTCCGCTCAGTTCGGCCTGGGAGTTTCGCTCCAGGTCATTGAGCCGCAGCGATACGGTATAAACGGGAAGGCCGGTTTTCTCCGACAGTTCCCGGACAGAGGCCGGGGCCTGGGAAATGATTTCCTGTATCATGGCCTTGTGATATTCCGTTTCCACAGCCTCCTGAATCACCCGCTGAAAATGGGCCGGGTCTGTTTTTTCATGATACACATTTTCCCGTTCGGTCACCTGCCGGTCGATGCCGACCAGCCAGCGCAGGCGGGTCGTGGCCAGGGATCTGGCCAGGCTGGCCAGGGCCAGGGCATGTTGCTGCGGCGCCATCGGCCCCGATCCGGCAATGGATGCCGTAAAATCCGTCACGCTGTCGGCATAGGGCTGGGCTTCCGCCGCACTGGCCCACACCAGGCGTATCCGGTCCCGACCGATTCCCGAGATATCCAGAAGATTCGCCAGCATGTCCATTCGTCTGAGCGTATAGACATTGCCGTCCTGATAATGACAGTCCCCGATATGACAGCCGCCGATAAAGACGCCGTCAAATCCTTCTTTAAGGCCACGGATGACAAAGAGCGGATCCACCCGTCCCGAACACATGGTTCGAATGACCCGGATATTGGGCGGGTATTGAAGCCGCGACACCCCGGCCAGGTCCGCGCCCGCGTAAGCGCACCAGTTGCATAAAAATGCCAGTATTTTGGGCTGAAACGATGTTTCCATGTTTTTGTTTTTCTCCTTGTCAGGCTGCTGCCCCGGCGCATAAAGCGGCCAGAATCTGTTTCTCCCGGAAATGTTTCATGTCGATGGCCTGCTGCGGACAGGCTGCGGCGCAGACTCCGCATCCCTTGCAAAGGGCCGAGACATTTTCCGCGCGATACCCCTTGCCGATTACTTTTTTCAGCCGGATCGCGCCAAAGGAGCAGGACGCCTCGCACAGACCGCAGCCGATGCATAAGGCTTCATCCACGACCGAGACAATGGGCGCGATATCGATGGCTTCCTTGACCAGAAGCGCGGCCGCGCGGGAGGCGGCGGCCTGGCCCTGGGCCACGGATTCCTCGATCGGCTTGGGATAATGGGCCAGCCCGCAGACAAAAACGCCGTCCGTGGAAAAATCAACGGGCCTCAGCTTGACATGGGCTTCCAGATAAAACCCGTCTTCATTGAGCGGCACCTTCAGCATCTGGGCGATCTGTTTTTGCCCTTCGGTGGGGACAATGGCGGTGGCCAGATTCAGATAATCCACCGGAATCTGAAGGCGGCGATCCAGCACTGGATCCCGGACCGTGATCAGAAGCCCGCCGTCCGCATCGGCCGCCACCACGGGCTTATCCTCCACACAGTAGCGGATGAAGAGAACGCCCATCTCCCTTGCCTTTTGATACAGGGCCTCCCGCTGACCAAAGGTGCGGATGTCCCGGTAGAGAATCACCACTCGCAGATCCGGTTTTTGTTCTTTCAACTGGATGGCGCTTTGAACGGATGCCGTACAACAGATTTTGGAGCAATAGGGTCTCTCCGGCTCCCGGGAACCCACGCATTGAATAAAGGCCACGCCATTGGCCAAGTCCAGCTTTTCCGGATGCTGCGCAAACAAATAATCCAACTCATGCCAGGTGGTAACCCGCTCGTTTTGCCCATAAAGATATTCACTGGTCTGAAGCGGCCGGCCGCCCGTGGCCAAAATCACCGCACCGTGCGCGATGGTACGCAGCCCCTGAGGGGTCTGAACTGTGGTTGAAAAATTGCCCATAAACCCGTCGATGGCGGTGATTTCCGCACCGGTCAGGGTATGGATGGCCCCATGATTTTGAACCTTTTCGATCAGTTGGGTAAGATGCGGCTGAACGAGCTCTCCGTTCCAGGTCTGATGCACCTGCCGGGCATGACCGCCCAACTGGCCTTCCCGTTCGATCAGCCAGGTTTCAAATCCCTGATCCGCTAGGTTCAGGGCCGCGCTCATGCCAGCCACGCCGGCGCCAATGACCAGAGCCGCGGGATTTACAGGAATTTTCAGCGGATCGATGGCCTCCAGGAGCCCTGCCTTGGCCACGGCCATGCGAATCAGATCCTTGGCTTTCTGGGTGGCTGCCTCCGGATTTTTCTGATGGACCCAGGCGTTCTGGTCCCGGATATTGGCGAATTCAAAAAGATACGGATTCAACCCGGCCTCCTGGATGGTTTCCTGAAACAGGGGCTCATGGGTACGCGGGGTGCAGGCGGCCACCACCACCCGGTTCAATCCATGCTCCTGTATGGCCTGACGAATGATCTGCTGGGTGTCCTGACTGCAGGTAAAAAGGTTGTTGGCTGCAAAAACCACATCGGGCAGGGTCTGCGCATAATCGCGAACCGAAGGCACATCCACCACGCCGGCGATATTGGTGCCGCAATGACAAACAAAAACGCCGATCCGGGGAGCACTTCCCAGAACCGGCATCTCTTCGGGATAGGTTATTTGTAGGGTCAGGCTGTTTCTGGCCCGGGACAGGAGAGCCGCGGAAGCAGAGGATGCCGCAGAGGCTTCCATGACCGTTTGGGGGATATCTTTGGGACCGGCGAATGCGCCGCTGGCGAAAATACCGGGGCGGGAAGTTGCGACCGGGCTGAAACCACCGGTTACGGCAAACCCGTCCAAATCCAGATCCACACCGAGCTTCTCCGCCAGAAGACGGGTTTCTTTCGACATTTCCATCCCGATGGACAGCACCACCAGGTTGAAAATTTCCTCCCGAAGCTCGCCGGAATCCAGGAAACAGGTGATTTTAAGATCCTGATTGTCCGCAGGTTCGATCGAATGCACCCTGGCCCGGACAAACCGGACACCTGCCTCTTCTCGGGCCCGGTTATAGGTCTGTTCAAAGCCCTTGCCATGCGTGCGCATATCCATATAGAAAATGGCCGTATCCAGACCAGCGCCCGCATGTTCCTTGGCCACCAGCGCCTCTTTAATGGCGGCCATGCAGCAGATTCCGGAGCAATATCCATGCGCATCCTCGCGGATATCCCGGGAACCGATGCACTGAAGCCAGGCGATCTTTTTGGGTTCCTGATGATCCGATGGCCGCACCAGATGGCCTTCAAACGGACCGGATGCACTCAGAATGCGTTCGAATTCCATGCTGGTGACCACATTGGGCAGCACCCCGTAGCCGTACCGGTCCACCCCGGCAGGGCTGTACGGGGCAAATCCCGGTGACAGGATGAGCGCTCCCACGTTAATGCGGTGCAGGGTTTCGGTTTGCTTAAAATCCACGGCATCGGCCGGGCAGAATTTTTCACAGGCCCGGCATTTGCCTTTCTCAAAGTATATGCAGTGGGCCGCATCGATGGCATATTTCAGCGGCACGGCCTGCGGATAGGGCACATAAGCGGCTTTCCGCTCGCCCAATCCCTGGTTGAATTCATTCTTGACCTTTCGAGGGCATTTTTCAGCGCACTTGCCGCAGGCAATGCACTTTTCCACATCGATGTACCGGGGACGTTCCCGCACCGTAACCGTAAAATTTCCGGCGCTGCCTTCAATGGATTCCACTTCCGAAAGGGTCAGCAACCGAATGTTCCGATGCCGGCCCACCTCGACCAGCTTGGGGGAAAGAATGCACATGGAGCAGTCGTTGGTCGGAAAGGTTTTGTCGAGCGCACTCATCACGCCGCCGATGGCCGGCGTTTTTTCCACCAGATAAACGAAAAACCCGGCATTGGCCAGATCGATGGCGGACTGGATACCACCGATCCCGCCGCCGACAACCATCGCCGAGCCGATACCATTTTCTGTCATGAGAGATCTCCTTATTTCACGGTAAACAATTATCTATCCTGGTTCCAAATTCGGTCGGCGCCGCCGAGTCCCAAGCTCCGGCTTGGGACTCGGCTTCAACCCGAGGGACTCAATTCCCAGGAAGATTGACCTCCACCAGATCCGGCCCCAGATAGGTTCGTTCCGTCTCGGCCAGGATGCCCAGAGACAGGGCAATGATCGTCCAGAGATGCAGGGTCCGGTATTTCCCTCCGCCGAAATGCTCGCCCAGTTCGTGAATCTGGGCATGGCAGTTATGGCAGGGCGTGATGACATAAGGCGCCCCGGTTTCCATGATCTGGGCATGTTTCAACCGTCCATAGTGAAAACGGGCATCTTTGTAGCCGTTCTGGAGAAATCCGCCGCCGCCGCCGCAACAGTAATTATTGGATTTGTTGGGATAGGTATCGATGAAATTTTCCTTGCCCACGCATGCGGTCGTGACAAATCTCAGATCGTCCGCCAGCGCGTCCCCCCACCCCTTCCGGATCTGATTACAGGGATCCTGCACCGTGAATTTGATCTTAAGGTCTTTGTTCCAGTCGGAATTCACCTTAAGCTTGCCCTCGCGGATCCATTGGGCGTAATATTTCACCATGGGTGCAATTTCGAGGTCGGTTTCAATTTTATGTTTTTTCTGCCCGGCATAGACCGAATACGTCGAATGGCCGCATTCGGTATTCAGATAGACCTTGCACCCCAGGCCCATGGCGGTCTGGAGCGTCGTATTGGTGATTTTTTTCCATCCCTCGTCATCGGCCAGAAACATGCAATAATTTTCCCCGCCCCATCCCGTGGTGCTGTATGTCCAATCCGCCCCGACCAGATGCAGGATTTTCCAGAGCGGCACCATTTCTTCGGGTTCGGTGACCGGCTCCCGGGAATTCTGGCTCAGGAAGAAATGCGCGCCCTGCTTATCGATCGGGGCCTGAAGGTCTTCCCATCCGGGCTGATCCGCCCGCACTTCTTCCAGCATGTCCTCAACCACAAACCGGAAATCCTCTTCCGGGGTGCCCATGGCGCTGCCGCTCGTGTTCCGGAGCGCCATGTCGCAGGACCCCAGAATGCCTTTGGGCCGCGTTTCCCTCGGCCACAGTTTCCGGGCCTCAAAAACCAGGGCCGCGATATTGATCTTCATGGGGCAGGCGTACGTGCAGCGATAGCACATGGTGCACATCCACACCCAGGGGTGCCCGGTAATTTCATCGTCCAGACCCATGGCCGCCATCCGGAGAAATTTCCGCGGGTCCATGTTTTCAAGGCCCGTAGCCGGACACCCGGCGGAACAGGCCCCGCAGGTCAGACAGAGATGGAGATTTCCGTCCGGCACCATTTCGAGGACCTTGTCCAAAAAAATGCTTTTCTTCTCTTTATCGATTTTGATGATTCCCTCGGTCATGATTGCTCCTTTATTAAAAAGTTATAACTCCTCAGATGCTTTGATCGGCCATAATCCACGCTCTCGCTGGTTCCCAAGCTCCCGCCAGGGAACCAGAGAAAGGGTCTTCCACCCTTATCCGTCAAGCCCCCGGCTAAACAGTCCGCTGAAAATTATCCGAAGATATCTTTCTTCGACCGGTTGAAGACATGTCTCGTCTTCAGCCTTAGCTTCCTGTCGTTTGCTGGAAGGCTTGTCCGCAGCCGGTTTTTGAACCAAAAATACCTTCCCCCGGGGCTTGTCCGCACGGGGTTGTAAAAATTTATTTTTCTCCAGCCAGAGATTACAGTCGTCATGAGTTCCGATATACGTCAAAAACAGGCATTCTCCGTCCAGAACGGTAATCAGCCTGTAACCGCATCCGAGATCGTATTTGGTGCATTTTTTAATTCGATGTTCACCGCTTTTGGTCATCACCCCGATTTCAGCCGTAGATTCACATCCCTGAATCAACCGGTTGATGATCTCGTCCGCTTCCTTTGCGGCAATAGCCCCTTTTTTGCCCACCTTGCAAATGATCTCCAGTTGCTTGTCAAATCTGGGATCCCTGAACACAGATCGAATCAATTTTCCTCCTTGTTACCGGACAAGCACTACCAGGAAAGAATGAAAGCCTGACCTTTTCGGCCCAATACGGCGCAGAAGTGCCTCCAGCCTTTAAAAAGAGATCAACGGAGCCCTGCCGGAACGCAGGAAACACCCGTGGACAGATAGAAAAAATAAATCAGGAAGAAAGACAGGAAAGACGAAAGGAGGGTAAAAACAACGATTGGCTACGACTAACCAGAAACATAATCTTTCGGTCTTATCCTGCGCCCACCAACCCGGGTGGCGTTCTTCGAACTATCTCAGGTAAAGCCGAAAAATAGATACATGATAAAACCTTGAAAAATTCATTTTCAGAAGAAATCCGGCAGAGCGCTGTGGGCTTTGCCGTGAATACGACACTGTTTTTCACATTCCGGATCTCTGACGAAACAAAAAAATGACAGAATCCTCTAATCAAATTGTGAAAATCGGTTCAGAGTCCGAAACGGATGCAAAGTCCAATATATCACATCATCCTGTTTGTCAATCCGATATTTAAAGCTATAACTATCATTGATAATTGATGGCATATTATAACTATAATGAATTTGACATATTCTGATTCATCATGAGATATAATTTCGGACATACGAAACACCTCTTTTCAACTGCTCAGGCCATTACGGTGTGGGCGAATAACCCGGCTTATGCTGCTATCAAACGACATTTCTTGAAAATGCTGTTGCACTGCGGTCGCAAGAGCCGTTCCCAGACAAATTGGAGAAACACGATGAAAAAAATGCTTTTTTTAAGTTTAGGCCTGCTTTTGTATTCGGTCAGTTCTGCCTCTGCAGAGAATTATGTCAAACCCGATCAATTCAAGCAGTGGATCGAGACTTCAAAACCCGTCCAGATCGTAGATATTCAGCCTTCCGAAGAATTCGAAAAACACCACTTTAAAAACACTATCCAGACAAATGCCTTTCCTGCCAAATCCGATGCTGAAAAAGAACGGCTCGATCGCATTCTGCCCGTCCTGCAAGCATCGAAAGATGATATCGTGATCGTGTGCCCCCGCGGCGGCGGCGGAGCCAAGAACACATACGAGCACCTGAAGACCAAGGGAATTCCTGAAAGCCGGCTCTTCATTCTGGAAAAAGGCATAGAGGGATGGCCGTATAAAGAAATGTTCATTCAAGGAAAGTGACATCAATGTTTCAAGTGACACAGTGAAGCTTTTTGAACCCTTGATATATTTCATAAACAGAAATTGACATCGTGTTCTGCCCGCTCCCAATTTTTTCACGGCAAATTATCACTACAAATCAATATGATGCTGTCCGGCTTGTGATCGACGATACAGGCCATATGGGGTTCAACAATCATTGCATTCAGAAAGGAGACTGTCATGAAACCAGGAGCCAGAAATCAATTAACGGGTAAGGTGACATCCATTAAAAGCGATGAGATCATGTCACTGGTCAAATTCTCTGTCGCGGTTCCAAAGGAAATGGCGTCGGTATTGACCACGGAATCGGTCAAGGACATGGATTTAAAGATTGGAGATGAGGTGGAACTGGTAATCAAGGCCATTCACGTATTGCCCTTGAAGCGCTAACCGCCTGATTGAAAACGCGATAGGCAGGTCCGAAAGCGCTTTTCGGGCCTGCCCTTTTCATCGGTGCCTAAAGCATGAGTTCAAAAAACGCCTCCAGCCTCACCCGCAACTGCTCGGTATCGGATGTCGAATAGTCGGTTTCCAGATGCAAAAAAGGCAGACCGAGCTGATCGTGGACAAAGGCGCCGATGGTATGCGATTCGATGTTGTAGGTGTGACAGGCATGCCAGGTGAGATCCACCACCCCATCCACGCTGAACTCCCGAATCAGTTCGTCCAGGAGCGCCGTTCTCCCGTCATTTGGCGACATCACCGAACATGGTATGGAAAGATAGCGCTTGGCGATCGCCAAAAGGGGATACTGATTCTCTTCCACAGGCTGGACTTTTTTGTATCCGCCGCAGTTTTCAAAGCACACCACATCTCCTCCGGATTCCTCGATCAGCCGGACGACTTTTTCAGAGCCAAGACCCACGGGAACGCCTGTCAAAAGGATTCTGGGACGGTTCTCTCCAGTTGGTGACCCTGTCTCCGGAGCGTCTTGGAGGATCTCCGCAACAATCACCTCCAGCACGTCGATACGGGCCTTACGGTCAGCAAAAAAACCGGTTTTGTGCTTGACGGTCAGCATTTCCATGCCGGAAATGGGAGAGGGCCGTTTTTTGGCCAGATCCATGAGCGCCTTGAATGCCCGGCGTTCCCGGTTCATGAGACGAATTGCGGCAGTCAGCTTTTCATCAGTGATCCGGTTTCCGGTTTCTTTTTCGATAACTGTCTTCAGGCGCTTGACCTCGGTGAGCCAGAATGGAAGCGCCGTTTCAGAATCCTGGTTCTGGGGAAGCTGCATGACATGGACGGGTTTATATTGGCTCAGAAGCTCGAACATCTTCTTTTTACCGTCGCAGGTGGTATCCGCCACAATGATATCCGACAGCCGGAAAAACGGACAGGTGTCTGTTGCTGCAAACCCGTAGCTGCTTTTGATCAGCGGGCACAAATTTCTGGGGAGTACTTCTTCGGCTGCGGATATGGGATCATTCCGGGTTCCGCACAAGGGCAGCGTAATGGCGGCGGCGGCTTCCGCCAGTTCAACCGGAGAATACAGGCAGTAAAAACCGATGACACGGGTTCCTGTTTTCTTCGCCTCCTCAATATCCAGCAGATTCTGCTCGGAAATCTGCTGCAACTTATCCAGCGTTGCTGAATTCATATCACGTTCCTCTCTGATCAAAAAAAATCAAAAGGGATGGCAAAGAAAAAAATTCAAGATCAAGGCGAGCAAATCCTGAGGATGAAGCTCAACGCAGATATTGGGCTTTTTACGAAGCCATCAGTCATGCCGATCGGCGGTAAGGACATCGGTCAACTGGTTTTTGTATTCAAGGTAATACGGGTCCGTGCGAATCCTGGGCCTTTCCAGATCAATCCTCAGCTCCCGAACAATCTGGCCTTTTTGCGCTGACATCACCAGAACCCTGTCGCTCAAATAAATGGCCTCTTCAATATCATGCGTCACCATGATCACCGTGGTCCGATTCTTCATCCAAAGCGCTTCCAGTTCTTCCTGAAGTATTTGCCGCATCTGGTGGTCCACGGCACCCAGGGGTTCATCCATGAGCAGCACCTGGGGATCACCGGCAAGCGCCCGGATGACGGCCGTCCGCTGTTTCATGCCGCCGGATATCTGGCTGGGGTAAAGGTGTTCACTGCCTTCGAGTTGCGCCATTGAAAGGAGTTTTTGAAGGCGTTCGGCCTGGTCCGGACGCGGCATTTTCATCTGTTTCATCGGGAACAGAATGTTTTCCCGCACCGTCATCCAGGGAAACAGCGCAAACTCCTGAAACACGAAACCTCGATCCGGGCCGGGCCTTGAAACGATGCTGCCATTCAATCGGATTTCTCCGGCCGTGGACTCCTGAAATCCGGCGATGAGGGTCAAAAGCGTACTTTTCCCGCACCCGGAAGGACCTACCAGGGATACGAACTGGCCGCTTTCAACCGCAAAAGAGACATCCTTGAGAATGGTTTTTGAAGCGCCGTTATTTTGAAACGTCTTTCGAATATGCGTTACGGTTAAATTCATTTCTCCGTCAATTGACAAAACGCCAGCGGGTAATTCTACTTTCGAGCAGGAGAATCGCGTAATCAATGGCATAACCAACGATTGCGGCAAGAAACATCAATGCGATCAACAGCGGTGTTTCCATCATCGTCTGCGCCTGAACCATGGAGTAACCGAACCCGGCACTCGTTGCGATAAATTCCGCTCAGATGACAGACATCCACCCCGCGCTCAGCGCAATCCGCACGCCGGTCATGATATCCGGCAAGGACGCCGGAATCGTCACCCGGGTAAAAAGCCCCCATCGACCGGCCCCCATGGAACGCGCCGCGTGATAGTAATGCATGGGAACCGCCTGAACTCCGGAGATGGTGTTCAGAATGATCGGGAAAACGCCGACCATGGCGATCAGAAAAAGGGTCGGGCCATCGCCGAGGCCAAACCAGACAATGGTCAGCGGCACCCAGGCCATTATCGGCACCTGACGCAAGGGGCCGATAACCGGATCGATCAATTTATTGGCAATCTTAAAATATCCCATCAAAAAACCCAGACTGAGACCGATAACCATTGCAATTGATAGTCCGATGCCCACGCGTTTGAGGGTAAGCAGCAGATTCAGCAATATTTCTGCATCAAATATCGCAAACAGAAATGCCTTGGCCGTTGCCAGCGGCGAGGGCAAAACCAGCGTATTGTGATATCGCAGCGCCACAATCTGCCACAGGCCCGTCAACAGACTGAAGGTGACGAGTCTGTAGAAAGCTTTTCTGAAGTCGACACGTCCCTGAAAAATTGCGTTTACGGGCGGGAGTCGAAAGGATGCACGAACTTTATGTTCAGGGTTTTCCATTGTTCCACCATTTCATCCGTCAATTCGGTTTTTCGATATTTTTTTAAGGCCTGCTTTAACGGCCCAGGTTGATTGAGCTCATGAACCGCATCCTGCAAGAGCGCAAAGAAATTTTTAAAATCGGGCGTCTGTTGAAACGCTTTTTTAACGACAAAAACATAAGTCGTCCAGTCCTGGCCGGTTTCACCCGGCTGGATCATCTTTCCATTCAGATAAAAGCCTTTCAGGACATCCAAGACAGCGCCATCCACAGCACCTTTGGCATAGGCGAAGGCAACGCCCGCATGAAGCATGGGGACCGGCCGGCTGTCCGGTCCAAACGCGGAATAAACCATTTGTCTCTGGAAATGCCGCCGGTGAGACACGGCGATGCGAAGCCCCGCTTTTGGAGCTGCAGGCGCCAGCACGATGATATCGGAGTTGATCATACAGGGGCCAAGTATCGCAAACCTGGCATCTTTTTGGATCAATCGAGCGGCTGCATCCGGGCACATGATCGCCATGTCCAGCTCTCCTGAACTTAGCGCCCATTCCATGTTTGCCGTGCAGCAGTCCTTGATCGGATAAACCGAAATGGCGCTATCCACAACCGTGCAGTTTGCACCCTTTTCATGGATCAGATAATCCACGATCAACCCGGCCGATTCGTCGGGAACGCCGATTTTCCATTTGCCGGCATTTTCGGGAGCCGATGAAGGTGGACCGCAGGCAGACAGAAACAGCACTGTGCAGGCAACGGCACAGATTCCCCATTTTGTCATGAAACGATGTGCTGACGTGATCAAACCTTCAGATCATATGCTTTTTTCTTCCAGTCTTCGTACTTCATGCCATAGGGGTAGATGGGGTCCACTTTTTCCCGGATAAACGTATCGAAATCCGGAATAAGCTTCTGGTCCAGAAACTGCGTCTGGATGATGTCTTCATATTTGGGAGCTTCGGTAAATATGCCGATATTCATGTTGTGGGCGATGGTTTCATCATAGGCGTCCTTTTCCAGATTCCAGCGCAAGGTCCGGGTTTCCCCGACTGTTTTTTTGTAGATCGTCATCAGCGAAACTTCAAGCGGCACGTGATAGTTCTTTGCAAAAATTTCCGCTGATTTAACCGGCTGGGTATAAATATACTGAAGCGCCTGAATATGCGCCAGAACCATTTTTTCAGCCACCTTGGGCCGCTCTTTCACAAAGTCCTTGTTCATGACCTGTGCGCAGCATATGCCCCACTTGTTGTTGGGAAAAGTGGAAAAGGTCCGCATGATTTTGCCGGTATCCTCGTATTCGGCCATGGAACCCCAGGGATCGCAGCACCAGTATGCATCGAGCTGGCCGGTTTTCAATGCCAGATACTTGTCCCGATCCGCCATGGCAAAGGTCTGATAATATTTGCCCTCCACCGGAATTCCGTTATCCCGGGCAAAGGTGATCCACCAGCCGTGCTGTTTTTCCGGCGCCGTACCGATTCCCAGTTTCTTGCCGATCAACTCCTCGGGCTTATTAATGTCTTTTCGCACGACCATATACATGGAGCCGCCCTTATGGTTGTGCGCAACCGCCGCCATGGGGGAGCCCTTCAGGATCGCGCGGACCATGCCGACAAAGCCGATATACCCGACATCCATCTGACCGGCAGCCATGGCTTCGGGAACCTTCCCATTGCCGGCGACCTGGACATTCAGACCCATGGCTTCAAAAATTCCGGCATCCCTGGCAATGGGAGCCGCCGTCATGTGATCGCAGTCATAATAGCCCAGCCGGACAACATCATTGCTTTCTCCCATCGCTTTTTTGATAAAAACAGACGGAAATCCGATACCCAATGCCGTGCTCGCTCCCAAAATACCCACCCCTTTGAGAAACGTTCGCCTGCTGACATCATTTTGCATGAGTGTATTCATCTTGTATCAATCCTTTCTTCAAGAACAGGGTAGTCAATCGTTCATCAGCGGTGTAAAAAACGCGGCTCCGAATTCAACGGCTTCCGGTAATGGAAAAATCCAGCAGGAGTCTGCGTTATCTCCCTGCCACGTCCTGGCAACGGTTTCGTCCCTTAAAAACACCATTTCCATGCACAGGCTGTGGGCCGCACATCCGCAGGTGCTCTGCCAGCGGACGCCGACATGAACGTCCTCGGACGGCTTTGCCGCCAGAATCCGTCTGTTTTTCTGATGAATCACGATCGGATCCCCTGTGATACAGCAATGAGAGTTGATGGTAACCTCATGTCCGAACATTGGACTTACAGAGAGCGCATCCAGCGCGCACATGGCATTGACCGTTACCTGACTGACCGTCAGGCGATGCGCGGTTTTCTCGCTGGTCATGGGATAAGCGCCGATAACATTCTTCCCGTCGCTGTCCAGGACCACCAGATCGTCGCCGGATAACCGTTTCAGTCCGGTTTCAAAGTCCGTGGCATGCAACAAGGCTAAAATCTCTTCCCGGTTCAGCGGACGTCCAAGAGTGACAAAACCCTTCAGGATGCCGCGGTGAACACTTCGAACATCTTCGGGTAATTTTTCCTGCCGGGACTTCAGTGGCAACAGATGATTCAGCCGTTCGACGGCTTCAGTGACGGTTGGCATGATGATTCTCCTTTATTAATATTATTCAGCAGCAATCTTCCATTCCTTCACCGAAAATATCGATCAGTTGATTGTTTTCGATTCTGAAAATGGCATACCCGATCTTGGCGCCTTTTCTTCCCTGGACGATAAACTCAAGGGGCGGTTTTTTATCGATATCCCGGAAAACGATGGACTGGTCATAAATTGGCGCCGGCACTTCATTGGTATCAGCATATTTATCCCCCACATCCAGAATTACCCGCATGCGGTTGGCATCCTTGGCAATCCGATATATGACGATGACATCCGGACAGCCGTCGTTGTTCAAATCCGCCCGGGCATATTTGATCACCGGCCAGTCCGGATGACGCTGTACAAAGTCTGCGATCATGGGATCGCTTTTCAGGACGTTTATATCAAATTCGATTTGATCTCCTTTGGGATGAGAATCATTTGAGCAGGCCATGACAAAGAGCAGCAGGACAAAGGCAACACGCAGGATCATGTTACGCCTCGGCACGGGCAAAGCGACGCCTGATCGGCTGAAGCCAGGGATAACAGCATAAAAAAACAACGGCAACGGAGCATAAATATTTTACCGGATCAGGAACCGCGATAACGAACCAGTTGGACATGCCCACAACCCGGCGGCTTTTTTCCAGGTCAAAAAATGGAATGAAATCCGGCATCAATATCGCATTGGTGAATAAACCGATCATCATGGCGGCACTGACCATGGTTAACGCATAAATGATCATGGCCCGTTTTCCAATTATCTTGTAAATACTGATCAGCTCCGGCAGATTCGTTGCCGCACCGGTCATCAAAAAGGTAATGGCCACCCCTGGGGCTGCGCCGCTGGCAACCAGCGCGGCCACAAAAGGAATATGGCCCACGGCGCACACATAAAGAACAGAGCCCAACACGGCGATTCCGGCAATGGATATCATTCCCGGATCTCCCAGATAGCGCTGAATCATGCTTGGGGGAACGATGGCGATCAGGAAACCCGCCAGGGGGATACCCAGAACAATGTATTTACTCGACATCACCCCAAGGTCCATGAAACCCCAGTGAAGTCCCGAATAAAGCCGCTGCGCCAGACTTACATCCGAATCCAGATCAAGGTTCGAAATCTCGGCCTGATGGTCCATTCCCGGCGCGTGAATTTCATCGCCAGCCAGCCGGTTGGCCAGCATCCCGACCAGAATCGGAACACAAAAGCCGCTGATCAGGTAGATGGTGGCCAGTTGGGGTCCGAGTAATCCATATGCCAAAAGAACTGCCGCTGGATTGATGATCGGGGTCGCCACCATGAACGCCAGGGTAGGCCCCAGATAGGCGCCGGTATAGTACAGCCCCAACCCCAGGGGGATAACGCCGCAACTGCAAATGGGCAGCAGCATGCCAGAAAGCGTGGCTTTGATGAGCGTCGACAGACGCCGATTGCCCAGCAGATGCTGGAGCCTTGCCGGGCTCAGGAAATTGTGCAGCCCACCGGCAACAATAAAACTGATGATGAGCCACGGAGACACGTCATTTAGAATATCAATGGATGTCAGCAGAATTTTTTCAAGAGCTTCAAAGACTACCACCATCATGCGTTCACCGCATCGGCAATGGCTTTTGCGATGATATCCGGAGTCAGGTTCTCATATTTCTTTTTTCCGTTGACAATCATGGTCCCCTTGGTGATCATCCCGTATTTCTTAATGTAGTCAAAATCCTTTCCCGCATAGTAAATAGTTACATCCACGACACCATCATGTTTTTCTGCTATCTTTCGAATCACTTGGCCGTATTCGTCACAGCAGGGACAGGTATTGATAAATTCCACATTAACTTTATTCATGCGCATTATCCTTTTGATAGACAGTAATATCAATGTATTGATGAGTTTTTACATCAATAATAATTATAAGTCAAATTCATAAATGTTATAAATTAGGGGGTTTCATTACCATTCAGATAATTGCCTTTGTCCGTTCCCGATATGGCCGCAGTGCGGACAGGGTGCATTGAGGGCTATTTTCGCATCCAGGGCCTTGTTTGATTCAGGCAGACAAAAATCAATTGCACAGCAATTCCTTAGCTTTCTTGACGGCGTGGATCGCGTCGGAAGCATAGCCGTCCGCTCCGATGGCATCCGCAAACGACTGAGAAATCGGCCCGCCTCCCACCATGACTTTGTATTTATCTCTTAGCCCTGCTGCCTTGAGGATGCGAACCACTTCTTCCATACTGCTCATGGCGGTCGTCATGAGGGTGGACAGACAGATCATTTGTGCCCGGACTTTTTCCGCTTCATCCATGAATTTTTGCATGGGCACATCGCGGCCGAGATCATGAACCTTGAACCCCGAGGATTCGAGCATGATCTTCACCAGATTTTTACCGATATCGTGAGTGTCCCCTTCCACCACGCCGATGACAACGCTGCCCGCGGATTTGGCATCCGTCCCTTTCAGATGGGGTTTCAATACTTCAATCGCTGCATTCATGGCATCGGAACAGACCAGAAGTTGCGGGATGAAGTACTCACCGCTTTCATATTTTTTCCCAACGGCATCCATCCCCTTGGAGAGTCCCTCCAGGATCGCTTCATGGGCATTGATGCCCTGGCGCAGCGCTTCATGAGCCAGTGCCACGGCTCCGTCCTCGTCCATTGCCACGACGGCATCCGCCAGTTCCTTTAGAACCTGCTCTTTTATCTTCATGCTTTATGCTCTCCAAATATTGATGGCTTCGGGAATTCCAGTGACCGGATAAAAAGCCGCTCGTAGGTGCTCAGTGAAGATAGCGGAAATGCCTTCACCTGACTTGCAATGACTTTGGCATCCTCCAGCAATGCGGGGTTGACGGCGATCCGTCCGGCACCGGTAAGACTGCTGTTGCCGACGAAAGAATAGGTTGCGTTGGGAAGCGCTTCAATCATGCCCAGGCTGATGAGTTTCTCCGGTTTGAGATGCCTCCCGAACTCGCCGGCGATAACCACCGATTTAATATCCCCGGTCGATACACCGGCCAGATCCCGTAGGGCCTTGAGGCCGGAGAAAATGGCACCTTTTGCCAACTGCACCTGGCGGACATCCTTCTGAGTGAAACATACGTCGTCCGTGACGAAAAATGCCGTGGATCCTTTGTGCTGCCGCAACCTTTTTCGAATGGCCGGTGATCCTGATCCGTTGACGGTATGCATTCTGCCGCTGGAATCGACCAGTCCGAGCCGGATCAGCTCCGCCATCAATTCGATGATGCCCGAACCGCACAGACCCAGGGGCCGGGGATGTCCGGGAAGGACGATCAGTTTGACATCGCTGGAGATTTCAACTCCTGCAATGGCCCCTGGCGAAGCCGTGATTCCAAAGTCGATATTCATGCCTTCCAGGGCTGGCCCGGCAGCGCACGAGGTAGCGATCAGACCTTTGGGTCCCGCAAGGATGATTTCACTATTCGTCCCGATATCTATCAGAATGGAACTCTGGCGATTCTCGTGGATGCCCGTTGCCAGGAGGCCGGCCACAAGATCGCCGCCAAGGTAGGCGGAAATGGCCGGAAGCCCCAGAACCGTGGCATTGCCGAATGCATCCAAACCGTACTGCCCGGCCTCACCGATGATGGCATCAAGGGACTGCGGCGTGTAAGGGTACTTACCCATGGGGCAAACGTCCATGCCGAAGAAGAAGTGAAGCATCACGGTGTTGCCGGAGATAACGATACGGGTAATATTCCGGGGCAACGCGCCGAGCCCGTCAATGGATCGATGAATCATCCCCGTGACGGTTTCCCTGAGAATGAATGTCATTTCGCTTGATTGAGCCGGATTGCGGGCCGCGTGGATTCGGCTCATCACGTCGTGGCCGAATGCGCGCTGCGGGTTCAGAGTGGAACCGCGCGCCATCACCGCACCTGCGGGAAGACCGATCACCTCCACATTGATCGTGGTGGTTCCGATATCGACGGCCACGACCAGCTCCGAAAAGGATATATTGCCATCAGATGGCCCCTCCCCCTGGACGACCTCCTTTGTGCGGTCGCCGCCGCAGGCCGGAAGCGTGACGTTCACATCCTCGCATAGAGCCACCCGGCACGCCAGGCGGATTCCCATGGATATGTCGGAAGCATCCAGATGAAGTCGTTCTTTATCATCGGGCAAGGAGGCCCCGCCCTGAATGTGAACCCGGCACTTGCCGCAGGTTCCCTGGCCCCCGCAAGCGGTTTCAAGGGGCATCCCGGCCCTCAGGAGCACATCGAGAAGTGGCGTCCCCTTGTCCGCAACAAGGCTTTTGCCTTCAGGGTCAACATTTACCTTCACTTTCTCAGACATCACACCTCTTCGGGAGTTTGCGTGCGGCGTCCCTGGCAGCCCTGACCATGCCGCGTATGTTTTCGGGCAGCGTGGTGGTGGGCAGTCCGCATGCAGGGGCCAGGATGGCGGATATTTCCACGGCCCTTCTGGAAGCCCTGTAAACCTTGTCTTCATTTGAAACAGCCATCATATGCGTGGAAACATTGCCCATGAGTGTTCTTTGCGGAAAATGGTCTTTAAGCTTGCGAAGGCTCACGATTGAATCGACGGATAGCGCGTCCCAGGGGATTGCGGCCAGTTCCTCCACCAGGGGCAGGATATTCCCGCATATGTGAAGCACCGCCGGTTTGCCGCAGGCCTTGATCGCCCGGATGATCGCGTTAAGGGGCAGAGCCACAAATTTTCTGAAAAGCTCTCCCCCGATGATTTCCCCGGATGATCCGGGATCGGCCAGGACTATCACATCCGCACCCGCCGCAATCTGTCTTTGGGCAAACCTCACCAGGTGCCCGGTGATGTGCTCGAATGCTCCGGCGATCTTATCTTTATCTTTTGCCATGGCCCGATACACAACGCTGGGCTCCACCAGAGAGGTGAGTAGCGATGTCGGGCCGATCAGGTTCCCGATCACCGGCACATCGCCTCCGGCCAGCCTGGAGATTGCATCGAGCGTGACCCGGTGGCGCAGGCAGGGGACGGGATCCATGGCAAGCACCTCATCCAGACTGGATGCAGGATACCGTATTACCCGAGGCTCCTTGAGAGGATTGCCGAGATCGACGCCGGCGCCGAAGTCTTCGGCTTCCACGGTCATGCAGAAGGGAACCCCATAGTTGTCGAGTTCGCACGTCCGCTGAAGATGGATCGCGTATTCGGCCATCGCGGCCGCATCAATATGAAGCGCCGGATACGCAAGGCTTGCCTGCCGCAGAATCGCGTAAAGACTCCCGGCCATCATCCCGCCCGGGATAACGACCGGTGGTCTGTCCACGGCATCCCCCCGGAGAGCGCTCATCAGTCTTTGTCGGGATGTCATTTCCATCCGGGTTTAGTAGTCCTGATCGATTACGATGGCAAAACGCCCATCCACCAGATCGTCAACCCTGACCTCGCCCTCCACAAGTTTGTAATCCTGAAAAATTTGGACCATTTTCTCCAGGCCGTATTTATAAATGGTGATGGGCATGTCAAATTTCGGCAAGGCGTACGCATCCTTGAATTTGAATGCGGCCAGATCCATATGCGTTTCCCTGGCCAGTATCTGAATGGCCTCGTCCCTGTGTTCATGAATGAAAAGACGGGCAAGCAGGATGCCGTCTACAAATTTTTTGATGGCCGCGGGATGCTGTTTGGCAAAATCCTCCTTGAACCACCACCCGCAAGAATTGAAGAGGTATTTGCTGATGGTGGAGCTGTGCACCTTTTTGATCTTGTCTCCATACATGGGGATAAAATATTTCTCACCGGTTGCAACATCCACCTGGCCGCTGAGCAGGGCCGAAAGGGCCAGGTCTTCGGTTTGAACATCAATGACTTCCGCATTGATCTTGTATTTATCCAGATCATGCCGGAGCGCCAGCCAGGGGCCGGACGGCCGGGGCTTGTTAGCGATTTTTTTGCCTTCGAAATCCTTGATGGAATTGATCGGCGAGTCCTTTCGTGCGTAGAGATCAAAAGTGGAGTTGCCGTTGCCGGCCACCTGCACCATCCTGACCCCTTTGGAGTAGGCGGTAAAGGCCCCGGATGAGGCAAGGAAACAGCCGTCCACATCGCCCGCATGAATCAGGGAAATAATGGTTGCCGTGCCCCCCTTGACCGTGACCGGCTCAAAATCGAGTCCCAGGAGATCAAAATAGCCTTTCAGCTTTGCGATCGTCACATCCATGGTGATATCGTAGGTGCTGGTGACCACGCGCATCTTATCTTTTTCCAGGGCCATGGCCGGCATAATTGTCACAAGCAGCCCCAGAACAGCAACAAACCCAATAATCCGTTTTTTCATTTGCAATGATTTCCTCTTTTTTAATGTTTGGTGTTTACCGGGAAAGGGTCTTGCCTTTTTGCCAGGGCATGACCTTTTTCTCGGTGTAGCGGACAAACCAGTCCAGGCTGAAACCGAGAATGCCAACCACGATGAGTGTCATGAACATGGTGGACGTGTTCAACCTTTCCCTTGCATCTTCAAGAAGATATCCCAGGCCGTCATTGCCCGAGATGATCTCGACAAAAAGCAGCACCACGAAAGATGACGTGGAAGCGATGCGAATACCCGCATATATGGAAGGCAACGCCGAGGGCAAGATGACGCCGAACAATATCTGCCGGTCATTGGCTCCCAGAGACCGTGCGGATTTGACCAGCAGGCTGTCCACATTCTGAACCCCTTCCAGCGTGGGGATGACAGTATAAAAAAACGCGCCCAGTCCGATCAGTACCACTTTGGGTAAATCCCCGAATCCGAACCACACGATCAGCAGCGGAGCCAGGGCAGTTTTGGGAATGGCACGAACGAAGTTGATGACAAAGTCGAAGAAATCCTCCAGGCGTTCAAACCATCCCAGCAGGATGCCGGAGGTGATTCCCAGGGTCGAACCGATCAAGAAGCCGATCGCGCACCTTCGCAGGCTCACAAAAACATGCCGGAAGATTTCGCCGCTAATGGCATAACTCACAAAGTCGGACCCCACGGCTCCGAGTTTGGGAAGGAGAATGGGGGAAACGTTTCCACGGGTGGTGGCAATCATCCAAACAATGAAGACTGCGGCTGGTAGCACGCATTTCAGCAAGAGTTTCCCCGCTGACTTTTTGAGCTCACGACTATTCATGCCGGCACTCGCTTTCCGGGTCCAAAGTTTTCTTGCCGTTCTCCGAGAGCAGCAGCCGCACGTGAAGTTCCGTCTTTCGAAAACTTTCCCCCAGGCGGACCTTGAAATCCCTCGGTCTTTCAATTTCGATGGGAATCAAATCCTTGATGGCCCCAGGACATTTGGACATGACAACAACCCGGTCGGACAGGAATATGGCTTCCCCCACATCGTGGGTCACAAAGACAATGGTCACGCCCGTCTGCTTCCACAAATTGAGGAGCTCCCGCTGGCAGATTTCCCGGGTTTGAGCGTCCAATGCGGCAAACGGCTCATCCAGGAGCAGTATATCCGGACTGTTTGCCAGAGCTCTTGCCAGGGCGACCCGCTGCTGCATGCCTCCCGACAATTCATGCGGGTAGAACTTTTCAAAGCCGTTCAGGTTCACCATCTCGATATGCTGACGCGATATCTCGTTTCTTGTTTTTCTGGCGATTCCCCGAATCTTGAGTCCGTATTCGATGTTTTTTTGAACCGTCAGCCAGGGGAAAAGTCCATACTGTTGGAAAACGATGGCCAGATGCGATTGTCTCTTTTCAATGGCAAGGCCGTCGATGGAGATCTCACCGCTGCTGCGCGCTTGCAATCCGGCGATGATTTCCAGGAGCGTTGACTTGCCGCAGCCGCTGGGTCCCAGCACCGATACGAATTCTCCTGCGGCAACTTCGAGATTCAGGCTGTCAAGGGCCACGAAATTCTCCCTTGCGCCGTTGATGTATTCCTTCCGGAGGTCTTTGATGGTCAGCTTCATCGGTGAATGCCCCGCTTCCCGCGAATTATGGAACAAATGGGTCGGTGCATCAGTAATACCCGTGCATAAAAAGAGTGTGAGCCAGGGCTTCCAGATTCTCCAGCGGTGTATCGGGTGGAAATTCACAGGCGGGCATAAGCATGAAACCCCCGGGGTGTTTCATGCCGGCAGTCAGGCATCGCCCGACCTCCGCGATCACAGCCTCCCGGGATCCCTTGTGGAGAACGCCGTTGTTCACATTGCCGCCGAGGATATGGGTCTTACCGATGACGACGCCTGTCTTTTCAAGGTCCATTTCATGTCCGATGGAAAATACCGTGCGGGGGGGAAGCGGGATATCCGCCCAGTGGGCCAGGTTGGCGGTGTGGTCGCCGCATAGATGAACCACCACGTTTGCAATCCCTGCCGATCGGTAAAAATCAAAGATCTCCCGAATATAGGGTTTTGCGTATGTCACGAACATCTCGACCGGAATCAACTGGTTGGATTCCATGGGTACTCCGGCAAACACGCTGCAGTTTCGGGCGCCATGCTTTTTGATGGTCTTTTCGGCGGTCCGGATGATGAAACGGGTGACTTTTTGCTGCAGATTATGAACGGCTTCCGGATAGCGCACCAGCCATTTGAGAAAATTCGCCCGCCCCACAATACCGGCGGAAAACGTGGTGGGCGTGCCTCCCGGAAGCGATGCCGGGAACCCCTGCCGGCGACTGAGGGTGTTGAATTGATCCACAAGCGGGTTCATGCCCGCTGTTTCAGGGTCCGGTTCCAAAAGCGTGTCCACCTGATGCGGCTCATGTAGCAGGGGCTCGGAACCGGGGGCGATGAAACGGTTGTTGTCCGGCCAGATGATTTTTCCGCCAAACTCCCATGCGCCCCGGTCCGCCCATCCATAAGTGGGACGGCCGTTCATCCATGGATAAGCCTGCATGAGATGCATGCCCGCTGCAAAAGCTTTTTCCGGATTGCGGTAGAACTCACCCCTGTCGATGCCGAAGATCCTTGCGGAAAACCCCATTGAAAATGGATTGAAAGGCACTCTGTCCATGGGCTCCCCGGCAATGAGCGCCATGAGACGCTCTCTGGGGGTCAAGGTGTCTTTTTCGATAAAACCGCTCATCGGTCCGTCTTTCTGTCGACTCTGGCGGGAAGAGCCCGCATCCAGGGAAAGCCCGACAGGGGATCGAGGTGTTGGAGACCGGTAATTTCGTTGACATTGGCTTCCACCCACCCATGCGTCATTCGCAGGCAGTCCGGACGCACCTCCGGGGTGAGCCTCACGCAAAGCTCGATACTGCCATCCCGGGTGGAAAGCCGGACCCTGTCTCCGTCTCCGATACCGAGGCGAGACGCCGCATCGGTATGTATATCCAATAAAGGCTCCGGCATTGTCGCTTTGCAGGTGGGGCTCTGCCTGAACTGGCTGTGCTGGTAGCACGGCACGCGATCTCCGGTGCTCAGCCAGAAAGGAAATTCATCATCAGGACCGTATGGCAGCCTGAAAGAATCCGGGGTAGGTAATGCGGGATTCCCCGTTGCTTCCACGGACCGGGAATAATAATGCACCTTTCCGTCAGGCGTGTTCCAGGCGCCTTTCCTGGTTTTTTCAGGTTGATATTCCACCGTCGCGGATGGGCTGTTTAAAAGATCGTCGAGAGTTATGCCGCTAACCGACAGCCTGTGCATCAAGGCATCCCGATTGTCTTCCCAGGGAAGCAGATTGCCGAGTCCGAGAGCCCCGGCAAGCCGGAAAAGGAACTTCCATGTGGGCCAACCCATGCCCGAGGACGCCACCGGCCGAATCAATCCCAAATGGGGCTGTCCCATCCGGCCATAGTCAATCAATTCCAGATTTTCCAGGAAGGATGCGGCCGGAAAAACCAGATCCGCCATTTGCGCGGTCGGGGTCATGAAAAGATCGAAGACCGCCATGAAATCAAGTTTTTCAAAGGCCCTGCGATACGTTTGCGTATTGGGAAAGGTCAGCAGGGGGTTGCCTCCCACGACCAGCATGGCGCGAACCGGATAGGGAACATCGTCCAGGATGGCCCGTGGCAGATACATGCCCTGGCCCTGGCCCAGGTTGGCCGTAAAAAGCGGCCTTTCAATTTTGCCGATCGGGTCCGCCATGACGGGGTATCGGTCCATTCCCGGAAGCGGGGCAAGAAGCGATGCCATGGGCGCCGTGACGGCTTCAGGATCCAGAATCGTTAAAAGAGACGCAATGGCGCGTACCGTCTGAACACCGTTTGGCTGCAATTCGAGACCCGATCCGGTCTGTATCCAGCCGGGCAAATTATCGAAAATCAAAGATGCTGCTTCCCAAAACCTGTTTTCTTCGATCCCGGTGGGTTTAAGGAGGTCCGTGAGGGGAATGCCGGAAACCAGTTTCTTCAGATCATCCCATCCATTGCTGAGTGCCTGCGAGGACGCGATATGTCGATTCTCGATGGCGAACTTGATAAATGCCAGGGCAAGGAACCCGTCCGAGCCGGGTGTGATGGAAAGGTGATAATCCGCCAGTTTTGCCGTATTCGTGGTTGAAGGGTCAATGACGATGAGCTTTGTTCCCGCTTTCAAGGACTTTTTCAGGGCGCCGGCGGACCTGGCAAGCGCCACGGCAGGGTTGGCCCCCCATATGATCGCCGTTTTTATCCTGGCGTAATCCGGTGCGGGCATTCCGCCGCAGGTCAATCTAAAACCCAAGGTCATGGCGAAGTGACAGAGACTTCCGACCGTAATGTAGTTGGGGGTTCCGAAGCCATGCGCGAGATGACTCATGTACTGAGAGATTTCCTGATGTTTCAGGGATTCCCCCTTGTAGAATACAACGCTTTGCGGACCGTGATTCTGTCGGCAGCGATCCAACCGGTAAGCCAGGATTGACAAAGCATCCTCATAGGAAATTTCTGTCCAGCTAGACCTTTTTTTCAACAGCGGTTGACGCAACCGGTGGGGGGAGGCGTATATCTCGCCGTAGTTCTTCCCTCGAAGACATACGAACCCCCGGCTGATGGGATGCCGGGGATTTCCGGTTATGTGAATATCACCGCCATGATCCTGTATCAATATACCGCAATTTTCTTTGCAGACATGACATATGGATGGGGTATGGTTAGATTTCAAAATGTTATTTCCTTTTGACGAATCATCACTTCATTGAGTTGACGTGTTATTTACATTATAAATAATTATAAGTCTAATTCAAAAAAGCTATATAAAGGTGGGATTTATAGCAATAACTTATTTAAGCATTGCATTCATGTTCGATCGAGAGCGCTGCATTCAATTAATTTACCGGAGGTATATTTATGAAATTCAACCTTTGCTGAAGACTGACAGCCCCATCAAACCGGAGATTCAGCTCAGCGTTTATGGGCAGATTCTGGAGTCGCAAAAAAAGACGCAGTAAGGTGTGGGGGGGCCTTTCCAAGGTTGCCTGATGACAACCGGGCACGGTTCGGGAAGATGCGATAAACTTTATTTTTGTAGGGGTTCAATATTTTGAACCCCTTCCCTGCTTTCCGTGTTTTCCGCGGAGAGTTTTTTGATATGGCCCGGGTTATAATCAACGCCCGGGATTCACTTATCCGTTTATTGTCGATCAATCAGAGCAACAGGACCCGGTTGTTCCGCAACTGGAGCACCCTGAAGAAAATTTAATGGCGCAATCCAGCTTGAAGCCATTTGGCAGGAAATCGACTTTAATGGGTTTGGCTTTCTCCATGAACTGCTTGTCAACGATATAGGTGAATCCGTCAATTTCAAACACGTCATCCGTGGTTTTTTGCTCATCCAGGGCCATTGCCAGGCTTGGCCCGCCGCAGCCGCCTTCATTGATGAAAATACGAATGGGTACAATTTCCTTGCCTTTGAAATATTCAACGATCTGGTTTGTCGCTGATGCCGTAACCTCAACCATGATATCCTCCAATATAAATAATGAATAATAAATAGAAATATAATGCATAAAATGAATAGCAACTATACGTATTCATTATCTTAATTAACCTTCAATGTAGAAGTTGTCAATGGCAAATCGGCATGGATGCCTGATGATCGCGGGCAGCGGGCATTTACGGGAGCATATCGATGAAATACTGGTTGATGAAATCCGAGCCGACAACGTTTGGGATCGATGACCTGATGGCGCGTCCGGACGGGATCGATCACTGGGATGGCGTGCGCAACTACCAGGCGCGAAACTTTCTGCGCTTATCGATTCAGCCGGTGACCCAAAGCGAGTTTGATTTTATCGTCGCGCTTGACCGCGCGGACCTTCCCGGAAGTTAACCACCATTTCCGGACCGCCCCGTTGCCCGATCCTTCTGCCGGGTGAATTTATTCCGGTATTCCCTGGGCGACAGGCCGGTGTATTCTTTGAATAATTTACGGAAGGTGCTGCTGTTTTCATAGCCGATGGCCCGGGTGATTTCATCAACCGTGTCCGGCCTTGTTTCCAGGATTCTTTTGGCTGTTTCGATGCGCATCTGCTGCAGGCAATTCAACGGAGATTCGCCGGTGGCTTTCTTGAACCGGCGGATAAAATGCCGGGGACTGATCCCCACCTGTCCGGCAAGGGCTTCCATGCTCATGTTTTCCGTCAGATGGGCTTCCATCCACTGCTGTGCCTTGAGAATTCCGTCATCGCCATGGCCTTTATAAACATTGAATATGGCGTAGGAAGCCTGGCTTACCCGGCTGGAATCCACCAGAAAGGCTTTGGAACACTGGGACGCCAGTTCGGACGAGCCAAAGGTTTCAATGATATGAAGCCCCAGATTGTAGAATGCGGACACGGCTCCGGAACAGATCAGGCCTTTATCCCGGGTGAGAATGCGTTCCGGTTTCAAAATGACTTTGGGGTAGCGGCGTCGAAAAAGCCGGGCAAAGACCCAGTTGGTGGTTGCCAGTCTGCCATCCAGCAAACCGGTTTCCGCCAGAACAAATGTGCCGGTGCACAGAGCTGCGATGGACACGCCCTGCTCGTACCGGTCCGTTATCCAGTTGAGCATGCCTTTTGCATTTTCGGGAAGAAGTTCCACATTGGGCAGAAAGGGCGGGATGATGATGAGATCGGTTTGTTCAAGATCCGTGAAACCGCCATCCGGCGTGATCTGAAATCCGCCGCTGACACAAACGGCTTTTCCATCCGGGCTCAGGATCCGTGTTTCAAATAACGGTTCTGTTTTCTTACCGGTATTTGCTGAATGCCAGAGATTGGCGATGGTAAAGCTGTCAATCAATCCGGAAATCCCTGAAAAACCGCAGCCGTCAGCCGCAATAAAGCTGATTTTTGCCACCGCTTACTCCTTTCTTCCATCGTGCGTTCCGGTTAAACGCCAAATTATTATGTCTGTTTTGGAACGCTATTTGTCATTTATGCCGCTTTTGAATCGTTCTGTCAAATGGTATGATTCGACAAAAAAACAGACAGGAGGGAAACATGGAAAACAGTGATCATGACATGCCGGATACCAGCGGATTGGATTTAAACAACCACCCCAGCGTCATCACATACCGGCAAGCGCCGAAAAAAGTCAAACAGGAAATCGTTTCCAGGAAATGGATCAAGGACATCGTCCGTGAAGCCGGAGCCGATGATGCGGGAGTTGTGGAAATCGACCGGTTGGAGCTCGAGGATCAGAAACACACCATACTGACCGCCTTTCCCCGGGCAAAGACCCTGGTCAGTTTTGCCTGCCGTATGAATGCGCCGCAGATCCAATCCCCGGACCGCACGCTGGCCGATGGGGAGTTTATTGCCCTGGACGCCGAGATGCTGCTCATTTCCCGGAAAGTGGTCAGGGTGCTCCGGGAAAATGGAATCGCCGCCATCACCCCTTCCGAAGGCTTTCCCCAGGATATGAACAAATGGCCGGGGAAGATGTTCACGGTTTCCCATAAACCCGTGGCCGCGGCAGCCGGTCTCGGCCATATCGGCCACCACCGGCTGCTGATCCATCCCGTGTTCGGCAGCCATGTCTGCCTGGGCACCCTGATCATGGATACGGCCCTGGACAGCTATGATCAGCCCCTTGATTTCAACCCCTGCATTTCCTGCAAGCTCTGCGTCAGCGTCTGCCCCACCGGCGCCATTGGAAAGGATGGTTCTTTCGAGTTTTTCTCCTGCCTTGTCCACGCATACCGCGATCGGCTGGGCGGGTTTCTCAACTGGACCGAGGCCCTTGTGACCAGCAAGGACATGGAAGAATACCGGCAAAAAAGAAACGACAGCGAAACCATGGCTGTCTGGCAGAGCCTGACTTACGGCGGCGGATACCGCTGCGGATACTGCATGAGCGTGTGCCCGGCGGGTACGGATATCATCGGATCATACATTGATAGCCGGAAAGCGTATATCCAGACCATCGTAAAACCCCTTCAGGAGAGAAAGGAGAGCGTATACGTCCTTCCCGGCCCGGAATCCGAAACTTCTCTGAGCAAACGATTCCCCAATAAAACGGCAAGGCCGGTCCTCTGACCGGCCCCGAATTTCCGACTTTATTGACTGTCGGATCAGTGATCTGCCTTGGCCTTGCACGGAGTCGGGCCTGAATTTACCTGATTGACAGGGCCCGACATGGTCACCATCGGCCCGAATGGCTTTAATTGACGCTAAAAGCTGAAATGGTCCTCTTTACCATTGGATTGAGAGCGAGTGATCATCAGCCGGCACAGATCATACATGACTCTGAAGGGCTGAATATCGGTCAGACCGTCCACGAACCGGGCCTTGTCGATGGCGATTCTTTCCGAGGCCTCTCCGGATTTGAGCCGGGCCATCAGTTCGTTATGGTAGGTTTCAGTGGCTTTCAAGGCCTTTCTTAAATGCTCCCGGACGCCGCCCCGGATGATGCAGTTATGGCTCAGCACGGCCCGTTCGGCCGGAAAGGTGGCCAGTTTTCGGATGCTGTCGCAGTACGCCTCCAGGGAAACGAAGTAATTAGGCCAGAAAACATCTTTTTCCGGCACATAAAACCCCGTTGCATCCCCGATGGCAAGGGTGCCTTGCTTTTCCTCGAAATAGGAAACATGGCAGGCGGAGTGTCCGGGGGTTTCGATGACGCGCCAGACAATGCCGGCGCCCAAATCGATGGTGTCGCCGTCCTTTACGGTTTTATCCACCTCGAATGAATAATTATTGAGAAACGGCGGCAGTTGGTCAATCTCTTCCTTGGCTTTCATGAGCTGGGCGATACTGGCATCCACCACGATGAATTCGTTGAACAGCTCTTCTTTTTTCAGAATTTTTGCACCGATGGGGCTGGCCAGAAGCTGTACATCGGGCCAGGCTCTTTTAAAAAGCGGGACCCCGCCGATATGGTCCGCATGGGTGTGGGTCAGGGCAATGTATTTGATTTGGTCCAGACTTATCCCCATGGATTGTATCTGATCGACAATGATCTGAAAGGTGGGTCCGGTGCCGCCTTCAATAATCATCCCGATTTCTCCGATGGACAGGTAGGCCGGAAAGGCCGGAGTGCCCAATCGGAAAAAATTAGGTGTCAGTGCAACCGGATCGTGTAAGCGTGCGTTCATTTTAAATTCTCCCTGATGCAATATATGAATACGGTAATTCCGTATCGTCGGTTGATTGTTCTTGAGCAGACCGCGTATTCAGTGCCCAGCGATTCGCCTATGGATTTGGTCCAGCCATGAGTCTGCTGATGTGCAGCACCTGTACCGGCAGATGGTGCCTGCGGGCGCCCGCTTTCAGGTGAAGCAGACATCCCGGGCAGGCGGTGACCACGGTTTGGGCCCCGCTCCTTCGGATGGCCGTCATTTTTTCATCCAAAAGGCGCAAGCCGATTTGACGATGGGTTAAGCCGAAAGCGCCTCCCAGGCCGCAGCACGCGTCAGCCCCCTCCATTTCCCGGTATGAAATGCCGCTTATCGATTGAAGCAGCCTGCGGGGGGACTCGCTGATCCCCTGATGCCACCGCATATGACAGGGATCATGATAGGTAACGCTCCGGCCGATACCTGCGGGCTCCGGCGGCTTAAAATCCGCGGCATGCAGAAGCTGGGTAAAATCAACGCTCCTTCGGGCCAGATCCGCTGCAAGGCCATGCATGGGATCATTTTTTTCAAACCAGCCGGCATAGCCCTTTAACGCGGACCCGCAAGTGGCGCATCCCGTAACCACCCGATCAAAATTCGACAACACACGGATATTGCGTTCGGCCATCAAGCGGGCCGTCTTAAACTCTCCGTCGCTGTAAACCGCATGACCGCAGCAGCTCAAGCCTTGCGGAAAGTACACCTCGAAACCGGCCCTTGCCAGGGCCGTGATCATATCCCTGGCGATTTCAGCCATAAAAAATTCGAAAACGCATCCGGGAAAAATAGCGATTCGCCCCTTTACGGCAACGCCGGCGGCAGGCCTGGCATGCCGGGGAATCGGCCGGGCAAAAGACCGCAGGGCGCCCGATGGCAGGGATAGATTGCCGGACAATATGGAGGCGGCTTCCGCCAGATGTCTCATCGGCTTACCGTTTTTAACCGAAACGCCGGGCAGCACCGATGCCATGCCGATCAGTTGGGCGATAACGGCCCGGTTCCCCACCATGGCCCGATGAACCAGGCGCCGGAGCAGGGATGGCCGGGATTTTTTTACGACATCATGCCGCGCGTGAATCGTGATTTCGGCAGGCAGGAGTCCGGCCGGGCAAACGCTTTCACATCGCCGGCACAAGAGGCAATAGGTCAGGCTGGCACGGTAAGCGTTATCCCGGGGAAGCCGGTTCTCCGCCACCATCTTGATCAGCATGTTCCGCCCGCGGGCCACATGGGTCTCCACCCGATCATGGATATAGACGGGGCAGACCGACATGCAAAAGCCGCATTTCATACACCGGGCCGGATCAATGGCGCCAATCGGGTTCATGGCCCCGCCTCCCAGATCTTGCCGGGATTGAGAAGCCCCTTGGGATCAAACACCTGCTTGATCGATTTAAGAAGTTCAATGGCTCCCGGCTCCATGGCCAGTTTAAGAAATTTTTTCTTCTCCAGACCGATGCCGTGTTCTCCGGAAATCACACCGCCCAGGGCCAGGGCGGTTGAAAAGATTTCAGACGCAACCTGTTCGGCCCTGTGGAAGTGTTCGGCATTCTTTTTATCGGTCAGAATGCAGGGATGAAGGTTTCCGTCACCGGCATGTCCGATCATGACGACCGGGACATCGTGGCGACGGCTGATGGTTTGGATGGTTGAGATCAGCTCGGCCATGCGGTCGGTCGGCACAGTGACATCTTCGGCCAGAACCGTGGGTGAATTGCCCCAAATGGCTGAAAAACCCGCCCGCCGGGCAGCCCAAAAATTTTCGGCTTCCTCGGCATCTTTTGCCGGCCGAACATCGACGGCATCCGCCTCGCGGCATAATCGAATCACCTCGCGGCTCTCATTTTCCACGGCAGCCGAGTTGCCGTCCAATTCAAAAAGCAAAATCGCCTCCGCGGCCCTGGGCAGCCCCAGAGGGCTCATTTCCTCGATGCGCCGGATGATCCAGTTGTCTATCATTTCGATTTTAGCCGGTATCAATCCGGATTGGCGTATCCGATGCACGGCGCCGCCGGCGGTTGTCACTTCATCAAAAATGGCCAGAATCGTTTGCCGGGTTTCGGGACGCGGCAGCAGGCGCAGGGTTACCGAAGTGATCACGGCCAGGGTGCCTTCCGAGCCGCAAAGCAGTAAGGTCAGGTCATAGCCGGTGACGTTCTTTACGGTCTTTCCCCCCAGGTTGAGAATCCGGCCTCCGGGAAGCACGATTTGCATGCCCAATAGATAATGCTTGAAGATTCCGTATTTTACCGCATAAGGCCCCCCGGAGTTTTCCGCCGCGCAGCCGCCGATGGTGGCGGCCAGAAAGCTTTGGGGGTCCGGTGGGAAAAAAAGATTTTGCCGCGCAAGCGCCTGGTTGAACTTGTTGAGCACGACACCGACTTCGACCGTGGCCGTAAAATTGGCCGCATCGATGTCAAGGATGCGATCCATGCGGGTCATGCACAAAACAATGCCGCCTTCAACCGGAATGGAGCCGCCGCTCAAATTGGTGCCCGCGCCCCTCACGGTGACCGGGATTTCCTGATCATAGGCCAGTTGCATGACGGCCGCCACCTGTTCGGTGGTGGTGGGAAGGACAACAACATCCGGCGTGGCGTGCCAGTTGCTGGTGCCATCATAGGAATAGGCCACAAGATCCGTTGATTCGGTCAGGACCCCGCTGGGGCCGACGATTTCCGATAACCCGGCAATGATACTTTTGAAGCGATTCATGACATTTTTTTGGTTTCGTGCCCGCGGGAGCGGGCTATGTGATCCATATCGATTCGAAAACCGGTCCGGAATAGTCCATAAACAACCTGGGACGATTGGCTTCCAGATCCCAGGAAATCATCCAGGAAAACTTCTCAAATACGGTTTTGGCTTCAATACCGACCGACTCCATCAGGACGCTGCCGGCCGCACGCACGGTTGCCAGAAGCAGTTGTTCCAATCTCATCTCCCGGTTGAGGCGTTGAAGCTGGGGATCCTGCTGAATCTGTTCCTGTGCTTCGTCCCAGCCAATGGCCGCTATCTTGCGCCGCAACACATAGGCATTGCCCATATCCTGAATCACGGCCAGCGGTTTGTTGAGCAACAGGTGGGCACCCATCACCTGCCGGGTGCCCATAGCAAGGCTCAGTTGTTCCATTCGTTTTTGTTTTTCCTTATATTCCGGAAGCATGCGCCTGGAAATTCTGTGCAGGACAAAGGGCTCTCCATCCAGGGTGATCTCTTTTAACCGCGTTGGATCGTAACCCAGATCCATCAGATCGCCGATCGTGAAATCATGGCCGGCATCCATGTTGCCGGCCTTGAGCCATTTGCGCAGGCGCGGCTGCAGGAGGTTGGGGAGTGCTTCAATGGCCAGCGCCGGTTGAAGCTCGAGCGCCCGCATCAATGGCATCCACACGGTGCGATCACCGATGAAGGAGATGGTGTCTCCCGTCAAATCCTTGGGAGCAACGTTTTTTACGAATAAATCGGCTATTTCTTTCGGCAGCTCGATTTGTTCCGTGGATTCTCCGCCGGTGTATCCGATCAGTTCTCCGATCTCGCGCCGAAACCGGATAAATTCGCTCGCAAAGCGGGTAAACATAAAGCGCATGAAGGGGTTGGCGCTACGCTTCTCGATTTCCGGCTGAAAATAAGCCGACAATGCCAGGTTGAGCTCTTTAAATTCGAATAGAGCGCCTTTGACCATGGTTTCATTGTCCCGCATTTCGATTGCGGCACGTTTACGATTCAGATGCATCAGGAGTTTTCGAACCGGTTCGATCAGATTTTTTTTACGAAGCTGGGGCGGGATGTAGACCATGAAATTTTCTTCACCGGCCTTGACGCTCCGGCCCACCACCTGCTCGATGGGCTCCCAGGCCTGTTTGAAATAAATGGCATAGGTCGGATCATTGCGCGGAATGACATTGTTCAGGATGCCCACCGCCCCCTTTTCATCCAAAAATCCTCTGAAATGGCTTAAGATGCGGTGGCCGAGTCCCTTTTTACGGAAAAAAGGCAATACTTCCACATAGACCAGATAATAGCAGGCAATCGGTTTGTTCAGATAAAGCAAATTCATCCGGCCCAGGTTGGCGCCGGAATCAGATGTAATTTCGATGATATGAAAGCCGCTGGCCCTGGTATCGAGATTGAGGCGGTTAATTTTGCTGCCGTCAACCGTTGCATCGATCAGGCCGTTCAGCTCGCCGAACAGATCGACTAAAACGGGGGCCCTGGCTGCTTTGGAACGGAGCTGTTCGTCGATCAGGCCGATCAATGCCAGCCGGCTTTTCAAATCGATGCCGGATTGCGGTCTTCGAGCCGTCAAGGGAGGGGTTGCGGTACCTGTCGATTCAGCGGTGATCATCACTAACCTGGTTAAGCATATCGTGCATGGTTCAACATGAAATAAGGCGAATTAATAGGAAATCAGCTTGCCAAATTTGGATTTAGATCAGATAACCCGTTGTTTGTCAACGATTAACGACCCTGAGTTTCCGGATAATGGTTAATAACGCAAAATTTTTCTTCGAAAAGACCCTTCACGGCGCGGCATTTCGGGATTCGGAAGAGTTCTTCTGAACAACGGCAGGATAGACATTCACGTCGATGAAACATGAAACAAATGACCTGGAAAAGAGATTTGCGGATCACCCGGATTCGGCAAATTTTAAAAACGCCGGCCCTGCAACGCGACGATGGCCTCAATCGGCTCGCCGATTTCTTCGTTGAGCTGCCGCATGAACGTCTCCGCCCGCTCCCGCGCGCGATCGAGCCTGCTCAGGAAGAAGTCGTTGTCGGCGTTGCGCTCACGCAGGGACGCGAACCGGCGATCGAGAGTGGTCGGCGTATCGTTTTCGATCAGGAAATCGACCAGGGGCACGAGCCGCTCCTCGACCGTGCGTGGGACAAAGTCACGTGCCGGCAGACCGAACCGGGCCGCTTCACAAGCCTCAAGGCCGAACAGGATGTGAGATGCGCAGACGTGCGCCTCTTGCCCGTATCCCAGCCTCGTCAGCAGATCGTAACCCGCGAGGCCATGCCTGATCGGATCATGCGTGACATACCTGCCGATGTCATGAAGGAGAGCAGCCGACCAGAGGAATCCCTGATCGATCACACGGCAACATCCCAGGACTGACCCCACGCTTGCCGCCGCATCCGCGACGGCAAAGCAGTGCTTCGTCCAGGCGGCCCCTCTGCCATACTCCACCATGAGTCCCGTTGCCTCATTGCGCGAAAGCGTCATCTCGGCTGCAATGGCCCGGCACATCATTCTCCCGAATCCCCTTGCTCCAGATTGAATGTCCCGGCGGCAATTTCCTGATCCATCTCCGACAGGGCCCGACGCACCTGTTTCAGGGCCTGCCTGATCCTGTTTTCATTTTCAACCAGGGCCAGGCGCAGGTATCCGTCGCCTTCTTCTCCGAAACCGGCGCCCGGGGCAACCGCAACATTGGCCCGGTTCATCATTTCCACCGAAAAGCGGATGGATCCCATCCGGACGTAGGGTTCCGGAATCCTGACCCAGAGGAACATCCCCGCCTTCGGCACATTCACGGTCCACCCCATCCGGACAAGGCCGTCGCAGAGGACATCGCGGCGTTTCTGGTAGACCGCGACCTGCTCCGTGATGCTGTCATCGCAGTCGCGCATGGCAACGATTCCCGCCACCTGAATCGCCGAGAAGATTCCGTAGTCATAATATCCCTTGATCTTTGCAAGGCCTCCGACCATTTCTTTGTTGCCCACGCAATAGCCCAGACGCCAGCCGGCCATGTTATAGGATTTGGAGAAGGATCCGAATTCGACACCCACGTCCATGGCACCGGGAACTTCGAGAAAACTGGGCGCCACATAACCATCGTAAGTGATCTTCGCGTAGGCGAAATCATTGATGACCATGAAATTGAATTTCCTGGCAAGCGTGACGATTTCCTGGAAGAACTCCTTTGAGGCAATGATCCCGGTCGGATTGTGGGGATAATTCAGCATAACGAGTTTCGGGCCGGGGTAAAGGGCTTTGCACATGCCGGTAAGCTGCCTGATGAACGATTCCTCCGAGTCAAGGGCAATGCGAAGGACGCTGGCACCAGCGATCACGGCCGCATAGACATGGATCGGGAAGGCGGGCGCCGGGACCAGAACCGTATCACCCGGGCCGAGCAGCGCAAGGCACAGATGCGAGATCCCTTCCTTGGAACCGATGGTGCAGATCACATCGTCGTTCCCGTTCAGGTTGACATCATAATGACGGCCATAGTAGAGCGCTATCTCTCGCTTCAGGTTTTTCATCCCCCCTGCCACCGGATAGCGATGGGTCTTTGGATCCATCGCCACATCGCAGAGTTTGCCCGTTACCTGCTCGGGGGTGGGATCAATCGGGTTTCCCATCCCCAGATCAATCACATCATCGCCATTCCAGCGTTTTTCCATCTTGATTTTGTTGATCATCCCAAACAGATATGGCGGAAGCTGGTTCATACGATCGGCAAAACGAATTTCAAATTCCTTATTCATGGTATTCTCCTTTTGGAATTACCGGCAAGTTCCGGAAAAAACCAACGCCCGAAAGAAAACGATAGTGAACACAACATAAACCTCGTACCATCCGGCCAGGCAATAAAAAAACGCCATGGACCGGAGATACAGTCCATGGCGTTCAGTAACGATTTGGTCGTTGAATTTTAAAAAAGGCGGCTGAACGTCAATGGACCCAATCCATGGCGGCGGCCGCTGCATACATCCGATATCTTTTCATGTTCATTTTCCCGGTTATTATGCTTTGCAATTGTAACACGTTGTGACAACAATAGAATATCAAATCGAATATGTCAACATAGGATACGCCGTGAGCCAACTTGTCGGCCTTCTACTTATTGTAGGCTGGCCTGAGGCCCTTCAACATGGGGAAGTGTTTAATGTTAAGCGTTTTCAACTCTGCATTTTCGGCTTCCGCGGTAGCAGCCAGGATAGCATCTGCAAGACCGACGCCATGAGACTTGCCATAATCCCGTTTGTAAAGGCCTCCGGCCCTCCCGATCTCGGCGTTTACAGGAACAACACGGAACAGGGAGACAAACTCCCGTAGAGCAGCTTGCTCCGCATCTCCTTTCACTCCGGCATATAATTCCGCTACAACAATGGCTGAAAGGATGATGCGGACATGGTGTGTGTTAATGAAGGCCACAGCTTTCCCATGACCCCGAAAAAATCAACAAGAACATCCGTGTCTAAAAGGATCGGCCGAACCATGATCAGCTCCTATCCCATTCAGCACGAATTGCATTGAAATCAGGAAGATCCGTTCAATCCTTCCAGATTCCCGCGACCTTGCGCAACACCAATTCTCTGCGACCACTACTGGCTCGATCAATGAGCAGATCGATAGCCTCCCGAATGAGTTCACTCTGCTTCTTGCCGACGGTTTTAGCGATAATTGCCAATTTATCACGCTGCTGTTCCGTCAAATATATTTGCGTTCGTACCATACCACACCTCCGTACTGTATACACCAGCAGTATACAATATATATTAATCTATCCTCCTGTCAAGACCGACAAAAAGTTAACCCGGCGCAAGGAAAGGTCCGACTGATCGTTTTATCCGAACATACCCTTCAATTCTATTCGTTTGCCGTCAGGCACAGTTACAGGATATATACGACCATGATTCGGAATCAACTCGTCATAATCATTATCAATAAAAGGAGTTCACAATGGCCATGAGTCTTGAACAGACAGTAGTAAAAAACCTGGAATGCGGATATCTATGTTCGGAAAGTGTGATCAAAGGTGCGGCCGAAAACATGGGTATAACCTGGGATCGTCTGCCGGCTATCGCCACCGGACTCGGCGGCGGCATCGGCGGCATGGCCAGTGTCTGCGGTGCCTTGACAGGAGCGGTCCTGGCCCTGGGGCTCATCAACGGACGCAATACGCCGGATCAGGATCCGTTCGCCTGCACAGGACTTGCCCAGAAACTCGTGGAGAGCTTTAACGATCGCTTCAAAAGCATTGATTGCGCGGACATCCTGGGGGTAGACATCCGCACTGAAGAAGGCCGTAACTACGCTATGGCGCAGGGGCTGGTCAATCTGCCCTGCAAGGATTGCTGCGTTTTTGTCGCGCGTTATATTGCCGAAAACATGTCCGAGTCACGTTAAGCGACGACAGGAGGCCGTTTCTGAAACGAAGGGGCCTCCTTCCAGGCATTTCTGAACAGTTCCATGAAAAACGTCAGGGACGGAGACATCCACTTCTCGCGATGCCAAAGCATGTTAACCGGCAGTTCACTGGTCAACCCTTGAAGGACCAGTTCGTTCAATGTGCCTGATTCCAGCTCCTGCCGGAGGGCCGCTCGGGGCAATAGCGCACAGGCTCCGAAGGTTGTTTGGAGAGAATTTTTAAGCGCGGTGAGGCTGCTGAAATCGATCCAGACATTCCCCTGTAAACCTCTCTGGTTGAGGAAGCGTTCCAGAACCACGCGGCCCGATGAATCAGAAGAGGCGCAGAGCATCAGACGCCCAGCCAAGTCAGAGGCTTCAACCCTCACCGAACCAGTCCCCCAATCGGCGACATTCCCCGCAAGGACAAGTTCCTCACTGCCGATTCTCTCAATGAAACAATTCTCCGCCGGTCTGGTCTCGCCGACCAGAAAGGCCAGATCGAGCCCCGCCTCCAAATACCTTTGCACATCGTGCGTTGAACTTCCCCTTAACCGGATACCCACTGTCGGGTACTCCTGCCGGAACAGGGGCAGCAGGGCCGGGAAACGGTAAGCAGCCAGCGTCTCCGGCATACGGATCACCAGCATTCCCTTTCGGGCGTGCTCGCCCGCCACAGCCGAAATGCTTTCCCTGGCCATTTCCAGCAGCTTCACGGCATAAGGGAGAAAACGCGCGCCTGCCTCGGTGAGACGTATCCCTTTTTCCAGGCGGTCAAACAGCTTGAGCTGAAGTTCTTCCTCAAGAGTCTGGACCTGAGCGGAAACTGTGGACGGAGCGTAGTTGAGCATCGCCGCGGCCCTGCGAAAGCTCATAAGTCCGGCAACCGAGACAAATGTTTTGACGTTTCGCAATTCCATATGTTCAGGCTAAATTCCATAACGATATAAAGAGCCTTCTCCATCTTGAAATCAAAGATGGGCTTGCCCTTTCTGAAAACAACTTGATCACCGTTTATGGTAGGAATATACTCAAATGTCAAGCAAACGGTTACGGGGTTACGGCGCGACTATGACGGTCGGATATGAGGAATGAAACCCGGACAGGGAAGGACTCAAGCCATGGGACAATACAATCTGAACCGCCTGTTCAAACCCCGTCATGTGGCGGTTGTGGGCGCAAGCGAAAAACCGGGCAGCATCGGCTCGATGCTGGATCCGGCGAGGACCCGGTATAAAGAGCTCGTCATCCAGCCTTAAAACCGGATCATTCCGCTCACCCCATGGGCATTATCATGATATAGGCTCTATTGATGACATGAATCAGATTGGTAACCGTCCGGCCAATGGCATCCATCCGGGCCAAAAGCGCGATCCGTTCCCGGGAGCGCTGAAATTCACGCGGAGAAAGAATCTCCTGAAAAAAACCGCAGGCATCAACCAGGCTGACAAGGACGGTTTCCCTTGGTTCCGGAATCGCATCGCTCAGAATCAGGTCGCGAAGCCGCTTTTCAATATTCTGCAGTTCCATGCCGTCAATTATCGGATATTGCCGGGTGGGAAAAACCCAGAGAATTTTTTTATCTTCCTGTTTCAAAATCTTTTTATCAATCAGTTCCGAAAGAACATGATTTTCAATAAATCGGGAATCCGCCCGCAACGTGTTCATCCAAAAAGAAATCAATTGGGATTCCGTTGACCCGGAAATCAGGGACAGGGCATGATCCAACACCGGATTTCCGACCGGCGTGGCATCCAGAAGATGAATTTTATCGATATCCGTATCAATCCGTTGAAGAAATGATAGTTCCCCAAGAATCGCACCGACCAGCGCGCTTTGCATTTCAATGTCTCTGGAGCTGATCATGGGTTTGCCTGTTATCTCGTCAAGCGCCAAAAGATATAATTCTTCCGCAAAGCTAAGCATAAAAGTCTCCTTTTCCCTGATCAGTTGAAGATGTTGCCTTTCACGGTAACAGCTTTAATTTATTTTATTTCTGTTTGACAAGAACTTCCTTTTTCACGCCAGTGAGTATATGAAAGGGTCTATTGTGTCAAGAGGATTTTGGCCACTATATGTCCCCCGAATCCCCCGCAGAACCAACGCCACCACCTGGTCAGGCGTCATGCCGGCGGTGGAAACGACGATGTCTGCATATTTTTCGTAGAGAGGGCGCCTTTCTGCATAAAGCATGTCAATTGTCTGGCCGGGCATCCTCAGCACCCCGCGTTCAGACAGATTGCCCAGCCGGGCTTTCAGCGGTTCCAGCTCGATTTGCAGATAGACCACGGGTCCCAGTGATTTCAGATGGGCCATGGCTTTTTCGCTGTAGACAGCGCTGCCACCGGTGGCAACCACACCACAGTCCGCCGGTACACCAAGCAGATACGTTTCTTCGATTTTCCGGAAGCCGCTGATGCCGTGCCTGGAAATGAGCTCCCGAAGATAGTATCCTTTACCGGTTTGTATCAAGATATCCGTGTCCAGAAACGCCGTGCCCCGTTGTTTGGCCAGCAGTACCCCAACGGTGCTTTTGCCGGCCCCGGGCATCCCGATGAGTATCAGATTCTGTTTTTCCTTCAACGATCGAAACCCCTTTTCAGCAAGCGTCGCTATCATTTGGGCGAACGCCGGAATAAGGATGATAACGGCAGCCGGATCGGCTGCAACAAAAATGCTATCCTGTTTTTGAAGTAAGGTCTCCTTCAATATACCGGTGGATGATGCCGGAAATCAGTGTTTGATAAGGGATACCCATTTCCATTGCCTTCTTTTGAATGCCTTGATAGTCATGGTCGTAAAGCCGTATGGTAATCCGTTTATCTTTTACAAACGTCTTTCTCGCAGTCGCCTTAATCGCTTCAATCTCCTTTTTTGACGGCTTGGAAAGTACCATTATGTCTTTCTCATAGACATCAACAATGCTTTTCTCTTCCTTGTCACACTTCATGTTTCAGCCCTCCTGCGCTTTACCGTATGCTTTGGTTGCCTTTCTGCCGGGAATAATCGTCTTTAGAAAAATATAGTTTTTAGCCGAGACTTCCGGATTGCTGTTTCCAGGTTTGCACTTCTGCTTTAATCAAAATTATCAGCTAAATCAGATGTTTTTGGAACATCACCGATGTTCTTACCATAATATTTATATGTTATGGTTTTGTCTGATTTTATTATAAACGCTGCTGGTAGCTGTGTTTCCTTACCCTCAAATTTCTTGTGGACGAATCCCTGGCAAATCGCTTTGATAGAAGCTATAAGACCTGCAGGATGTAAATATTTCATGATGCCACCTGGCTCAACGGCATAAAGCTGAAAAATTGTTCCTTTTGGATCACAAACGATGTCAAATGGCCAATCGCCTTCTTTTAACAGAGGTATAAGCGTGGCAGTCGAGCTCTGCAGAAAAACGAAAACCCTGGCTCCTTTCTGATTGAACAATTCTATGTCACGTTTTAGGTTGGCCATTTCCATCTGACAGACGGGGCAACCATAATACCTTAGAAATACAAAAATTGCATCTTGGTGTTGTATGGTTTCATAAAAATCCTGTGATGATGTCCAGGGTGTATCAAATTGAAAGTTTGGTGCTTTATCCCCAACCTTTAATGACGTACTCAAAATACCGCTCTCCTTTTTCCAAAATGATATCTCATAACCCGGATGCCCTTAACGCACTCTAATTGACATGAACCTTAACAGAATCCAGGTACAGTGGTGATTCAGTAGAATCGTTTGGAGTTACATAGACTCCGAAAAAGAATTCATACTCCCCGACAGGCAGTTGACCTTCCATCATTTTCTGATCGGAAAAATCGTACAGAGGAGTTGATTGATACAATGGAATAGGTATTTGGGTCAATCCGGAAGTCGTCAAAAAATACCAGCCCCAGGGTGAATTTATGGCAAACCACCAGTCCGCCGGTATTCCGTTTTTATTACCTGATATCAGACTGATTGTAACAGAAACAGGGGTGTCTGACGTGACGGTTATCTCGCCACCAATCCCATTGGCTTTTATGTCAGGAGTCGGTGACAGCCCCCCGCGAACAGCGCGGACATAATATTTATTGTTCTTGTTTTGAACATAGTTACTGGAGACGTGTTGGAAATCCACGACGTATGAAAAATCGTAAAGGTACTCGTCACTTTGGACAGACGAGACCCCCGAACTTGAGGGAGTAGACGACCAATAATAGGACGAAACGGTGTTCGGGAAATAAGTGATATTGATTGCTGGATTACTGGTGCTGTAATCTACCAGACTTCGCAGCTCTTTTTGGTTTGGCAGCCTCCAGTCCGTATAACCGCCCAGAGCTAAACTTTCACAGTTTGATAGCGCTTGTTCCCATGTCATGGAGCTTTCAGGAGTATTCTGCTGCCACATCAGACCTGTAGAGGTATCCGTGACCGTGCCGTTGCCGTTGTTCACGTATGCTGACTTGGAAAGTCCCCCTCGCACGGCACGGGCATAGGTGTAGAGGAGGAGACCGCCAGAGTTCGTCTGTGGGTCCTTAGAGCAAGTAACTGGCTGGCCATACCACCCAAAATCCATACACAACGCGGATTGACTATTGTTGGCGTCGGTATTTGACGACCAATAAACACCTTGTATGATGGGAATTCCCAGAGAAAGCCCGCGGGTGTCTGGAAAATATGAGGTATTGATGAACATGGACGTCATCTTAATATAGTCAACATAAGCGTCTAAATAAACGATAGAGTCCAGTTCCTTAATGGTTGGAAGTCTCCAGTCGCTGAAGCCGCCATAATGTGCATCATTCAGGGCTTTAATCAAGTCTTCGGTATCCGTGCCGCCCCCTGGCGTGCCGGCATAGCCGCCATTGGTAGCCGGGTTGCTATCGTACCAGGTGTAAACTTTGTTGGAATATTGAAGATTGTTGGTTTCCGTCTCCCAGATCAGTCCGGTGACATTGTCTTTTACAGTTACCCAGGATGTTGCCGAATCCGGCAACGCATTGCCGCCGCCATCCAGCTTGGTGTAAGACATCGGGTTGATGGTGTAGTTGGCGTCCTGACCGTAAAATGGCTGCCCAGGTGAAGGACAGGGGATTTCAACGGTATCATTATAGCATTTTGTTTGTCCGGTGTCCGGCACCGGTGCGGCCCATACAACAGTTGTAACCATCAGAATAATTAAGCCGAAAACACTTGCCAATGTATTTTTCATGCTGTTATTCATTTAATTTAAACGCCCCCTGTCTTTGTGGTTTCGCTCAATTCATTGTCGGTAACGCAACGTAAAATATAACGTAGCACTTTTTTTACTGAATTGAGTTTCAGATTAATGATTCTGTATTTTATTTCAGCGGCTCTTGCTTCGGGCAGGCTATTTCATTGGAAACAACCCCATAATTTGTAACAACGAAGTAGGCATTTTCATCGGTGGAAATAGCCTCACTATATTCCAAATCCACCATTAAATGTGTGCTCCCATCCGGAAGCATAACATCAGGTATATGGACTTTCAAATCCTCGGATAGTGTTGATTCGGCGCAGGAAAAAGTAGGATTGGATATAATACCAGTATTGGTTAATTTAAAAAGTATCAACGCCGGATACGTCGGATTGAAATCATAAACAAGATCCGCCCAAAGCGTTAGAATACCCGAAATTGGATTGACATAGGAAAGATATGGTATTTGAAGTAATAAATTTTCATTTAAAGTTGCCGTACACCCTGTTTGTGTTGATGTTACTGCCGCCTGAGCCACCGTCACATCCACCAGGCTGCCCGATGCGCCGCAAGCGGTTATACGGATTGTAGCTGTGCGGCCTGTTGTTGCGGTGTTGGCGGAATAACTGCATGTGATCGTCCCGGAATTGCTGCCGCTGGCCCCCGATGAGATCGAAAGCCAACTGCCGCCTGATGTCACTGCGGCTGTCCACGGCATGGTTCCGGTTCCAGTGTTGGAAACGCTGAATATTGTGGTGCCTGCATCTTTAGCCACTGCCCGACTGACTGGGGAAATAACCAAATTACCAAATGAGCAAGACTGTCCACCCCGCACAGCGCGGACATAATCGTCGTTGCCCTTAATGTCGGGGCTGCCGTAGCCGTAGTAGAAACCCACGCGCCACGCGTAGTCGGTATAGAGTTCGTAGGTAGTACTCGACCAATACCAGGACGCGGTCATATTCGGAAAGTAAGAGGTATTGATTGATGGATTATACCGGCTGTAATCCACCAAACTTCGTAATTCCTTGATGGTAGGCAGCCGCCAGTCTGTATAACCGCCAAGATTCAACCCCTCGCAATAGGCCAGCGCCTGATCCCAGGTCATGGCGCCAGATGAACTGGCTTGCTGCCACATCAGGCCTGTGGATGTGTCTGTTACTGTGCCATCACCGTTGTCCGTATAACTTGCAGCAGTCGAAGTATCCTCCATGAATCCGCAGTCCAAAGTATCAATTGACCCAATTACCAAATTACCAAATGATCCAGACTGTCCTCCGCGAACGGCGCGAACATAAAGGCTGCCGTACTTATAGTTGCTGTAGAGGTCGCCGTAGTAGAAATACACGCTCCACGCGTAGCTGGTACTGCCTGCGTTGGTAGTACTCGACCAATACCACGACGGCTGCGTATTGGGAAAGTATTCCGTATCTATCTTCGCCCCTGGGTAGGGACTGCTGTAATTAACGATGTAGGCCAATTCCTTGATTGTGGGTAGCCGCCAGTCGTTATAGCCGCCATAATTGGCATCATTCAGGGCTTTAATAAAGTCTTCGGTATCCGTGCCACTTCCTGGTGTTCCGGCATTGCCACCATTGGTAGCCGGGTTGCTGTCGTACCAGGTATACGTGTTGTCCGCATCATGAGGGTCGTTGTAGTTTTTGACCCCATCCTTGTTGGTTTTCATCTCCCAGATCAAGCCGGTGACATTGTCCTTCACCATGCTCCAGGCCGTGGCGGAATCCGGCAGCGCATTGCCGCTGCCATCCAGCTTGGTGTAGGACATCGGATTGATGTTATAGTTGGCATCTTGGCCGTAAAATGGCTGGCCGGGAGAAGGACAAGGGATCGCGTCGGTGATGTTGTAGCATTTCGTCTGTCCGGTATCCGGAACCGGTGCGGCCCATACCATGGTTGTAACCATCAGAAGAATAAAGCCGAAAACACTTACCAATGCTTTTTTCATGCTGGTTTCCTTTTTTGATGCCTGCAAGGTTTCCGGATACTCTGCGGAAACCATGGTTCTCCCTGAACTCAGGCCAGATATTAATGTGATTAAGAATTAATCAACATCGTACAGCAATATTTAATATAATTTTATACTATCCTGTATTAATTTACGCAATCAAAGTCAATAAATATATGTTCAACCGTGAAGGATATGCTTTCGGCCAAGGTATAGATATTCATGGACAGCAGGGAGATCGTTCTTCCTGCATTCCTACATCGCATATACAATGTTGCCTGATCAGGAACATAATAAGCAATCACAAACACTGCAGAGCAATTGGGGGCAGATAAAAGGGAGAGGGAGCTTCAGCTCCGAAAGAAGCGGGAGAGTTGCTCAGGAGGAAGCAAAGCGCTTTGTGATGGCGGCCAGAAACCACTCCAGGCTATACCTATCCTTGTGTTTTTCCCAGAAGACCAGTAGCGACACCAACAGAATCACCGCAGCAAAACCGCATAGCAGGGATGGAATCGCCCCCAACAGCGCATACTTATAATACTTGCCGGTAAGGAGGTAGATCAGGACCAGAGGCCACCCGATCAACAGGTAATGAAAAAAGTAAAACGTTAGAGAAGAACGGCTGATGCGATTGTAGATACGGACGATAAAACTCATTTTCTGTTTATCCGGCTTGCGTACATCGTAATAGAAAAAGAGGCCGCTGAAAACGACAAGAGCTGCGCCGAGCTGGTAGCAAATCATGGTGAAGGAATCGGGATAGAAGCTAAGCGGCACAATGTAATCGATGATGATGGATGACTGAGGTCGACCAATGGCGGCATATGCCCAGCCAAGACCCAGCAAAACAAGCAAGCTGCCGATGATTACCAGAAACTGCAAATCCTGCCGCATTCGCTGGCTGGCGATCCGCCGACCCAGAACGAATCCCAACGGCGGGAAGATGATCCAAGGAATTACAGGAAACTCACCAGTAAATAGGAAGCCCTGAACAATCTCCTTTGCCCCCCAAACCACTTCATATTCCTTGGCCGGGTCAAGCAGGATACCGGGAAGATAGCGCGAGATTACAGGCACATTGACGAAATTTCCACCCCAGATGGCATTGAAGTCGATCCCCATCCGCAACAGGGGCGTGCAAACGATCAGAGACACGACAATGGCCAGGATCGACCACGAAGGCAGAAAACGACAAAAGAAGAGCATAACTGTGGCAAATCCCATCAGGGTCAAAATATCCCATTGCCAGATTTTGCCGGGCCCCCAGGATAGAGCCAGCATGAATATTCCCACCACGAAGATGAAGACCCCGCGGATCAGGGCACGCCTGAAGATCAGCCGGTTGTCTTCCTCGACATGTTTCTGTGCCGAGAGCACCTGGCTCATCCCCATCATCATCAAGAAACAGGCCGCCCCCCAATCGCCTAAGACATGATTTAAAAAAAAATAAGGCCATGTATCCACGGCGGCTGCATCGCCTAAATAGACCATGAAGTGGACCATTACCATACAGACCAGAGCAAATCCGCGCATTACATCAACGGAGAGTATTCGCTCCGACTTTTTATCTTCTGTCTCTGTATAGCTCATGGCACCAATCATCGCGGTTATATTAATAGTCATTTTTAAACAATATCACGGTCAGCAGATGCCATTTTTCCCGCGAACCGTTCCATTTTTGTTGTCTTTCTGATATGTCTCGTCAGCAGTCACACGTCTTGGCCTCGGACACTCCAAATGTACACCAATTACATAAAAACACAATAATATTGAGTTCCCGGGTTGTCATTTGTGCACCATAATCGCGACGTGATGTTATAAATAAACAGCGGCATATCTCACGCCCAAAGGTTGTGGAATATGCCGCCGTTTCATAGCTTCCGTACTTCTGCTTTTCGCAATTTCAGCAAGTATGCCCGAAAACCTTAAGTCCATTCTCTCAGTGTCGTTACGATCAGAGGATCACGAGGGACGAGATGGATGTTCGTTGACATATTGATTTACTGACGTCTTTAAGCCTTTCTAATGAAAATTCCAATAATCCAATGGACGTAATATGTCCCAATAATTTCTTTTCCCGTTCCGATAACATACGATCAAGCGGCCGTCTTTGAGTTGGTTGATTGACATTTTTAATGGCACTTATCAAATTTAATCAATGATTGTTTACAAAATTAATAAAAGAATATATGTATACCGATAAAAAGCACTTAAGGATGTACAAATGAAAATATACACAATAGGTTATGAAGGCGTTAATAAAAATTCTTTCATGGCTTGGCTCGTGAATTACAAAATTGACATTGTTGCCGATGTTAGACAGAGACCACTTAGTCGGAAAAAGGGGTTTTCTAAAAACGGTCTTTGTGAAAGCTTATCTGAAAATGATATTGAGTACCTTGGATTGCCATCTTTAGGTGTTCCGAAGGAAATGCGCGATGAATTAAAGAGTACTGGCAATTACAGCTCTTTTTTTAAGAAATACAAAGATTCACTATCTTCCAAAAGCCAAGAAATAAATGAATTATTCATTAAAATTAGTTCCGGAAAACGCGTAGCACTATTATGTTTTGAGCATGATGCCAATAAATGCCATAGAATAGTTTTGGCTGAGCAAATCAGCAAATTAAGCAAAAACGGTTTTGAAGTCCGCCATTTGGCTCCTTTATGATCAAAAAAGGGGCAACTGCCTTCTTTTGGGCGGATAGAATATCCCCAAAATGCAAAATATATTTGGCCATTTAGCAAGGTTCCCCAATATCAAATAAGGTTCTTTTTTAGAACTGCAAATACGCATAACTTTATCCTTAATTTTTTGTTCCCAATCAATACTTCCCTTGACGTTTCTGTATAATTGTCCGAACTCCCAATCGAGGATACTCATGTTGTGGGTTTTACAATTTTGGTTATTGCATTTGAATTTTAGTACAAGTCTAAAGGGCAAAAGTTCTATATCTTTATTTTGCTCAAACAACCCCATTTGAGAAAGAACGCTTTTCTTTTTAATTTCTGCTTCGTTTATTTCATCTAAAGACTTTTCCTCAATTGTAAAATCTAATATTTCTTTTGGGTTAACAATGCCAAGTGACGTTCCGTTATTTTCCTGTGACTCTTTTAATTCTTCAACAGAGTTAAAAAGTGTATTCCGATTAATAATCCATTTTTCGCGTTCAGCCCAATCATCACCAGTCCCAATTATATTCCCAAGCTCAATAGTGTCATCAAAAAGATTATAGCTCTCAGGCCTTGAATCTGAATTGGCTTTTACAATTTTCACTTTTATCCATTGGTATTTCTTAAATTGAGATTCACCTGTTAAATAGCGATATCTAATCGGGTATAATCTAACCAATTTTTTTGTGGCTTTATCAATACCAGCAGTGCACACAGTCTCAGTATATTTTCTGCTAATTTCCGGATAGGTTTTGGCTAAAACCAGAATATCGTGATTGTCATTCATAAACCGCCCCCCATGATCCTGCCTTAAAAAGCCATCTCCATATCCGTTGTATTTCACATGTCTCGTCAGCAGTCACACATATTTGCCTCGTGCCTCGGATGCACCAAATGTACACCAATTACACAAAAACACAATAATATTGAGTTCCCAGATTGTCATTTGTGCGCCATAATCGCGACGTAATGTTATAAATAAACGGCGGCATATTCCACGCCCAAAGGACGTGGAATATGCCGCCGTTTCATAGCTCTCCTGCTTTTCCCAATTTCGGTAAGTATTCCCAAAAACCTTCAGCCCATTCTCTCAGTGTCATTACGATCAGGGGATCACGAGGGACGGTAGGGATGTCCATTGACATATTGATTTACTGACATCTTTAAGCCTTTCTAATGAATATTCCAATAATCCAATGGATGTCCCTAATACATCCCTCTCGATTCCGCCATATTCGAAGTCAAAATCCCGGCCAGTAGTAAGGATTTACACCTTTTTCAGCCAGCAAAAGCCAGGATGTTGCCCCCACGTGCGGGCGCTGATAGTAAAGCCAATCGCTCCCATCCGACAATTGAAACCCAGTCGTTATTGTGTCTTTGTTTGTGGCCGGCATTGCGCCGGTAGACAGTTGAGATGACTTGAGTATTGACAGAAATTTGTCAGCATTTGCCTGTTGGCCTATGTATCGGAAGGCTTCAGTCATTTGGGCGGTCCCTTCATACCACACTCCATCCAGATCATTATTGAAATCGAATCCCAACGGTTCTGTTTTATCGGCGTTAAGAACAAGCATATTTTGTTCTGCGTACGAAAGCGCTGACCAGTAAGGAATCCCCTCGTCTTTTAGCGATAGAACCGCCCATGCCTGCACATCCAACGGCAATTGGTATTGAGTTTTATTGATCGTCACGCCATCATCGCCAGTCCCCGTCCAGAATTTACCCGGTGCCTGAGAATCATCCCACATGGCAACGACAAACTGTTTGGCTGCTTGCGCGCGGTCGCGCCACTTTGTATCTCCTGTTATAGTAAAAAGACGCTGGAACACGGCAAAGAGATCGATATTATGTTCTGTCGATTTGTACTTCTGTTGTTTTTGAACAGGTTGGTTCGGATTTGGCTCCCAACCGTAGAAACCGGCGCTGTAGCCTCCAGCACCGCGGGTGTCGCGGCAATTCACTTCGACCCAATCAGCCATTTTGATTACAGAGGAGAGGTATGTATTATCCTCTGTCACATCATAGTAAGCGAGCAGGGAGAGCATAGCCCACGCCATGTTGCCGGTGTCGGAACCCACCTGATTAGCATCCTCTATCCAATTATTCGTAGACGGATCTGACCACCCGGGCATACGGACTGTTCCAATTTTTCCATTTGGGTACCAGCCGGGCGGTAAAGAAATGTCTCCACCCTGGTAGGCGTTCCTCAATCGACCGTCGGTAAAGTAGCGATCATTGTTTTGAGCATATACAAAGGCATCCGCGATCAGTTTTGCCCGGTTATTTTCGCTGGCACCCAGTAAAGAGATGAGTGCAACCGCATTATCATAGGTATAAGCAACGTTTCGCATGATCAAATCGAAACTGTTTGTTCCGGGTTCAGTTTCATAGCTTACCAGAAAACGGGGCTCCGAAGACCTATTCTTGTCGTAGGTGATGTCATCCAGATAGAAAACAATATCATGTTGACCGTTTTCCGTCGCCGCTGCGACCCAACCGAACCCACCCAGTACATAACCGAGATCCCGGCCAACCAGTGAAATGGTGAATTTCTGCCAATCATTCGACAGGGTGACTACCCCTGACGAGGCTTTTGGCGAGGAATCAGGGTATGGCTTTTCTGCAAGTCCCGTTGATGAATTTCTTCCGATGCCGAGTGCAAAGAATTCAGCTCTCTCCCCACCTTTGTCACCTTTTGCCCAGAATGTTATTTGGGTTGCGCCACTCAGGTCCATCCCTGCATTTGGTGTATCACCCCAGTTTTCACTGGGGCTTGAAGCTGTGCCTTGAAGAACGCCATTCATCATATACCATCCACCCCAAGGGCTTGTTGATGACTTGAATTCACATCGAATACACGTACTTCCGGAGTGTTGTGCAATCGACCAATTCTCCTGCATGACAGGCGCGGAATTCAGCATTCCCCGCGCAGCGAAATGATTCCCGGCAGCGTAAGCATCGCTATAAACATTAAAAGTTGTGTGGAATTGATCTTGTACTTTGGACAAATACGTTACCGATGAAGTAGAGCCATTTATCGCATAATTGGTCAGTTTCAACCAGATAAGCCCGTCTGCTGTCGGCACATACTCTAAATCCAGCCATAATGATGTACCACCGAGATCCAACGAGGGGATGTGCAAGATATATTTGCCGTCACTCAAAATCAATGTGGCCGGATTTCCGCAACCGTTTGGCGCTATCTGTGTAATGCCAGTTAACATGAACCATATCAAACCATCCGAAGAAGGTGAATACTGGAATCCGGTCTGATAAAAGTTTTGGCCAAAACTCATTATGGGAATATTGAGTGTGAAATCGGAAGACCATGTTGCGTCACATGGGGTCGAAGATGAGTCTGGCTGGAGGATTGTTCCTATACCATCGGCCGCAACGAGGGTATCATTGCCAAAGCTTACTCCATACCCCATTCCCAATATCAACACCACCAAAAAAACAATTGAGAACAATGAGCTACAAAATTTTATCATGACTTTTCCCCTCCCACTTTCTTTTATTTCCCCAGCATGAGCAAATAATCCGGATATAGACTGAAAAAATATTAATTTTTCACAATTTTAATATGATATCTACAACTTAGCTTGGTCAACACCTTTTGTTCGGTCGTCCTTTGTTCGCGACTTGCGGTCATCTTCTGTAGTCCGAAACTGCTATCATAGCTGTTCTAACCATTCATTCGCCTGATCGGCGATCTTTTGAGCGCGGTCATGACCATTGATTATCTGTCGCGCATTGAAGAAATCCTCTTTGTTACCGTTCACAAACTCGTTTAGCCGATGACCGGTGTAGACACCCCGCAACATGCCATCAACAATGACAAAAACAGATAAGGCCGGCCAGTTCATCAAAATCCGGTTGTAGATTGACCTTTGCTTCGCCAATAAACCCGACGGGATTCTCCGAAGCCTGAATCAGCAGACCAGCACTTGCCCCCTCAATGGTGTCAGGATCAGCCTGATTCGTGGCCTCCTTAAAAAATTTCCAGGCTTCCAGCGTACGAGGCCCGATCAAGCCGTCAACATCGTCGTAAAGGTTTAGAAGATGAAGTTCAGCCAATGCCCTCTGTACGGCTGTGGCTAATTCTTTGTTCCATTTTCCGGAAGGAATCGCACCACTCATTTGGCTGAGAATCTGTTTAGCATCCATCAAGTCCATAAGGTTCCTCCTTTTTATCTAAGGCGTCAAAGTTCGATGCTGAAACCGGCAGCGATTCAGCGGCATGTAGCCGCGAGCCTGTTGTTCGCCCGTGACACCTCCCGCCACAAAGCACGTTACAGATTCAACAGGTCGAGCGGACCTCCCGGCACGACCAACTTCGAAAAGTACCTGACTCCCAGTTGCAATCCCAATTCCCGGTATGCCTCAAACTGCTGTTCACCGAAAAACTGGTCCCCGGTTCCCTGATCCGGAAAGGCCGGATTCTGGCGCTGGTATGCGTAGATGTCCTCCGTGAGCTTCTCCACGAGAGTCGTGTTCACATACACGATGACGCCTTCGAGGCCGCTCTTGTATCGAATCCCACCGACGACACAGGCTTCCCTGGAGATCTTCCTTACCTTGTTGACGGGCCGTATGGGCCTCGTGTCGATGGTGATCTCGGCACCGAAATCGACCCGAACACGCTCCACAGCCTTCGCCAAGTCGTCGAAGACGTAGTTGACATCCGCCGTCGCATCACAAACGATGATGTATTTGCACTCCCTTCTGATGAGCTCGTAAAGCCCCAGGTTCTCGAAATGCCCGCCATCGGAAAGGTGCAAGCTGGAACTATTCTCATTAAGCCCCCTTCCCAACATCTCGCTGAATATCTTGTACCAGGAGGGATTGCGCCACTGGACATTGCCGAGGGCAGTCGTTTGTGGATTACGTATCCAGTAACCCAGGCGGACGTTCAAAAGCGTCATCAGAAACGTGAGCGGACGCGACCGAGTGGCGTAAGTATTGGGATCGACGGCCGCACCGGAGATGGCCATGGCGGTTGCCAGGTTCACTTTTCCTTTGATATAGTCCTTTGACCGTGCATAGGATGTGCAATCGGAACCGCAGAAGAGCGGAGAGAAGATAAAGCTGTGGCCGCCTCTTTCCTTGAGCTTTGGAAGGCGCGATCCCACGGTCTGGATAGTGGCGTTGATGAGATGATAGGGAGCCGCCGTCTGCGGGATGGCGTGGAGGAGACAGAGATCTGCGTCCCGTTCGCTCGCCGGAACCGGCGGAGTTACGCTCTCATCCATAATGGATATGTTTTCTTCCCGGCCCCAGTCATCGCGAACCCGCATCGGCAGGTAGGCTTCCATGAGGCGGTTGCGGTAGAACCGGTGCATTGAGACATGATTGATGTCGGCACAATAGGCGATGAGCAAGGAACAGCCAAGGGCCGTAAAGTACACGGCAGCGCCCGGATCGAATCGGCGGGTGATGTAGAAGAGCCATAAAAAGATGCCGTACATCAGGAGGCTGAGGCCGAAGGAAAGGAGAAAGGAGCGGACGCCCTTTGCCTCGTTGCCGTGTTTTTTACCAGTGATGCCTCCCCAGATCGAAAGGATACCGGCGAGGGATATGGACGACATGGCACTGTGAACCCATCCGTGAAGATAAATCTCAAGTATCACCGTCACGATCGGTATCGTGCCGATGATAACTCCGATGGCGCCGTACATGAGCCCCCTGCCCATCGCCTTGTTCGTCCACCTCTGGAAGCTGCAATTACGTGCAGCGGCAAAGCGTGTCGTCATGGAAAACAAGACGCCTGCAACCAGCGAGACAAGAACGACAACCATCCCCAAGAAAAGCAGGGCAGTGAACCACGTCGGTCCTTCCCTCTGTGCATAGGGCACGCCTCCGACCAACCGGTCCAGGAAGTACGGCAGCTCCGGAAGGCCCATGCCGAGTATCCAGAGGATGAAGAAAAAGATGGGAATCACAACAATGAGGTTTACGATGATACCTGTGAGGATCGCGGCGACGAGCGCCCACCATGTAAGACCATCACCGGGAGTCATGTAATTTCCGCGTGCCCGGAATCGCGCGAGAAGCCTGTTTGCCAGGGCGTCCGTAACCGGGTTAATGGTATCAAAGGGAAAAACACTGGCCTTGAGACGAGACATGAACCACGTCAGCGACGATCCGATGTATCCGCCTCCGCTCACCGTGGACAGATAATCGATGCACCGGAGCAGACCGACGCGGTCGAGCGCCTGGAGGATGCCCAGGTTAAACGTTGCGGAACGGATTCCCCCGCCCGATAGCGCGAGCCCCATGGCATCACAATCGGGTCTGCCCGGTTTCTTGTAGCCTGCCTTTGTGCGGCGGTTCAGAATCCTTGACCGCTCATCCTTAACAACGTCGAAAGAAGAAAACAGTTTGGGCGTCTCACTGTCCATCCCCCCCTCCTTGCGGCCCTTCGGCCACGTTCGAGAATTTTCTGAAAAGGCTGCTTGTTTTTTGCCAACTCCCGGCGGAGTTTCTTGATAGTGCGGATATCGTAGTCTGCAGTTGATCGAATAAAACCATTAATTGCTGATTTTAATTTATTCTGTAATTTTTTATGTATTATATTTAAGAAACACTTGTCAATTTTTTTCGGGAATAGCGGAACCCTTGATGCGACAAGTATTCAAATACGACCTGTTCTGAAAGATCCATCCCTCTTCCCTGAGCTTCCCTTCATGAACATCTGCGGCTTGCCCGCAGGATGTTTGTGAGTATTTATCTCTTAAATGCATCTTTTCGGGGTCAAAAGTGTTGGTTTAAGACCTTTTCAATCAACGATTTGCACTATTTTTTCTTTATATTCCTCATGGTTGATGTGGTCCGACCCGATCCACGGTATTATCCGCGCAGTGCGTCGAAGTGCACAATGTGCTCAACGCGGCCTCACCGAAACCGGAATTACTCAAGCCCAAAATGGGAAACACCCATGTTAGAGCGCGCATGGCCGGCTATCGACTCGCATCTTCGCGCTTGATCCACCAAGATGTGTAGCGCCCGCCATAAAGATGATCAAGGAGGAAGAGCTGCGGATCCGTACCCTCTCGTATTTGCCGGCCCTGCATCTGAATTTTCCCTCCCTGTACGGTGAAGGAGTAGGTACCGTGGGGCTTGCCGTCGATGCTAACGGACACACGGTAAAGACCGTCCGTGCTCAATACTTCTTCAGCCTTGAAAAAGCTGTTTTGATCTCCGCCCATCGGTTTGAACAAGAGATCGGCTTGCTGCCATTGTGGCGTTAAGCGCAATGTGCCCGCATCCGTTGCGATGACGCGATTATCTTGCATGCGTACGATTTTTGCTTCGTAGGGCGCGGCTCGTTTACTTTCATGGCCGGCCTTTTCGCGCACCCAAGTCGTGAAGCGCAGCGCCGATTTCGGATCATTACGCTGATAGAAAACGTTGCCGTAGTCGTTCCACGACCCACCTATGAAGTAACGCGTACCCGCCGACTGGTAGGGGTCGTCGGCAGGTTGCGTATCGATACTGAACGGAAAGCGATAAAATGGTTTATCCTCAAGCTGAAATTCGATCACGTAGTCGCCCGCAGTGAGCGGCCGAATCGACGCCTCGCCGCCGAGCACTTTGTAGTGACTCAATTCCCAAAGCCCCGCGATGTTCTCGCCGTACCAAATATAGGTGTTGAGTACCTGCCCATCCGCCCGTCTCACGACACTGGCGAATTTGCCGCCCTCGTCCGGGCTGTACACATAGTTCGAATTATCCGCATGAACTGGTTGCGGCAAGCAAACGGCGTACAACTTGTTAACGACCAACCGACCGTCAAAGTAATCTACGCTAACCGCGCCCAAGAGACTCCAATAGCTAATACCTGGCGTACACGGCACCTGCGTCTGCTCCCCCAGCGCGACGCCACTGCCGGCGCAAAACAGCAACGCGCATAAGAGCAATTTAAGTTTACTTGTCTTCATCATTACGCCTCCACTGTTTTCGCATCATCTATCATGGCCAACATGAACATCTGCGGCTTGCCCGCAGGATGCTTTTGTTGGGGCATTATCTTTTTAATGCATATTTTCTGGGTCAAAAGTGCTGATTTAAGACCTTTTCAAGCAACGATTTATACTTTTTATCTTTATGTTCTCGATGGCTGTGGCGGTCCGACTCAGATCCGCCGATCCGAACCCAATGTCACCGGGTACCAACAGTTTCGTCAATCCGGTACACTGACCTGTTGGACAAAGGTTTCATAATTAATTCTATCTGTTTGAAGGAAATCGTTCGCTCGTGCATCTTTCCGTCATAATATGATGCCCGTAACGATGCAATTATATCGATACAGGAAGACCGTGCACCTGTCTGATTGGCTGTTACTACAGTCAATAGATCAAATTCGCCCCAAAATCCGGGACCGCCCCTGAATCGATCTCAGATTTCCACTTTTTAATGTCAACAAGATGCGTTTCCCAAAAAATTACGCAGAGGTCCAGATACTGAATTACAACTTCTTTATACCCTTGCTCTAAAAGGTCCTTTGCCAGAGATAAATTGGGTCCGAAGGAGTCAAGTTGAGGTGAGCCAGGTGTTTTGCCGGCAGCTAAAAGAAAAGCTTTGGCATCATCGACTTTCCCTTCATGTAGTGCCACTCTGCCAAGAACCATGTTACCGTCATGGATTGCGTTGCCATAGTTCCAGTTGCTTTTAAACTGGGGCGCCAATGATAGAAGTTCCGACGCATATTTTTTTGCTTTTTCAAATGCTCCCATTTCGAAACTGGCTTTAGCAACTTCGTCAAGGTTATAAAATCGATCCAGGTCTGACCTGGGACCGACAAGTTGACTCTCTGCTTTCTGTAGTCTTTCCTGAAATGACTTTGCTCCAACGAACGCAGAAAAGGTGAACATCATCATTAAGAGTAAAAAAATGTTCAAAGCCATCAATTTCATAATGTCCTCTACTACGGCTAACTGGGCTTCGCTTGACATGCCAGGCGGGTTTATGCCCGGTCATGGCCCGAGCGCTGGTTGGCTGTCACTACCGCCAAATATAACGTACAAGCGCCATAGACAAAGCAAAGAGGTAGCCATACATAAAAGTATCGAGTCTTATTGGTTCATCACTACGTCGTTCCCTAAATCGTCCTATTGAGGCCATCACAAATCCGCATGCTATGGGAGTGATCAGCAGGTTTGCCAAACGCAGACTTTTTGGAACAACGATCATTTTCGGTAATAGAAGACTCAATCCACCGGCAATGGCTCCGTAAATGAGGTAGCCTATTGCAGCCATAAACGGACTTGCCGGTTTCGGCCGCCTGAATGGTTCAGCGAGACTTCTTACTCCTAACTCTGCCAGCAGCTCGAAAGCTACTTGAGCAAAAATTTCAAAAATGAATTGAAGTAAATAGCCAAAGAAGCTGAAGATTATTTCGAATAGGATTTCCACTTTTGATTGATTCCGCCGGTTTCAGTTTTTTATCACAGATTACTTTGCCCCATTTAGATAGTTTTTCGGTGTTCCTCATTTGCAGATACTCGTTCCATTTCGGCTGGAGAAATGGCAAATAAAGCGAGATTCACTACAAGGGCTGATGAGGTAGTAGCACACCCCTTCCGGTTTGGAGTTCCCGCGTGTTGTGCAAAAAGCCATTTTCATTTTGGCACATTATTGGTTTTAACAAATTCAAAAGTGATATAAATATCCTTGTCTTGCGGTTCATTAATAATTTGAGATCCATCTCCAAATTCTATTCTGGTAACACAGCCCCTTTTTAGCCTTAGAATATCATCTTCACCAACAATGGTACCAATTTCAATTTTCCGATATTTGTTGATTTCCTTTTTCTTTATTTCGGCATCACCTTGAAGCCAGCATACTTTCCCTTCTGACGGAATTTCAACAACTTCCATGCGTAATATTGGATGTACAACGGACGCTCTTCTGTGTGTCCCATCTTCAGAGCAGGCTGATGTCAAAAATAACAACGCCAATATTAAGACAAATATTCTCATATGCGGAGGTACAACGCAAAAATCAGCCGCGAGTGGAACGAGTCGGCTGCATTCTCTCATTGTTTGACGGTTCATGTCCATGGCTGAACCCTACGACTCCTAAAATCCACCCGGACATAGGGCCGCAACAAAATTGATGTGGCAGTCATAACCCTTCTCATGTATCGCCTTGCGCCAGTGACGGTACGACCCCGCTGTCACAGAATGTCGTACAGGCTCGAACGAACTGCCTCTCCAACTGTATTGAGTGATTTCATAATGATGCGGAGACACATGAAACTCATCGTTGCCCCAGATAAAATTGACTCGTAAGACTCCAAGTTTTCTTTGCTTTCCGAACCAACCCAAACATATCGCACCTTCGTCAGGAAGCCTGTTGGTTCGCAAGTGCTCAGGAAAAAGATCTCTAATCTTGCCATCGACAAAGGCGAGAATTGTGGTTTCGTGGCGAGAGTCTGAGACTCCCAGATCAACAGCAGAAGCAACTATGAAGGGCTCGCGAATGCCTGGAAGGCGTAAAACAGTAACATTCAGTTCAGTTGGGGTTCCTTCCCGGCCAGGAAACTCGACTCGTGAGATTTCTGTGCCGGTGGCGGCCTGAACCAGGACCAGAACTGGCATCTTGCGTTCAGGCACATCGAATGGTTGACGCCCGTTCACGGTGTGGATAATAATGGTGCCAAGTTGGCTGGTGGTGATAGTGGCTTCCTGCTCTTGTCCAGAAGAGTCTATTGACAAGAGAGAGAGTAGTACGATTGCGAATAGAATTGCAGCTAACTTCACGAATTCACCTTTTCTGTCTTGATAGCCCAACTGATTAATCAGCCGCCCGGCTTTTTGAGTCGACTGAATTTGGATGTTATAAGCAGTTCAAGGTAGCTCCCCAAGGTATGGAAATGCACACCATGCTAAAAGGAGAAACATAAATAAATTGGCTGAATACTGGATTGGCTTGGAATTCGCTTTTACACCTTTGTATGCTACTGTGAGAAGGATTAAAAAACCGATACCATTCTCAGCAGCCACTAATTGTGTATGAAGTTCCCCTTGATACTTAAGACCATACTCCCAGGCAACCCAAAAATATATGAAACTTAATATAGATAAAAGAACAGCGGATATTAAAGTTATTTTTCCGAAACCATTTTTCCTGCTTAGAAACCAATACTCAGCCAGATATATCAATGGGAGAACCGCAATTATCCCGTATGATATTATCCATGCTAATATTAGCAAGTAGAAGGGCGTTGGGACAAGAGGATTCATGATGCTAACTGTGAATAGCAATGAGGATACGACTGCAATTGCAATCGCTCCAAAAAGCATCCATTTTTTATCTATTGAAGTCATATTCCTCTTTTATCGCTTATAACCGACGAATGCTGTGGCCCGGCCGGACTGGCATGGAGTTTCCGTGTCACAGGCTCTATATGCACCACGGATTGTCGGGTCCACTGGAATGACAGGTTGGTAAAAGGTGACAGATCTATTTTTCAGATTTCCTCGGACTTCCTTGCCTTATCCCGAATCGACTATTAGGTGGATTGTTCATCATTCACTACACGTAAATCTTGCAGCACAGCTTCTCTTTTCGCTCCCACAGATTGTCTATAAATACTGACAATATTCATCTGATGATAATACTATTCCCAACTATAAAATTAAATCTGTCCCCATTTTCCTGCATTTTCCGTCCCCATTTTCCGTCCGGTCCCAATCCGAACATGTTAATGTGTTACCATAGCCCGACCCCGAGCCGCCGAGCCGAAAAGGCACATGTAGACAGCCGCGAACGCTTACAGCGCAAATCGACATAACGAACAAATGGTTAAAAAGGAATGCTGGTGAACATTAACTATCCGGCTTCGGCCCGATAGATTACATGAACCAACCCAGTACGGACCCGCACGATAGATGGTGTGGGGGCTCTCCTGGCTACCCGATTATGCGATCATTGATTTGTGTTACAATTTGCAATTTATCCTTAAAAACTGGATAAAGATAGAAGACATTTCAATAGTTCCGTAGCGATCATACCTCCTGCCGCGCTTTCTAAGATTTTTTTAATGGAATTCAGGCTCTCTTTTATGATAATACCTTTGGGACGACTTGAATTTAATTGCGCGTCAACAGTTACCATATCTGATCTGATTTCAGATTTGTCTTCAGGCGAAATTTCAAGTTCAGGCAATTTGTTTCTTAACAAATCTAAAAAAGTTTTTAAATCTTCTCCTCTTTTTATTATATTTTCTACAGATTGAGTGCTATTTATACTTCCTTGTTGAATCTGAGAGCCTTCCATATGTTCTACGTGAATGATATTCATTGCAGGTGGAAAGTATTCACTTGGTTTTTCAGGAGCTGAAAGTGCATTCTCAATTTCAACTACCCCCTCATGAGTAATAACAATAGCACCGCCGTATGCCATTACCTTTATCAAGCCTTCGCCATTTAAGTAATGATATATTTTATCACTTTCCTCTTCAGTGAAACCGAGTTCTTTCCCGATATCATCGTATTCCATAAAGATATTAGAACTATTACCACCACTTTTTTTATAGAGAAGATGGAGGAATTCGAATCTTTTTTTTCGAAGTTCTTTAATTTCATTCATAAAAAAATGGTTCCTTTTTTTGACTTAACATTAGCAGAATGTCACTCAAGGTAGTGCTTCCATTTACAAGATCAATTCCCCGGAGCCACGCTGTCCAAGGAGAGTTTGGCGGACACCCCGGCCTCGCCGGCGAGCGGTTGAACATCGACAATATGCAGACGATCCGCCGGGACAGCATCGGCATTCTGCAGTTCCGCCGTGATCGCCCGGGCACGGTTCCCGGCGAGCTGCGATAACGCCTCATCGGGGTTGGGATCGCTCTCCACCAAACGTGCAAACATCTCCCCCGCCAGAAGGTCCGATTGTTCCGGGCTCATCGCTCCCGGCACGATCTTGTAAAGTTTCATCGAGTTCCATAGCCTGGCAAGACCCTTGCGCTTCTTCTTGTTCGCGCCTGTTTCTTCCTGAGTGGCTCGTGGTTTGATCTCACCCTGCTTGACAGCGCGTTCGAGTTCATCCAGGGCCTTTGGACCGAATCGTTCCGTGAACAATTTTTCCAACGCGCCCTTGACCTTGGAATCACTAAAATCGATAGGTTCCAATTCCGCATCGGGATTCGGTTGAACGCCCATACGCACGATTACGGCGCGGCTCACGTTAATTTGTTTGAGTTCCAGACCGTCAATTTCCGGGCTGTATTGCCCCTGTACCGCCAGTTTCAGTTGGGGCCGATTCTGCAAAGCTTCGGCCACCTTCTTCAGCTTCTCTTTTTCCGGCGGAAGGAGTTCGGCTTTTCCAGGATCGAATTCCACGGCGTCGAACTTCTCGGCGCCGCCTCCCAAGAATGATCCCAGGGCACGAAATGGCGCAGTCACTGCCTTGGTAATGACATTCATGAAGGCTTTCCAGAGGATGGGACCGATGCTGAATTGGGGATCGTTGAGTTCGCCGCTGACAGGAAGCCCGAGATCGATGCGGCCGTTGGAATCCGCAAGCAGGGCAACAGCCAAATCCAGTGGTAGATTGACCGCATCAGGGCTGTCCACCTTCTCCCCCAGCACCAGGTTATCCACAATGATCTTGTTGTCGCCCACCAGTTTGTTGGTTTGTATCTGATATTTGAGATCCAGGGACAGCTTTCCGGACTCTATCCGGCGGCCCGCGAACCTGCCGGAATAGGGGCTGATGTTGGCCATTTCCACATTGCGGAAGGTGACGGTGATGTCGGTGGATTGCTTGAAATCGTTGACGTCCAAGGCTCCGGAGATCTTCACCGTGCCATATTGATCCACACTTCCGTCCAATTGAATCTCGGATAGAGCTTTTTTATCCGATGAAAGCCTGCCCACCGTGCCCTTCAAGGCATGAATCCGGGTCATGAATTTTGGCTTCAGACTCAGATCGGCAAATACCATGTTACCGTCTTCGATCTTAACCTTACCGATGCTAAAGGGAAACGAATCGCCACTTCCCGCTGGTTGCGCGGTGGATCGCGGCGAACTCTTGGAAGTTGCATCCTTGAGCTTCGGCTTGGGTGGCGTTTCCGCACCGCCGGCTCCGGACTGCTCCTTTACGATCTTCGTCAGGTTCAAGGTCCGATCCTCGGCAATGATCACTTCACCGACGGGCCTGGAAAGCCTGATTTCATCAATTTGAAGTCTGTTGGGCTCGATCGCCAGCTTGATCTTCGGGATCTTCATGGCACCCCAGCCAAGGTAGGTTTCCTTCGAACCCGGTTGGTTCAGGCTGAGCTTTTCGACCCCGAAGCTCCCCTCGTAGGACAGTTTGGAACCGCCGCCCGGTTGACCATAGCGAAAGACGCCATCGGTGGATATTGCGGCGGAATTGAGGGTGAGCGTGATAAAAGGATCGAGATAGGGTTGCAAGGTGGTAAGGTCCACTCCGGTCAGATTTACGTTCGCCTCAACCGATGGCGATACCGGATCGACTTTGCCGCGCAGTGCCACCTTGCCGCCTTGCTCCAATCCAAAACCCACTTCGAAATTCATGGGCGACTTGCCGTCAACCTCGGACAACCGCACGTTAAGGTCCCGAAGTTGGTTTAGCGGCTTCTCCGCGAGGACCGTCCGGTCCATCACCTCAGAGCGGAAATTGTCCAGTTCAAAACGCTTAAGGAGAAACTTCCAGGCAGATGGCTGGCTTGAATCCGGTTTTTGCCCTGCCTGTTCCGGAGCTGCAATTTTTCCGGCAAACAGTTGTTCCCAGTTGATTTTTCCATCCCGGTTACGCCCGACATCGATGTGACCATCGCTGAGGTTGATGCGTGCAATGGTGAGGGCCTTGGCCCCAAGATCGACCTCACCCCCCTCGAGAACGAATCGTTGAGCCTCGAATAGCGCTTTGGGTGCCCCTTTGACGCCGAGATGCAGCCCTTTGAGTTCCGTGGCTATTTCCTTGATCGCGACTTGGAGTTTGGGGCCAGCCGCGATATTTGCTTTCAACCCGATTGAAATACCGGCAATACCACCCGCGACCGGCGATAACCGACTCAGGTCCTCCAGACCCAAGGCCATATCTTTAACATCAATGGCACCGATATTAACCGTCCAGGGTGCTTCCCCGGCGGGATCGGGATGCGAAACGGCCGGGGGTTCCTTGCGGGCCTCGGCCTTTCCTTTGCGCGCCAGAATCTGCTCCCAGTTGACCTTTCCCTGCGGGTCCACGCCGATATCCATATGGCCCTGGCTCAATCCAATGCGCGCAACATTGAAGGTGTGTGCACCCAGATTCAGCTCCCCCCCTTCCAGAAACAATCGATGAGCCGCGAACAACGGTCTGGGCGCGGCCTTGATGCCGAAGTGCACCCCTTTGAATTCGGTGACAATGTCCTTGACCACAACCTGTGTCTGAACCCCGGCCTCCAGGGTTGCCTGAGAACGGATTGAAATATTGGAGATCCCGGCAGCCATCGGTAAGGTCCGGCTCAAGTCCTCCAGATCGCAGGCCATGTCCTTGATCTCGAAGGCTTCGAGGCTAACCGTCCAGGGCGGTCCTTCAGAGGGAGCGGGCTGGACGCCGGCTTCCGTTACCGCGGGCCCGGTTTCCTTGCCTTCCGCTGTGAGCTTACTACTCATGACCTTTTCCAGGTTGCTCTGGCCCGCCGCGTCAATGCCGACATGCAACGCGCCCCCATCGACGAGAAAACTTTTGATTTCCAGCTTTCTGGACGCAAGATCGAAATGAGCGGCGTCGATGTCAAACCTGTTCAACTCGAAAAAAGGCGTCTCTGCGCCTGTCAGCTTGAGCGCCACACCGGACAGGTCCGCGCGAAAGTTCTCAAGTGTCAGGTGCAAAGGGGTCTTTGCGGCACTCAATAGGTAATCGGTGCTGATACCAAGCCTCCCCTCGGGTTCCTCCAGATTAACCAAGTTTTGCAGGAATTTCCAAAGGGAAGCCGCTCGAATACCGCTGCAGACGATTTTGCCGCTTGAGTGAAACGGCATCAGCGAGAGTTGGCCCTGCCAGGCGATCGTTTCACCATCGCGTGTCCCTGCTTCCAGACTGTAGGTGCCGTCTTTCTCAACCAACGTGGTCAGCGTCCTCAGTTCCAGGTCAAGGTCCTGAAAGTTCAAGGTCGCCGGCGTGACCTGCCGTTTGTCCGTTACGGTCACCTCACCTCCCGTTATGGACACTGTACCGAGGATGAACCCGAGGGGTCTGGATTGAGAAGTTTTGGGCTTTTCTTCGGCGGGTTTGGGGGCAAGGGCGGCGAAATTGAGCGACCCATCGGGCTCAACGACCAAATTCACGGATGGCTTCTCCAGACGAATATCCTTAAAATTGATCGCCCAATGAAAAAAGCCGGTCATCTCACAATCGAGATAGAGTTTTGCGAAACGAACGAGCGGCGCGCCATCCGGCCCACTGAGACTGAAATCGTTGACCTCGAATTGAAGCAGGAACGGATTGAGTCGAACTTTGCCCATGCCGGCCTGGCATTTGAGCTGATCCTGCGTGTACTTCGGTACGTACCAGCGGATCACGTGCGGCGCCAGAATGAAACCCGAAAGGGTGAACAGAAGCAGTGCTCCCACAGAAATAAGAAAAAACTTACTTGTCAGAAAACGCCGTATCCCGGATCTCATATCATTCACCTTCATATTTGGCGGCCTTTAGATCATCTGATGTAGCATCTGGACATTATTCGTTGGAATGTGTGACAACCGACATTCCTTGACTCCGCCCGCTGAAACACGAATGACTGCACAAGTTCGCTTGAGAGCCCGAAACAGTTGCTTAATGAAAAGCACCATCAATTGATGAATTTAATATTTGACAAGTGTTCCTGTATGACATTTCAGGAACACTTGTCAAATTTTTTAATGGAATAGATACAGCAGGAATTGAATTCAGAATACATCCGATGGAGAGATACGAAATGACAGCTTTCTGGCAGAATTATGCAAGATGAACAAGCTATTACCATTGGTGATAATTGATGACATATTATAACTATTGTGAATTTGACATATTCATATCAATGTGACAGAAAGATAAATTGATTTTGTTATAAAAATCGTTTTTTTACTTCGCAACGGATCCAAACAGCAATGTACAAAGAAATCCCCGACTGGCAGTTTGACGACGAATTTGACGGCGGCGAGGAGACCTGCGGCAGGGTGATCATCAACCTGCACCTCTACCTCCGATCCCAACCTTCAGGTTACCGTATCCTGGTGATTTCCAGGGATCCGGGGGCGCCCATGGAACTGCCGGCCTGGTGTCGCATGACCCGCAACACGCTCGTGGACCAAAAGCATCCCTATTATCTCATAACCCTCAAATAACCTATTTCGGAGGACCACTTCATGGCAAACACATTTTGTGTGACAATTACCCACTGTAAAACCGACGGCGACAAGGCAACACTCGGATTTGTCGTCGCCAATGCCGCTCAGGGCAGCGAAAAAGAAACAATGGTTTTCCTCAGCTCCGACGGCGTCTGGTGCGCCCACAAGGAAGAAATGACCAAGGTCAATGAAGGCGCGCCTTTTGCATCGCTCAAGGAACTCATTGAAAAATTCGTCAAGGCCGGAGGAAAGATCTATGTATGTACCCCCTGCATGAAAAAACGCGGCATCACCGAAGATATGCTGATTGAAGGGGCCACGCCTGCTGGCGGCGCCAGTCTCGTGGAATGGCTGAGCAACGGTTCACCCTGCGTTGCCTACTGATGACGACTTTGTAAAAAGACCGGATACTGCGTTGCGCAGCATCCTTCGTCGTTGCGGCGTACCCAAAAGTACGCCTCTCTCCTCAGGATTTGCGCGCCTTGTCTGCGGCCTTTTTACAAAGCCGTCCGACATTTGACTTTTTATGAGAGCTTCAATTAATGACAGGGCATTTTATGATACCCGACATCACACCCATTAAGCCCGATACCGTTTTTGATGGCGGCGACCTGGATTGCGGCTCCGGCCTCATCCTTCTGATCCGCGAACACATGCTGAAGACCCCGGTGGACGGGATTCTTGAAATGCGCAGCAGAGAACCCACGGTTGCCGATGATCTGCCCCCCTGGTGCCGGATGGTGGGTCATGAATACCTGGGCTTTCTGACGGCAGAGGGTTTCGTTCGATACTTTGTCAGACGCCGGGCTACCCGGGAGGCTGAAGCAGAGACCCAGGCTCTTGCCAGGGACAAGCAGGAGGCAAAGTCTTTTGAGTGGCGGGCCAGGGTCCGATCAATCGGGCATCAGCACTCCAAGTGTTATGCCAGAAATTTCACATTCGACATCGGCCAGCCTGCCAGTTTCGAGGAAAAGGACAGCTACCCGAGTGCAATCGAATATCTGCTCGGGGCAGTCGGCGGATCGCTCACCACCGGTTTTGCCAGTGACTGCTCCCGTGCGGGCCTTGATGTCGATGACATCGAGATCTCCATCAGCGCCCGTCTCCACAATATCCTGGCCCATCTTGGCGTGGAAGAAGGCGACCCCTCCTTCGAGTCAATCGCGGTGAAATGTTTCGTTTCAACCTTCGCGGATGAGGATACCGTTAAAACCATCTGGGCGGGCACGGTCAACCGCTCGCCCCTTGTTGCCACGCTTAAAAAAGGAACGCACATGGATATCAGACTGGCTATCGTCTGACTCCGGCAAACATCATGACGAACACAAAAACGTTTACGACCACCCAGGTCGGCTCCTGGCCCCGCTCCAGGGAAATGCTTAAAGCCCTGCGCAGTTTTCAGAAGAAGACCCTTTCCCGCAGGGATTTCGACAATATCGCCGATGACGAGATCCGTAGAACCGTGCACCTGCAGGAAAAGGCCGGTCTCGATATCATCGTCGATGGTGAACACCGCCGGGAGAGCTTCTACGCCTTTATCGCGGACAAGGTCGCCGGCACCCGGCTCATGTCACTGGCCGATATGCTCGACTATGTCGAAGACAAGGCCGAATTTGAAGAAATGCTGCGAACCATGGACATGCCGGCCTCGGCCGTGAAAAATCCCACCTGCATCGGCAGGCTTTCGCGCCGGGAACCCCTTGCGGTTAACGACCTGAAATTTCTCCGCACCCTATCAAAGAAACCGGTCAAAATCACCCTGCCCGGCCCGTATCTGCTTACCCGTTCCATGTGGGTCGGGGCGCTGACAGGGAAAGTTTATCGCAATCACAAGAAACTGGCCGATGATATCGTCAAAATCCTGCGGGAAGAGCTGATCGATCTGCGTGACGCAGGCTGCGACTTTGTCCAGTTCGACGAGCCAGTCCTGACCGAAATCGTCATGTCGGAGAACTGCCAGCGGCGAACCTTCATGTGAGCTACCCTGGCAACCCGCCGTGACGCGGGAAAGGAACTGAAATTTGCGGCGGAGCTGATCAACCGGATCACTGCCGGCATCGAGGGCGTCCGGATCGGGGTTCATATCTGTCGGGGCAACTGGAGTAAACAGGAGGAGGTGCTCCTGCAAGGGGATTACGCCAAACTCATCCCCGCCTTAAAACCCATGAAGATCGACCAGTTTGTCCTGGAATATGCCACCCCAAGGGCCGGCGATATTGAAGTGGTGGGATCGGTTCTTTCGGACCGGGAACTGGGACTTGGGGTGGTAAATCCCAGGACGGACAGTGTCGAGACTCCGGAGGAAATCGTGCAAAAGGCCACAAGAGCGCTTGATTTTTACAGACCGGATCAGCTTTTTCTCAATACCGACTGCGGGTTCGGCTGTTTTGCCAGCCGCTCCGTCAACGTCGAGGATGTTGCTTTTAAAAAACTTTGCAGCATTGTTGCCGCAGCCGAGATATTACGCAAACGATTTGGATGAGAAGGTTACCGCCTTCTCATTCTGGATAAATGTGTTAAGGACTGTTTAAAGAGACGGTCATTCCTTTCATTCCGAACGGATGGAACTCGTGCGAAAAGATTTTCCGATCGCCCAGGTCGGAGACAAGACCATCGACTGGCTCGATCCGGCCGCCTTCAAATACAAAATCACCAATAAAGAAAAAAGACGCCCCGCGTTTCAACCAGTTGGCTGATGCCTACACGAATCCAATCATCACGAAATCGCTTGATCTTCCCTGCCTGTCTCTGGTGATCCTAAAAGTATCGACTGCCCTGCTCTTTTCCTGCCGCTGAAAAGCCACACTGACAGCTTGAGAACAAGACACAATCCGAATCTGATGATCCGTGATGGGCCAACCGCCATGCCGGATGATCGGTTCATGTCTCCTCATTTTTGTTGCGGATGTATTAATCGAAAGGTAGAAGGAAGGTAAAAGGATTAAACCCGATGGACACCGCTGCCGCGGAAATCAATTAAATCAGTCGGCAACATGCCGCCAATGCAAGGGAGTCATCGAAATAAAGCGCATGAAAATCTTTTTTATGGAATGCTTAATGTCGTTTACCGATGGTTTTTGCAGTCAGGGCTGCAATGAAGAGTTGAGACGCCGGATTACACTGCTGATCTGTCTCGCGGGAATCGGAATTGTCTTTCTGTTGATATTCGGTACCGCCGCGATCCTTGAAAACAATATCCCCGTGTTCGCCTGCGACATATTATCGGCCGCCTTGCTGTTTTTTAACCTTGTCGATGCCAGAAAGCGCAAGCAATATGAATTCAATAAATATTTCGGCATCTCCGTTGTATCGCTCTTATATGTGTTTCTTTATATCACCGATGGAATCGACAATACCGCATTTGTCTGGTATTTTACCTTTCCGCTGATTGCTTCTTATCTTCTCGGCTCAATCCGGGGCTGCGTTGCAACGACGCTGATGTCGATTCCAATTTTGACGACGCTGTTAACAAAGCTCAAGCATCCCATGGCTGCCAATTACAACATCACTTTCGAAACACGATTTCTTGCCGCATATCTTCTTGTGGGTATTTTTTCTTATCTTTTTGAAAAAACAAGAGAAATAAACCGTGAAGAGCTGAATTCCCTCAATCAGCGCCTTGAAATAACCATCCGGGATCGCACCTCTGAATTGATCCGAACCAATGAACATCTTGTCCGGGAGATTGAAGAGAGAAAAGGCGCGCTTGAAGCCATGCATTTATCTCAGGAAAGCCTTGTGACGGTATTGGACAGCGTCGATGCCACGATCTATGTGGCAGATATGGAATCTTATGAAATTTTATTTATGAACAAATACATGAAGGAGACTTTCGGCAAGGATATGACCGGCGAACTTTGCTGGAGTTCTTTTCGGAACGATTCGGGTCCGTGCCGGAACTGCACAAACGACCAACTGATCGACAGCCGGAAAATGCCGACAGGTGTGTGCACCTGGCAGGGACGGAATCCGGTTAACGGAAAATGGTATGTCAACCATGACCGGGCGATCCGATGGATTGACGGGCGTTTGGTCAAGATTCAAATCGCGATTGATATGACGGAATTCAAGAAGATGGAGGAAAAGCTTTCTCAATCGCAAAAACTGGAATCCCTTGGCATGCTGGCCGGAGGGGTCGCCCATGATTTGAACAATATGCTTTCCGGTATTGTCAGCTATCCTGAATTATTGCTTCTGGATTTGCCCGATGACTGCCGCTTGCGCAAACCGCTTGAAACAATACAAAAATCGGGTATTAAAGCCACTGCAATCGTTCAAGACCTGCTGTCAATAGCCCGCAGGGGGGTGCTGAACCCTGAAATCGTTGATTTACGGCAAATTCTCAAGGATTATTTGTCCAGCCCCGAGCATGATAAGCTGATGTCGTATCATCCCCATGTCAATCTCCGGAGGGAGATCGATGACGATCTGCTGAACATCGAAGGATCCCCGATCCACCTGTTCAAAGCACTGATGAATATGATCTCAAATGCCGCGGAAGCCATGCCGAATGGCGGAGTGATCACAATTACCCTGAAGAACGAATTTGTATCCAGGGCAGTTCCCGGTTTCAAGCAAACCGAAGAAGGAGAGTATACGGTGCTATCCATCAAGGATACGGGCCTCGGGATGTCTGCGGCGGATATCGAGCACGTTTTTGAGCCTTTCTATACGAAAAAAGTCATGGGCCGGAGCGGAACGGGCCTGGGCATGCCGGTGGTTTGGGGAGTCGTCAAAGACCATAATGGCCAGATCGATATCGACAGCACGATTGGAAAAGGGACCCGGATCAAAATTCGTTTTCCCTCGACGCGGGCATCATCACGGAAGATTGCGACTGAAACAAGCATGGCGGATTTAAAGGGCATGGGAGAGACGGTCCTTCTGGTCGATGATGTTTCCGAGCAGCGCGAAATCGCATCGGGTATTCTCAACAGGCTCGGATATAACGTGTCAGCGGTTGCCAGCGGTGAGCAGGCTGTCGCGTTTATTAAATCCAATCCCGTTGATCTGCTGATTCTGGATATGATTATGACCCCGGGCATTGACGGATTGGAAACGTACCGGCAATGCCAGAAAATACGCCCGGATCAAAAAGCGATCATCGCCAGTGGTTATTCCGAATCGGAAAAAGTCAAACACGCACAGAGTCTGGGGGCGGGTGCATTTCTGCGCAAACCCTATACGATCAGGAAAATGGGAGAAGCCGTGTTGAATGAACTTCGATCGGATTGATGAGGCCAGCCCGATCTGAAATGAAAATGCAGAAAAGCGAACTCTGGCTTTAAATAATTGGATTTCTGATTTAGCGGGGTCTTACGTGAAATGTCAACCGGCTGCCCTGTTAAAAGTGCAGCCGGTTGATTTACGATAATGCGGGATTTAAGTCTAATGCAGACTATTTCATCTCTTTGATTTTTTCGGTCAGCTCGGGCACGAACTCGAGAAGATCGGTGACGATACCGATGTCGGCAACCTGGAAAATCGGGGCCTTGGGATTTTTGTTGATCGCAACCATGAAGGGGTTGCCCTTGATGCCGCCCAGATGCTGGAAAGATCCGCTGATCCCCAGCGCAAGATAAACCTTGGGCTTGACGGTCTTGCCGGAGGTTCCCACCTGCCGGGCTTTTTCCAGCCACTTGGCATCCACGATCGGCCTGGAGCAGGATACCACGGCACCGATGGCATCGGCCAGTTCCTGGGCAATCCCGATATTCTCCTGATCCTCGATGCCGCGGCCAACGGAAACCAGCACATCGGATTTGGTGATATCCACATCTCCCACTTCGGCAACGACCACTTCCAGAAACCGGCGCTTGGCCTTGCAGTCACCGGCCTGGCCGGATTTGTCCACAACGGACCCGGAAGCCTTGCTGTCATCGGATAGAAAGCAGCCGGAACGCACGTTCAGCACGGCTCCCGCGGAAATGTCGCACAGCATGTGGGTACTGACCTGACCGCCGAATTCCTGGCGGATTGCCTTTAAGCTGGCACCGTCAACACCTTCGATGCCAACGACATCCGGAACAAATGCGGCATTCAGTTTGATGGACAGCCCCGGGGAGAGATCCATGCCGAAAGTATCGTGAGAAACCAGCGTGATGGCGCCGGCCGGCAGGATGTTGACCAGGACCCCGCGCATGATTTCCGCATTGGGATAGGCCAGAGCCGGATTGGCGACTTTCCATACCTCGGGATAGACCCCGGCCATTGCCGTGCAGACTGCGTCCAGCTCAGCGCCCGCGCCGCAGACGATTGCGGTGACGGCGGCTGCAGGATCGATTTTTTTGGCCGCCACGATCAGCTCGAAGGCCGAATCATCGGCAACACCATTTTTATGGGAGACATAGGCAAAAATCTGTTGCGTCATTATTTGATCCCTCCTTTGGACTTCAAGAGTTCAATCAGTTTTTCGGCGATTTCATCGGAGCTTCCTTCCAGGATTTCAGCACCCTCGCCAGCAGGTGGCACGAAATAATCCACCCGTTTGACTTTTGCGCCGGCAGCGCCGACAGCGCCCGCCGCAATTCCCAGATCCGCGGAGCCATGAACCGGAATCTCGACGGACGCCACTTTCCGGATTCCCCGGATACCGACATAGCGGGGTTCGTTGATGCCGGTCTGAATGGAAAGCACGCAAGGAAGATCAATTTCGCTCATTTCCTGGTTGCCACCCTCGATTTCACGGCCGACTTTTATGGATTTGTCGCCGGTGATTTCAATCTTGTTGACCACGGAGGCATAGGGCAGATCCAGCATGGCTGCCAGCATGCCGCCGACCTGGGCAGCTCCGTCATCGGCCAGGGCTCCGGTCAGGATCAGGTCGTATTTGCCCTTTTCAATCTCCGCCTTCAAAATGGTGGCAATGCCCTTGCCGTCCGAGCCGTTGAACGCATCGTCGGACAGCAGAATGCCCTTGTCCGCGCCCATCGCCATCTCGCGCCTCAAGATTTCCTCGGCATCCCCATCCCCGACCGTTACCACGGTGACGCTGCCGCCGACATTGTCCCGAATCTGAATGGCTTCTTCAACGGCGTAATTATCCCATTCATTGACCGAGTATACCAGATCGCCCCGTTCAATGTCCGTACCCTTACCGTTGACCACGATTTCATTTTCAGCAGTATCTGGTACTCTTTTCACGCATACCAAAATTTCCATGCTTTTCCTCCGCGCTAAAAGTTAACTCAATTTTTTGTTTATATCGATTACAGTTTACGTTGTTTGGAGGTGCCGCTCAATCAGCTCGCACAGATCGATGGCCTCCATTTTTCCTTCCAGTCCGGCAACCTTGATGGCATCTTCCATATTCACCAGGCAGAACGGACAGGCAGTTACGATCACGTTTGCCCCGGCCTTGCTGGCCATCTGGACCCGCAGCACGCCCATTCGCTGTTCTTCTTCGGGCTCGTAAAACAGCATCAGTCCGCCGCCGCCGCAGCAAAACGAGCGATCCCGGCTTTTGAGCATGTCCACGCGCTTTAAGCCAGGAATGGCATCCAGGGCCTGGCGGGGATCTTCGTAAATGCCGTTGTGTCTGCCCAAGTAGCAGGGATCATGGTAGGCGTAGACCTTTGTATCATCCTCAACGGGTTTAAGGCGAATCTTGCCTTCCTTGATGCTCCGGGTCAGGGTCTGGCTGATATGCTCTACCGGCGGCAGTCCCGTGTATTCATTTTTCAGGGTGTTGAAGGCATGAGGATCGGCGGTAATGATTTTCGTGGCGCCTGTTCCCAGAATGGCCTCGGTGTTATGGGATTTGATGTCCTGAAACAGCATCTCCTCGCCGAAACGACGGATCTCATTGCCGCTGTCCTTCTCGTCCTTACCCAGGATCCCGAAATCCTCACCCATGGCGCTCAGCAGGCAAGCGGTAGACCGGGCGATATTCTGCATGCGGTCATCATATGAGGTAATGCTGTCCACGAAATACAGGGTCTTTGCTTCATCGCCGTTTTCAAAAAGTTTGACATCGCAGGTTTCAGGAAGGGCTTTTGTCCACTCGGCCCGTTTTTTCTCCATCTTGCCCCAGGGATTTCCCCGCTTTTCCAGGGCTTTCAAGGGTTTTTGAAGCGATTGCGGCACCATTCCTTCATCCACCATGCCCCGCCTCAAGTCCACGATCTTGTCGATGTATTCGATAAAAATCGGGCATTCGGCCTCGCAGGCGCCGCAGGTGGTGCAGGACCAGATTTCATCCTCGCTCAGGATCGAACCGATGAGAAGTTCATCCTTGGGCGTCATTTCCCCGCGAATGGGATAATTCTTAAAGGCATAATCCCGGCACTTGATGGAAATGAACCGCGGGGACAGCGGGCGTTTGACGGCATTGGCCGGACACTGATCCGAGCACCTGCCGCAATCCGCGCAGGAATAAAAATCCAGCATGTGCTTCCAGGTGAAATCCTCATATTTTTTGACGCCAAAGGATTTGAGCTCGTCCAGCTTGTTTTCGTCAACGCCCCACTGAACCGGCTTGATCATGCCTTTTTTGAGCTTCATGAAAAATACGTTGGGAATCGAGGTGATGACATGAAAATGTTTTCCCATGGGCAGAAAACACAGAAAGAAAAAGAAAATCAGGTTATGCAGGAAAAAAGCTCCGAGATTGAGATTCTGCAACGTTGGAAGACTCGTTCCGCTCAGGATGCCGGCGGCCATCCACGCGCCCATTCCCGGCAGCAGAAATTCGGCATGCAGGCCTTTTTGCAATTGTGCGGCGGCCTGGGTCCCCTCAAAAATCATGTCGCAGGTCACAAGGCCCGTGATGAGCATCAGCACGAATACGGCCTCTGACGTATGGTCCTTGCCGTATTTCTTGGGAACATCATAGCGCTCGGGCCGGAAAATGCCCCTTCGAACCATGCCCACCACGCAGGCCAGAAACACGGAAGTGGCGGCGACATCCTTCAGGACGCCGTATATTTGTCCGGCTACACCTCCCAGTCCCGGCAGTACGAATCCTTCCTTTAGCCCCAGAATGACCAGAGTGATGGAGCGAAGCGACAGGATCATGAACCCCGCGAACAGGACGATGTGAAGGACCCCGGCCATCATATACCGGGGCTGGCGGTACTGACCGATGGCGAATTTGAACATGTTCGCCAGCCTGTCCAGGATGCTGTTCAGACGCGGATCGGGTTTGGAGCGAACCAGTGGCGCGGTCCGCTTGGCAATAATATAGGTAAAGCACGCCACCCCGATAATCGGAATGATGATTGAAAAAAACATCGTGGGGATAAATCCGAGCACCCAAGCCTTAGCCGGAGAGATTAAAGCGGTTTCCATTTTGTACTTTCATTCTCCCTTCAATTGTATTATTTGTTTTTGTCATTATGAATGTTTCCAAAGGGCTTTTTAGCCAAAAAATGAATGAGTATTCATTCATTTAGCCAAGAATTTCATTTTCGTCAAGTAAAATTTATCATTTCTGAACGTTCGCTCAGAATCAATATCTGATAATGGGGAGTATTTCAATGATTAATTGATGACTTTATAAAAAGCCCGTTGGCATCGCTTGCGCTGAATCCGGCAGTTTTTTATGAACCCGCCGGATTCATGATGTATTTTGAATTTATCATACATAATGGAAACAGAACTTTTACAATAATCAACCTTGATGACTTCGCCGGTGATGATGGATATATTCGGTCTTACCGCCCGAGTTGTTACATTTTCGGTTTTCCCAGCACAGCGGCCATGAATTCGGCATCAAAGGCCGAGCTGCCGGCAATCCGCCTTCGGTATTCGATAAAATCGATGGTGTCCTTGCCGGTGATTTTTTTGGTATTAAAGGCATTGAATCCCAGATAGGCTTCGGTGGCCATATTGGCTGCCAGCCAGTGGCGGTTGATGACCTTGGCCTGGTCCCAGAAGAACTTCTTTTTCAGCCGGATCCCCTCGACGCTTTTGATCAGACAGCCGGGGAACAGGTTGGTGAATGTCCAGATGATTTTGTTCAGTTCCGCATCCAGCCTTTCAAAGCTGGTCGTGGCGGTTTTAACGTATTCCCTGGCCTGTTTGGCGGCATCGCCGGACTTGAATTCCCCGTAAACGATTTCGCCGTCATCCAGATATTGATCCGTGATCACGGCCGGGTTTCTGACCCATTTGTCGCCATCCTTTATGACCGGAACGCATTTGGAAATGAGCCCGATCTGTTTCATTTTATAGGCGCTCCAGAACTCGCAGGATACGCAGTTCCACATGGCCAGCTCCAGGGGCAGCATCCAGGGCAGAAAATCGGTGCTGCCGCCGTCCGGGGCGGACCCGTGCCGGGTGCCGGCCTGACCGAATATGGCCAGATCGCTGGATATCGTGATGTCGCAGGCCATGCCGATTTCCTGGCCCCCTGCCACCCGCATGCCGTTGACCCGGCAGATCGTCGGCTTCTTGCAGCCCAGAATCCCATCCACCATAGCATTGAAAAGATCCATATACAGGCCGTATTCATTGGGACGGCCGGAATAGTATTCCGCGTATTCCTGGGTATTGCCGCCGGTACAAAAAGC
>JACRBZ010000013.1 GCA_016219185.1 Deltaproteobacteria bacterium
ATATCCTTTCGAAAACCGACACGGGTCTTCAACTGCGGCACCAGGTGAATGCAGAAAAGAAACAAAGCGGCTCCGGCAAGTATTCTTCCAGCCATCAGGATACCGATGACACAAGAAAGATCCCTTGTAAAAAACAGCCCGGCCAGCGGCGCCGCAAATGTATAAATCCCGAGGGAAGAGCGCACGGCGCTGGTCAGATCAAAACGATGGTATGCCTCTAAAATTCCGAAGAGTCCGGTTGAAGCAATGACCAGCGGAATGGACATGAGAAGCACATAGAAGGCGTTCAGGGTCTCGGGCTGCAAGGCCGGCGGAATCTGAAGCCCGCTTCGAACAACCCACGGCACCAAAGGAACCCCCAGAAGCATTCCCGCAATGCCCAGACCGGCCATGGAAATCAAACCCGTCCATATCAGCGCCGGAATTTCGGAATGCTTGCCCGCTCCCAGCTTCTCCGCGACCAGCCGCGTTAAGGCACGCCCCAATCCCAGATCGAACAGGCTGAAGTATCCGATGACCATCCAGGCCAGAGACAGCACGCCGAAGCGCTCCGTTCCCAATCCGGCAATGAGTCTTGGAATTGAAAAAAAAGCGACCAGCAAGGGAAGGACCTGGCCGGAAAGATTCAACAGGGTGTTTCGGGTAAAACGGGTTTTGGGGATAACGTTTTCTATCTCATCTCCTTGATCATTAACTGGCTGTATAGCAATTCGATATCCTTCAGGAGCCTCTCCTTTGCAAATCGATTTACCACATAAGTCCGGGCGCGTAGAACACGGGCTCGCCTGACAGTCGAATCTTCCCGGACAAGATGGCTTAATCCCTTGAAAAGACTTTCCGGATCATTATTTCGAGAAAGAATTCCCCGCTCACATACGGTAAACCCCTGTTTCTCAGCCGTTGAATCAACCGGTTTTCCCATCAGGTCCTGAATTCCCCCGACCCGGGTTGCGATCACCGGAACGGAAGATGCCATCGCTTCAATGATGGAAACAGGGGTTCCTTCATTCAGAGAGGTCAACGCCAGGATATTCAGATCGGCATAAACCAGGGATACATCCTGAATCCATCCCCAGAAGACGACATGGCGGGTCAGGTTCTGCTCCCTGCAATACGATTCAAGCTGCTGACGGCATTCCCCATCGCCGACAACAACGAATTTCACATCGATTTCCGGATTTGCCTTCAGAAAGAGCCGGATTGCTTTAAAAAACATTTCATGATTCTTTATGGGAACGAGTCGCCCGATAATTCCGACAAGGATCGTTTCGTCTCCCACGCCCAGTTTTTCCCGAAAGCGCCCCCTCAGGGCGGCGCAGGAAAGAAAGGGCTTAAGATCAAACCCCAGCTCGATTTCCCGGATCTTTTCCAACGGCGCGATATGGTATTTTTCGACCAGATCGTTTCTCTGGGTTTCACTGATGGCAATAATCACATCGGTCATCCTGGCCAAAAACCTTTCAATTTGAATAAACAACCAGGATTTTGCCCTGCTGAAATATCCGTCAAAGACATGACCATGAAAGGTGTGGACGATTTTGACGTTTTTTCTGAAAATCAGATTGTAAAGAAGCACCGTAATACGCGCCGTGAATCCGGCCTTTGCGGTATGCGTATGGACGATATTCGGTTGAAACTTGCGGGTGAGTTGAAATATCCGGTAGATCACTCGAATATCCATGGGGATACGAATATCCCGCTGCATCTCGGAAAGCTGATAGGGTTTATGGCTGCTGTCCTGAAACAGGTACGTCATATCCCCTTCCTTATCGGAAATCATACCGGTAACCAGGAGCGTTTCAAAACGCTTCGAATCAAGCCCCGTTGTCAGCAAATGGACATGAATGGACGGCCCCCCGACATTGAGCCTGGCGATCAGACGCAATACTTTAATTTTCCGGGGCGCGGGCTTTGCTTGTGGAGCGATACACAGGCGGGCTCCCGGAGCCCCGACATAAAGAGAAATTCCATTAAGGGCCACAAGCAGGCCAAACCGCAAAAACAGGCTGGCCATCACCATGATTTTGATCAACCAGGGCGTTGCCGGACTGTACTTTTCAAATAAGAGATAAACACTTTTGTGAAATTCAAACCTGGATTTTAAAAGAAGCTGGCTGCTGCTGACGCCGACATGATGCACAATGCAGGCCACCGGATAATAAACCACTTTCCAGCCGCCGTTCCACATCCTTTTACACCAATCCGCATCTTCCCAATACATGAAAAAACGTTCATCAAAGCAACCGACTGCATCCATGGCTTTTCGCCGAATCACCATGCAGGCACCCGACACCCAGTCCACTTCCATCGGTTGAATGCCGTTGGAACGACTGGTTAACAGGTTGGCGCTGGTTATCGGATTATTGGGAAAGATCCGGGTAAACAGCGATGAACGACCGAATAATGCGGTTAACGGTGTTGGGAAAGCCCTTGCCGATCCCTGGAGTGAACCGTCCTCGTCCAGTATTCTTGGACCGGCTATGGCAATCTGAGGGTTCAGTTCCATAAACGAAAGAATATTGCGGAAAAAACCTTTCATTATCCGGGAATCCGGATTCAACAAAACCACATAAGGGGATATGCCTTTTTTCAGCGCCTGATTCACCGCAGCGGCAAAACCCAGGTTCCTTTCATTGCAGGAGAGAATCACCGCCGGAAACCGATCCCTGATGCGATGAATCCCATCGGTCGAGCCGTTATCTTCGATCCAGACCGTTGCGGGGAATCCTTCCAGATCCGCATAAATGGATTGCAGACATTTCAGGAGGTAATCCGTGCTATTGAAGTTTACGATAACGATATCAATCACAGGCTGCCTTTTTCAAGCTATGTCTCTTCAACCGATGGGATAAACGGGAAAAACTATGTTCCGCCTCGAGCAGGCTCCAGATATAGTCATCTTTAACCCTGCGCCGCGCCTGATTTTTTTTGCGTTTATTCAAAACCGTTTTCCATGCTTTAAAACCGTCCCATTTGGCCCGGATAAATGCTACTGAAAGACCTTTTGCGGCAAAAAAACCAAATGCGGCAATCGTGTACATCAGATGACGCATCGCGGTTCGGGTTAGCAGGGAGGCAGGCATATTCTGGAAATAAACCCACTCCAGATTTCGATGCCCATAATATACGGATGTCGGAGAATCATATCCTATCGTCCGGCTTGCCTGATGATAAACGACAGCATCCGGAACATAACGGCATTTATAACCTTTGAGCTGAGCCCTGAAGCTTAAATCCACATCTTCATAAAGCAAAAAAAAATCCTCGTCAAACAGCCCGATATCGTCAAGCATGGCCATGCGATACAAGGCAGCCCCCGCGCAGGCGCCAAAAATCCATTCTGTCTGAAAAAACGTATCCGCGGACCGGCCGCGTCCACGCAAACTGCCGGCTCCGGCGGTGGTATAGCCATCTCCGGCCCGATCGATGATATGGGGCATATCCTGATAAAGCATTTTTGATGCCGCAAATCCCGCCTCCGGATACCTTCGCATGGCCTCAATCAAGGTTTCCAGCCATAAAGGATGGGCAATGGCATCGTTATTCAGAAGTGCGACATACTCTGTCCGAACACTTCGAATCGCAATGTTATTGGCAGCCGCAAACCCGAGATTTTCCTTCAGTGCAATGAGGGTAACCTCCGGGAATAGCGCTTTGACAGCCGCCACCGAACCGTCGACGGATCCGTTGTCCACGACAATCACGGCCATTTCCCGAGCGGATTGTTCCCGCAATGCATCCAGGCATTGGATGAGACTTGCCTTGCCGTTCCAGTTCACCACAATAACGGTAACCTGAGCCATCACTGATCCCGCACCATGTTTTTACCTGAATTCATCCCATGAAAGATTTTCATGTAAAGCCGAATCAGACGTGAAGATTGCCCATGAAATCCCCTTCGCCTCAGGGCGGAATCCAAAATATCCTTTTCAGATCGTACGACCATGTCCCAAAACTCGCTGTCGGAAACGGTTTTTCGGGTTCTCCACCGATTTCGTTTCTTCAGCATCACCGGAAAGCCATAAAATGCGGCCCGGATGCCTTTAATATATGATGGGAACTGCCGTCTCAAGATCATCAGAATCAGCCATCCGAAATGATGCAGCATAATGACCGGCCACTGACGCAGCAATATGGACAACGGATAATTATGAACCACCACCCGAATCATATTCTGGGTGGTCCAACACGCTGTAAAAGTATTCAGACTGCTTCCCGAAGTCTGGCTTCCCATGTGATATACCCTTGCCCCGGGCACATACAGACACCGGAGACCCAGGCGTGCAGCCCTGAAATTGATATCCACGTCTTCAAGATACGCAAAAAAATCCTCATCAAACTTGCCCGCTTCTTCAAAAAAAACCCTGCAATACAGGGCTGCACCGGCGCATGCGCCGAAAACGCGTACCGGATGATCCCACAACGCGCCATCCGGCTCCCGAGTGCCGAGCCGGTATCCGCCGCCGCCCCGGAAGACCCCGTCTCCCGCGCCATCCAGCAGCTTTCGGTTGTGATATTGAATCATTTTTGGGGCAAAACTGGCATATCCACCATTTGCATCAGCGGTTTGAATCATGATTTCCAGACAGTCGGGACCCAGCTCCGTGTCATTATTCAACAAAAAAATATAGCGGCCTGAAGATCGCCGGATTCCTTCATTCACCGCAACGCTGAATCCTTTGTTGGCGTTGAACCGTATGATCTCAATTTTCGGATAATGCCGTTTTACCCAGTCGGAAGTCCCATCTTCGGATCCATTATCCACCAGAACAACTTCAAAAGCGTAAGCGCCCTGATTACCAATCGATTGCAGGCATGTTTTCAACAGATGCAACCCGTTAAAACTGGGTATGACGATGGTTGCATCGGGTATCAACAAAATAAATAAGTCCTTGCGGATATGCGTATATCAAAACTCATACTATTTAAAAAACGATAGATAGGTTATTTCACCAAACATGCCCGCACAAAAAGGATAATCCCGCAAGCGATTCCCTTTTCCAATAATTATCCGAAAATATCAAGTTCAATTCCGCTTTGCATAAATATCTTCACGAGCCGAAGAATGAGATATAAAAATTATCGGCCGGTTTTCTCTTCGGTTATTGTTTGTCATGTTTCACTCAGATATGCTTCGACTTTTTGGACCATGGCCTGAAAAGTAAATTCCAGAGCCATCTTCCTGGCGCCCACTGCCACGGTACGACTGAGGTTCGGGTCCCCAGCCAGATTTAATACAGCCCGGGCAAGGCTTCGGGGTTCTCCCCTGGAAAATAAAAGTCCGGTCCGGCCGGGAAATACGATTTCTTTGTTGCCACCCACATCCGAGGCCACGACAGGGATTCCGGATGCCATGGCATGAATGAGGGTCAGGGAAAAAGGTTCATAAAGGGAAGGGAAAAGAAAGATATCATGGCTCTGAAAAAGACAAAACAAGTCAGATTCCGGAATCGGCGGTAAAAATTCAACTCCCCCCCCCAGGTCGAGCAGCCGGATCATCCCCTCTAACCTTTCCACATACTGCCTGTCCTGGCTATCCCCCAATACCGTCAATCGGACCTCGGTCTTCGGCAGTCCCCGGGTGATCTCCGGAAAGGCTTCCAGGATCGTGTGCACCCCTTTCATCTCAACCACCCTGCCGGCAAAAAGAAGGCGCAACCGGCCATTTTCAACGGGGTACATCCGGTCCCGATACGCTCCTTCCCGATGCCGGGCGAGTCTGACGCCATGGGGAATTACCACGGACTCCTGAAATCTGAATCCTGCCCGGACATAAAGCTCATGCATAAATCGGCTTGGAAAAATCGCATGGCAATTGATGGACAGATTCCTTGTATGGATACAGGAAAGCAGCCTTGAAAAAACAGCACGGATCGCACTCGTCCGGGAATGAGAAGAAAGAACTTCCCGGGTGAAATACCGATACCAAAATTCAGGCTTTAAAAATAAGATAAACCAGTTGTCGGTCAGGAGAAAAACGGTCCGGCAACCCGCGGATTGTATTGCTTGAAGCAACGATCGATCGAAAAAAAACAGATTCCAGACAAAGAGGACATCCGGCCTGACCTCTGCCAGCTTTCGCTCAAGAACTGTCGCGTTGTGGGCGTTAATTTCCTTTCTTTCAACACCAGAGGCTGAAAAGGATCTGTAGATATCTCTTTCATCGGCCAGAAGACGCAATGAGCGTTCGACGTCCTGACCGGAATAATCTTCCACCCGACCGCCATAATTGCTCGTAAGTACGGAGACCCTGTGGTTTCTCGCAGCAAAGGCCGACGCCATATCGAAACACAGCCTCTCATATCCCCCCACCACGTTGGGAGGATAGAGATTACTTATAAACAGAACATTCACTGGGCCACTTGATGGAGGAGCTTTAAAAATTGGGCATCCTCGTCAAAGCGGTTTATATCACAACCTGCAGATGGCCGGCTCGCAAAAAAGATGAAGAAGATATTCAGCAGGCGGCTTAAGGAATGCTTTTCCATAATCCGGTTGAATCTGTCCACATAGTCCCATCCCTTTTCCCGCCATTCCGGAAGGCCCCTGGCAGTCACAATAAACCGTGCGCACGCAAATGCCCATTCCGCCCGGACACTGGCATGTTCTTCCCGAATCGTATTTTTGGCATGGATCCGATAGGATAACAGCGGATCGTCAATCAAATGGATGGTCTTACCATGAACGAGAAGTCTCAGGAAAAAATCCAGATCATGGACATAGCGTAGCGGCGAAAAATACCCGATATCCTGAAATACGCTACGCCGAACAACGATATTGGACGTGGTCATAAAAAAATTTCCGTTCATTAACGCCAGGGGCAGATCCTTTTCTTTATCATAAAAAGACCTGTTACTTTCGTACCAGCGGTTTTTGACCTTGGCACCGCCGGCATCCATAAAATCGATGGCCGTGGTCACCGCCGCTATATTTGTCGAGGCAGCCAACACCTGTGCACACTGCTTCAGGCGCTGAGGGTGATAGCAATCATCAGAATTCAGAATGGCCACCAGATCCCCGGTAGCCCGATGAATCCCGGCATTGATGGCTTGAGAAGCACCTTGATTGGGCTGGGACCAGAAGATAATGTCCGGGTGATGATGAAGGATATCGGCCATGATGCGCTCTGAACCATCCCTGGAGCCATCGTTGACAATGATGATTTCAGTGGGCTTTAAATCCTGCCCCAGAACGCTCTCCACGGCAGCACGGATATATTTCTCATGATTGTAAAGGGGAATGACAACAGAAATCGTCGGCATATTGACAGTCAATTTTCCTCCTCAGGCCCTTGATAGAAAGAGAAGCTGCTCTCCGCCCAGATATCCGTATTCCCGCGACCAGTAAAGATAACAGGCAGCCTCTGAAAAACCTTCATTTTTCAATTCATCCAGGCATTCCCATCCAAAATGACGAAAGCACAGGCATCCGCTTTCCCGCAGAGGATCTCCGTGGTATTCCGGCGGCATGAGATGGTTCGTGGTTCCGTCCGGCAGTATCTCGGCCCGGATGATGTTTCGTGCGGAATGCAGGTCAAACGGAATGGTGAAAAATAAGACGCCGCCTTTTTTGAGCACCCTCCGGCATTCGCTGAAAGCCTTCCTGTAGTTCGGAATATGTTCGAAAACATCAAAGGAAAGGACAAAATCGAACGCTTCGTCCCTGAAAGACAATCCGGTCAAGTCTTCGTTTCGAATTCCCCTTGTGTTTTTAGATTTCGAAATATATTCTGGCCCCAAAAATTCGCTGCCGATAACATTTGCATAAGCCCCTTTAAGCCACTTGAACATCGGCGTTGTTTGCTCCGTTATGTAAAGAGAGCAGTCGGGCCAAGGACGGCACAGTTCCTGGAACAGATGAATGGCCGCTCGCATCCGGTTGTTTAACCGGCATCCCGGACAAATCAGGCATTCCCGCCAGTTGGGAATGCGTTGGCCATCTTCATTCTTGAACCCATAGTCGTAATCCGCCAGAAAGGAAACCGCCTGGCCGCAGACAAAGCAATAACCCGGTACAACAAAATGCTCCTGCCCGGTCCGTAGGGCCTGCTCGGTCAGTTCCCGGCTTTCGTACTCACCGGCCATGGATCGGACATAATTGCCATATTCGTCAAAAGACTCGATCCGGGTGGTTTTAAACGGAGCAAACGGTCCCGCCGATATTCCGATCTTTCCCTTACGCAGGCGATGAACCCCAGCATGCTTCCAGTACCGAATATATCTCTTCAGGCCGTGCATGGCGGATATCATCCCTTCAGTACGTCAAGATTCCGCAGCAGGCTCTCCAGTTTCTGTCTGCCCGCATCAAAAGAAAAATGCTGTTTCATGAAGTCGAGCCCCCTATCGGACAACGCGTTCCACAAAACTTCGTTCCGGTAGAGACGTTCCACGGCCATGGCAAATGCCTCCGGCTTGTCCGCCACCAGAATATCCCCTCCCGGGTTAAGGCCTGAACCTTCAACAGCCACGGAAGAAGCCACGCAGGGTAACCCGTAACTTAAGCTGGTAGCCACCTTGCCCTTAAGACCGGCCCCGTAACGAAGAGGCGCCACGGAAAGCCGGCACCCATGGAAATACGGCGATATGTCAGGCACATACCCCGTAATAACCACATCATCTCCGGCCAGATTCAATATTTCCTCAGGAGGCTTGCTTCCAACAATATAGAAAACAAGTTCCGGCAGTTTTTTTTTGATCAGCGGCCAGATTTCACAGACAAAGGAAAGCATGGCATCCACATTGGGACGGTGCTCGAATCCCCCAACGAATAATATATCCTTTCTGGCGGAAAAAGAATTTCCCCGTCCCGGGATCTCTCGGATCAGTGGTATTACGGCAATTTTTTCACCGATGACATCAGGCTCCTTAAGCAAGAGCGCTCGCTCCTCCGTGCTTAAAACGATGGTGCAATCGGCCTTCCGGATTACCGAAAGCTCCTGGATTTTTGTTTTATTCGCATTTTTCATAAGCTCATGAGACGCCTCTAATTCGGCCTGCCGCTGCTCCCGGACAAAATGAAGGTCTACGGTATCAAAAATGATCCTGGCCCTGAGGCAATACCGCCTGACCATGTCGATACAGTAGGCGGCGCAATGCACTTTGTAGAGCAGCACCAGATCATACTCCCGGCCATGGGACTTGAGATATCCGTTTATCCCTCGAACAAAAGGCGAATAAAGACATCGCACCCCCATTCGCTGCATATCGGGTGTATATTTTTCCACGAACTGGAGATCGGATGCTGGAATGAAAGTGACCTCAAAACCAAGGGAATGGAAAATATTAAAAAAGGATACGATGTCCTGTGATCCGGAATCCTGGTCCGGAGTGGGCGTCCTGATATCAATAACCAGGATTTTACCGGCAGGATCGATAATTTTATCACCCGAACCGCCTGACCGGGTGCTCTTTCGATCAAAGTTTCCCCGGGCCGTTCTTTTCCCTTTTAAATTCATCCAGGCATTCTCTTCAGGTCCGGAAAGAATAACCGCTTTCGACAAAGGGTTATTGAATACCTTTCTTCCTGTCAATCGGAGAGCGCCGGACAGCCGCGCCCCAGCCTGAATCATATCGTCGCAATCTTTATCTGCGATCCCGCCGACCTGCATAAAAAGATCTTTCGGAACCATAAAAGATATCGCCGAACAAAAATCCACCTCCCGCAGATAGCTGAACTCGGGTTGAAAAGGATGGGCCCCGCACCCCAATCGACGGGGCACACCCGCTTTGTCCACCATCCCACCCCCTTCCCAGATAATCCCCTCGGGCAGATCGATCTGGGATCCGACCAGGCCGGCTTCAGATTGGTCTGCGAAGGTACGGACCATCTCTTCCAGCCAGCCTGGCAAGGGCAAAAGTCCTCCAGCTAAAAAGGCTATATGCTTGCCCCTGGCCATGTCCGCCCCCAAATTCCACATCTCGGCCATGGACTTTCCCTGTCCTGCAGGAACCACCCGGACCCCCTTGATCCTGGAAAGGAGCATCCGACTTTCCGCCTCCGGCAGAAAATCCACGAGAAGGACTTCATACGTATAACCCGAACTTGTATGGCACAAAGACTTGAGACATTGGATTAGAACGTCCTCTCGATGGAACAGTGGAACGACGACGGAAACATCCGGATGCTGGTTTTGAGGAAAATATATGACTTCATTCGGATCAAGTGATGGGATATGGGCAGAGAGACTCATGAACGAAGATGGTTGACTCGCATCGGCTCTGGCATTTTGCCACACTTGATAAGAAATGGTTTTTTGAAACAAAAAGCCAAACCGCTGGTAGAAAAAAGATTTCATTCCATAACTGGCGGCTTCATTTAAAGGAAGTCGCTGAAAAAGCCATCGCAGACCCGCTAAGCAGAACTGCTTTAAGAATGAACCCCCTGAAACGACAACCTTTTTAGTCCATCGGAGCGGAGCGGTGATCCGCCGGGGCATGGGCTGGTGCAGAGCGGTTATCTCTTCCGCAAATGCGTTATTTTCTTTCTGCTCCGCCATCGGTCACCACGGTTTCCATATTGACATGGGGCTGTGATTCAATAGTTCCAAAACAATTTGAATTACGTATGATTTCAGATGGCTAAAATGATTCAAATAGATCAGTCTTCTTAACGGTGAAAGAGAGGGTGATTATGGAAGAACCATTTAAAACAATAACATTTTCTTTAAAAAGACGAAAGGAGAAAGTGTTATTATCAAAATGGTGCGTCCGAGGTTGACGATCTCAGTTGGGATGCGCCCCCCCCCCCTTCCAGCCGGTTGATTCGAACGAATCTGTACTTGACACCTCTCGGAACAGATGCTACCCAAAACTTCAAAAATCAAATTCTTAACTTTTTGCTTTTATCGCCAAAGGCAACGAAAGGTTCCACATGGTTTTCAGTTCCATGACTTTTTTGACACTGTTTCTTCCCTTAGTGCTGATGGGTTACTGTGTCTGCTTTCTCCCTGTTTTTGGAAAACGCTGGTCAGGCACAAATCGTGTGCCGGCTAACTTGTTTTTGCTGGCAGCGAGCCTCCTTTTTTATTTTTGGGGCGAAGGGTGGCGTATCTGGGTTCTGGCTGCTTCGTGCATTGGAAATTTCCTACTGGCATGGCTGATGATGTGGCGAGTCACCACTTTGGAGAAACAAGATGAGAAGAATGAGTATATCTTTGAACGCACGGAAAAACTTAATCCAGATGGGCCACGTACTAACTTCCAAAAATTATTGCTGGTAACCGCAATTGTTCTTAACCTCGCTTTCTTGATTTATTTCAAATATTTCAATTTTTTTATCGACAACATCGCCGATGTCTTACCGCCTGTCTGGGAAATAAACAAATGGGCCAGGGTGGTCCTGCCTTTGGGCATCAGTTTTTTCACTTTCGAGGCAATGAGTTACGTCATCGATGTCTACCGGGGTGACGTAGCGGCAGAGAAAAACATCATCAACTTTTCCTGTTATCTGACGATGTTCCAGCACCTGGTGGCCGGACCTGTCATCCGGTATCGCGATCTGTACCAACAACTGACCCAGCGGACGCTTTCGCGCTCTCAATTCGCATCGGGCGTCAGGCGTTTCATTGTGGGATTATCAAAAAAAGTGTTAATCGCCAACACGGTGGCGGTAATTGCGGACAAGGCTTTTGAACTGCCTCCGAATCAATTGACCACAGCTACGGCATGGTTGGGAATTGTTTGTTACACACTGCAAATTTATTATGATTTTTCCGCTTATTCCGATATGGCTATCGGGATGGCCCGGATGTTTGGATTTGAGTTTCTGGAAAATTTCAATTATCCCTACTTTGCCCGCTCAGCACAGGATTTCTGGCGCCGCTGGCATATCTCGTTATCTTCATGGTTTCGGGACTACCTCTACATCCCGCTGGGGGGCAACCGTAAAGGCCCGTGGCGGATCTATCTCAATTTATTGTTCGTGTTTTTTCTTTGCGGACTTTGGCACGGGGCAAGTTGGGTGTTTGTCGCGTGGGGATTGTATCACGGATTCTTTTTGGCATTGGAGCGGCTGCTGACGCGCGACAAGAAAAAGATCGACGGGCCGAACATCGGCTGGAAGAGCCTTTTTTCGCTGTTCGGCCATGGATATGCCGTGTTGATGGCGATGGGGGGATGGGTTCTTTTCCGTTCGGAGACATTTTCGCATGCATGGGGGTATTACGGCGCATTGATTGGAAATGGCGAAGGCGGGGGCGGAGCGAATGCCATTTGGCTGTATTATGCATTAGACGTGCAGATAGCGATCGGGGCTGGCATACTGTTTTCCATGCCGGTCTTGCCGGCCCTGTCCCGATGGTGGAGCAGGCAGCTTTCGCATTACACGTTATCTGAAAATCCAATGTCTGACGTGATTTTGCTGAGCATGGAGATGGGGCGAACAGTTGTTTTGCTGGGCTTGCTATTGCTGTGTTTTCTTCCGTTGGCATCAGGCACTCACAATCCGTTCATCTATTTTCGTTTTTAGGGAGTATGTCACGTGATGAGTCATTCCATTAATCAGCACCCGGCTTCGCAAACATGTACATTCGTCGCAGAAACGGCAACACTGGACGATCTGTCAGCCTACACGGATTTGGAGATTGAAACCGCCGGGCAGTTGACATCAACGACATGCCTGTTAAAGTACATGGAGTGGTTGTTGATTTCGGGATTGTTGCTCGTTCTATTAGCGCCGCTGGCTGGAAAGTTATCGGGATGGCCGCAGGCAGTGGATTTAAAGGAGAACCGGAATCTGGCCCAGCGGCCAGCCGTCGGGAAAACCACTTTAAATAACTTGCCCCATGCTGTTGATCAATGGTGGAATGATCGATTCGCTTTTCGGACCCAACTCATTCCCTTGCGAGAATCGATATGGCTTTACCTGTTGAGCGCACCGGGAAAACTATATGTACGGGGAATAGACGGGCACTTGTTCCTGAATCCGATGCCGGGCGAAAAATATCATGGGGGTCAAAATTCCACAGTTCTTGACTATTTGGGCATTCATCGTTTGACTGCGGAGCAATTGTCGAATTGGACCGATTATTTGGAGGGTAAAAGTGCCTGGCTGCGGGCTTACGGCATCCATTATCTGTTTGTGATCGCCCCGAACAAGATAACAGTGCAGGAACGTTTCCTGCCTAATATGATACGTACGGCCAAAGGGAAAAGTTACCTTGAGCAATTACGGGAACAGGTATTCCCCAATTTAACCCAAAACGTTGACTTGCTGGATTTGACACCGGTGTTGCTCACAAAGGAACAAGAAACGGAAATACCGATGTTTAGTCGCACAGATGATGTAGGCCATTGGAACGGAGCTGGTTTTCATGAAGGATTGGTGGCCATGGACAAACGCCTGCGCCGCCATTTTCCTGATATGTTGCCGTTTCCTAATGATAAATTCGATCTGCGGCCTTCCGCGAATGATCCAACAGTTTTCTCCTGCAAATGGAAGAACGATGAATCTGTACATGCCGCGGAAGAAACGATTATTACCTTTCGATCAGGAGAATGGACGGATCCCAAATGTTCAACTGCCGATGGGCGGAAAGGAAATCTCGTGCTTTTTTCGGATTCATCATGGAAGGCATTCTGCAGCGGCTTGATTTTTTTTTACCCGGGAGGTCATTCTGCGTTTCCTTACCAGTGGGAGAAACATCGACACGCAGATATACAACAAGTGACGTTTAACGAATTGCGGTGTATTGTTCGAGAAGAGCGCCCTGAAGTGATGGTGGAAGCACAGACAGAACGAGCCTTGACAATTCCTTCAGGAATCGGGATTCCTTCTGAATTTCGCCATGCGGCTCGATTCGCCAGGGGAAAACCGGTTTTATTGTGGACCATCAATGAACCTGTCGACATGTTTGGAGTAAATATTGATGAAATTGTGATTGACGGGGATGCATTCGTTTTAAACGCCACAAACGGCGATCCTGCTTTGGGGACATCACATTCCGTTCAGGTATGCGAAGGTTCGGAATCCGTTATGCTCATTGATTTGGACGCGCCGGCCGCCGGGACTTTTCAAGTCTTTTGGTCGATCAATGATGCGTTTTCCGAAAACGATTCAATTAAAGCAGCCTTGGAGACGGGCCGCAACGTGATATTCCTGCCAAACCCGTTACCTGCGGGCGAAAAATACCGACTGCGCATTGACCCCGGCACTGCCCCCGGCAAGTATCGCATCCGCAAGATCGAAATCCGTGAGACACCTCCAAGTCAGCAATTAAAAAGCTAAAAAATCTAAGAAAGTAACGGGTAAATACCAGATGGATAAAGCTCAAAACGACTTGACTTCTCATTCTGTCAAGAAACTGAATGCACTAACGTCGCTCCGGTTTTTTGCAGCAGCCATGATCGTACTGGGTCACTGCCATGGAGTATTTGAACATACCAACAAAATCGCTGAGATTTTTGCTTTAAATCAGGCTGTTTCCTTTTTTTTTGTTCTTTCCGGCTTCATCCTTGTCTATGTTTATCCAACATTAAATAATCCCAGAGATCGAGGTCATTTTCTGCTTGCCCGTGTGGCCCGCATCTGGCCTGCGCATATCGCCTCTTTTCTGCTGTTATTGATTTTGGCACCCATGACTTTGCATCCGACAATCCGCGATAGCGTTCCCTGGATCATTCTCGCAAATCTTTTCATGGTCCATTCCTGGATTCCGCTCTGGAATTACTTTCTATCCTTTAACGGTGTGTCCTGGAGTATTTCAACAGAGTTCTTTTTTTACTTGTGTTTTCCGTTTCTGATTTACCGATGGCAGCAAACTTGGTTCAAAAAATTACTTTTCAGCTTTTTGCTATTACTGGCGATAATCGCTGTTGTCAACGCATTCCAACTACCAAACGAACATTGGATTGCAGGTTTGAGTCTACATGCATTGGTTTACATCAGTCCGCTGGCACGGCTCTTTGAATTTGTTATGGGGATGGCAATCGCTCTTGCCTGGCGTAAAACTTCTCATCTTATCTCTGGCAACCGGATTACCGGCAGTATAATGGAATTGGCAGCTTTAGCCTTAGCTGTGGCAAGCACCCACTATACGCCGGTTCTGGCTTATTTCCCCTCGACAAAAATCTGGTGCGGAGAAGCTGGAATATACTGGATCACTTGCAGTGGATCGGTTATTTTTTTTGGTCTTTTAATTTTTGTAATGGCACTCGAACAAGGTTGGGTTTCAAAGATTTTATCGTGGCCTTTTGCTGTTCTTCTTGGAGAAATCAGCTATTCCGTCTATCTTATCCATACAATTTTGCTGCGTTTTTACCAGCACTATCGACATGTGTTTTCGGATATACCGGGATGGATTTTATATACGATATATTGGATCCTTGTCTTGATCATCTCCCATCTCATCTGGTTGTTTATCGAACGCCCTATCCGTAGGATTATCATTGGATTATGGCCTAAAACACCAAAATACAACAGCTCTCAAAGTGAAATCGATTGCAATGAGTCCGTTCGGCGATTCCCTTCATTGCTTCATCTGCTCAAGGCCAAATCAAAATGGGCTGTCATTTTTGAAATTCTTTTCGTTTCTTCAGTTTCTCTGATGGTGATATCTCGTATTCATCAGCCACTATCTCTTGTCAGCAATAGTCAGGCAAAGGAAAGCGAGGACCATGCAGCCTGGTTTGTCAGAGGAAAAACGATTTTTTTGTGGCCGATTCACAATCCTGATGCCATGTATGGGGTCAATATCGATGGGATTAAGATTGAAAGTGATGCGTTCGTTGTCGGCGCCACCAACGACAAACCTGCTTTGGGGACTTCTCATACCGTTCAGGTACCAGAAGGTTCGGAATCCGTCTTATTCATAGATTTAGATGCGCCGGCCGCTGGGATATTTCAAGCCTTTTGGTCGATCAAAGAAGACTATTGCGAAAATGATTCCATCAAAGCGCCCTTGGAAATTGGCCGCAATGTTATATTTCTACCCATCCCGCTTCCGGCAGGCCAAGAATATCGATTGCGCATTGACCCCGGCACTGCTCCAGGCAAGTACCGCATCCGAAAAATAGAAATCCACGCAACACCTTCAGGATAACAATAAAAGCATTACATCCAATTGAGTGCAGACACAGATTGGCAAGCAGCGAGCCTGCCAAAGTGTCCATAAAACTTAAATGCGATCAAGAATGATCAGCGCAAACATTGCTGCTTTTTTTTCAAAATCAAACAATTTTTCTCCTCTACGAAACAAAGGGTATGTCCAGGCTGGGAAAATAGAACGCAGGGAGACACCCCCTGATAATAGATAAACCAGAGGCATCAGGGGAGTAATGCCTGAAATTCTCCACTCCGGGAATCGCCTGGAAAAAATTTCCCTGTCACGTTCAAATATTATCCAGGGCAAGGCTCCATTGGCTCCAGAAAGCGGTCCTGTGACGGGGATTGTCCATCCTCCATTCACATCAAACGGTTCATGGTGCAGATGGTTGTAAATCCATCGACTCCAGCAGGTATTCCACGGCTCCACCATCAGGCATCGCCCCCCGCTTTTGACACAACGCGTGGCTTCAGTGAAAAATGAACCCGGATCAGGAACGTGATGTAATACGTCGACCAGTAAAATGGATCGTAGCGAACCTGTTTTAAACGGCATTGATATGGCATTATAGACGATATCAACGTTAACCGAATGAAAAACCTCTGATGTGATTGCCGCCGAGAAGCATTCTTTCAAAAATCCCGCGCCGGACCCGATTTCTGCAACCTGGCCATCTCCTTCCGGGATATTCTCAATCAATAAACGGTACCATGTCTGATAAATACGTCTTAAAAAAGCCTTTTTACGAATAATATCAGCCCGCAAAACAGTGGTTTCAGGATCGTCTATGGATAGATCCCTGGTCAGAGGATGGGCCAGAGCTGCTTTCAATCGATCAAACACAGGGTATACCTCACTTGAATTTCAGCAGTCGAGCCGCAAATACAACCATTCTGAGAAGCAGCCATCCATGACGCCAGCGCTGGATATTCGTTTCACCATATCGCCTGGTCTGATATCGGATCGGCACCTCCATGATTTTAAGATTTTGCCGGGCGGCTCCAAACAACAAATCAAAATCTCCAAACGGATCAAAATCTCCAAAATAGCTTCGACCCGCCGCAATCCTGCGATAATCACCGGCCCATAACACCTTGGTCCCGCAGAGGGTGTCTCGAATCGGCTGCCCCAGCAGCCAACTGAATACCCAACTGAAAAATTTATTACCAAGTAAATTGAAAAACCGCATCGCCCCATCCTGCATGGGGTAAACCAGGCGAACGCCATTGGCAAATTCGCCCTGGCCGCTTGCAAGCACCGTAAAAAATCGCGGCAGATCTTCCGGAGGCACGGTCATGTCGGCATCCAGAATCATCAGCATATCACCTGTTGCGATTTCGAATCCCGCACGTACCGCATCCCCTTTCCCTTTTCCCGGTTGTTTGATTAACCGGTAATCGGCGGGGGGCAGTTGGGAAATTGCGTTTTTGATCGTATTAAAGGTATCATCCGATGAATTTCCCTCGACAAAAATAATTTCAGTTCTGGATCCCATTTTGGGGATTCGATTCAATAGTTCGGTTATGTGACCCGCCTCATTTCTGGCTGCAATCACCACCGAAACCGAGGGTTCTGTAGGTTTTTGCGTGAAATCGACCGGCCGCATGATGTAAAAATTGGTCAGCGCTGCGGCTCTAAAAATGGGCATCTTCACCAGAACACGATTGAACAGGGCAGCCACAAAAGGAATCGGCATCGGACATAACATCTCTTCCCAATGCCGAATCAGATCGAATCCGGCAAGTCCGGCCAGATTATCGACATCGACCGGCGTAAGCCAGTTCTGAGGCAAATTCGGTGTAACGACTTGATAATATTCGGCCAATCGACGCGGATATTCCCACAGATGGCTTTGAACATTGAATATGACGCGCGTGTGTTCATTGCAGTACTTTCTGATATGAGTAAGCGTTGCCTGCACATCCCACAGATCGTTCAATAAATCAGATAAGATGATAACATCAAACGTTGAATCCCCTATATCGAATGTTTGAGAATCCGCACAGAAAAACTGAAATTTCGAATAACGAGTCCGCGCCTCATCGACCATACGATTTGAGATATCCACCCCCACACCCCGTTTCGGATTGAGTGCATCGAGAAGTTTCCCCTGGCCGCACCCTATATCAAGAATGCTGTCACACTCGCCAATCACATGACGATAGATCTCTGCCAACCGCCTATGATAATATAAAGAAAGCAAGCCTGCCTGACGATCTACCAGCGCACTCCAATGATCTGCCCGGAGCTTGCAATACACTTCATGTTCATTTTCAAGTATGGTCATTTGGATTTTTCCGATCAGAATAAATTTAGCATCTTTCATATTGTCCGATACACATCAGGAAGTGCTGACGGATATCGGGACCAGAACCCGCCTTCCACCCCAGTCATGCACCCCTTTGTCGGGCATCAGGAAGTCATCATTCAGGAACTCATTTTTGGGGCGGAATATCCCAAAAGCCAGCGAAGTCACTTCGTTGGGTATTGGTTGCTCAAAGGTTACGGATCCATAACACCATCTTCGGTTATCGAACGGTGGCGCATACTTATCCAGAGGCATGTATAAATCCTGGAGCATTTTACCGGATTGATCGACAATATGAAAAAACATTCTCCGCTGTCCGTTCGCATTTTCATGGCGCAATTCTTCCCACCATAATTCCACTTTCAGGCCCGTATCCACACGGCAAAGCGATAGGGCGTGCAACCTATAAATCCCCTCGAAATCGATTTCTTTGGCTGCAAAATTCCCTGCATAGCCGGACACATCCGCCTCGTTCGACCATTGCCGCTGTGAATTTGCCGCTATAAACTCAGGACGCCAGGAGTGCGCCGCTACAAATGATTCGAGTGCATATGCAAACGCTTTTCTGTCAATAATTTCCAGCAATCGAAGCACCCTGCCATCTGATACAGTCTTTACACCTGCATTCTCGTTCAATCCGCAAAGCCATGCCTGGAAAACGACATATTCTGAAATATATGTATCAATCTGTCGATCTAATAATTTTTCGGCTTTCCGAATTAAATCTTTCCTGATAAGAATGTAATCGACATTCAGAAGCTGATCCGTCCTGACAATGAAACCGCGCACCCAATCTACCGTAGAAATCGTTTTAAAAAAAGGAAGATCAGGTTTTACCATTCCCTCATATATACCGACAGTTACAAAAATATCCGGCAGAGTGCCTGAAAAAAACGAATAAAGATTCGCACTCATTTTCCGCTTTCTCAATTCATCCAGAAATGTGTAAGCCTGATTTACTTCTTCTCGATCTTTTCCGACAGAGACATTCACCCCGGAAAGCATCTGCCATTGAATTGGCGGAGACTCCAGCGCCAGCAGTGACCCGATATTGAGCGCCGGCAAAAAACAAAAAACCAATTCAGCCAGACGAATCCAACGATGGCTATGCTGCAAGACATGCAATGACATCGGAATCATACAAACCGCGCCCATCAGAAAAAATGGATAGAAATATCTAACCTGACTTCCACCAGCCTGTACCACCAGCCAATACCAGACGCCCATGCTCCAGATAACGGGAGTGCTCAACAACAGCCCAACCATTTTTGCAGATAAAGGGTTATGTCTATTATTGCGACTGAAGCAATAAGAAATAATCAGCACTACTTTCCAAAGAACCCACAAAACAAACGGGATTCCGGCACTGGCAATCAACAACACTAAAATTTGAGAGAGTGAAGCAGTCAGCACATCTCCCATTACTTTCAATGCGTGTTTGGCATATTCAAAGTTTTGTATCGAAAAATAATTTGAAAAAACGCAGAGAAGAACGACAACAGCGTAAATTAGAAAAATCTGGATTCCACCGATGATCACATAACGACGCAGATTCGAGTTAGATTGTTGATATCTCCTTGCCCACAGCCATTCCACGAAAACGACAATCAGCCAAGTTGCGGACAGAAGGGCCATAATCATAAGACCGGATGGTTTGATCAACAGTGTAAAAGAACCGACAAATGCTCCCCACATCAACCAGACCAACGATCGTACCTTCAGACTTTTTACAAATCCTGCAGCCGCCATTGCGGCAAAACCGGCCTGAAAATTATCGACCAGACCCCAGGCCGATGGTCCAGTATAACCATCTGTATAATCAAAATTAAAAAAAATCGGAACAGAGGAAAAAAGAATGGCCACTGCCGCCACACCCCACCCCTCAGCAGAAGTCCGGGGTATCCCTGCTGCCATATAAACGGCAAGGACGATGCATATTATCGGAACAAAAACGGACCGAAAGTGAAATCCCTTAAAATCGGATGAAAACCCAAATGGATAAGACATCAGAATGGTTCCAGGGGGTCGACTCGTTGGCTCGATATTCAGGGGGTTAAACAGTATACCTTGATCCACAGCCTTCCAGAAATTCATGGCTTTCTGCATGTACGTCAAGGGATCGTGATGAGGAGGCTGAACGCTTTGAACGTCATGTTGCCATATCATATTACCAAGGTAGATCAGCCATAGAATAACGATGATATGAGGAATTGCTGCCATGCATCGCAGAGGATGCATAGTCGTGTTTTTCATAAACGGTTTCTCGCTGTTTTTATTTGGTATCCCCATTGGAATACTATTTTGATCATGTTACTTTTATGTCAAAAAGATACTGATAAGAAATTTTGGAACGTTTCTTATCGATATCATCTATTCCGATACAACCTTCTGTGATTCCATGCTGCCGAAGAATTACTGCGACACTCATTTAGTAATAGCAACTCCCATGGAATGCTCGATTAGCAAAACATCCATGACAGCGCACCGATACCATATTGGCCAATCCCAGCTTTTTGAAACCGTGACTAACAAAACAAGTTGGTTACGATAATAGCGGCTACACAAAATGACAGCCAATATTGTTAAATTCCAGAAAGCTCATTTCCAGGACAATGCGCTTTGATAGCCGCGTTCAATTTTACGATATAATTTTTGATGAAAGACATCGGTTCTCCGATTAGCATATGGCTCCCAACAGGGGATATAGAGTTTGGAAGCAAAGGCATACACTAAATATATATCATCATTTAAACATGTTATAAATTTTCTTAAAATTACCTATCTAAAAGGACAAATGGATCTTGGCGATAGCTGGCCGAACAATGATACGGTGAAAGTTTCTGCATAGGCGGAATCCTGAGCATGTTGCCAAACACAGCTACACTTACCGCCTTTTTCTGGAATCAAATAACTTGAACATCGAGTATCAGGAAGAAGAATGGCCATTGCCGCCACGTCTATGCCCGAGGGCCTGCAATTATTATAGTACTGGTCAAATGACTTGATACCGACAATTTCATCACCGTCATTGACTGCGAACGATTGAAGTATGCGAACCAGTATAAGGTCATGTGACCGGAACTATAGCAGAGTGGTCATAGACATTAGGCTCATCTTGATCGCGAATTTAATTTAGGATCGTAAGAATTGCGGAGACCCCGTATTTTGCTGTCCAGATTCAATTGACACTCAATTTCCATTATCATATACTCCGTGAAAAAGGAAGTTATTATCAATTTTACTTGGAGAGAGGCTGTAGTCATTTTTCGCGGCGGTGTCGCTCAAACTCTTGATTGGATGTGTGATCAGCCTCAAGCTCACCAGAATGGTTGAGGATTGTTCCCCATAGAAAGCGGTCCAGATTCTGGGTGACGGCCCGAGCGGTCTGATCGTGGCCCACGCGCTCATCAATCGGGGCGTGCCCAGTTGTCAGGGACTTCTCATTGAAAAGAAACCGAGGTGAGCGCTGCAGCTCGGAGAACGTCGACTGTACCCCACTGGATATCGAGGGCGGCCTCTTTTGGGATGTCCGCAAGAAGCAGGTCCTCAAGTTTCTGTTCGGATTCCTGCCAAAAGATGATTGCGACACGCGGGAATCCAAAATCGTTTGGCAACGCGAAGGATACTTGAATGGCTTCAAGGAATGGACGCAGGTCGCATTCCATCGTATGAATGCCTTTGACCATGCATTGTCGGTTGACATCGAGATGGCCGTACGGTCAAGCTCAAAATCAAGCAGACGGAGTTTCCCAAGCAAGGGATCACGCGTGGCAACGGCGACGACCACTTCAATATCCGACCCACTGCAAGCAGTTGGCGGCCTTCTTGTGGTTCGGGCGCAGGGCACGCCCGCCCACCATGTCCTCCGTGCTCAGCGTGTTGGCGTAGAAAGGCACTATGAACTCTAACAAAACATATTCGAATGGCAAGATGTCCTGTGGAAAAGTGCTCGATCAGGCGAAAAGACTGCGATGGGCATTCATCTTTCTCCCCGTTGTCATGGCCTACCTATTTGCTGAAACGCGATACCCGGCACTCAACTACGACGACAGCTACCACATAGGAGACCATTTTCCATGTATTGCACAGTATCCTTTCTTCGGTCGTGTCTATTATTTATTTTGCGATTACAACTCGATAAACAACGAGTTTCGCACATATGGCTTGGCCAGGGCCATTTATTTCGGGCTATATCAACTATTGGGCAATAATCTCCGTTATTACTATTGGATCATGGCTGCCATGGCGAGCATGACGGCTTTGCTTGCCGCTATTGCGGCAAAATCAGTGACTAACAGCCGCGCCACTGCTATTGCCATTGCAGGCTGCTGTCTCCTTGGGCCATTTGCCTTGTTTCAGACATTCTGGCACGCCGCCTACATACTCTTGCCCCTAATGGTTACAGCAGCGTATCTCGCTCTTCATACCGGTTGCACCACGGGCCGTAGAAGACAAGTTTTGGGTGGGTTGATGTGTGCTCTTGTCACCATGACTGGCGAAGTTGCAACAACGATCCTGCTGGCTGCTATCGCCATTCTGGCCATTTACGCCGCAAAGACCAACGACAAAGCCAAGCTGCGGAATTTGCTGATTGAATTCTCGGTCGTCGTGGCAGTTCTTGGCGTCCTGTACGGATTCTATAGGCTCAAAATCTTCAATCCGGAGCTGGTAAACCGATTTGGAGTCCAGAAGCCTGTCACGTTTTCGTCGGTCATCGTTGCGCTCCGCGAATTCAACATGACGATCCTCAACATGCTTACCAGCAGCAACGCGATTGAGATCATACGAGCTGGTGTACACATTGACTACTCCGTTACCGTTGTAATTTCGCTGGCAATAGTCATTACCATCATAGCGATTGTTCGCTCCAAGGAAACTGCGAGTGGGTGCTCTTTGCGGCCTGCGCTTTTTTTGGTTTTGCTCTACATTGCATCGTTTATCATCTATGTGGCCGTTGCGACAGGATCGGGAATCTACTATCCGCCCCGATACTTGCACGGCTCTGGTTTTCTCCTGACTGCTGTGGGCTGCCTTGGCGCAGCATCGGTTGGGTCAAAAATCCGGAAGCTGACTCTCGTGTTGCTCGTTTGTCTTTCTGGAGCAGGCGGTATTCTCACATTCGGAATAAAGGTGCCAACTGTTGAAGCAGCATCCGAGTTCCTGAAGACGGAAATCACCATTGCCAAGGCTCATGGTGGTGCTCGTGTAATGTTCATCGCCCCACCAACTGCCATTGGTTTAATCAACCCATATTACCTGCAACCCGCAGCTTCGCCATTGACTGAATGGTGGATATTGAAAAACTATTGCCCCATAGCCTGGAATGTGCCTTGCACGCATGGGGCAGCGGGCGAAATGGGCGACATCGTTGTCAACGCAAAAACAGTTCGTGAGGGATTTATGCCTGCTCTTACAGTTGAGGTCGTGAAGTAATTGCGAGTTCCACCTCGTTGATGAAATATTTTGAGAAATTTCGTCAGGACATATTTAATCTCCACTTACAGAGGGGCGGCATCAGGAAGCGCCCCTTGTTGGAGGTGTTTATATTTTGGACTTTGGACAAACATATCCTGTAAGCTTCGAATAGACGCTTCAAAACGGCTATTTTTGCATGGTTTTCCGACCCAAAAATACTTTTCAGGGCGATCGATCACGCTTTTGGCCCTTTTGGGCAATCTTTTTGAT
>JACRBZ010000012.1 GCA_016219185.1 Deltaproteobacteria bacterium
AAAAAAGCGTTCCTCGTTAAAGCTTCTCTTAAAACCCCTTTCAAAAAAAGATATTTCCTTATATAAAGTAGCCGGGCTTGTCCAACCAAACGGATAAGATTGTGGTTCGCTTCGCTCTCACAATCTATCCTTATTCGTTGGGGGGTGTCTGCTGCCACATCAGGCCGGTGGATGTGTCTGTTACCGTGCCGTTACCGTTATCTGTATAATTACCCGAGGATACCGGACTGTCCCCCGCGAACCGCGCGGACAAAGGCGCTGTTGCTCTTGCTGCTGATGCCGTCGGTGCCGCTGTCGAAGTACATGCCCCACGCGGTGTACGTATTGACCGCATAGGTTGTAGATGTCCAATAAATGGCTGGCTGGGTATTGGGAAAATATCCGGAATCTATCGTTGGTCCCGGGAGGGAAATACTATAATTGACGATATAGGCCAATTCCTTGATTGTTGGCAGTCGCCAGTCGCTAAAGCCGCCGAAGTGTGCATTGTTCAGGGCGTCAATGAAACTCTTGGTGTCCGTGCCGCTAACCGGAGTACCGGGATTGGGATCAGTAGGGTCGTACCAGGAGTAAATGTTGTCTGCATCGTGAGGATTGTTGTAGTTTCTCACCCCATCCTTGTTGGTTTTCATCTCCCAGGTCAACCCTGTCACGTTGTCCCGTACCATAGCCTAGGACGCGTCGAAAGCCGACAGCGCATTGCCGCTGCCATCCAGTTTGGTGTAAGACATCGGATTGATGGCGTAGTTGGCGTCCTGGCCGTAAAACGGCTGGCCGGGCGAGGGGCAGTTGATTCCATTTCCGGCGGTATCGTAACATTTAGTCAGGCCGGTATCCGGAACCGGCGCGGTCCATGCATTTACTGTAAACATCAGAACAATTAAACCGAAGGCGCTTACCCATGATATTCTCCTTATTTTTGATGTTTGTATTATTTGGATATGTTAAGAACACTTTTTCCATATCAGATTGAGTGATATATTCAAATGATTATTTGGTCTGCATATTATTCTTAGACTGTATCCTGTCGAGATAGCTTCCTTAATCCAAAATAAGAAACAATGTTTTTATTCCGCTTAGTTATCAATCCGGGTTTTGTGTATTTTGGGTTTAAGTTTATAAAAAAACGGACGATAAAATGATACGAAGCAACAAAAGCAGTCAAAGGCTTTGATATCGATCAATATTCATTTCGATTCAGATCGTCGAGATTTTAATATCCCGATTGTTAAAGCACACCATGTGTATAGATGAAGTGTAAGAAGCTTTTTTGAAGAAAAAAGGTGTTCGATAAAATTGATGAAATACTGACATGAGAGTAAGGGTTCGGCTTCGTCCGGGTTTATCCTGCCTTTTGCTTTTATGAAACTCAAAGATTACACAAGGCAGGCACTTGCATGTCTGCGGACGTTGCCCTATGTTCGATGGTCAGCGGCTGGGTCTCATGGGCGGCTCGCACGGTGGGACGGCAGTGCCTGGCTGCAGCGAAACCTTGTCGAAAGCTGACCGAAGCGGCTCGGGACGCGGGGTATCCTGTAAGGATTACGGTCTATCGGGGAGCATATCATTCATTCGACAGCTCCAAGCCAGTGCGCTACGTTGCGACTCGTGTCAATTCGCATTTCCCATTTGAATCATAAGCACACACTCTGTTTCTGCCGGTATTTTTGGCGAGATACAGGGCTTCATCCGCCTGATGGTAAGCTTCACGGAGTCAGGCATATGAAGTCTGGCGGCGTCAATGCCTGTCCGAAATCGTTTGGCAACCTTTCGCGCGTCGGCCAGAGACGTATTTGGCAAAAGGGCCAGGAATTCTTCTCCGCCCCAGCGTCCGACCAGGTCGTAATCCCGCTTGTTCTGAAGCAGGGTTTCCGCCACCAGACAAAGGGCTTTATCTCCGGTCGGGTGTTCATAAGCATCATTGACGGACTTGAAATGATCAACGTCAAGCATGATCAGGTTTAGCGGGCTGTTTTTCACGAACCGACCGGTTCAGTTCGGTTTGAGCGCTGGCATAGAGCGTCCTGCGGTTCAGCAGGTTTGTCAGGGCGTCGTGGGTGGCCATTTGTTCGAGGCGCTCTTCCAGTTTCAGAATACTCTCGCCGATGGCCAGCCGGCCCATGAGTTCATTCCGATCAAACGGTTTGATCAGATAATCATCCGCACCGGCCTTAAAGACCCTCCACAATGCTGTTTTGTTCGCTCTTGGATGTCAGCAGCACCAGGTACGTGTAATAAGGTAGATTGGCAGCGCGAATTTGCCGAATCAGTTCCAACCCGCTCAGTGTCGGCATCATCCAGTCGGTGATGCCGATTTGAATGCGTTCTTTTTGAAGAATATCCCAGGCCGCCTCACCGTCTGCAGCGGTAATCACTTCTCTGCCGCTTTGGGTCAGCATCACCTGAAGAAACCGGCGCTGCATCAAATCATCAGTATTTTCATGTTATCCAGCCAGATTGCTTTCCGCAAAGCTCCAATTGATCAGATGATCCAGATATGCCCGGATATAGTCCCCTCTGCGGTTCTGATAATCCAGATAATAGGCGTGTTCCCATACATCGAGGGTCAGAAGGGGGACCCATCCCCGCGTCATCGGAGTATCGGCATTGGCGGTTTTGATCACTTTCAGAACCGTTCCGTCTTGAACCAGCCAGGCCCACCCGCTTCCGAACTGAGTCAGGGCGGCTTCCGAGAACTCCTTTTCAAACTGTGCATGACTGCCGAATGATTTATCTATTGCCTGGCCGATCCGGCCTTTTGGCTCTCCGCCGCCGCCGGATTTCATGCTTTTCCAGTAAAATTCATGGTTAAAGGACTGGGCGGCATTGTTGAAGACGGCTGTCTGATTGGGGTTTCCGCTGGATTTCAGAATGATCTCCTTCAGTGAAAGCCCGGCATATTCGGTTCCGATGATCAGTTTCCGGATGTTGTCAACATACGTCTGATGGTGTTTGCCATAATGGAATTCAAGCGTTCGTCCGGAAATATAGGGTTCAAGAGCATCTCTTGAATATGGTAGCGGCGGCTGACCGACAGGCGAGTCTGCCGCGGCTGCTTGTGAAATAAACCTAAAACCCGGAGATTCAAGAAAAGCCGCTGCGCTCAGACTTAAAGAAAGTTTCAGAAAATCTCTTCTATCCATTGCATTGTCTCCCTTGGGGTTACGGTTATGGGTCAGTGAAAAAGATGATTCATTATCCGTTTTCCTGAAGATGGCGGATCAGATGTCCGAGCTCGGGGAATATCAGGGCATTGCAGGCCAGCTTGCAGGCGTTCAGGCTCCCGGGCATGCAAAACACCAGCGCATTGTCAATAATGCCTGCCATGGCCCGTGACAGCATCGCCGCGGAGTCGATTTCCTCGAAGCTGAGTTGGCTGAACAAAACGCCAAAGGCTGACAATTCCTTGGAGAACAGGGGCCGAACCGCCTCGATGGTGACATCTTTCGGGCTGATGCCGGTTCCGCCGGTTAATAAAAGCGCATGGGGAGAATGATCACGGAGAACATCCGATATCGCCTGTGCAATGATCCGTGCATCATCCGTAATCACCCGGTGGCACACCACTTGATGCCCTTCTTTTTTGGAGTGCTTGCTGATCCAGTGCCCGCTTTTATCATCTGCCAGGGTACGGGTGGTTGAAACGGATAGGATTCCGATGCGAAGATTTTTCGGAGCCGTCGCTTTATGTTCTTCAGTTCCCATTTTCTTGGCCTCCTTCTTCAAGGACGATCTGATCCAGACCGTCGCTTTCTGAAAACATGACGTTCACTGTTTCCGCGCGCCGGGTTGGCAGGGATTTACCCACATAGTTGGCCTGAATGGGAAGTTCCCGGTGACCGCGATCCACGAGAACAGCCAGTTCAATCCGGTTGGGCCGTCCGAAATCGATTAGCGCATCCATCGCGGCCCGAATGGTTCTACCGGTAAACAGGACATCATCGATCAGGAGGATATCGCGTCCATCCACCGAAAATGGAATGTCCGTGGCCTGAATCACCGGATGCTGACTGATGCGGGTCCAGTCATCCCGGTACAGGGTAATATCCAGAACACCCACGGGAACTTCAACCCCTTCGATCTCATGAATGCGCTTCTGAAGCCGCCGGGCCATATGCACTCCGCGGGTTTGAATGCCAATCAGGGTTAATTGTTCCGTTCCCTTATGCACTTCAAGTATTTCATGGGTCATGCGGGTCAATATCCGCTCAATGCCGGACGAATCAATGATGATATGGGGTTTCATGGCTTGGGCTCGTTATCCTGTTTATCCTGTTGCTGCGCTCCTCGGCAGTTAAATCTGTCATTCCAGTTGACTATTTCAGTGATTATCATATCATGCAAATGCTTAAGATCAAGAGCATTATTGATAACTTTGTAAATTACGGGGTTTCAGTTATGACGTTCAGAGAAGAATCGGATAGCATGGGAAAGGTGCGGGTTCCGGAAACCGCCTATTATGGCCCATCGACTCAGAGGGCGGTTGACAATTTCCATATCAGCGGAATATGCATGCCGATTTCGCTGATTCGTGCACTTGGACTGATCAAAAAATGCTGCGCGGAGGTGAATGCGGAACTGGGTTTATTGGATTTGGGGCTTGCGGAGGCCATTGGAGAATCCGCCCAGGAGGTCATGGATGGCAAGCTGGATTCGTCCTTTGTGGTGGACGTGTTTCAGACCGGCTCCGGAACCTCCACGCACATGAATATCAATGAAGTCATTGCCTCACGGGCAAACGAAATGCTGACCGGCAAAAGAGGCGGGAAAATCCCTATTCATCCAAATGATCATGTCAATCTCGGACAGTCCAGCAACGATGTTTTTCCCACTGCCATGAACATATCCGCGCTGATGGAAATATCCTTGCGGCTGATTCCGGCACTGGAGCTGCTAATGGCTGCTTTATCCCGGAAAGCCCATGAATTCAAGGATATTCTGAAAATGGGGAGAACCCATCTTCAGGACGCGGTCCCCATGACGTTGGGGCAGGAATTCTCCGGTTTTGAAAGACAGGTGGAGCTGGGAATCCGGCGTATTGCGTCGGTCAAGAACAGCTTGTGTGAGCTGGCACTGGGGGGAACCGCAGTCGGTACGGGACTGAACGCCCATCCGGGTTTTGCCGGACGCGTCATTTCCCGGATTGCCGAGGCCACGCATCTTCCATTTATCGAGGCGAAAAATCATTTTGAGGCTCAGTCTGCCCGGGATGCAGCGGTGGAAACCAGTGGCGCATTAAAAACCATTAGCGTCAGCCTCATTAAAATCGCCAATGACATTCGATGGCTGGCCTCGGGCCCCCGATGCGGACTGGGGGAAATCCATCTTCCCGAACTTCAGCCTGGCTCCTCCATCATGCCGGGGAAAATTAATCCGGTTATTCCGGAAGTGGTGGTTCAGGTTGCGGTCCAGGTGATCGGTTACGATGTGACAATAACGCTTTTTGGTCAGGGCGGTCATTTCCAGTTGAACGTTATGATGCCAGTGATGGCATACAATCTGCTGCAGTCCATCTCCCTGCTTTCCGCATCCACTGTCGTATTTGCCGAAAAGTGCATTGACGGCATTCACCCCAATCCCTCTGTCTGCAGGGCAAACGTGGATAAGAGTCTTTATATGGCAACGATTCTGGCGCCGATCATCGGCTATGACAAGGCCGCCGAGATTGCCAAAAAGGCATATGAAACCGGCAAGTCGATTCGGGAAGTTGCCGAGCGTGAACCGGATCTTCCGGAAATTCCATGGGATCAATTATGATGGATCTGTTTCACGTGAAACATTCGGCCTGAAAAATTCAAGTTGAGAAATCATCGCCAAAATATCGCTGCCCCCCTTTTTCATCAGGGGGGATAAGAACCATCTGGTTAAGTCAGCGCTTATACCCTGTCTCCCTGGCATTTGCGCTTATTTATAAGTCTGAATAATGCCATTAAATTGTTTCAAACACTTCAGTAACTGCCGAGAACTTTAAAAAAGTCGGTTTTGGATTTCAGGTCTTCGAGAATCGATGAGAATTCGGCTGAACGAACATCGGCTTCCAGGTCCGCGTAAAACATGTACTGCCAGGGTTTGCCATGAATCGGGCGGGATTCCAGCTTGACAAGATTGATGTGGTTTTCCTGGAAGATCTTCAGGGTCTCGTAAAGCGCACCGGGCTGGTTGCCCACGGAATAGACCAGGGACGATTTTCTGGCCGCTCTTCTGCTGACGGGCGCGACGGCAATCACGGCAAACCGGGTGAAATTCATCGGATTGGTTTCAATTCCCTCCTCGATAACATCCATACCGTAAAGATCGGCGGCTTCCTTGCTGCCGATAGCCGCATCCGAACAGCCTTTGCTTTGCGTGATTTCCCGAACCGCACTGGCCGTGGCGTTTACCGTAACAATTTCCCAGTTCGGGTATCGGTCCAGAAATTGCCGGCACTGCTGAACCGCGGGACCGGCGGAAATGACCCGGCGGATGTCCTCCAGGCGGGCGCCCGGACAGCCGATCAGATAGTGCACGATGCGCAGGGTGATTTCCCCCACGATCTCCAGGTCATATTCCAGCAGCAGGTCGTAGTTTTCATGAATACTGCCGGAAAGGGAATTTTCAAGGGGGATCACGGCGTAAGCCGCGGCTCCGGATTTGACCGCTTCAAATATGGCCCGGAAATTCGGTTTGGGCGCAGGATCCATCTTTTCGCCAAAATACTGTAAACAGGCTTTGTGGCTGAAAGTTCCCAATTCGCCTAAAAATGCAATGCGTTGTGAGCCGTGGCCATTGGGGTCCTGCGACTTGCCGGCGCTGGTTATCTTATCCAGATAATCGAAATCGAGCTGTTTACCCACGACAGGGGCGATGACGTAAATGTCACGCGTCAATTGGCCGAACTGTTTGGGGTAAAGGCTTTGCGGACCATCTGAAAGGGCATGGTCCGGATCATGATGCACTTCCACCATCAGGGCATCGGCACCCGCGGCAATGGCGGCCCGGGCCATGGGGCTGACTTTTTCACGAATTCCCGTGGCATGGCTGGGATCGATCAGCACCGGAAGATGTGTGAGCTTTTTTAGAACAGGAATGGCGGACAGATCCAGGGTGTTTCGGGTGTAAGGTTCAAAGGTACGAATCCCCCGTTCACACAAAATGATCCGATTGTTTCCTTCGGACATGATATATTCCGCCGACATCAGCCATTCTTCAATGGTGGCAGCCAGACCCCGTTTGAGCACAACCGTTTTGCCCATCCGTCCCACGCATTTCAGCAGTTCAAAATTCTGCATGTTCCGGGCACCGACCTGAACGGCATCCACATATTTCATCATAAGGTCGGCCTGGGCCACGGACGTAATTTCTGTGACCACCGGAAGACCGGTTTGCTCCCGCACCTCGGCCAGGATTTTAAGCCCGTCTTCTTCCAGACCCTGAAATGAATAGGGCGAAGTCCGCGGCTTGAACGCCCCGCCCCGAAAAACAAGTGCCCCGTAACGCTTCACTTCCCGGGCAATGATCAGCGCCTGGTCTCGGCTTTCAACCGCGCAGGGACCGGCAATGATGACGATACGCTCTCCGCCCACCAGCACATCGCCGATCGGCACCAGGGTGTCTTCGGGATGCCACTGCCTGCTGGCCAGCTTAAACGGTGTGGTAATGGGGGTGACGGTTTCAACTCCGGGCAGGCTTTTTAAAAACGCAACATCCAGATTGCTTTTGCCCAAAGCGCCGATGATGTTCTTTCCGGCATCTTCGGTCTCGCGCACGAAACAGCCCTTATCCAGAAGTATGTTGCGGATATGACTTTTCTGATCTTTGGTAATGTCTTTGTTGAGTACAAGAATCATTTTCGGGCCTCCTTTATTGTGCCTTTTTTTGGCTGTGGCCATGCAGATGATTTCATGCAGAGCCGCCAAAAATAAAAAAGCCCCAAAGGTAGGAACCTTCGGGGCTTAAAAATAAAAAAGCCCCGAATGGACGGTTTGAAGTCCATTCGGGGCGGCTATTGTTCAGAAAAAGCTAATGCGCCGAATGAACGCTTCTAAAGCTAAAAAAGAAGCGTCCGAAAAAAAAGTCTTTCTGAATCAGAAAATTGCGCATGTCAAACCATTCCTTAAAGTATTTTCTTCTCCAATACGTCAAGTCGGGCATGATGTCAACAGCTTTATAGGCCCAGTTTTTGATTTCATTGTCTGGATGGGGAAAATCCAATGGTGTACTCGCCGGGCACCACGCCATCATAAGCAAAGGAAATTGTCTGGGATCCCTCGGGCATGGGAATCGGAATAGAGCCATCATAATCCCCGGCATGAATAAGAACGTTTTCAATAACAATTGTCTTTGGAGACGGTTATTATGAAGTTTCTCAAGGTTAAGTCAAGAGCATATTATTCGACATAAAATTTAGCAAAAAAGCGGTGTTGCGTGGATGAGATAAAGTTTGAATTATGGGGAGTTGACAGTCAATCTCTTCATCATATATAGGATAGCATAGGTGGTTTATGTTTTTAAGATCACCACCTCGGGGGCATGTCAATCCGCTGGATAGAAATGAGGAATCCATGAAAATGGTTACTCTCGCTATGCCTGTTCCACAACCTGCCGTCTATCGAGATGCTACGGACTCAGAGTCCGGATTACTCGCATGGAGTCGAAGCATTTAATTCCTCCGGAGAAATCGTTTGACCGTAATAAAACGTAACAGATAATGACAAGATTTTTTTAATTTGGAACCAGACATCATTGAAAGGGGAAAATATGCGAAAAACTACTATCCATCGAATAGTCCTGTTCGTTTTATTTACCGTGGCGGTTCTTGCCTTTGGCTTTCCTGCAAATACTCGGGCAGACAGTTGTGCGTTGTTCAATGAAATGTTTTCTGGTGCTTCCGGCAATACCTGGTATTGCGGATCTCACGGAACATGCTCCATCAACAACGGCAGGCTTGTGCTGACCAATCCGGAATCGGGTTATTTTTCATATGCGACCACTATTTTCATGCCAACAGGTTTTTTTACAATCGATGCAGACGTGACAGAAACACCGCAATCTCCGATTTCAAATAGTCCAGGCTTTGGGATTTACCCCTTCACAACCGGTGACGCGTTGTTCTCAATATCAAATGTAGCCACAGACGGTTTTGCGGCGATCTATTATCCTGAAAGCAGCCAGATGAACTTCATATTCTGGGATGTTAACGCCGGGAAGTGGATAGCGACCCAGTATCAGTCCGTGACAGGACCCGTAACATCAATCGGCATGAAGGTTTTAAGCGATAAGGTTGTTTTCCGCACCAATCGAAAGGATACGGGGATCAGCCTTCCTGGAGTATTCACCATGCCCCAAGTGATTGATTCTCTCTGGCTGATGGCTTCAGGCAGCTTTAGTATGGTTTCTTTTGACAATATCTGTGCAAATTTAAATTCTGGCCCGACACCGCTTCAACCCGTACTTTCGGTAAGTCCATCCAATCAGGACGTGGCAAAAGACTCAGGCACAACGACATTCAGCGTTTCAAATACCGGAACCGGAACCCTGTCATGGAGTGCATCGGTTACGTCCGGGGGTTGGCTAACGATTACATCTGGAACCAGCGGAACCAATTCGGGAACCATCAATTGTGGTTTCAACGCCAATACCAGCGCCTCGGCGCGAACTGCGACAATCCGGGTTACGGCTACCGGAGCAACGGGGAGCCCCCAAGATGTGACCGTGACCCAGTCGCCGACGCCGACGCCGACGCCGACACCGACACCGACACCAACACCAACACCAACAGAGTGTACCGCAACGATAGATGGTAATTTATTACTCCATATTCCTTATCTTTCCTATGCCAACCCCGTATCGGGAACCCTATTACTTTGGGCGGATTTAGTATATGAATCCAACCCGAAGCAAATAATTTTTAAATACAAAAATTCTGGAGTTATAAACAGTCCTTCTTTTTCATGCGCTGCATCAACGCTATCCGCCGATTTGAAAATCCATATTCCTGATATCCTGCTTCCGGACGGAAGTACTCATTTATGGGCGGATTTAGAATACAGCCCGGTACTTTCCATCAAAGGAAATGCTTTTTTTATTCTCAAAAACTACGGAGTCGTTTCTAATTAATAATGATATAATGATATTGATCCCATCATAACAAGCAATGCTCCGCGGGCCGGAGGAATGTGATCGGGCCGATGAAACCTATGGAGAAGCCATCATGAAAACACTTTACATACAGGGGAAAACCGGCAAATCGACCCTTCTGGTCGGAGAACGCTTGCAGCAGCTTGAACATTACATTTCGGGCCGGCCGGCCGTGATCATCACGGATCATCACCTGCTGGATCTTTACGGGAAGGATTTTCACCGCTATCCGGTCATCACCATCGGTTGCGGAGAAACGATCAAGACTCTGGATACGGTAAGCCATATCTACCGGCAGCTCGTGGATCTGGAAGCGGACCGTTCCACGGTCATCGTGGGAATCGGCGGTGGTATCGTCTGCGACATCACGGGGTTTGTGGCATCCACCTATATGCGCGGGCTGAACTTCGGGTTTGTCGCTTCCACCCTGCTGGCCCAGGTCGACGCCAGCGTGGGAGGAAAAAACGGCGTCAATTTCGGCGGCTTCAAGAACATGGTGGGCGTATTTAATCAGCCGGAGTTTGTGATCTGCGACATGAATCTTCTAAATACCCTTTCGATGCGGGATCGGCTATGCGGGTTTGCCGAGATTGTCAAGCACGCGGTCATTGCCGATGCGGATATGTTTATCTATCTGGAAAAGCAGTGGCCCCTGGCCCTGGCCCTGGACAGCGTGGTCATCGAAAAACTCGTTTATGATTCGGTCGTCATCAAGGCCGGCGTGGTCAACCGGGATGAAACGGAAAAAGGCGAGCGCCGGATTTTGAATTTCGGTCATACCATCGGTCATGCCATTGAAAAAACCACGGGCGCTCCCCATGGGGAGGCCGTCAGCATCGGGATGGTTGCGGCAGCCGCAGTTGCCCATCGATGCGGACTCTTGTCCGAAATTGACGCGGCACGCATCGAAGCGCTTTTGACCCACTTGAATCTGCCCACTCGCCTGAGCGGCCATCGGGAAGCCATTTTATCCGCCATGCGAAAGGATAAAAAGCGCGAAGGCGATGAAATCCTTTTCGTGCTTCCCGAGGGCATCGGCAAGGCCGTCATTCGGCCCCTTTCCCTGTCACAGGTCGGGCAGCTCACCGACGGGCTGATTTAAAAGAACGATATACTGAAGTCGAGTCACCAGATCAGCGTTCTGACAGAAAAACTGGCCGCGCTGATTCATTTTTATATCCGCGCATAGCCGCCGCTTCCATTACGGATTCAGGTGGACAGCATGAAAAACGATCACCCACTGAAAAAGGAGTGAACTATGTTTTGTTATCAATGCGAACAGACGGCAAAAGGCACGGGATGCACGGTTCAAGGCGTATGCGGCAAACAACCCGAAGTGGCCGCGCTTCAGGATCTTCTTCTCTATTCTCTCATGGGGCTGTCCCAGATGGCGACAGAGGGACGAAAAGTGGCGGTAACAGACCGCGAAACAAATGTTTTTACGGTCAAGGCAGCTTTTTCGACCCTGACCAACGTGGATTTTGACCCCGACCGTTTCGTTAATCTCATTGGCAAGGCTGTTGCCTTACGTGATCAGCTTGAGGAAAAAGTCAGGGCTGCCGGCGGGAATGTCGGCTTTTCCGATGGACCTGCCACGTTCAGCCCGTCATCCACCCTCGACGGACTGATCGCGCAGGCCCAGAGCGTCGGCTTGAAGTCCTATCCCGGGGACAATCCCGATATTTTGTCCTTGAAGCACACCGTTCTCTTCGGCATCAAGGGGATCAGCGCCTATGCCGACCATGCCCTGATTCTGGGCAAGGAAGACGATAAGGTTTTTTCATATATCCATGAAGCGATGGCTGCCATTCAGGGAAACGATCTGGGGCTGGATGACTGGGTGAAACTGACCCTGCGGTGCGGTGAAGCGGCCCTTAAGGCCATGGAGCTTCTGGATGCCGGAAACACCGGCACCTACGGCCATCCGGTGCCGACCCGGGTGCCGCTGGGACACAAAAAAGGAAAGGCGATCCTGGTCTCGGGGCATGATCTGCTGGATCTTGAGGAGCTTTTGAAACAGTCGGAAGGAAAGGGAATTTATATCTATACCCACGGGGAGATGCTTCCCACCCATGGGTACCCGAAGTTAAAAAAATACAAGCACTTTTACGGACATTTCGGAACGGCCTGGCAAAATCAAATCAAGGAATTCCCGAATTTTCCCGGCGCAATCTTAATGACAACCAACTGTATTCAGCGACCCAAGGTTGAATACAAGGACAACCTGTTTACGAGCGGCATGGTCGGCTGGCCGGGACTTTCGCACATCTCGGATTTGAATTTCAAGCCCGTCATTGACAAAGCCCTGGAGATGCCCGGTTTTCCGGAAGATGAAAAGGGAAAGGAAGTCACCGTGGGCTTTGCGCGAAATGCCGTACTGGGGGTTGCGGACAAGGTCATTGAAGCGGTCAAGTCCGGCGCCATTCGTCGGTTTTTCCTGGTGGCCGGCTGTGACGGGGCCAAGCCCGGAAGGAATTATTACACCGAATTCGTGGAAAAAGTCCCCAAGGACTGCGTGGTGCTGACCCTGGCCTGCGGTAAATACCGTTTCTTTGATAAAGAGCTTGGCGATATCGGCGGCATTCCGAGGCTCCTGGATGTCGGCCAGTGCAATGACGCCTACTCGGCGGTTCAGATTGCCGGGGCTCTTGCCCAGGCCTTTAATGTCGGCGTCAATGACCTGCCGCTGTCACTGATCATTTCCTGGTATGAGCAAAAGGCCGTATGCGTCCTGCTGGCGCTGCTTCACCTGGGGATCAAGGGCATTCGCCTGGGCCCGTCGCTGCCGGCCTTTCTGACACCCAATGTGCTGGAAACCCTGGTAAGAGCCTTTGACATCAAACCCATCACCACTCCGGATGCGGATTTGAAGGCGATTCTGGGATAATTTCGAGATATGAGGGGGAGATTGGGGGGAAGCTCGGGTCGAGGTGAAGTAGAAACCCGTTCTCACAAGTTTGTGTGAACGGGTTTCAAGCATTGTGACCTGCGCTTTGTTGAAACGATTCGAAAAAGTGTTTCAGCTTTTTCGTTTCCTTCGCCGCAGCAACATGTTACCGGTATGATCCGGAGATCCGGGAACCATTGATTATTCATTCTGCCAATGGATGCAGGATACCGGGCAGGTGTCGATGGCATCCTCAATACAGTCTTTCGGCCCGCCTTCAGGCAGGATCACCTCTGCCTTTTCTTTGTCCTCATTCATTTGAAATACTTCTGGACAAAGCTCCACGCAACTTCCACAACCGATACATTCTCCTTCATCAATGATTATTGTCATCAGTTTCTCCTTTATGGTGTCATATCGGCGGTGCAATCGTTACCAGAACCCGCATGTTCGATTTTGCCCGGATACCATGCGGTTCGCGAATATCGGAAATCAGAACATCTCCCGGATTTGCCGAAAAACTCGTGTTATCTTTGCCCAGAAACTCTCCGCTGCCTTCCAGAACTACGATAGACAATTGCCCGTCAATGTCGTGAGCGTGAATCGGCAATTCCTGACCCGGACTGAAATTGAAATTTAGAATCTTGAAATCCGACGAGTCGTGTAGCAGAAATTTTTTCATGTTTTTGTCGCTGAAACTATTTTCTTTGAATACTTCGATACGCTTAATCATGACTTTCTTTCCTTTCCTGCGATATGTGTATTCAGAATACAATCCTCTTCACAACGAGGACAAAGTTCGTAAAATTGTCCGAATACTCCGATGATCTCAGCACTGTTGCTGAATACGGTGTTGAAGTCATTTTTTGAGTCTTTTATTGCTATCCCCTTTTGGCAGTGACAGGCCTTTTGGGCTATTTGCGATTGCCACATGGTTAATCGCCATGTTTATGTTCAGGCGGCGCATGCTTCTTGTGGACGCCTTCCGCGTGATGCGCAGATTCGCTGCCGGCATCCATGGATAGTCGCTCCACGTAATGCGTGTATTCGACATATGCTGCTACGAACTCACGCCCCTTCTGTACACTCTCGTCCTTATGCTTTAACGCTTCGGCGGCTTTCTCATAGCGCTGGCGGATGCCCCGGGTCACCGTGTCCGTTATTATCTTTACCAGAGAATCCGCCGTGCCGTCAGCCAGTGCCTTGTCAGCCTCCGCAATGGCGGGTTCCACCTCACCGGCAGGCTTTAGCCCGCTGAATGACGCACCTTCACCGGCACGGTGAATTCTTACAAGAGTTTCGAAAGACTTTATTTCGGCGGCTTCCTGCTGTTTCTGGCCACGTGCGGAAAGCGCTTTGTTGAAGGCATCTTTCACGCTTTTCTCGTCCTTGGACCGTACCCATTTGAGAACTGGAGTGACGTCTTTGGTATCCAACGCCTTGCGTGCATCCTGAATGACAGGGCCATCAAGGGTGTCGCAATGGGCCGCTGCATAGCCATGCATACCGAGAACCAATGACGCTGCTATGGTTAAAGCCAAAAATGTTTTTGTAAGACCTGATATCGATTTCACCATTTCGATTTCTCCTTTTGGATATAGTTGCCTTATTCTTTTCGGAATCATTGCTGCCTTTTTTATTACACGTTGATGGGTCCTGATAAATCTATCCTATGGTAACTTTATAAAAATGGGGTGTTGGGTTTCCGTCAAATAACGGCATTATCCGCTCACTTGCCTTGTCATGGGAAGGACTGCCATGCATTGCCTTACTTTAAGCAAATTTATGATTTTTCAAATAAACGCCCGGCCTTCACCCGCCTCTTCCCGGGTTTTGCCGTCCCGGATGCGGTAGAGGCGCTTGAAGGTCGGGATGATCTTTTCATCGTGGGTCACGACGATAATGGCGGTTTCATATTGGATGGCCATATCATTGAGTATACGGATCACGGTCATGGCCCGCTCAGAGTCAAGTGGCGCGGTGGGCTCATCGGCAAGGATCACCGGCGGCCGGTTGACCAGGGCGCGGGCGATGGACACACGCTGCTGCTCGCCGCCGGAAAGTTGCGAGATCATGGCTTTGGCGCGATGCGTGACATCCAGCGCTTCAAGCAGTTCCATGGCCCGTTTCCTGGACTCGGCATTGGATCGTCCGGCCAGCATGGGCAGCAACGCGACATTGTCGGTTACATCGAGAAACGGAATCAGGTACGGCGCCTGAAACACGAAACCGATCTTGTCGCGGCGAAGCGCCCGAAGATCAGAAAGTTTCCAGGCATTGTCATAAATGACCTCACCTCCCAGCGTCATGCGTCCGGAAGTGGGTTCGATCACAGCGCCGAGGCATTTGAGTAGCGTGCTCTTTCCGGAGCCCGAGGGGCCGATCAGTCCCACGACTTCACCGGGAAAGACCTGCATGTCCACGCCCTTGAGGGCATCGACCGCGGTGTCGCCCTTGCCGTAGCGCTTGCAAATGGCCTCGATTCGAATGCCTTTTCCCTGCATATCAGCCACCGATCGCTTCCGCCGGATCTACCCTGAGTGCGGCGCGGATAGCCAGCAGGCTCGCCAGCACGCAGATCGCCATCAATGAGAGAAAGCCACGGACGGCATCTTGCGGCACCAGCAGCACGTACTTGGGGAAAAAAGGTGCCCAGACAGTCGCTGCGATCTTGCCCACCACAAAACCGATGATGCCAAGGGCCAGGGCCTGCTGAAGGATCATCCAGGCAATCGTGCGATTTCGGGTGCCGATCAGCTTGAGCACCGCTATTTCACGGATTTTTCCCAGGGTCAAAGTATAAATGATGAAGGCGATGATGGCAGCGCTTACAATGGCCAGAATCACCAGAAACATACCGATCTGTTTGGCCGAAGTGGCGATCAGCTTGCCGACCAGAATTTCCTCCATCTGGCTGCGGGTATACACCTGAAGCCGTTTCCAGCGCCGGATCGGTTCCGCCGCTTCTTCCGGAGAAAGTTCAGGGTTAATCTGCACCAGCACCGCATTGACATAGGGGTTCGTGCTCTGGGAGGCGATTGTCGCGTCCAGCAGGCCGGGAACGCCGGGACGATTGAAAAGCGGGTTGGCGGCGGTTCGGCGACGCTGCTGAACAATGACATCGTTGTCTTTTAAAAACTGCGCTTCCTGTGCATCCTTGAGCGGAATGAACACCATCGGGTCTCCACTGGAGGACACCATCCGTCTGGTCAGTCCGACCACGGTGTAAAGGTTGCGGCGGATTCGAATGCGATCTCCCAGTTTGAATCCCGCGGCGATATCGGCAACAGCCTCGTAGTGACTCCGGGTGATCCGGCGTCCGGACATCAGATAACCGGGCTGACCGGGTTCACCCGGACTGCCGGTCACCACGCCAACCACCATGGCGCGAATATCCTGTCCGTCATGGCGTATCTGCATGGTCAGATAAGTGACATTGGCCGCGCGAGCCACTCCCGGCATGCCGAGAATGCCGCGATAGACATCGTCATACAGGCTGGACGATTCGGCATAGGGACCCAGGGTGTCCTGCTGCACCACCCACAGGTCCGCGCCGCTGTTATCAAGGAGCGCCTTGGCATCATCCACCATGCCGCGGTACACCCCTGCCATGGTCAGTGTTACGCCGATCAAGAGCCCCAGTCCCACCCCTGTAAAGACAAACTTGCCCCAGGCGTGCTGGATATCACGTCCCGCCAGACTGATCACGGCAATACTCCAGTCAGATGCTCAACAACCTGGATCCGGCTGCGGGCTGTGAGTGCATGCCGGCTGTAGGCTACCACGCGTTCACCAGCCTGGATTCCGTCAATAATTTGCACATGCCCGTCAAGGTCGGTTGCGCCCACCTTGACCGGAGCAAAGCACAGGGTGTTGTTCCGGATCAGCCATACCCCCATGCGTCCATTCACCCGCTGCAAACTGGCGTTCGGCACCACCGGCACAGCCGGCAAAGCGGACAGCGCCACCGTAACCTCAGCCAATTCTCCGATCGGGGGCAATGGTTCTGGTAATGCATCGAACACCACCTTGGCCAGGGTTTCTTCGGTCACGGCATCCGCCAGCGGTTCCAGGCGCAACACGCGCCCGCCAAGTTCACGCCCGTCCCGGGATCGCAGCACAATATAAACCGGCAGACCGGCACTTAAACCGGATACGCGCAGTTGATCAAAGCGCACATTGATCCACAGACTCGTCGGGTCGATCACCTCCACCACCGGCTGCCCGGCAATCACGGTAGTGCCCGGATCAGCATTCCGCGCCGTCACCAGGCCATTTACCGGCGCGATCAGTCGCAGATTGGCGCGCTGCGTGATCAGGGCATCGCGGTCGGCGCGCAGACTTGCCGATGCTTGATTCGCAGCATCCAGACCGGCGCGGGCAGCGGCAACCCCGGCAGCGGCCGCGTCGCGCTCCTGCTTCCTGGCACCCGCCATTTCCTCGCTCACCAGGCGTGTCTGCAGCAATTGCTCATAGCGGCTTGCCTGAGCATCGGCATAGGTCTTGCGCGCCGCGGCTTCCTGAATCTGAGCCTTGACCGTAAGCGCTGCAGCTTCGGAGCGTTTGAGCGCAGCCCCGAGTGAAGCGATGCGGTCATCGAAGTCAACCGGGTCCATTTCCCCCAGCAATTGACCCGATCTGACCCTGTCGCCCACCTGAACGTCCACCCGCTTGACCCTACCGGCAACCGTCGGGCCGATCTTATAGGTATAGCGGGCCTCGACCGTACCGATGCCAAACAGGGCCGGTGTGATGGAGCGGGTTTCAACCCCGGTCACGGTCACCGGAATCGGCGTCAGCGGCCCGGAACGCAGGACAACATAAATGAACAGCGCCACCAGCGGTATAAGCACCGCCAGCATCGCCAGCGTGCGGCGATTCATGGACAATGACATCATGGTTTTTCTTTCGTTTGAATGGTCTCCCGGATGGCGGCGCACAAGTCGTCCACTGTGTTGCCGTGAATACGGGCAACCTCCTCCAGGGTATGGAAGGCCTGTGCAGGGCATCCTACACACAGCATCCGGCGTTTGATAAACGCGGCTGTCGCACGGGGGTGATGCTCCAGCAATTCCTGAATGCTTATTTTCGAATCAATCTTTATCATGACCGGACGATAGCATCATCCATGCCCGGGGTCTTTGCGCTGGCGCAAAGATGTTAAATAACATTGTAGATTATCTGGCAAAAAGATTGACTTATGTCAATGTAAAGCAGTTGTTCGTCGATCTGGTGAGAATTTCAGGCGTTGTTTCCATGGCCAGAGTTGTGGAAGCGGTTGTCCCGTATCCCAGGCCATGACATATCGGCCAAATGGCGCCGGATCTCAAAATCATGCATTTATTTGAGCAAAAGATAATGTGCTTCCGGATAAAGTTTTTTTGCACATTCCATGGCTGAATTCGGCTTCTGAATGATCCCTTATATATGCCTCCATCTGAATCCAATCGCACCTGATTGCAATGATTGGATTTAATCGTTTTTTCATGATGTTCCGAAGAATCCGCAATGGAAAGGTTTGCTGACGGATACCGTTTTTTACTTATTTTAGACAGTGGTGATCCGAGGTCATAATTAAGAATATCAATGTGAAGAAAGAGATCGAACAAGCAATTTCAGCAGCCCAAAAAATGTAAGACCCCAGGCCAACAGAGCCGCATATATGAAACATTGCGGAATTATCAGTAAAAAGTCCAGATGGATGGCCTTTGCCAACTGAAACGTACAGGTTGTATACATCCCGAGAGGGAATACCATTGCCCAATACTGGGGATCATATGTAAACTTGATTCTGCCGATCATGTATCGCCATGCACCCAATAGCAGGAGATAGGGAATCCACCAGGTGGCAACGGCCCAGAATAAGACAGTGACACCCGTGATAAAGGGCGAGAGCATCTGCAGAAGCGCAGCCTTATCACTGTTTAAAACCAGGGATGCCCCTGCAAGCGTGGATATGGCAACGGCACCCATGTTGATCCAGTAGGGTGGTCCGAGTGCCTCGGGTTTCAGTGGAAAAAACATAAACCGGTAAAAGATCAACGTGATAATCAGAAAATAGAGCATTCCGCCAACAAGGAACATGCAAAACGAAAAAAACAGGATCAGGGTTTCAAATCCGGGAAAATGAGAAACGATTAAACAGCTCAGGATGGATATGGACTGAGTTGCCACAATGGAAACCAGCCAAACGCCGTTTATTCCGTTCTCTATTGACGGTTTTTCGGCTCCAACCGTAAACAGCGTGAAAACGAAATAAATCAGCAATCCCCACGAAACGATGCCGATAATCAACTAGGCAGTGGCCGGTTTAAACGCTTTCATCAAAATGGCAAATTGACTGCCGAGAACACAAGAGCCTGCAACGATAGTAAAAAATCCGACACCGTTGAAATGATCCTTCAAATCATCGAAAAAACGGTGCGGATAGATGAAAATACGGGCCCAGGTAAAGATCCACAAAACGAAGTAGCAGACGATGTTCAACTCGAAAAGCGCCACTGAAATGAGCGGCATGTCCAAAAGGTGCGACGCAATCGAAACGATGCCCGTGGCCATGACCATGCTGAAATAAGCCGGCGGGAAATCAGCAATGGCAGATTGCAGTTTGCTTCTTCCCGATTCAGGCCCACTCCCGGATTTCATCAGCGGCTCTCCCTGGATACTTTCTGAACAAAATATGACGTCTGAATGCATAGCTGAATGGAGCGCTCCAGATGTGAACTAGTCTGCTGTAGGGTGAAAAACCCAGCAGCGCCAGGGCGCTCAGGACGTGAAGCTTGTAGCTGAATGGCACTTCAAGCATCAGGCGCGGATCGGGGGTAAAGGTAACAATTCCTCTGATCCAAGGTGCCACCGTATAAAGGACGTCGCAGTGACCAAAAATGACGTTGTAAGTTCCGGCTCCAGTGACTAAACCCAGGCCGATGATGGTGATAATATCATTAAGGGTGCCTGCCGCTTGAACACGCGAGATGGTCAGCCGTCGCCGCAGCAGCAGCAATGCCCCTGAAAAGGCGGACAGGCCGACCGCCAATCCCGACCAGTAGGCAATAAACATATGGGCCTGGGCGCTGATACCCGCCATATTCAGATAGCGTTGCGGAATCAGCAGACCGCCGGCATGCCCCAGAAACGTCAGCACAATACCCCAGTGAAACAGAACAGAGCCGTAAAACAGGGATTTTTTTTCCAGAAATTCACTGGACCTGGCATTCCAGCCAAAGCGATCCGTGACATACCGGTACGCATGTCCCACCACAAACGTGGTTAAACACAGATAAGGGAAAACCGTAAATATAAGTTCATATTTCAGATCCATGATTGCCGCCTTTATAATTCCTGGTACGGTCGGTTTAGTTTTCCAGGAAGCTCCGCCGCATGCTGACGCGGGGAAAACTCCTTGGACTGAATGTACTTAACTGCCGTGTCGGCAAGCGGTTGAAGCAGCGCGGCATGTGCCGGAGACATTTGCTTCAGTCGGTCAATATAAGTATCAAAATGCTGGAAACACTCCCAGATCAACTTGACATCCGTATCCTCCGGGCAGGCCGAAAGAAACTCGAGCAACATGGGAAGATAGTCCGGCAGCTCTCCTGATATCCGTTCATAACCGGCATCCTGGTAAACCTGCTGTAACCGGGTTAACATGCCGGCCCGTTTCTCGTTGTCGCCCCAGATATGGTACGTGAGGTTCATGGTGGTTGCCGGGCTCACGTCAAAAGCGTCCGTATAAATCTCCCGGAGGCGAATCATTGACCGGGTTCTGATATAGGCTATGAATTCATTTATGCTGTTTTTAAATTCATCCGGGGGCATGTCTGCGGCGATGACTTCTATCTCTTTGATTTGACTTAAATAGTCTTCGCCAGGGTAGCCCAGCAAAACAGACAGTATTTTATAAATACGGCTGAGATTTTTTTTCATCCTTGTCCATCCTTCTTCAAAACGCGCTGCTGTCTCCATAACCGCAGACGCCCTGGCGGGTGAAAAGGTCGGCATCCCCGGGTGCGGTTTTCGGCAGGACGATACGCTCCTCCAGGCTCGCCAAGGATAGGAGGCGGTAAATCTTCTCGATGGTTTCTTCTGATAACCCGACACTGTCGAGTACAGCCTTATCCACCTTTTTTTCGATTCGTTTGGATCGCATGTAATGACGGACAGCGGACAATCGTTTGAGGGCCTGCCGGACAGGGGCCGGATCCCCGGCGGTAAGCAGGTTCGCCAGATAGGTGATCGGAATCCGAAGACTGTCGATAAAATCCTGCTCTTGTGAAGATTCGGCGTGATGTTTAACCGGACTCAGCGGTGGAATATACCAGACCATGGGAAGCGTTCGAAATTCCGGGTGCAGCGGCAGTGCCAATTTCCATGTTTTAATTAACCTATAGACCGGTGAATGTGCCGCGGCACGAAGGACGGAGTTGGCAATGCCTTCTGCTGCCGCAGCTTTTTGAACCGCGGGATCTTCAGGATCGAGCAAAATCCGCATATGGGCCGGATAAACATCCTGATCGGATGCTGCCGAAGCCGCTTCGGAGATCCGATCCGCATCGTACAGCAGCAAGCCGACATAGCGGATACGACCGACACAACTGTGGACGCAGAGGGTCGGCAAACCGGCTTCGACGCGCGGGTAGCAGAAGATACACTTTTCGGCACGACCGGTTTTCCAGTTGAAATACACTTTTTTATAGGGGCAGCCGGATACGCAGTAACGCCAGCCCCTACAGCGCTCCTGGTCAACCAGCACAATGCCGTCTTCGTCCCGCTTGTAAAGAGCACCCGAAGGGCAGGACGCAACGCAGGCAGGATTCAGGCAGTGCTCGCATAATCGCGGCAGATAGAACATGAAGATATTGCGAAACTGGAGAAAGGCCGAAAAATCCAGATTTTTAAAATTGATGTCACCCGGGCCTGTCTCCCCCACACCGGCCAGGTCATCTTCCCAGTTGGGACCCCATTCCAGCCGGATGGGATCGCCTGTCACCAGGGATCGGGGGCGCAGAGAAGGCTGCTGCCTGCGGCGAGGACTTTTAACGAGGCTCTCGTAGTCGTAAGTCCATGGCTCGTAATAGTCATCAATCGTCGGCATGTCAGGGTTGTGGAAGATGGACAGTCCCTTGAACAGGCGCCCGCCGGCTTTCAATCCCAGGCGCCCCTCTTTCAGTTGCCATCCTCCCCGGTGGTCATTCTGATCTTCCCATTTTTTGGGATACCCGATGCCGGGCTTGGTCTCAACGTTATTAAACCACATGTACTCGGCGCCTTTACGATTTGTCCACACGTTTTTGCAAGGTATGCTGCATGTATGGCAACCGATACATTTGTCCAGATTCATCACCATTGCATATTGCGTTTTAATCTTCATACCAATCGACCTCCCCTGCCTTGCGGATCACGATGATCTCGTCCCTTTGGGATCCCACGGGACCATAGTAGTTAAACCCATAACTGAGCTGAGCGTAGCCACCGATCATATGAGTCGGTTTAACCATGATCCGGGTGACGCTGTTGTGGGTTCCGCCCCGCTGACCGGAAAGCTTCGATCCCGGTGTGTTGATCAAGCGCTCCTGGGCATGATACATGAACGCCGTTCCCTGCGGTATCCGCGGGCTGACCACGGCCTTTGCCATCACCACGCCGTTGACGTTAAAGCATTCCAACCAGTCATTGTCTTTGATATCGATTTTTGTTGCATCCGCGTCGTTGACCCAGATGGCTTCACCGCCCCGAAACAGCGTCAGCATGGTCAGCGTGTCGGAGTAAGTGCTGTGAATGGACCATTTGGAATGAGGGGTCAGGTAATTGAGTGTGATTTCCTTGCCGGGATCCCGCTTGACATGGGTCGATTCAAGGGCCAGCATATCCAGGGGAGGGCGATACACCGGCAACTGTTCTCCAAAATCCCGCATCCATGCGTGGTCCTGATAAAACTGGGCCCGGCCGGTGAGGGTCCGAAACGGCACCTTCTCTTCAATATTAATGACAAACGGGGAGTAACGACGATCTTCGGATTCAATGCCGCTCCAGATCGGAGAGGTGATGATTTTGCGCGGCTGGACCGTGAGATCGTCAAATCGGTACTTTTCACCGCGACGGCGGATACTTAAGTGCTGAAGGCTTAATCCTGTTTTTTGTTCGACACCTGCCCAGGATTTTACAGCAGTCTCTCCATTTGTCTCCGGTGCAAGGGCCAGTATGGTTTCAGCAACATCCCTGGCCTCCTCCAGGGTTGGCATTCCATGAATGATACCTTCCTGCAGGACCGTCCCCACGGTTGTTTTCAACGATTCGTATTCATCGGATGCGTTCCACACGACGCCTTTCGATCCGATGCCCGCCTTTTCAGCCAGGGGCCCCAGGGCCGTCATCATCTTATAGGTGTTGGGAAAATCACGCAGGATCACGGACAAGTTGGGAAGGGTTTTTCCTGGAATCGGCTCGGCTTGTCCTTTGCGCCAGTCGTTAACTTCCGGCTGGGCGATCTCGTCCGGGCTGTCGTGCATCAACGGGGAGGCCACCAGATCCTGCACTTTTCCCAGATGATCGGCAGCCAATTCGGAAAATTTTTCGGCGATGGTTTTAAACTGCTCCCAGTTGGTTCTTGTTTCCCAGGGCGGATCAATGGCAGGATTGAACGGATGAATGAATGGATGCATATCGGTGGTATTCAGATCATGCATCTCATACCAACCAGCGGCGGGCAGGGCCACGTCGGCATAAAGCGCACTGGTGGACATGCGAAGTTCCAGGGTCACCAAAAGGTCCAATTTACCCTCCGGGGCCGGCTCGCGCCACTGGATTTCTTCGGGGCGCAGGGTGGTGTCCGTGTTCATGACCGCGTTTTCAACCCCGAGCAGATGTTTCAGAAAATACTCATGCCCTTTTCCGCTGGCACCCAGCAGATTGGCCCGCCACAGAAACAGCACGCGTGGAAAATTGGCGGGATTGTCCGGATCTTCCAGGGCAAACCGCAATGCACCGTTTTTGAGCTGTTTGGTGGCATAGGCGACGATTTCTTCATCGGTTGTTGCCCCCTGCTTGACAGCTTCCTTGCATAATTCGATGGGATTTTGATTGAACTGCGGGTATGACGGCAGCCAGCCCAGACGCGCGGCGATCACATTATAATCGGCCATGTGACGGGCAGGCGCCGTCCTGGTCAGCGGCGACAGGATGGCCTCGGGGTTGAAGTTATCGTAGCGCCACTGGTCGGTCGCAAAATAAAAAAAGGATGTACCGTTCTGCTGGCGAGGGGGCCGGAGCCAGTCCAGCCCGAATGCCACCTGGGACCAGGCCGCCTGGGGCCTGACCTTCTCCTGTCCGACATAGTGCGCCCACCCGCCGCCGTTGACTCCCTGACAACCGCACAATGTGGTCATCCCGATAATGGTCCGGTAAATCATATCGCCGTGATACCAGTGGTTGGTACCGGCACCGAGAAAGATCATGGATTTTCCACGGGTTTTTTCAGCATTGTCGGCAAACTCGCGAGCCACACGAATGACATCTGCCGGGAGTACGCCCGTGATGGATTCCTGCCAGGCAGGCGTATAGGGTTTGGGGTCTTCATACCCTGAAGGGTAATCCGCCGTTTTACCGGGCGCTTCCCCAGGAAGAATTCCCAGGTGGGCTGCCATGAGATCAAATACGGTGGTAACGTGCATCTCGCCTGAGGGCGTTGTAATTTTTTTAACCGGAACGATGCCGGTTTTGGATGTTGCCCCGTGCGATTCAAAGATGGGAAATGAGACGGTCTTCCAGGTATCCGCCTGCGGGGCGAAACTGAGCAGCGGGTCGATTTTGTTGTCGCTTTCCTCCAGCTTCAGATTCCAGCGGCCCTCGTCGCTCCATCGGAACCCGATGCTGCCGTTGGGAACACAGAAGGACTGATCGACGGCATTGAAAAGTATTGTTTTCCACTGTGCATGCCGGGTTTCAAAGCCCAGGTCCGAAGCACGCAGGAAACGTCCCGGAGACCAGGAGTCACCGTCCGGGTCAAGCATGACAACAAATGGAAGGTCCGAGTATGTCTTTGCATACTCGGTAAAATAGTCAACCTTGCGATCCATGTGGAATTCTTTGAAAATGACGTGGGTCATTGCCATTGCAAGGGCGGCGTCCGTGCCGGCTTTGGCAGGCAGCCAGGTATCGGCAAACTTGACGTATTCGGCATAGTCCGGCGCTACGGCGGTTACCCTGGCCCCCCTGTAACGGGCCTCTGTGAAGAAATGGGCGTCCGGTGTGCGGGTCATTGGCAGATTCGTCCCCCATACGATCAGATACGTGGATTCATACCAGTCGGCACTTTCCGGAACATCGGTCTGCTCTCCCCAGATTTGCGGTGAGGCTGGCGGCAGATCACAGTACCAGTCGTAAAAGCTGATCATGGAGCCGCCGATAAGTGAAAGAAAACGTGAACCGGATGCGTAACACACCATTGACATGGCCGGGATCGGTGAGAATCCGAATATTCGGTCTGGTCCGTAAGCCTTGATGGTGTGTATCAGGGATGCCGCGATCAGCGTTGCGGCCTGCTCCCAGGTCGCTCTGACAAACCCGCCTTTTCCGCGGTCCTTCTGAAACCGGTTGCGTTTTTCAGGATCATCCATAATGCTTGTCCAGGCACTCACCGGGTCCCGATGCAGCAGCAGCGCATTTTGCCACATTTCCATCAGGCTGGACCTTATCAGCGGGTATTTCAGTCGCACCGGGCTGTAAGTGTACCACGAACAGGTGGCTCCCCGCGGACACCCGCGGGGTTCATGATTCGGACAGCCTTCTCCGCTATCGGGGTAATCGGTGTTCTGGGTTTCCCAGACCAGAATGCCGTTTTTAACATAGACATCCCAGGAGCAGGACCCGGTACAGTTCACGCCATGGGTGGAGCGAACTTTCTTATCATACTGCCAGCGGCGCCGATAAAAATCTTCCCAACCCCGTTGACCGTAGCGGATCTCGGCCCAATCATCCGCTGTTTTTTCTTCCCGGCACCCGTTCTTTGTTAATTTTGAACGGAAAAAACGCAGTTTGTTTAAAATCGATTCATCGGTCATTGGATATCTCCGGGATGTTTGGGGATATATTCAATAATGGAAAGGTTGGCTGATGGAAAAATCTGTTTTAGAACCAGAATTCGGGGTATTTTCGAGTCTTTGGAATATTGTTGACGATGAGGGCGACGACAAGCATCACACCAGCCCCCAGGGCCGCAGGCATCAAGACATAGAGATACCCCAGCCTGTGCACGCTCTCTCCGCCGATCACCGCGATCAGGGCTGTGGCGCCTCCCGGAGGATGAAGCGTTCGGGTAAGATGCATCAAGGCAATCGAGGTGGAAACAGCCATGGCGGCAGCCAGCCACGGGTATCCGCCCAGCCATTGACTGGCGGTCACCCCGATGAAGGCTGAAAGAATATGGCCGCCCATCAGATTTCGCGGCTGCGCCAGCGGGCTGCGAACAGCCCCGTAAATGAGCACGGCCGAGGCCCCGAATGAGCCGATAAGCATGAGCAGGCCGTTCCGGTCGATAAGTTTGTAGTGTATCAGGGCAACCGCGGCAATGCCGATGAAACTGCCGATCCAGGACCAGCATACTTCAACAAAACTCACCCGTGGCGGGCTCTGGCCGCTTCCTCTCATTTTTTGGAAAAATAACATGGCAGTCGGCCTCTATCGGGATAAAAGATTGGCGTGAACAAGATCCGTGCGGGTTACAATTCCGATCGGCTTTCCGGCGGTATCGACAATGGGGAGGCGGTTGATTTGCCTGTCGATGAACAGGGCCGAAATCGCCCCGACCGTAATCTGCGGTCCGGCAGTTATCGCAGGCGTCGTCATGATGTCCCGGATGGAATGATTTTTCACGACGGGCGTCATGCAGCCCTTGTTATTCAGGCAGTGGACGACGATCTGCATGAAGGATACCGTTTTCCCCACGCCCATCATTGCAAGAAAATCCTTCTCGGACACGACTCCCGCAATTCTGCCGTCAGAATCGACGACAGGGGCGCCGGAAATCCGCTTTTCAGCCAGAAACGTAGCGGTTTGCAACAGATCCATCTCGATCCCGATCACATTCACCGGCCGGGTCATGATATCGGCGGCTTTCAGGGAGTTCATGATTCGCTGGACGGCATGGGTGAAAGCCACCTGAAACACCTCTTTGAAGTCACCGGGGCTGATATCGATATAGCCCTGGATATCCTTCATCGCAGCAAGGATATCCGACTCGGAAATATCCACCGGGCCACAGGTTTTGCCATTTGAATCACGCATGAGTGCTTCTCCCTTCAGTCGTTAAGGGGTTGCCCGCCGGACCCGGAATCCAGTCCGACGGGAACAATGGCCGCATAGTTGCCTTCTTCCGAATCAATTTTTATCATGATTGAATGATAGCATCGTCCACAGCCGGGGTCTTTGCGCTGGCGCAAAGACGAGAAAAAACAAGAAAGGGTCATTCGATACAAAAAACACTACCGTATCATAGATGTTCTGAAAACAGCACCAGGGAATGGGGGTCGCAGACGGTGATCTGCTCCCGTTTGGATTTAATCCAGCCTTTCTTTTCCCAGGTGCTTAGAATGCGGCTTACTGTGAAAATAGTGGTACCGATGTAATCCGCCAGTTCCTGGCGGCTGAGCGGAAAGTCGATGCGGATGCCGTCCTCTTCTCTAAGGCCGGACTGCTTCATGATGCGCAGCAGGGCGCGGGCGATGCGCTGTTCCACCTGTTCCGTGCAGATTTCCAGGTAGCGGTTCTGTAACTCGTCAAGGCGATCGATGGTGCACCGGAGCATATTCACCGCCAACGGCGGATACTTGAGCATGAGCTGCTCCATGGTTTGCTTGTCCCATCCAACGGCTTCCGTAGGGCCGATGGTTTCCGCGGTGACCGGATAATCCTTTCCCTTGAAAACAGAAAGGATGGCGGTTAATTCTCCGGGACCGATATACCGGATGATGGCCTCTTTTCCCTGTTCATGGAGTTTGATGAGTTTCATGCGGCCGTTTAAAACAAAAAAACATTTTCTGGCCCGATCACCCTGGTGAAACAAATATTCACCTGATTTCAAGTGGATACGAATTCCTCGGTTCAGGATATCGATTGCATGCGATTCCGTGATGCCGAGCAAAAAGTCGGATTGACGGAAACTGTCCTCGATAATCGTGCTTACATCCAAAAAATCACTCCGCAAAGGCGATATTTTTATGATATTGTTTCAACCAAACGATGCCTTATTCGTAACGCTGTCGGACACCTGACGGACATCAGACAAACAGCATCGCTTTTTAGGGGAGAAGGGTATGGAAAAATCCCGTGCAGCAAGCCGGTGATGACAGGCTGCTGCTGCACGGGGTAAGGCGGGAGCTTAAAACCGGTCCTGAAGTCCCATGGGGTCTTTGAACTCGAGGGACGGGTTGAATTTTAACTTTTTCTCTCCACGCTCATCGACGTATTTCATGATCTCCAGGTCAACTTTTATCGGCACATCGACGCCGGCCTTTGCCAGAAGCTGCCGCAGGAAACCTTCCGATTTGGTGGCAAACGCAATGGCATCCCCGAGAATTCTCAGGCCTTCCGGGGGATTGTGAAATCCGATGGAATTCTCGGCGCCCATGAACAGCGTCCGGTAAAAGGCTTCTTCGTAGAAATCTTTTGCCTTATTATACAGTTCCTCGTCGATGGTTTTACCGGCGTCTCTGGCCTTGTGCGTGGCTTCAAAAAGCTTGGCGACCGTGGCCGTGGCATAGCCGGAGCGCAGCATCATGGACACGGTGCGGTCCTGAATGGAGAAAACCCTTTCCTTGAGCCAGTCCGGGCTTTCGGCATGACACTGGTGACAGGCCCGCATCTCGTTCTGGACGGGGCTCATCACCCGATGGTCGGAAATCTTATACACGCCGACCTTGGTGTAAGGCATGTGGCAATCCGCGCAGGAGGCTCCGGCCTTGAAGTGCACGCTGTTGTTCGTCCAGAACTCGAATTCCGGATGGCGGATGAAGGCCATCTTGAAACCCGTGACGGTCTGTTTCCATTCCTTGACCGTTTCATCGCTGCGGAGTCTTTTGATGATGTCCTCGATGGTAACCGCTCCCCATTTGCTGTTCTGCCAGGGGAAATAAACGCCGGTGGATTTTCCTTCCGCATCCTTATTGATGGCGTACGTGACATGGCACTGCGCGCAGACCGTGGTGCGCATTTCCTGGCGGGTCAGCGCATCCGGGTTCGTGCCCATGTCCTGAAGGGCTTTTGTCAGTGTGAACCCTCGGGAGATTTTAAGGGTCATATCCTTGTTGCTGTGGCAGTCAATGCACGCCACGCCCAGGGTCCGGTCTTTTTCGGGAATTTTATCCAGAATTTCCTTGAAAGGTTTTTTGTAATAATCCGGTCCCAGCTCTTTTTGCAGTTTCGGAGCGTAAGGGGTTTTACAGGTCAGACAAACACCGCCGGCCTTCAGACGCGAGGAATCGATCTCCAACTGGTCGCGGATCATGTTTGCATGCCCCCTGGGCTCGTTGTATTCGGTGCCGAATCCCCAGCCGTTGAACAGCAGCGCCATGTAGGGAAATTCGGATAATTTGTCCACGGTGATAAGTCCCCCGTCCATGCCGGTTTTGTACTTGCTGGTTCGCTTGGATATGGGCTCGGCGGTTTTCTTCCAGAGTTCGTATTCTTCGGGATAGGCCTTGCCCCAGACCGAGGGATCAATTTCACCGTCCGGAATGACAACGGTCTGCCTGGGCTCGGGCTTGGACGGCTGACATCCGGCCAGTACCGCTAAAATGGCAAAAACCATCAATACGCGAACCACCGAGGGGTGAACTGAAAAAGACATCGGGCCTCCTTTTTGATTAAAGAGAATGATTGGTAAGGCATTAGTTCATGAGTCTGCCGCCGGCCTGACTATGCTGAAGCCAGCGGTGACACTGCCAGCACATGCGTTCCGGGTCGATTTTTTCAACCGTGGTTTCGTGACAGCGGATGCAGTTGGACTGCACCACTTTTTCCCCATGACCGGAAAGCGTGATCGTTTCAGGAACCCTGCCGGAATAAAACACAACGGTATCTTTCATGCCATCAATGGACTTCCAGATGTAATAGGCCCCGATGTTCTCATGAGGAAGATGGCAATCGATGCATTTGATGCCGCGATGCGCGCCGGTATGAAACCATGCTTCATATTGGGACTCCATGACATGGCAGGAGGCGCAGAAATCCGGGGACTCTGTCTTGGCCATGAGTCTGGGGGGACCGAACATCACAAAAAAAACACCGGCCGCAGCCAGGACAGCTATTGCAAAAATAATCTTTGGTAACCTTGGGGTCATGCGCCGGCCTCCCTACCATCGAGCCGAGAAAAGGCATTTCGAGGTCTTTTCCGGAGTGAACACTCAGCCAAAACGAAATAAAAACACCCTGTCAGCGTTCAATGACCATGGCTTGTTTCCCCATAAATCCCCATCTTTTTTAAAAACGGGGGAATAGACTTAAGCTGCTGACGTCGTGTTTGCGCTGATGCGCCAAAGAATTTCTGATTTCAAAAAAAAGAGGATGAATTGTTAGTATAAGCCCTATATGAATTTTAAAGGGATTTCAAGGCTGATTTTTGCATGATTCAAAAAAACAGCAAAAAAAATTATGTGCGCAGTTTTCTCAATTTTGTCTCCTGAATCGTTTTTCAAAAACTTCTTGCCTTTTGAAATTTTTTTCTTTATACAATCAGGTTAAAGTCAAAGCCGACTTCTGCTGCAATGCGGTCAACGTCTCAACGAAGAGATGTTGCGGGTTTTCCGATCAAGGATGGTAAGCAGGAAAGTTTCGCCTGGTTTTCTCGATGATCTTCCGAGTGCCCCGACCCATTCAGTTTCCTGGACCAACGCCGATCCTGCCCGATTCCATTTGCCGACGAAAAAATGCCTAACCTGCTTTGCTTTACCCTGTTTACAACGGGGTATGGCCCGACGGTTATTTTTTTACCTTTTCCTTAGGGTTGTTTTGCCTGGGACCTGGCCGCTTTTATGGGGTCGGTTTGTTTTTCTGCTCAGCGGTAAGGAGTATCGATGAAACCTCAGATTGTGATTTATTGTTGCGCCAACTCCTCGGCGGCTTCCGAAGAAGATGTCGAGAAAATCATTCCCGAAGATCAGGCGGAGATTCGAATTTCCCGACTGCCCTGTTCCGGACGCACGGATGCGCTCTATCTGCTGCGGGCCATCGAAACAGGGGCGACCCTTGCGATGATCGTGGGTTGCCCGGAAGGCCAGTGTCAGTTTGTGGAAGGAAATCTGCGGGCCAGAATGCGGGTGCGTTATGCCAACCGGTTGCTGGCTGAAGCGGGGATGGGGGAAAACCGTATCCGCATGGTTAATATCGCTGCCGGCGATGAATCTTCATTTGCCGCGGCGCTTCGGGATGCGGTTGCCTGTGCCCGGGAAATCGGTCCGTGGATGTCCGCAGCCGCATGATGCCTGTGATTCTTGCGGAAGCTCTGCCGTAACCGCGCATTCCGGGATCGCATTTAAAACGAGGAAGATAGACAAATGCCTAAAAAATATCATATTAAACCGACGCCTGCCGCGCCGCGCTATATTCCCGTGGGTCGGTCGGGAATCATCGATTTTGAAGAGGACTGCCTGAAATGCACGACCTGTGTCAAGAAGCGCTGCCTCTATGACGTGTATAAGAACCGCGCCTATGATGCGCAAACCCTGGTGGATTCCATCGATTACCAGTGCAAGAACTGTTTCAGTTGCATCCAGAACTGCCCCCGCGGGGTGCTCTCCAAGACGATCAACCCGGAATTTCTCAGGATGGGCGATGCCTACTGGAAACCGGATATCATTCACAACACCTGGTTCCAGGCCGAGACCGGCAAGATTCCGGTATCCGGCGCCGGATACCGGGGTCCTTTCAGCGGTCCGGGCTTTGATGCCATGTGGACGGACATGTCTGAAATCGTTCGGCCCACCCGCGACGGCATCCATAGCCGCGAATATATCAGCACCGCCATTGATGTGGGAAGAAAGCAGCACCATCTGGAATTCGATGCCTCCGGCAGGATGAGCCAGGAGATGTTTCCTCTGGTCGAGGTTCCCCTTCCGGTGATTTTCAACACGCTGCCCTTTGGCAACCTGGGAAAGGGGATTACGCTGTCCCTGGCCGGCGCAGCCCGGCAGATCGGCACGCTGATGTACGTTACCCCGGAAATCTACGGCGCATATCTCCTGCCCTTCAAGGCACAGCTCATTCCCCTGCTGCCTGCCGGACCCTTTGATCCGGATGCGGAAATTCTCGAAGGCGTGAAAATGGTCGAGCTATTCTATGCGCCCGATGTCCGGCAACGCGTTCAGCAGCTTAAAGAACGCGATCCGCAGCGGGTGGTTTCCGTTCGCCTGCCCATGAATCCCGAAGCCAGAACCATTGCTGCGGATCTGGCCCGGGCCGGAGCGGAAGTCATTCATCTCTTTGCCGATTACCGGGGAAACGAATTCGTGGACAGCGACGAACCGCGGTTTGTCAAGGATGCCCTGCGTGACATTCATACCCATCTGGTGAATGAAACCGTCCGGGATCAGGTTACCTTGATCGTCAGCGGCGGAATTGCCCTGGCGGAACATTTGCCCAAAGCCATCATTTGCGGTGCGGACGCCGCGGCCATTGACCTGCCGCTGCTGATCGCCCTGGAGTGCCGCGTGTGCAAACGCTGCGTGGCCGGAAAATCCTGTCCCGTGAAACTGCAAAATCTGGACCCCGAATACGGCAGCCAGCGCATGGTGAATCTGATGTGCAGTTGGTGGAGCCAGCTCATCGAACTGATGGGCGCCATGGGCATCCGGGATGTGCGCCGGGTGCGCGGCGAAGCCGGCCGGGCCATGTTCTTCGAAGACCTGGAAAGAGATACATTCGGCACTATTTTTGGCGGGCAGAAATAACCCTGACCCGGGATCGGGGAAAGTGATGACAGACCCCCGGTTCCTGGCTTCAGTGAACGCTTATCACCTAACTTTTATATAAGGAGTATTCAGACCGTGAAGGCAGAGATCCGAAAAACAGCTTCACGATTTCGTCATACCATCGGCAAATACAGGGTTCAGCGCGGGAAACAGTGTAAAAGCTGCTCCGGTTGCGTGGTCACCTGTCCGCATGGGGTGCATTTCAAGGCGGGGACCCGCATGGGAACGCCCAGGGACTATCTCTGTGTCGGTCCGGATGCGTGCCGGAGCCGGGACTGTTTCTGCGTGGAAAAATGTCCCAACCAGGCCCTGAACGTGGTGATCAATCCGCAGATAAAGGCTCTGGGCGATTTCCGCTGGACAGCGGATCTGCTCATGAGCACCTGGTATCAGGCTGAAACCGGAGAGCTTCCCACTGTGGACCTGGAATACCGGACCGGCAATTCCGGGGGCGGGTTTGACAAATTGCGGTTTCGATTTCCTGAAAAACCGCTTCAAGCCATTCCAGCGGATGAAATCGATACCAGCATTGATCTTAACAAGCGTGGGGACAACAGCCATCGCATCACCATTGCCCTTCCCCTGTATCAGGGCGGCATGTCGTTCGGGTCGGTCAGCGACAGCACCATGGTGTCACGGGCCACGGCCGCCATGCTCTGGGGTACTTTCGGATGCACCGGCGAGGGGGGATATCCGGAGTTTCTCTATCCCTTTGACCGGCAGATGATCACCCAGGTGGCTACCGGGCTTTTCGGCGTCAAGGAAGAAACCATCCAGCGGGTGCGAATCGTCGAGTTCAAGTACGCTCAGGGCGCCAAGCCCGGCCTGGGGGGGCATCTTCTGGGAGACAAGGTGACCGATCGGGTGGCCAAAATGCGCGAGGCCGTCAAGGGCAGCGCCCTTTTTTCCCCGTTTCCGTTTCACAGCGTCTATTCCGTGGAAGATCACAAAAAACACGTGGACTGGATCAAGGCCATGAATCCCAAGGCCCTGGTGTCGGTCAAGGTTTCGACGCCGGCGGATGTGGATATGGTGGCCATCGGCAGTTATTATGCCGGTGCCCACATCGTGCATCTGGACGGCAGCTACGGCGGCACCGGCGCGGCTCCGGACATCGCCAAAAAGAACATTGCCATGCCGATTGAATACGCCATTCCCAAGGTGCATCGTTTTTTGGTGGAAGAAGGTGTGCGCGACAAGGTGACGCTCATTGCCAGCGGCGGCATTCGAACGGCTCACGATGTTCTGAAGGCCATTGCCCTGGGCGCGGACGGCGTGGTGGAGGGGACTGCCGGCTTGGTGGCGCTGGAATGCACCCGATGCAGCTCCTGCGAAAGCGGGCGCGGCTGTCCGCGCGGCATTGCCACAACGGATCCGGAACTTGCCGAGTTGGTCACCGTGGACTGGGGCGCCCAGCGGGTTTACAACCTGTATGCGTCCTGGCGCAAACAGATCGTCGGCGTCCTTCAGCAGCTCGGCATGCGCAGCATTCGCGAACTGGTGGGCAGAACCGATTGCCTGCGCCATCTGGATTATAACTAAAACAGGCGAAAAGACCGGAGATATACGGGCTGACGGGATTCTGACGGCTTAAAACCATCAGCCCTCGGCGGTCTTTAGCCTAAACACTTGCATTCTTATTGGAGATGGTCAATGAGTACAACCAGCAAAGCACTTTCTGCTGCTGAAAGGATACTGGCCTCCCGGGAGCGGCTGATCCGGGAATATCCCCCGCTTTCCGGCGTCAAGGTTGAGGAGGAAGGGGGCTGCGGGGTCACGGGTTTTGCCTGTTCCATCCCCGTGGGCGGCAAGCATATTTTCGAGCCTTCCAAACAAATGCACAATCGCGGCAACGGCAAGGGCGGCGGCATTGCCGCGGTGGGATTTGTGCCGGAAGCCCTAGGGGTGACACCGGAAATTCTGGGCAGCCATTACATGCTTCAGGTGGCCCTGATCGATCCCGGAGACAAGGCGGCTGCAAAGGCGGTTGAAGCGGAGTTTATTCATCCCTGGCTGGATATCGCCAAATCGGAAAAAATTCCCACGGTAGCCGATTATCGCGACATTCCCGGGCTTGACGTGCAGCCTCCGGATGTGATGCGTTATTTCGTCCGGGTGAAAAAAGATGTGCTGCGTGATTTCACGGCAAAAAATCATTTTGAGCACCTGAAACCCGGCCGGGCCGAAGACGAATTCATGTGCCAGAACGCATTCAAGCTAAACACCCGGTTTTATTCCACGCTTGGCGATAAAAAAGCATTTGTCATGTCCCACGGCAAGAACATGATGATTTTAAAGATCGTGGGATATGCGGAACTGGTGGCCAGCTATTATCAACTGGAAGATTTCAAGTCTCATATCTGGATTGCCCATCAGCGTTATCCGACCAAGGGCCGCGTGTGGCATCCGGGCGGGGCCCACCCCTTCAGCGGCATGCATGAAGCCCTGGTTCACAACGGAGATTTCGCCAATTACCATTCGGTCTGCGAATACCTGAAACAGCGCAGCCTTTTTCCCCTGTTTCACACGGATACGGAAGCCTCGGTGCTGATGCTGGATCTGCTGAACCGGGTATATGAATATCCCCTGGAATACATCATCGAAGCCCTGGCACCCACCACGGAAGCGGATTTTGATCAGCTTCCATTGGAGAAGCAAAAGATTTACCGGGCGATTCAGGCAGCCCACATTCACGGGTCGCCGGACGGTCCCTGGTTTTTCATCATTGCCAGAAATGATCCTTATCAGAAACAATTCCAGTTGATCGGCATCACGGATACGGCCATGCTGCGGCCTCAGGTGTTTGCGCTCCAGGAAGGGGAAGTACAGATCGGGCTGGTGTGTTCGGAAAAACAGGCCATCGATGCCACGCTCGACAGCCTGTCCAAGGAAGATCCGCGTTTTTGTCCGGTCTGCGACAAGTACTGGAATGCCCGCGGCGGCAGCCATACGGATGGCGGCACCTTTGTCTTTACCGTCAAGCCGGAAAACGGCGCAATGCGCCTGACCTGTTCCGATAAATTCGGAAACGTTCAGACCCTGGCTGAAAACCAGAAATGCTGCGATGCGACCGCAACGGTTACAACACCCTCACAAGAGGGGGAAATCCGCGGCAACCTTTCCCTTCAGTTCAGCCAGGGCCGGATCGAAGAAATGTTCGCATATCTGGCCGGCGGCGTTCCGCTCTGGGATTACAACACCTTCCGCTGGGCCTGCGCGGAGCTTGTTCGGACAGCCGGAGGCAGCGATTCGGCCAAGGCCGTGGCCATCGAAGTCCTGACGCTTTTGAATGACCGCAGATTTCCCACGGGAGATAAAAAACGCGCCTGGATCTTATGGATCGTCCGCGGCGGCCTTCGTGAGATTTTTGCCGCAACTCCGGATTTGAATCAGCCGGCGGGCGGGCGATATCGTTACATTGATTTCAAGACCCGGGACTTGTTGCGCGAGCCCCGGGGCGGTGAGGAAATCCTGGTGGTGTATACCCGGGAATTTGAACCCGAAGGCGACGACTGTGATGCGCGCCTGCTCTGCGAAGCCTATTTCAAGGGCTGGAAACGCTTCATCGTTTACGGTTACCGGGGCCAGCGCTTTACCGGAAACGGATTCGGGCCCAACACCTGGGATGTGCGGATCGATGTCTACGGCAGTTCCGGAGACTATCTGGCTTCCGGTATCGACGGCATGGAAATCAATGTTCACGGCAATGCCCAGGATCAGCTCGGTCAGATCATGAAGGACGGAAAGCTTGCGGTGTTCGGCGATGTGGGCCAGACCTTCATGTACGGCGCCAAGGGCGGATCGGTCTATGTGATGGGAAATGCCGCGGGTCGCCCGCTTATCAATGCCGTGGGTCGGCCGCGTGTGGTGATTAATGGCACGGCCCTCGATTACCTTGCGGAATCCTTCATGGCCGGAGATCCCCATAATGGCGGCGGTTTCGTGATTCTAAACGGCATGGCGTTTGCCGATGACGGCAGCCTGAAGGAATTGCCCACGCCCTATCCGGGTTCCAACCTCTTTTCACTGGCATCCGGGGGAGCGATATTTGCGCGCGATCCCCACCGCAAGCTTTTGGAGGATCAACTGAACGGCGGCGAGTTTGCGGAATTCACGGATGCGGACTGGAACCTGATTCTGCCTTTCCTGGAAGAGAACGAGCGGCTTTTCGGCATTTCCATTGAAAAAGATATTCTCACCGTTAATGGTAGCCTGCGAAAGCCATCGGAAGTCTATCGCAGGGTCAAGGCCGTGCAGCTCACGGTGCTTACCGGGGTTCAGAAAAAGTCCGATCCGGCGCTGGAAATGGCAGCCGATATATAAGGATGGGCCGGAGGCAAAAGGGTTATACCCTTCAGCCTTCGGTCTTTCAGCCTAATAATTTATACGAGGTGTTGAAATGATCGTAGCGGAAAGAAAACCATTTGATGAAATCAAAACCATGCTCGCCGGCTGCCGGAAAGTCTTCATTCTGGGCTGCGATACCTGCGTGAGCGTTTGCATGGCGGGCGGGAAAAAAGAAGTCGGGCTTCTGGCTTCCCAGCTTCGCATGAGCTTTAAAAAAGACGGCAAGGACATCCAGATCGATGAAGATACGGTGGAGCGCCAGTGCAACCGCGAATACATGGAACTTGTGCTGAACAAGCTTCAGGATTATGACCTCGTGGTTTCAATGGCCTGCGGTGCCGGGGTCCAGCTTCTTGCGGATCTCTCGGAGCCGCTTCAGATTCTTCCCGGCGTCAACACGCGTTTTATCGGCATGACGCCGAAGGACGGCACCTGGGAAGAGCGCTGCCGGGCCTGCGGGGATTGTGTTCTGGGGGAAACCGCCGGCATCTGTCCGGTGACGGTCTGCGCCAAGGGCATTTTAAACGGCCCCTGCGGCGGCACCGATCACGGCAAATGCGAAGTGGATAAGGAAAAGAACTGCGCCTGGACCCTGATCTATCGGCGCCTTGAGAAAATGGGCAAACTCGATAATATCCGGAAGGATTTTCCGCCGCGCAACCACCTGGTTCAGTGTCATCCGGCAAAGCAGGTGCACGAAGTTTACAAAGGAGAATAAAAGATGGCTGTTTCGTTCAAAGACGCACTTCAATCCGGGGATTTCATTGTCACCGCGGAAGTCGGCCCGCCCAAGGGAACCGATATCTCGGAGATGAAAGAACACATTTCGCTGCTGAAAGACAAGGTCCACGGCATCAATATGACGGATAATCAGAGCTCGGTGATGCGACTGTCATCTCTGGTGGGATGCCACATCATCAAGGAAATGGGCGGGGTCCCCATTTTGCAGATGACCGGAAGGGACCGCAACCGCATGGCGCTTCAGTCCGACCTCTTGAGCGCCAGTGTGCTGGGGATCGATACGGTGTTGTGCCTGACCGGAGATCACATTACGCTGGGGGATCACAAGAAGGCCAAGCCGGTTCATGACCTGGAATCGGTTCAGATCCTGAAAGCCGTCAGAACCCTGGAATCCGGAATGGACATTGGCGGAAATCCGCTGAAAGGCGCGCCGAAATTTTGCGCCGGCGCTGTGGTTACCCCCGAGGCGGATCCCATTGAGCCGCAACTGATGAAATTTGAGAAAAAAGTCCGGGCAGGCGCGGAATTCTTCCAGACCCAGGCGGTTTACGACCTGGATGCCTTTAAACGCTTCATGGACTATGCCGGAAAATTCGATGTGAAGATTCTGGCAGGGATCGTGCTGTTGACGTCCGCGCGCATGGCGACCTACATGAACCAGAACGTGGCCGGCATTTATGTGCCGGATAACCTGGTTGCGGAAATTGCCGGCGCGCCCAAGGGCGGAGCCCTGCAGAAAGGCATTGAAATTGCCGGCCGGATGATCCGCAAGATCAAGGAAGAAGGCATTGCCCACGGTGTTCACATCATGGCCATCGGTAAGGAAACGGCCGTGCCCGACATCCTGCAGGCAGCCAATCTGTAATTTTTAGACACAATACCCGCATGCAAAGCCAGACTTGGAAAATCTGAAAATTTTCCAAGTCTGGCTTTTTTAATTCAGCAAGCCTGAACTACTGTAGCCGTATGGAAATACCATAAAAAGCCACCATCGTGAAAGCGTTTGAAATTATAACAAATTGAATTTTTGGAAGATTGTAAATGAAGAGCTATATATTTCGGGTTCGGATTACCAACATGGGCCGGTCGATTTTTTGCATGATGCCAGCAGTCACACTGCCATAAAATACCCGAGATAGCCCGCTCCGGCCATGACTGGCGATGGCGATCAGATCCGCATTTTCCCTCTGGGCAACTGACAGGATAGTTTCCACCGCATCCCCCATTTCGACAAAGCAAATGGATTCAATTCCCTTTTTTTGAAAACCCTCCTGAATGCTGGCAAGATATTTACCGAATATTTCTTTCTTTTTATCATAATCCAAGATGTAATCATCTGCGTGAGTGATGGCTTCATGAACGGTCCAAACCTGAAGGAAAATAACTCTTGACTTTAACAGCAGGGCTAGATTTTCAACATGGGGAAGAATAGTCTCGGCTCTGGTAGAACCGTCCAAAGGTACCAATATTGTTTGATACATAAATACCTCCATTCCGAGTTATCGAATTGTGAATAGGACTTTAGCTGTCTGTTTAGCGTTCGAACAAATTTTTGGAATGTCAACAATATTTATATGATCATGCATCAATTTTTCGGTTAAATCAAGTTTCGAATTGTTTTGGTATCCTTTTTTTAACCTACCTCACCATCATCGAAGTAGCACTCAAGTTTGAGCCCTTCGGACCCATACTGGCTTTTCACGGGATAAGGGAGCGATTTAAATAAGTTGATCATTTTTTTATTTTGAGGGTTTGTGTAGGCAATCAGTCCGGAGATACCGTTTTCCTTGGCAGCCTTGGCTAATTTCGCGATGACACGTCTGGCGATACCTTTTCCCTGATATTTCCTGTTGACTGAAAACGCCACCTCAGACATGTTCAATTCGGGCAGATACATGCTTTCCCCAACGGCTATTACCCGACCGAAACCAAACTCCCCAACCAGCGCAAGGATTGTCAGATCCTTTATATAGTCGATTTTGCTCCGCTGTTCGGTTTCAGGTAGACCAAAAATGGTTTTTTCATTAAAAAAACGGGAAAGGACGTCTTCCTTCTCAAGATTGTAGTAATGCTCCTGAATTCGCCGCTCATCGACGGGTTTGGATGGACGGATGGTAACCGAAATACCCTCTGTTTCCATGACTTCTTCCATCCAAACCGGGTACACACCTCGGACCGCTTCCCCTAAAGATCGGTCGGTCCCGATGAGTCCTCTTTCTTTCGCAGCATCGAAAAGCTGCTGCCGAAAATCCGGGTGAGCGATTTCAATCATGGCCATTGCCCGCTCCTGAAGGCTTTTTCCAAAAAGGTTGACCACGCCGTATTCGGTTACCACATATTGAGCGTCCCCACGGGGTACCACGCAGGCTGCATCATCCAGGTTGGGAACAATCCGGCTTTGACTGCCATCTTCGGAGGTGCTCAGCAAAATCATGATTGATTTCCCGCCCGCGGATCGTCTGGAACCCTGGACGAAATCAGAAATCCCTGTTATACCCGTAAAATAAGTGCGAGCCGAGGACTCAGCCGTCACCTGACCCGTTAAATCGATGGCATGAGCCGTATTCATCGATGTCATCCGGTGATGCTGGCGAATGATGAACGGATCATTCACGTAATTGGAGGGATGAAAATCCACCGCGGGATTGTCATTGATGAATTCATAAAGGTTCGTCGATCCGATGGCGGCAGATGCAACGATTTTTCCTTCGTTGAGTCCTTTTTTCCGATTGTTGATGATCCCCATGGAATAAAGATGCATGATGTCATCGGTAATATACTGGGAATGAATCCCCAAGTCGTTTTTATCGGATAGAGCATTCAGTGCTGCCTGTGAAGCAGCATCAAGACCGATTTGAAGCGTAGCACCATCCTCAATCAGCCGTGCGATGTGTTCCCCGATCCGGGATGTGGCGTCGGACTGGGTTTGAGATGGAACAGTGAGAACATCTTCTTCGTGTTCGACAATGATATCCACGTCATTCATATGGATGAAACTTCTCCCCAGCACCCTGGGCATTCGGGGATTCACCTGAGCAATGACGATATCTGCTGAATTAGCGGCAGCCAATGTCACATCCACGGATACCCCCAGACTCATCCAACCAAAGTCGTCCGGCGGACTCGTCTGAATAAGTGCGACATCAATCGGAAGTTTTCGGCTTAAAAACAAATCCGGCACTTCGGACAAGTTAAGCGGGGTGATGAAACGGCGGTTCGGAATCATGGACCCGGCTCTGGCAGCACCAAGGTAAATAATCCGGACATTTCGGCTGTACATTTCAGATTTACGGTAAAGATCCGCCATGGCCGGCGTTTCAAAACTCATCAACCGGACAAGTTCCAAGCCTGTCAAGCCTCCTCCCGTTTCGTTCAGTGCGCGAACGAGTTCCTGTGGCTCCCCACAGGCCGATCCTATAAAAATCCGCTGTCCCGAACGAATCTTCTTAATGGCCTCGGATGCTTTCAGGCGTTTAGTCAAATAACTGTCTGCCCAATATAATGACGTTATCACTCAATTTTCCTTTCAATTATATACTCGTCTAAATATCTTTGAGGAAAAGCCTTATCGAAGAGATATTCCTTTCCATGGCGCTGGCCTCCAAAGGCTTGACAGCCGGATGGGGTAAATAAGCTCTAAGCAGATTTGAAAATGGAGGCATCAGGCTATCTCTGCATAGCCAGGACATGGTCGGTCACAATTCCTGCCAAAATGTATCTGATTATAAAAGCAATCAGGTACAGACCGCAACGGATAATTCACCTGGTCCTATACTTCCGAACGGTTCTGTTCCGATGCCCTTGCTCATGGTGGCCAGGTGGAGATCCGGGGATGATGCAGTTTTTATGTTAAGGAGTGCAAAAGCTATATCGGCAGGAATCCCAAAACCGCATCATCAGCCCGGAATGCACCGGGTGCATGGATTGCGCGGCCATTTGCCCGGTACCGGACACCTTGAAGCTAACAACCCATGGCAGGGCCTGGACTGCGCTGACGCTTGGGGTAACAATTTTTTCATGTTCACCGTAAGCGTTCTTGCCGCCCGCATAACGGGCCACTGGCAAGGCATGGTGACGGAGAGGCAATTCTGGTTACAGCTTCTGTCCATAGATTCATCCGAATTCACCCATCCGGGGGTTGAAAAGAAACAGGGGCGATAATATTATAGGAAGACAAATCCGCAATGCCCCAGGACAGGGAAAGAAAGTTTTTTCACTTTTTAAAATCGCATTTCTTATTTACTGGAACAAGTAGAGATGCAACTCTCATATATCTCCCTACACCCTTGCGATGAATAGGTTCTGAGCCCGGTCGGCCCCCCTTGGGTACACTGTATATATGCGGTCGTACACTCTTGCTTGCAGCTGTTTTCTGTGCTGAGAACGGCGCAGCCGGATAAGATTACAACTGCAACCATCATCAATGCTCTTAAAAAGTTCATGTTATCCCTTTCAAATATTCCTGGCCTGTTTCGGGCAGAGAGCAATCAGGGAATAAGCTGGCCAAGGCTTATCTCCCTTTTTATCTTCTCCCGGAGAACCTTGCCGCCTCGCTACAAAATCGATCGGCTCGCTCTTTTTAACCTTCCTCGCCGGGAACAATTACCTTGCGAAAGCTCTCGCCTGTAGAATTGTCAGGATCTGAAAAGTAGCCATTTGACATCTTAATTTCATCAGGAAAACAAGATAGAAAAGCTCGGAAAATTCTCTGGGCGTCCATCTACGCATTAAGATCATACTGATAAGTATCGATGCTTTTTTCTTCATTTTTGAGTTGATTCAAACAATCCCTATACGCCAAAACCTGACCATGCCAAGGCTCTTTTGAGTCTTTCCGGATTGTGCGTCTCTAAGCTCATTTTTTATTTCGCACCAGCAGCTTTTAATATTTCCACAACTTCACTATGACCGTTTGATTCTGCCGTATTTAACGCATCGCTGCCGTCTGACATTTTCAAGTTCACTTTCGCACCCTTGGCAATCAGGAGTTTGACAATGTTCACATCTCCTTGCCCGGAAGCCATAATCAACGCTGTACCGCCATCGGACGCCTTTGCATTTACGTTTGCACCTTTTGCAAGCAAAACCTTAATACAATCCGCATTGCCTTGTGCGGACGCCTTAATCAACGCCGTTGCGCCATTTGCCGTCTGTGCATTCACATCTGCGCCATTGGCAAGCAATTGCGTAACGATTTCCGTGTTGTCTTCCTCAGACGCCATAATCAATGCCGTGAAGCCCTCGTTATCTTTTGCGTTCACATTCGCACCCTTCTCAAGGAGAATTTTGACGCAGTCCACGAAACCTTTCCCTGCGGCCCTCATCAACGCCGTAGCACCCTCGTTATCTTTTGCGTTCACATCTGCACCCCTGGCTATCAACCGAGCGATAACGTCTGCGTTGTCTTCCTCGGACGCCATCATCAACGCCGTAGCACCCTCGTTATCTTTTGCGTTCACATTCGCACCCTTGGCGAGTAACTGGGAAACAACTTCCACATTGCCTTTCCTGGCGGTCCTCATCAAGGCTATATCACCCTCATTATCCATCGAATTCACGTCCGAACCCTTTATTGCCCTCATCAACGCCGTGAACCCTTCGTTATCTTCAGCGTTTACATCCGCACCACTGGCAAGTAATAGAGATACAACGTCTGCATGGGCTTGATCTGCCGCCCATAATAGCGGGGTGACATTCTCGCCGTCCTTCTCGTTCACATTCGCGCCCTTTGCTATCAACTTGGATACAATTTCCACATTGCCTTTCCCGGCGGCCCTTATCAACGCCGTATCACCATCGTTATCCTTTAAGTTAACGTCCGCACCCTTGGCTATCAACCGGGAAGCTACGTCTGCGTGATCTTCATGGAGCGCCCATAACAATGCCGTATCACCCTCGTTATCCCTTATGTTCGTGTCCGCACCACTGACAATCAACTGAGAAACAATGTCCATATTGCCTTTCTTTGCTGCTATAATTAATGCTGAAGCTCCCTCGTTGTCTTTCGTGTTCACGTTCGCACCATTCTTAAGGCAATTTTTTATTGCTTTAAGATCGCCTTCTTCAGCCGCTTTTAAAAGATCACTGTTTACATCGGTCCTTGAACAGGCGCAAAAAATCGAAATCATAACAAACATGGTTGCAATGCTTCCCTTTGAAAGTCTCATGGTAAACAGCTCCTGTTTTTTAATAATTATTTCTTTGTTTTATTCTATTCAAACGCAATACATGTCAAGAAGGAATTTTAAAATTCGTTTGCGTATAATGACGGTATGGCTTCGGGATGCTCATCTTAAGGCAGGATTCCCCCCTCAATATTTCCCCTTCTTGACAAGATGATTCCGATATGCTATCGCATGACATAGATAGCTAATGATATAAGATCGAGGAAAATATGGAAAATCTTACCAAACGCCAGAAGGAGGTTCTGGACTTTGTTACCCGGTGCATTGACACACTCGGGGCTCCGCCAACCCTTCGGGAGATTTCCGCACATATCGGTACCCGCGGCACAGCGACTGCGCTTCACCATTTACAAGCCATCGAGAAAAAAGGTTATCTACGCCGAAGGGAAGGCAGTTCCCGGGGCATTGCCCTGACCGAAAAAACCGTAAGACCTGAAGCACTTATTTCTCTTCCCATTGTCGGAACGGTCAGCGCCGGTCTTCCCCAGCCAGCGGTTGAAAGCATTGAAGGCTACTGCGCCATTTCCCCGGAATGGGTGAAAGGCGATGGCTGTTTCTTCCTGAAAGTCAGGGGAGAAAGCATGATCGAGGCGCACATCCTGGATGGCGATCTGGCCCTGATCCGGCCCCAGCCAACCGCCGAAAACGGGGAAATCGTCGTTGCGCTGATAGACGGCGCTGCAACCTTGAAGCGTTACTACCATGAAGGTGATCACATCCGCCTCCAACCCGAAAATCGCCAAATGGGTCCCATTCTAATTCATGAAAACGATGCGGAAACCATCATCGTCGGAAAACTACTGAAAACCATACGGAGCCATGACTGAGATGATGTTGAGAGGCGATCCCATTCGTATTGCCGTCATCTATGAACCGGGAAAACGCATCCGGCCGGTCTGGTTTGAACTGAACCGTAAACAGCACATGGTTATCGAAACCACATATCAGTGGCGGAACAAAATCGGCGATGTCCATTTTTTGCATTATACGGTCACGGACGGCGAGGCCGTGTATGAGCTTGTTTTCAGCCCGCTTGACCAGACCTGGACATTGAATGCCCAGCAGACGGAACAATGTCATGAACGACCGGATCATTCTTCATCTTGACATGAATGCATTTTTTGCCAGCGTCGAGCAGCAGGCAAATCCGGCATTGCGGGGAAAACCGATTGCTGTCATTGGCTCCAGTGGCAGAACGGTGATCACGACTGCCTCATATGAAGCCCGAAAATATGGTGTTAAGACCGGCATGGCCATATGGGAGGCAAAACGCCAGTGCCCCCAACTCATTCTTGTCATTGGCGACAACCGCAAATACACCTATACATCGTCCCGGATTTTTCGCATGATGCTCGATTACACACCGCTTGTGGAGGTATTCAGTATCGACGAGGCATTTCTCGATGTCACACATTCCCTTAAAATATTCGGTGCTCCGGAGCGTATTGGGTACCTGCTGAAAGCCCGGATAAAGCATCGTTTTGGCCTGACTTGTTCTGTCGGCATAGGTCCCAACAAACTTCTTGCCAAACTTGCCAGTGATATGAAAAAACCGGATGGGCTTACGATCATCCGTCCCGATGAGGTGTCTCAAGTCATAGATCCCCTGCCCATCAAGGATCTTTGCGGTATCGGCTCCCGTATGGAGCGTCATTTGAATCTTCTGGGGATTAAGACATGTGGGGACCTGGGACGGTTTCCGGTTGATATTCTGAAAAGAAAATTTGGTGTTACCGGCCTGCATTTGCATGATATGGGGCTGGGTATTGATCACAGTCCGGTGATTCCGGCAAGTGATCAGGACAGGGTTAAATCCGTTGGACACTCCATGACCCTGAGCCGGGACATTTCCAGGCGCCAGGATATTCTCAAATACCTGCTCCAGTTATCTGAAATGGTGGGCAGGCGGGCCAGGCGTTACGGCGTTTCCGGTAAAACGATCAGCCTGTATGTTCGTTATGCCGACTTTTATTCCAGCTTTGGCAAACAGCAGACTCTGGCCAATCCCATAAACCAGAGCGATGACATCTACAGAGCGGCGGTCGATATCCTGAATACGGTCGAGCTTCAGCAGCCAGTGCGGCTTCTCGGGGTGCGGCTGACCAATTTACAGCATCGGGTCGCCCAACTTCCTTTGTTCCCGCAGGAACGAAGAAAGGCGCTCATGGTCCGGGCCATGGATGCCGTAAATAACCGGTACGGAGACTTTACCGTAACCTTTGCCAGCCTTATGGATACCCAAGAAAAGGGCAGTCACGTGATTTCGCCGGCATGGCGACCCAACGGGATTCGGTGTGTCGACGTAAAGTAATTTTTTGATTTGAGGTGGAACCAAAGGCCGGGAAAACCATCATAGGGTTTCTCAATCCACAAATATCCCTCAAAAAAACAGAAAGGAAAGTTTATGATCGATGATGATGGCTTCAATGTGTCGAGTAATCAAGGCTCATCAGGCGATGACCGTTACGACGAAGAGACGACGACGGGTTGGGGCGGCCGGATCGGAGAATCCCTGAAGGGACTTCTTTTTGGGATTGTTCTCACGGTTTGCGCCGGCATCCTGCTCTTCTGGAACGAGGGTAGAACGGTGAAAATGTCGCGGGCTCTGGACGAAACATCCAACATCCTCGTCTCCCTGCAAACACCTGCTGTCGATCCCGTAAACAATGGAAAACCGGTCCATGTTACGGGAGATGCTGGAACCGTGGAAGTTCTGTCCGACAAATCCTTCGGGGTTTCCGGCAATGCCATCAGGCTAAGGCGTTCAGTTGAGATTTACCAGTGGAAGGAAGCGCAGCAAACCGAAACGACCAAGAACCTTGGCGGGAGTTCAACCAAGCATACAACTTACACTTATACGAAGGTATGGTCCGATCACCTCAATAGTTCGGCCGCTTTCAAAAAGCCCGAGGGCCATGCGAATCCGGCACAGGTTGCGTATGGTACTCAGGACTTCTGGGCCAACGAGGTCAAGCTGGGGAGTTTCAATCTGCCTCGAAGTCTGCTGCAGAAGCTCACAAACTTTGAAAGCCTGCCCATGGAGCCATCTCTCACGGAAAAAATGCCCGCGCCGTTGAAAAGCCAGGCACAAGTACTGGGTGATTGGTGCTACCTTGGAAACCCTCAGACGCCTGGCATTGGAGACTTGAGAGTTAAATTCGAAATCATCCGACCCGGGACCGTGAGCATTGTGGCAAGGCAGGTGCAGAACACGTTTGAACCTTACACCGCCAGTTCTGGAAAGACGGTCGAACTCATCGAACCCGGAATTCACAGCCCGGACAGCATGTTCACCGACGCCAAGAATGAAAACAAGATGATTGCCTGGGTACTGCGCGCTGTCGGGGCTGTTTGCATTTACATCGGTATATTCTTAATCATGAGGCCCTTTTCCGTATTCCTTGACGTCATTCCGCTCATAGGTAACATTGCCGGGTTCGGTATAGGCCTGGCTGCCATGGTGATCGCCTTGATTTTGTCTCTCCTGATAATCGCTGCCGCATGGTTTAGTTACCGCCCTTTATTGTCCGTTGTCCTGGTATGCGCGGTTGTTGTGTCGATCCTGCTGATGGGGATGACAAAAAAGCGTCGGATCGCCGGCGCCTGATCGCATCGACCTGTGCGAGACGAGCCATCACGTGAAGCCATTAAGGTCCGGTTGACACCTTCGTATAATCCAAAATGGCCTTAAGCAAAGATGTCCACTTTCGGCTGAGTGATCGTACCGTTTCGGCTGATCCAAAACCATTTTTGGGAAACAACCGTACCTGGGAAAATGAATTATTGAATTCGATGCAGCTTTTTGGTTCTATGCACTGATATTTGAGAAAGTCATCGGTTCCCAGACGACCATCCTGAAAACGTTATCAATTGGGAATAACGCCATAGTTTGTAACCAGAAAGTAGATTTTTCCCCCAGTGGAAAGAGCCGGATCATATTTTAAATCCGCCCACAAATGTGTGCTTCCATTCGGAAGCAGGACATCGGGAATATGGATTTTCAAATCGCTGGACAGCGTTGATGCGGCACATGGATAAGAAGGATTGCTCATGATACCAAAAGTCGTCAACATGAAAGGTATTGACTTTGGATCAGCCGGATTTGACTTATAAATAAAATCCGCCCAAAATGTTAGGGTCTTTGATTCTGGGCTGACATAGGAAAGATATGGTATATGAAGCAATAGATTCGCATCTATAGTTGCAATACACACTGTAGCTATATCCGCTATCTTACCGATCCTGCCACCGTTATTCTCCGTGAACCAGAGGTTCCCGTCAGGCCCCGGGGTAATCCCATTAGGACGACTGCCGGGGGTAATACCTGCAGAAAACTCGGTCACAACTCCCGATGGGGTGATCCTTCCGATCTTGTTGCCATTTACTTCATGGTTCTCCGTGAACCAGAGGTTTCCGTCCGGTCCCGTGGTAATCCCATCAGGCCGACTGCCGGGGGTAATGCCTGCAGAAAATTCGGTCACAACTCCGGATGGGGTAATCTTTCCGATCTTGTTGCCATAAAACTCCGTGAACCAGAGGTTTCCGTCCGGCCCCGAGGCAATCCCATTAGGCCCACTGAGATAGGAAACGGGAAACTCGGTGACAACTCCGGATGGCGTGATCTTTCCGATCTTGTCGCCATAAAACTCCGTGAACCAGAGGTTTCCATCTGGCCCGGTGGTAATCCCATTAGGCCAACTATTAGGGGTAATGCCTTCAGAATACAAGGTGATAGCTCCAGATGGGGTAATCTTTCCGATCTTGTGGGCAGATTGCACCGTGAACCAGAGGTTTCCGTCCGGCCCCGGGGTAATCCCATGCCCCGGGGTAATCCCAGTCGGCGTAATGTCATCGGAAATACCAGTAGAATACTCGGTGACAACGCCTGATGGGGTTATTTTTCCAATGCCTTTACCATAGTACTCCGTGAACCAAAGATTTCCATCCGGCCCCGGGGTAATCGCATTAGGGCGGCTTCCGGTGGTAATACCTTCAGAAAACTCGGTGACAACTCCGGATGGGGTGATCTTTCCGATCTTGTTGTCCATAAACTCCGTGAACCAGAGATTTCCATCAGATCCTGCTGTAATCCCGCTTGGCACACAGTAAGGAAAGGAAATACCATTAGAAAACTCGGTAATGGTCAGGCTCCTGGCATACATGGGTTGGAATAAGCCGATCAATAAAAAGATGCCAGTAACGCTCAAAATAAGTCTCGAATATCTTATCGCCATCATTTATTTCCCCTCATCACCTTAATTTATAAGTAACCTGCAGTCTAAACAACCGCTGTAACCATTAGAACAATAAAGCCGAGAGATCCTCTGCTCATTTTTTATACAGTTTTTCCTTTCATTTGGTTTCTGCAAGAATTGAGTCCTCTGAGAACTGTCTCCCATATCAGATTGAATGATATATGCAAGCGTTATATGGCCTGCACATCCCTCGTGTGGCTTGCTGCCGGCATCGTCTCATTTTATCCAAAGAACACAGCGGTTATAAACCGGATCTGATACCACCCAAGGCCTGCTGTTCCTGCAATACAAAAATGTGGCGGTTCTGAATTGCGCGTAATGATCCTGTTTTGTCATCACTTGCCAGAAAATCGACTCGCAAATGTCCTTGACAGCATCCAGGGCAGGTGCTAACTGAAACTTTCTAAAAGCTGTTTTTTTATCACCGATATAAATTCAGTTTGTTATCGGTGTCATCAACTCTTTTTGCGGTTATTTTCAAGGAGGTTTTTTCGTATATGGATAAAAACCCGACTGATGAATCAAAACTGGTCGAAATAATCAGCGACATGGCCAAGAAGCTTTCTGTAAGGCAACAGCATGAATTGATCAATTATATTAAATTTATTGAAAAAGGAGATGAAAAAAGGGGCTCTAAGAGAAAGACCGTCAAAATCAGTGTGGATTACTCGGTGGAAGATAAATTCTATTCCGACATACTCGAAAACATCGGTGCCGGAGGCGCATTTATCAGAGCAACAAGGTTGTTTCAAATGGGGCATTCAACAAGTATGGTTGTTTCTCTTCCCGAGATGGAAAAAAATATAAAATTAAAAGGTGAAATCGTCAGGCTAACGGACGAGGGTTTCGGGGTAAGATTTACCGAGGAACATAATGAAATATTTGCTAATACGCAAAATGACCTTTGGCATTTTCAGGCGTTTTAGCCGTCTTTATCTTGATTTCGTTTTCTGTCCCCTCCCCCACAAACGACAAATCCCGGCTTTTGTCCCGTGTTTTACAGATACGGTCCCTCATGTTCCACCCTTGCCTTTGGATTGAACTTGTGTCGATGTTATTATGTAATGCATTCATATCCGATTCGTGTCAAATCATGTTGGATTAGCTCTTTCCATAAAAATGAGGTTTCATGATATGTTTAATCAGTCAGGAGAAATAATGAAAAAGCTTCAGTGGATTATTGTGGTTGTTTTGCTGCTGCTGGTACGGAGCAGCGCCGTACAGGCGGAAGAGTACAAGAATGTCGAGATAAAAAAACTGCTCACCTCGACAACGGCGAGTAATGGTCAGCCGCTCTCATATCTTCGGACGGATCATCCCGAAGTAACCGTTCTTGTTCTTCGTGTTCCGCCAGGGGGTTCAACCGGCTGGCACCAGCATCCCGTGCCGGTTTATGCGTACATGCTCGAAGGATCTCTCACCGTGGAAATGAAAGACGGCAAAACGTATGAATTCAGAAAAGGGAATGTGATTCTTGAAGAAATGAACGCCCTGCACAATGGTCATAATTCCGGCAGTGAGGCGGCAAGCCTCGTGGTTTTTTATACCGGAGAAACGGGTGTGCCGAATGTGATAAAGGAAGAATCTCAGGCATCTCCCGCGTCAAAATAAAGGTATCTCCATCCAAAGTGCTCACGGAACGGTTAAAATATATAGACAACGTTCCGCGCCGAGAAAAGGGAGATTATAGGAAATGGTCCGGGAGTGCAGCACGGTGCCGGCCTGGGACAGGCGGGAGATCAGGCTTGACACATCGGCCAGTTCTTCGCTGCTGATCCTGCCTTTCATGGCTATCATCATGCCGGCGGGAGCCAGAAGCGGCATCGCCATCTCAACAAAACGGGCCAGGTCCGTAAATGCCCGGCAGACAATGACCGAAAAAGAAGGGTTGCCGCCTCGAAGCGGGTCCGGGTTTGCCGAAAGCGCCTCAATGCGGGTTTGCAAGGCGGCGATGTTGACGAGCCCCAGCGTGCGGATGACATGACGCTGAAAACTGTTTTTCTTGCGGGAAGAATCGATCAGCGTGACCGCCAGGGAAGGCATCAGTATTTTGAGCGGAATCCCCGGGAAACCGCCGCCGGAGCCGATATCCAGCACGGAAGCTTCCGGATGAACCCATCTGGCTATGGCCAGCGAATCCACAACGTGCTTGATGGCCACTTCCGACGGCAGGGTGATGGCGGTCAGGTTGGTTTTCCGGTTCCAGAGCAGCAATTCCCGAATGTGGGCGCTGAACTGCGCCACCTGGAACTCGGAAACCTGAACCCCCAGGCTTTCGGCACCGGTTACGATCAGCCGGTTCCATTCCGCATCGCCGACTTCCATTTCATCAGGCTCAGACACCTTCTTTTTTCCGCGGGTCGGGCGAGTCGGTGAAATCCATCTGGATGGTCAGATCTCCTCCGCTCATGCTGACGACCGCATTGGGATAGCGTTTTTTAAAGACCCGGAGCATGGCGGAATTCTCCCGGAGCACCGTTGCGGAAAAGCCTTTGTATTCATTTCCCCTGGCGATTTTTTCAAGTTCCTTCAACAGATAAGTGGAAATGCCCATCCCCTGGTAATCTTCCCTGACCACAAAAGCCACCTCCGCCCGGCCCTCTTCTTCTTCGGCATAAGAACCGATGGCCATGATTTCACGGCTGCCGCCTCTCTGGGAAAGCCCGATAAGCGACATGTTCTTGCGGTAATCCACGCTGGCCCATTGCTTCTGAACCACTTCATGAGAAAAAACCTTCATTTTATAAAAAAACCGGCGGTAAATGGTCTCTTCCTGGAGCGAATAGAAAAAATTGCGGTAAGAAAATTCATCCGAAGGCAGAAGTGGCCGAAATTCAATGGTTTTTCCGTTTCTCAGCGTCAGGGTGGATTTATAGCCTTCCAAAAAGAGCAGATCATCCTGTGTCGGCGGAAGCTGGTCGGCAAAAATGTAATGGCGCGACTTGGCGATATCGATCAGCTCTTCGCGAAATTTGGGGTGGGCCACCTGTGCCAGCTCCATGACCCGCTGGTAGATGCCCTTACCTTTCAACTCGGCAATGCCGTATTCGGTGACGATGAAATTGACATCCCCGCGCGTGGTGGCAACGCCCGCGCCCTCGCTGAGATGGGGAACAATTCGGGAGACTTTGCCGTTCTGGGCCGTGGACGGCAGGGCGACAATGGAAAAGCCGCCTTTTGACATGGCACTGCCCCGAAGAAAATCGACCTGATCGCCGATGCCGCTGTAAAACAGATATCCCATGGAGTCCGAACAAACCTGACCGGTAAGATCCACCTCCAGGGCGGAGCTGATGGAAATCAGGTTATCATTTCGGGCAATGACCGTGGGATCGTTTACAAATTCCGACGACCGGAAATAAAACAGGGGGTTGTTGTCCACGTAACGGTAAATGGCCTCGGTGCCCATGCACAGGGAAGCCACGACCCTTCCGGGAAGAAGGGTTTTTTTCTTGTTCGTGATCACCTTTTTTTCAAACAGGGGCAGCATGCCGTCCGTGATGAGCTGGGTATGGATTCCCAGATCGTTTTTATTGTCCAGATAGGGCAGGATGGCATCGGGAAGGTTGCCGAATCCGATTTGAAGCGTTGCTCCGTCATCGACAAGCTGGGAAATGTAATGTCCGATCCGCTGAATCACTTCCGTATTGGGACGCCTGACCGGAGTTGCAACGATCGGCTCCTCATGAATCACCAGCCTGTCGATGTCATCCAGATGAACAAAACTGTCTCCCCAGGTTCTGGGCATCAGGGGATTGACCTGGGCAATGACCATGGAGGCGTTTTCCATGCCGGAGCGGGTGATATCCACCGAAACCCCCAGACTGCAGTATCCGAACTTGTCCGGCGGGCTCACCTGAATAAGCGCCACGTCCAGACCGATGCGATGGCTGGCAAAAAGCCTGGGAATCTGAGACAGGTAAGCGGGGATATAATCGATTTTTCCTTCAAAAGCAGCTTTTCGCATGGTTCTGCTGATAAAAAAAAGTTTGAGCGAAAACCGCCGGGTAAAAGACGGATCATCGATATAATCGGCCAGGGTATAAGACAGCATCTGGTAGACCATGATGTCCTGCAAAGAGATGTCCGCGACCATGGCCCGAATCAGGTGCTGGGGCTCTCCGCACCCGGTGCCGATAAACACCCTGCTGCCTTTTCGAATATGAGAAACCGCTTCCTCCGCGCGCATGATCTTATGCGGGCAATATGCATGTAAGTCCATTGTTCTCCTTTAAATTAAAGCAATCCATCACCCGTTCACGGGTTCAAGGACAAAAATTTGTTTCGATTTCTATTGGCGTGGGCATGTTGCATACCACGCCATGCCATTTGAATTCATACTGAGGGAATCGTTAAATGTCAAGGTCTCTGCATGCAGGGATTAAACGGCCAAAACCCATTTTTTTCTTGCTAATGGCTGGATTTGGGGTATACTTTCAATGGTTGTGCTAGGCTCCGATTCATGCGGGGCTGAATTCCCGCTGAAGGATAACCTCCTGAAACCGCGGCCTTCTGGCTGACCGGCCGCCATGCAACAGACACTCGTGAACCTCGTCAGGTCCGGAAGGAAGCAGCGATAAATGATGGCGTCTGTGTCATGGAACGATCCCGGTTTTGCTTTTGGGTCCAGGTTTTAAGGAATTGTTCAAAGGCGGGTGCACAACCATCTCCCCGGAAGAAATGACGCAGGTTGCAGTGCATATCATGATTTTTTAGCCGGCTTGAACCGGTCTCCCCCCCAGCCTTTCATTGTGGTGTTTTCCACGGTCCACCTGATTTGCCCTTCCAGGGGCAGGACGCGCTCCCCGCACAGATATCTGGAACATACCGGACAATCCGGCTCAATACAGGGATCCAGATGGATCAGGACACTTGCATCCCCCTTGAAATGACAGCTCAAAATATTTTCAAGTTCCCTGGCTTCCATATGGGCTTCTTCAAGGGAAAAAGAGCGGGGCAGAATCAGATGGAAATCAATATGAATGAGATTGCCCGAAGCCCAGGCGCGCAACTGGTGAACGTCAATCCAGGCTTCTTTCCGGTTTTCATCCAGAAGGCCGCAGATTTCCTGAAGAAGTTTGGGATCCGAGGCGTTCATCAGTCCCGCAAAGGACTGATGTAGCAGCACACCGCCGGTATAAAGTATATTGACCCCCACCAGGCAGGCAACCGCCCCGTCCATCCAGAACCATCCGGTCAGATTGACCATGAACAACCCCAGGATGACCCCGACGGATGTATAGACATCCGTCAGCACATGCTTGCCGTCCGCCACGAGGGTCAGGGACCGGGTTTTCCGGCCGGTGCGAATCAGGCCCAGGCCCAGGCCCAGGTTGACCAGGCTTGCGCCCAGCAGCAGCCAGAGACCTTCTTGAAGATTGGGCAGGGGCGCGGGTTCAAAAATCCGGGGCCATCCGGTTTTAAATATCCCGGCAGCAGCCAGCATGATGAGCGCGCCTTCAAAGCCTGCCGAGAAATACTCGATTTTACCATGACCGTATGGATGGTTCTTGTCCGGAGGAATGGCCGCCAGCAGGATGCTTCCCAGGGCAAATGCACTGGCAACCACGTTGATGATGGACTCCAGCGCATCGGAAAGAATGGCCGTGGACAGCGTGATACGGTAAATATAGAATTTGGCGGCCATGAGCAGGGCGCCCACCGCCAAAGACAGGGCGACGGCCGTAATCCGCGTCCTTACCTGACGGTCCTCGCAAGAAGCTGATGAAGGATCGGGCATTCATTCTCCAAAACAGGCCGGCCGGAAGATCTTTAGGCCATTCCGGCAAAAACAAGCCGATGTCGCCGTTGTGTCGGGTAAGAAAACCCGACCCGCTGATCCCTGACACATGACACCTTTCATTAAAACATATTCAGGTGGGTGAACTCCTGAATTTCCCTTCGAGCGGGAGCGGATGAAATTTTTGCCGGATATCCGAGAGGAATCAGGGTCACCAGTTCGTATTCGGCCGGAATGTTTAAAATTGTTTTGGCCCGGTCATGATCGAAAAGTCCGACAACCACCGTTCCCAGCCCGAAATGATGGGCAGCCAGACAGAGGCTCTGCGTGGCGATTCCCAGGTCAAACAGTAACCAGTCGCCGAATTTTGTGGTGACCATGCCGCCGTAACATCCGGAAACGTTTCGTTTGCCGCAAAGGGCCAATAGAACCGGCGCATTGATAATCGCCTTGGTCGCAGGGTTTTTGGGCACCAGGGTTTCCTGAAGCTTTACTTTTAGTTCCGGATCCTTGATGACCACCACTTCCCAGCACTGGGTGTTGGCCCAGGAAGGGGACCAGCGAACCGCTTCCAGAATCTGGTCCAGAATCTCCTGTGGCACCTCTTTTTCCTCATATCTGCGAACGCTTCTTCTTTCTTTAAGGATCGTCATAAAATCGGTCATATTCAGGGCCTCCGCGCGTTATTTCGCCTGTTTTGTGCATACGCAGTCTTTCTCGCCGCAGTGACTGCATACAAAGAGATTTGGCGATCTGCCGCTTTTTTGTCGTTTAATCATCCCAACCACGAGCAGTACCAGAGCCGCCAGCACTGCAATCCATATCATCGTTTTCATCCGTCATTTCCCCGATCAGACAAAAGAGTCAAAATACTGCCAATGAACAAACTGTCACACCGATAGCTCCAAGTCTTTCCGCCTTTGGAAAAGGGGAAAATAATTTTTACGGTAAAATGTTTTACGGATGCTGTCAATACAAAGTCATCACAGCATGAAAATGGGATCCACATCAAAGGCCACGGTTACCTGAGGGTGGTGAATATCTTTTCGATACGTGGTGATCAATTCACGGGCCATCCGGCGAAGCAAAGCGGTTCGCGGGCTTTTGAGCAGGATCTGCCACCTGTAGTACCGGGCGATTCTGGGCAGATAGGATTCGATCGGCCCGAGAATCTCGACGGCGTGCCAGGCCTGGATTTTTTTCAGACTCTTGCAGATCTCGCCGAGTTTCAGGGCATGATCGCGGGTCTTTTCCTCGTCTTTTCCGGACAGCTTGATCTGGATCAGCCGGGAAAACGGGGGGTATTTGAGCTTTTCGCGAAACTGAATCTCTTTTTCATAAAAGGATGCGTAATCCTGCCGGGTTGCCGCGGCAATGATAAAATGTTCCGGATTGTAGGTCTGAAGGATAACCTGGCCGGGCGATTCTCCCCTGCCGGCCCGGCCGGATACCTGAAGCAGGAGCTGAAACATGCGCTCGCTGGATCTAAAGTCCGGAAAATTGAAGGAAATATCGGCGCAGATAATTCCCACAAGGGTGATGTAGGGGAAATCATGACCTTTTGCCACCATCTGCGTGCCGATCAGAATATCCGTTGTCCGGTTTCTCAGATCCTTGAGCATTTTCAGCAGCGATCCTTTGGGAGCAACGGTGTCCCGGTCCATTCTGGCCACGGTTGCCTCCGGAAACAGCGATTTGACGGCAGCCTCGATTTTTTCCGTCCCCATTCCCAGAAGTTTGATGCGGGCGGATCCGCAAGCTGTACAGCATGTTACGGATGTTCTGGAAAAACCGCAGTAATGGCATCTGTATGCCTGATCTTTCTGATGAAGGGTCAGGGAAATGGAGCAGTTTTTACATCGGATCACCTCGCCACAGGACGCGCATACCGGAAAACTGGCAAATCCCCTGCGGTTGAGAAACAGCAGGACCTGCTCTCCCCTAGCCAGCGTCTGTTTCATGGCCTCATGCAGTTGCGGCGTGATGAGCTTCCAAACGCCCCGCTGATCCCGAAGCAGACGCAAATCCACGACCAGGGTTTCGGGAAGCGGTCGATCTTCGATGCGCCGCGACAGGGTCAGTCCATGGAATTTTTGGGTCAGCACATGATGATAAGACTGAATGGAAGGGGTTGCAGATCCCAGAAGGGCAACGGCACCCTCCATTTTTGCCCGGACCAGCGCGATGTCCCGCGCATGGTAATGAAGGCCGCTGTCCTGTTTGTACGAGGTATCATGTTCCTCATCCACCACGATGAGTCCCAAATGTTCAACAGGCGCAAAAATCGCCGAACGGGTTCCGATGACAATGGGGGTGAGACGGCGCAGGATCCGATCCCACTGGTCAAATCGTTCGCCGGCGGAAAGCCCGCTGTGAAGAACCGCCACACATTCCCCGAAACGGGCCCGGAAACAGCGTTCAATCTGGGAAATCAGTGCAATTTCGGGAACCAAAACCAGAACAGATCGGCCTTTCTGAATCATCCGGTCCGAAAGCTGGAGGTACACCTCTGTTTTTCCGCTTCCCGTAACCCCTTTCAGCAAAAAAGGCTTATACCCTTTGCCCATTGCAAGTTCCACCGCGCAAACAACGCTCTGCTGCTCCGCAGTCAATTCCGGCGGATGATCCGGCTGAACGGTTTCACCAAAAGGGTCCCGATACAGGGTTTGGGTACAGACCTGAATCCATCCGGCCTCTTTCATCGCGGGAAGTTTCCGGGATGCGGACGGAATTTTCCGGTTCAGTTCCCGAACCGGCATTCCGCCATAGGACCGGATGGTCTCCAGAATGCGTTTCTGTGAACGCGTGAGGGACGCTGTTTCGATTTCGCCGGACGGGAATACGTACAGCTCCTGCCGGCGGCGGGTGGTCTCGATCTTCACTTGCCGGATTTTTTCAATCCATCCGTTTTTTTCCATGGAAAGCAGCAGCGATGGCGGAATGCGGGTTCCGGCGGATCCGGTCATGTCTTTGCAGGTTCTGGGCTTGTCTTCAAGGAGCCGAAGCACCGTCTGCTGAAGAACGGGCAGGAAGTCATCCGCAAGGCTCCTGCCGGCCGGCGTCAGGTTGTAGCGGGCCACATCCTTTCGGGTTAATCCGCTGGGAAGGGCGGACTGAATCACAAGGCCCAGGGGGTAGAAGTAATAATCGGAAATCCATTCAAAAAACGAAATCATGGAAGCCGGAAACAGCGGGGATTCATCCAGGATATCCAGGATGAATTTAACCGAATCCGCATCCATTTCCGGGCTTTCGCCGAGAATATACCCGGTAACCCTGCGCTGGCCGAAAGGCACCAGGGCGCGCATCCCCGGCTCAGCCAGAAAGGACAGATGCTCTGGAATTCTGTATGTAAACGTTGCGGCAACGGGAAGGGCAACGGCAATTCTGACATATGCCGGCAGTGTCATGGTGACGTGTCAGTTCGGGGATTCGGGGGGTGAAAGAAGTTTGATCCGGTATTGCTTCACGCGGTTTCCGTCCATTTCCTGAACGATAACCAGAAAATCGCCGATGGGGATTTCTTCGTTCACCCTGGGGATTCTGCCGGTTTGATCCAGAACATACCCGGAAAACGTGTCGAATTCCTTGGAATCCGGAATGTTCATGGGAATGAGTTCATTCACCGTATCGATATCGGATTTTCCCGGCACGATCCATTCATTGTTCTGGACCTTGATGATTCGGGGCTCTTCCAGATCGGTTTCATCGCTGATTTCGCCCACGAGTTCCTCCAGAACATCTTCAAGGGTAATCAGACCGGAAACCCCGCCGTGTTCATCCACAACAATGGCGATGTGATTCTTTCGTTTTTTGAACTGTCGCAGCAACGAGTCCAGTTTTTTGTTTTCCGGGACAAAATATGGCGGACGCATGATGTTTCTGATCTCGACGGCCTGACACGGAACGGATTGGTGAACGAAAATATCCTTGATGTTGACGATACCGACGACATGATCGATGTCGGCATCAATGACCGGAATCCGGGTAAATCCCGAACTGGCAACAGCCTGAAGGTCCAGGGGCTGCCCGGCGTCCACGACAAACATGTCCGCCCTGGGGGTCATGATTTCCGATGCATTGGTATCGTCGAATTCAAAGATATTGTGGATCAGTTCCCGTTCTTCCTCCTTGATTTCCCCTTCCTCCTCGACGACCTCGACGATGGTCATCAGCTCTTCTTCGGTGACGATGGAAGTTTTTTGAAGTTTTCCGGTCAAGAGCGGAATGAAGTTCAAAAATTTTGAAATGGGAAAGAACAGGACGGAGCACCAGTAAACCGGATAAACCGTTAATCTGGCAATGGCCACATTGTTCCGGGTGGCCAGGGACTTGGGGAACACCTCACCGAAAACCAGAATGAGCAAAGTCATGATTCCGGTCGCAAGACCCAGGGCATAATCGGAAAAGGCCTTCAAGGCAACCGTCGTGGCAAGGGCGGATGCACCGATCGTGACCACATTTTGTCCGATAAGCAGCGTGGTCAATAAGCGGTGAGGGTTTTCCTTCAGATGATGGATCAGTAAATAGGGCTTCTCGTTTTCCTTAGCCAGATGCCTTGCCTTGGTACGGCTGATGGAAAAAAAAGCGGTTTCCGCGGCTGAAAAAAAGGCAATGAAACACAGCAGAAAACCCAATATGAGGATATCCAAAAACATGATAAACAGGTTCGTCCTTTGAGTCGGTCGAGACCGCTCCCGGAGATTATTCAGCGTGGCATTCTGTATTATGCCCAAAAAATTATTGATCTTTTTAACTTTTATTTCTTACCATGATCATTGAGGGGAATCAAACGGAAATCTCAAATATCCGGTGGATAGGCTGGAAAGCGGGAACGCCGGAGGTCAGCAAATCAGCATGGATTGGAGGGATTCGGGCCGCGTGCGGGCTACCCAAAGGGTCGCCTGATCGCCGGGAGATACCACCTCGACAGCCACCTGCATATTTTCCGATGCCTTGCTGTAGCCGGCACAGATGGATGCCGCCTGCAGGATCTCGTCGTTTCCCGCCCCTAGGGGAATCAACACGACAGGGCCGGGGACCTGCTTTGTTTTTAAAACCATATCCCGTGACGGATCTTGGTAATCCAGAATGGCGGTATTATCCTGAAGCGTCCGGCCCACAATGATTTTCAACCGTGTGTTCAGGCGGATATGCCGGCCATATTTGAGCAGGTGAAGCGCATTTTCCGTGCAGTCCGCCCCATGGTCAAAAAGATCTTTCAGGCGGTTGCTATAAACCGTTTCCGTCAGAAGGCATCCGCCCGCTGGCGCCGGATAATCGGAAATCCCCCACTCCCTGGCAAGCTGAATCTGCGGTTTCCGGGATCTGCCGGAAAGCCCCAGCAGCAGCCGGCGGTCCACAAGCCCTTTTTTTTCAGAAAGGGACTCTTCCAGGAGCTTTGCACTCAGCGGCCGGACAATCACTTCCCGGCATCCGGAATGCTTTTCAACATAGCGAAGCGATGAGCGGGTCTGCGACATGGGACGCTGTCCCAGCACTTCACCGCTGAAAAGAAAATCCATCTGCCTGCCTTTCATCACTTCACCGGCCAGGCGAAACATGAGGGCATGACAATCCATGCAGGGATTCATGTGCTGCCCGTAACCGCAAGGGGGATCGCGGAGCATTTCCAGATAGGACCGGGTAATATTTTGAACGATCAGCGGAATCCGGAGCCGGGCAGAGGCTCGGCGCGCTTTCTCCGATGAAAAAAACGGGGTTTCAAAACTGATCCACTCAACGCTAATCCCTTGATTTCTCAGAACCACTGCCGAGAGAATGCTGTCGAGTCCGCCGGAACAAAGTCCCAATGCCCGGACTTTATTTTCATGATTATTCATGGTATGGTCTCAATATGAGTTCATCGATCATGACACTGAAAGAAAAAGCCAACAAAATACGTCAGATACTAAGTACCGCCTATCCCGATGTCAAGACGCAACTGGATTTTAAGACCCCGTTTCAGCTTCTGGTGGCCACCATCTTATCGGCCCAGTGCACGGACAAGCAGGTTAACCAGGTAACGCCGGCCCTTTTTCTCCGGCTATCCACCCCGCAGGATTTTGCCGAAGCCGACATCGAGACCATCGAAGCGCTGATTCGTCCGACCGGGTTCTATCACAACAAGGCCAGAAATATCCGGCTCTGTTCCGAAATGCTGGTTGACCGGTTTCACGGCAGGGTGCCCGATACACTGGAGGAACTCATTCAACTGGCCGGTGTGGGACGGAAAACAGCCAATGTGGTTCTGGGCGCTGCTTTCGGAAAACCCGGAATTGTGGTGGACACCCATGTGGCCCGCATATCCAGACGCCTGGGGCTTACCGGGAACCAGGACCCTGAAAAAATCGAAAGGGATCTGATGGCGCTCATTCCCAAAAAATCCTGGAATGCGTTTTGCTTGCGCTTGATTTATTTTGGCAGAGAGATCTGCAAGGCCAGAAGGCCCGGATGCCCGTCATGCCCCCTTCTGCATCTGTGCCCATTTGGTGCCGAAAACACCGGTGCCCGATAAAACGAAATGACTTGGCAAAAATGAGGAAACGATGGATGTGAAACAGGTTGCATCGCAACTCGGGCTGGAAGAAGACGATATTTATGATGTGCTGGAGCTGTTTATCCAGACAGCCCCTTCCGATCTGACGAAAATGGCAACGGGCTTAAACAAACAGGACACGGTTCAGATAGGAGAGGCGGCTCATTCCCTGAAAGGGTCTACCGGCGCCCTGGGGCTTATGGACATCTCCAATCACGCGCAACTTATCATGAAGCAGTCCCGTGAAAAAAATATTGAAGATTTGATCCGAACGGTTCCGCGGTTTCTGAACCAAATGAAGGACTTGCTCGTGGAACTTGAGCAGGTCCTTAAAAACAGATGAAGTCACCACCAAAGTCCTGCCTGGAACCCCTTGATCTATTGATTGTGAAAGGGTATAGAAAGATGTGAGATAATTAGTCACGCTGCTATGCCCCTTCTCGAATGTTAACGAGGCAATCACCCCATGAGCACACCGACGGAAAATACACCCAAAGCTCCGCTGAAACGGAAAAAACTGGGAGAGCTGTTGTTTCAGGCAAATCTGATTGACCAGAAAACCTTGGAAAATGCCCTGGAAATCCAGAAAACCCAGAAAAAGAAAATAGGTCAAATCCTCGTGGATCTGGGGGTTACCGATGATGAAAAAATTGCAAAAGCACTGGCCAGCCAGCTTAAAATTCCCTTTCTTCGACTGAACGCTGTGCAAATTCCAAAGGAAGTGATTGATCTTGTGCCTCAGGACATGGCGGAAAATTACCTGCTGCTTCCGGTCAAGGTGATCAAGAAACAACTGGTCATTGCCATGGCCAACCCTCTGGAGTTTTATGCCCTGGACGATCTGCGGTTTATCACCCAGATGAGCATTTTCGTGACGGTTGCCCCCCAGAGCGACATCCTGTCCGCCATTCAAAAATTCTATCCCATACAAAGCCTTAACAGGCAACTGGGCCCGGATATGGGGTTTAGCGAAAACATTGAGATTGTCGGGCAGGCCAAGGAAAAAGAACACAATCTTCAGGATCTGCTGAATTTAACCGAACTGCCGCCGGTGGTGCGTTTTACCAATACCGTCCTTGCGGATGCCATCAAAATGAAAGCCAGCGACGTTCACATTGAACCCCAGAAAGATAACGTGGTCATCCGTTACCGGATTGACGGCATCATGCGGGAAATCATGCAGATCGACAAACAGATTCATCTGTCTCTGGTATCCCGAATCAAGATCATCTCCAACATGGATATTTCAATTCGCCGTAAACCGCAGGACGGCAGAGCCCAGGTCAAGATGGGTGGTTCCCGTTTCGACCTTCGGATTTCCACGCTTCCGGCATCTTACGGGGAAAAAGTGACCATCCGTATTTTGAATCCCAATGCCGGAGGCATGGCAATTGAGGAGCTGGGGTTTTCTGAAAAAGATCTTCGACATTTTATCGAGTCCATTGACAGACCCCAGGGAATCATTCTGGTAACGGGTCCAACGGGCAGCGGCAAATCCTCGACCTTATACACGGCGCTGAAACGCCTGAATTCTTCCAAGGTCAACATCGTCACGGTTGAAGATCCCGTGGAGTTTGATATCGCGGGAATCAATCAGGTACAGATCAATCCCAAGGCAGGGGTCACTTTTGCGGATGGTCTGAGATCCATTTTAAGACAGGATCCGGACATTGTCATGGTGGGTGAAATCCGGGATGCTGAAACCGCAAAAATTGCGTTTCAGGCAGCCCAGACCGGACATCTCGTACTTTCCACCCTTCACACCAATGATGCGGCATCTGCGGTCACCCGGCTCCTGGACATGGGCGTTGATTCTTTTGTCATCGCGGATTCCCTGATCGCCGTGATCGGGCAACGCCTGGTCCGGGGGATTTGTAAAAAATGCAAAATTCCAGACCCTTTGACCCCACAGATTTTTGAGCAACTGGAGTCCGTCATCAAACCGGACCGCACCAAGAAATTCTGGAAAGGCGCCGGCTGCGAAGCCTGTCAGTATTCCGGATACACGGGAAGAATCGGGATATTTGAGGTCTTGATGATCACCCCGGCCATCAAGGAAATCCTTTCATCAAATGTTGCCGCGGTAACCATCAAGAAAGCGGCGGAGAAGGATGGCTTTACAACGCTGAGCATGGATGGAATTACCAAGGCATTTTCGAGCCTGACCACGATTGAGGAAGTCTTTCGCGTGGCACCGCCGGAGTATGACGATACCGCCCAGGAAACTTTAGACAGGGCCATGGAAAGCCGTGAGCCTGTCTCAGACTCAATCGAACGCGAAGCGCACAAACCGGAGCCGCCATCATCCATTGGCAGCATTCGTCCGGAAAAAATCCTGATCGTGGATGACAACCCGGTTATATTACAGATTCTCAAAAATATCCTTGAGTCCCAGAATTATCAGACCGTGTCCGCCAACAACGGCATTGATGCCCTGAAGATCGCGGTTCAGCAAAAGCCGAATCTCATTATAACCGATTACATGATGCCGGAAATGGATGGCATGGCGCTGATCAACAAACTCAAGTCCCAGCTTACTACCCGTTTTATTCCCGTTGTCATGTTGACCGCAAAGGATGAAGTGGATGCCGAGGTGGATGTCATCAACGCCGGGGCGGATGATTATCTGACCAAGCCGGTCAATCCCAAACGGCTCATTGTGCGAATCAACCGGCTTCTCAACCGCCCGTCCGTTGAGACTGAGTGTTAATTGTGATACTTAGAGTTTCCCCTTTCTGATAATGGCAACCAGAAGCCATATTCCCATCAGGGCAGCCGCAATAAAGCCGATGAAACCGATAAAGGATATGCCGTAAACCAGCGGCGGGGTTTCGGAAATGACGATGAGGGCCGAGCCGATAATCAGGGCCGCAATGATGATGGAAAAAGCAATCCGGTTGCTGATCTGATCCTGGGTGGCAAGCAGGGTGTTCAGTCCCGTCTGTTCGATTTTGATTGTCAGCTTCTGCTGGCGGATCAACCGGCTGATTTCTAGAATATCCTGTGGAAACTGGCCCAGAAATCCCATGAGCTGGGAAGCAAGCTGCAGCACATCCCCGGCAATCCGGTCCGGATGCAGGCGGGCGAGCTTGACTTTTCGAATATAGGGGGCTGCGTGAGAAACCATGTCGAATTCCGGATCCAGCGCCAGCGCAATCCCTTCCACGGTCCCCAGGGCTTTTAACATGAGAAAAATGTCCGCCGGAATCCGGAGGGCATGAATTGCGGAAATCTCCAGAAGTTGCTGAAGCAGCCTGCCGATTTTGATGTCCCTGAGGGGCTTGTAAAGATGCTGCCCCATAAATTCCGAAATATCTTTTTCAAATTCTCTCAGGTCAGGCTCCGAATCCCATTCGGTAATCCTCAGCAGCACCTGAACGGCCCGGGACGAATGATGGTGAACAATGCTGTCCACCAGTTCCACAAAATCTTCGCGGGTTTTTTGATCCACGGTTCCGACCATTCCGAAATCCAGAAGACAGATCACATTTCCCGGAAGCGCGTAAATGTTGCCGGGATGGGGGTCGGCATGAAAAAAACCGTATTGAAATATCTGCTTCAGACAGACATCCGCCCCCCTGACGGTCAAAAGCCTGCGATCCAGGCCCGCCTTTTCGATGGCATCGACATTTGTGATCTTGATGCCTTCAACCATCTCCATGGTCAGCACCGCCGGGCTGGATTTATCGCGAAACACCTTGGGAATATACACGGATGGATCATTCAGAAACATGGCGGCGATCCGCTCCATGCTGGCCGCTTCGATCGTAAAATCGATTTCGTTTTCCAGAACCTTTGTGAACTCTTCCACGATGCGAACGGGCCGATGCAGCGCAAATTCTTCGATATGGCGCTCCATGAGGGTGGCCAGGTGAAGCATGATTTCCAGATCAACCTCGATGATCCGTTTGATGCCCGGACGCTGAACCTTGACCGCCAGGATTTCACCATCGCTTGAGCCTGCCCGGTAAACCTGGGCAATGGAAGCGGAAGCCACCGGCGTTTTATCCAGAAATTCAAAAAGCGCATCAAAGGGAACGCCGAATTCGGATAGAATAATTTTTTCGGTTTCATCGAAACTGAACGGCGGCACATTGTCCTGAAGCCGGGTGAGCTCGGTGACAAATTCCGCGGGAATCAGATCCGGGCGGGTGGAAAGCACCTGACCCAGCTTGATATACGTTGGCCCCAGCTCTTCAATGGCCATTCGAATTCTTTCGGCACGGGAGAGTTTTTCCATGCGATCCCCCCGGTTTTTCGAAATCATCTGCAGGCCGATATCCAGATACTGATCGATCTTGAGAAGCTCGATGATTTCGCCGAACCCGTAGCTGAACAGGATGCCAAGAATCTGGCGATACCGGTTCAGGTGCCGGTAGGTTCTGCCCAGAACTCCGATTTTTCGAATGCTCAGCATGGATGAAGACCCCGCCTCAACGCATCGCTTACCATCTGAGAAGCACGGCCCCGTATGTAAGGCCGGCGCCAAAAACATCCAGAAGCACGGTCTGACCTTTTTGAATGCGCCCGTCCCGGACCGCCTCATCCAGCATGGACGGCACGGTCGCGGACGACGTGTTTCCGTATCGGTCCACATTGACCAGGACTTTTTCCATGGGCAGATCCAGCCGCTTTGCCACGGCCTCGATGATGCGAAAATTGGCCTGATGGGGAATAAACCAGTCCAGCATGTCAGCCGTCATCTGGTTTTTTTCCAATGCCTTCATCGCAAAGCCGCTCAGGGTTCTAACGGCAACCTTAAAGATTTCCCGGCCATTCATGTGGATTTTGTTCAGGTTTTGAGGAATCATCTCCGGTGTCATCGGCAGGGCCGAGCCGCCGGCGGGGATATGAAGCAGTTCCCAGAGCGTGCCGTCAGACAGCAGATGCGTGGAAAGAATGCGATGAGCGGATGTTTCCCGCGTTTGCTCGACAATGGCGGCTCCTGCCCCGTCACCGAACAGAATGCAGGATGAGCGATCGCCCCAGTTGATGATGGAGCTGAGGATTTCAGAGCCGATCACCAAACTGGTCTTGACCTGTCCGGTACGGATGAACTGATCGGCAATGCTCAGCCCGTAAATGAATCCCGAACAGGCGGCATTAAGATCCATTCCCCAGGCTTTTGTGGCTCCCAGCTTATGCTGAAGCCAGCAGGCACTTGAGGGAATGATGGTATCCGGCGTACAGGTGGAATAGATGATCTGGTCGATGTCGAGAGGGGTTTTTCCAGCCATATCCAAAGCGTTTAACGCAGCCGCAAGGCCAAGGGATGAGTTGTGTTCATCCGAATTCCCCGGCATGGACATGCGTCTTTCGGCGATGCCGGTTCGTTCCCGTATCCAGGAATCGCTGGTTTCGATTCCGGATTGCGCCAGTTTCTGAGAAATATCCGTGTTTGTGACACGGTTTCGGGGAAAGGCCGAGCCTGTCCCGGTAATTTTAGCTGCATATTCCAAAGGATTCACTTACCTCCTGTTGTTAATAACCGCTTAAATTGAGGATTGATGGCTGAAATGCATCCAATTCATGCCTGAATTCTTCAGCCTTCCGTCTTTGGCCCGTATGCCTGTTTTATAGTAGGCCAAATGGATTCAGGTGTCAATTCCCGTCCCGCCTGACTGTATTCGGCCATGATCGAACAGACTTGATTCTCATACATTTTATCCCTTGACGACCGCATGATTATCGTATATCGTAAAATTACGATGAATAGGGAGCCAACATGATACAACCTTTCCAGGATCCGGAGGATCAGCTCCCCGGATCGAATGAGACGAATATAGTTGCTTTTGCGCGAATTTGCAAGGCGCTGGGCCATCCAGCGCGGGTTCGAATCGTCGAGCATCTCCGATCCATGGACCAGTGCATCTGCGGAAAAATCGTGGATATTCTGCCGCTGGCGCAATCAACGGTCAGTCAGCACCTGAAGTGTTTAAAAAATGCCGGATTGATTCAGGGCAATGTGGAAGGGCCCCGAACCTGTTATTGCCTGAACAAGGAAGTGCTGGAACAATTCCGGCAGATGGTCGACAAACTAACCCTGTAATAATTTTGTAAAATCCTTTTTTTTAAGGACTGGAGAAATGAAGATAACCGACTCCTGCACCTGCCGTCCGGACTGCTGCGCGCCGACCGCACCTGTCGTCCGTGAAATAAAAAGCCCGTTTGTCCCCCTGCCGGCCGCGGAACAAAAAGATATCCCCTGCTGCGGATCTCCTGTTACAATGGTCTCCAGCCCTTATGAAACGCCGGGATACACCATTTGCCATTTTGTCCGGGATTTTGTGGAAACGCCGGCGGGCCGGATTCCGGTGGTCCACTCCGGGCTGACCGGACCGGACTGGCTGGGAACCCTCAGGGCCAGGCTGGGAATTTTCCGAAATACCTACAAGGTCGCGCCGGGAATTTACAGCACCGGTCACCCGGGTCCCGATTCTCCGGTTCTGGTCACCGCCAATTACAAACTCAGTTTCGATGCCCTTCGCCGGCATCTGGGTTCCGTGGATGCCTGGATCATGGTCTGCGACACCCGGGGAATCAACGTGTGGTGCGCAGCGGGCAAGGGAACGTTTTCCAGCGAAGAAGTGGCTGATCGCGCGGCCCGCTGCAATTTAAAGCAGCTCGTTGGCCACCGGCGCCTGATCCTGCCGCAACTGGCCGCTACCGGCGTATCCGCTCAAAAAGTGAAGCAGCTTTCCGGACTTGAAGTGGTATGGGGGCCGGTGCGGGCGGAAGACATTGCCCGGTTCCTGGAAGACGGCATGAAGGCGGATGAGAGCATGCGCAGGGTTACGTTTTCACTGCTTGATCGGCTGGTTCTGACACCGGTTGAGCTGACCCTGCTCGCAAAACCCTTGATCGGGGTTCTGGCTGCCGTGTTTCTGGTTTCAGGCTTTGCGCCCGGATTTTTTTCTTTTCATGCCGCCTGGGTCCGGGGGCTTTACGCAGCCTATGCCTTTGTTCTTGGCATTTTTTCCGGGGCCGTTGTCATGCCGCTCCTTCTGCCCTGGATACCGGGCCTGTCTTTTTCCCTGAAAGGCGGCATTATCGGCCTGGTCTTTGCGGCCCTGTTGCCGAAAGGGCTTTCCGGATTTGAATTTTCGGCACTGATGCTGATCGTCATGGCTGTCAGCTCATACCTTGCCATGAATTTTACCGGTTCCACGCCCTTTACATCGCCATCCGGCGTGGAAAAAGAGATGCGCATTGCCATTCCCCTTCAGGCGATTGCCATGCTGGCCGCAGCCGTGCTGTGGATACTCACCCCATTTGTATGAAAAGGATTTTATCATGAAAACATTCCGATATCTGCCGGGAGTTTCAACCCTTTCCCTGGATGCCAAGGTCTGCGTGGGCTGCGGCATGTGTGAAATGGTCTGCCCTCATGGTGTGCTGAAAATAGACAGCAGGAAAGCCGCCATCGTTGACGTTGACGGATGCATGGAATGCGGGGCCTGTGCCACCAACTGCCCGGTTCATGCCATTTCAGTCACGCCGGGCGTGGGCTGCGCGGCCTATATCATTCAGACCTGGATCAAGGGCAAGGAAGCCGCCGCGTGCGGGGGAGGTTCGTGCTGCTGAAGTCGATTGCCTGGACCCTGCGTAGCGATGACTGGATCATCCCCGTCATTCTTTATGCCAGACCTTGCTCTCGGCCAACTACCTTCATGGCAGCTACGCATCTTCTTCAAGTGAATTGCTATCAGAATTTTTGAAGACCACATATAAAAATATAAAAGGCGTCACTACTGTCATCCTATTGCCATCCTGATTTCATGACTTTTTCTCTAACTTTTCCCGAAGAGGGATTGATCATTGTGTGATGCATACGGAGGGTAGTAAAATATCATTACCTTGAAACAATAAGGCAAAGGGGGTTGTTTTGTGTACAGATGACAATATCTCTCAAAAGGAAACGGTTGATCTGCTGAATAAGTGTTGGATGACCCATGACGGACTTTGGTTTTTCCATTGCTTAAAAGAATTCGGGATCGAAAAAACAAATAAAATCAACAAAGCAGCTATTAAATCATTATCTGAAATTGAAATTAAACGAATTAAAAATGCTCTTGGGAAAAGGGGTAATATTGAGACATTTGACGGGTTCCGAATATTTTTTCAGAAGGCATCAAAATTAGTGATCCCTGAATTTATGAATGTAACCTTTAGCTTTCCGAAAGAAAATAAAATGTTTTGGACCTTTGAGCAGGGGAAATGCTTTGCATATGCTGGAATTAAAAAGCTCGGAGTCCTGGATAGCTATGAGTGTGGAGTTCTTTATCGGGTGCAATGCTGGCTTGAAACGTTAGGCATTGAACACAGATTCGACCCTGGCGTTGATAAATGCCATATGCATCATGGTAACGGATGTTCAGGCGTCATAGAATTGAATTTCAAGGGCGTATAAAGGGGACGTCTATTGGAATATTGGTTTCATCAAATTAATAGCTTTACCCCTTGATTTAAAATGGTTTTATGACTTCCCAACACGGACTGGCTCGCTGTTGATTGGGCTATAATCTGTTTTTTCCCCAACGCAACTGTACTCATTCAAAGTTCCCGTGCACCATAGTTACAAACTACCCAAGGACTAAAAACCAACGAATATTTTTTTCATGATTTTAAATCTGTTTCATGTACGGTCTTTTTTGTCCAGAAGTCCGACAAGTTCTTCGGTCAGCTCTTTATCCGTAAACTGTTTTGCGACGATGGCGCTACTGGGGCAGGAGGCTGCGCAGGTTCCGCATCCTCGGCACAGGGCTTCCTGAATCACGGCACGGGGTTTTATATAGGTAATGGCCCCATAAGGGCATACGCCCAGGCAGATCCGGCAACCCGAACACTGATCGGGATTGACTTCCGAAACACAGGCCGGAAGACGGATGGGCTTTCCCGGAATCAGACGGGACAGCATCAGGCCGGCGGCAGCCTGTCCCTGACTGACGGCATCCGCGATATCGCACGGGCCCCGGGCGCAGCCGGAAACCCAGATGCCTTCCCGCAGGGTTGATACCGGGGCTTTTATCGGATGATCGACCTCAAAAAAACCATCCGCATCCATCGGAACATCCAGGCATTCGGACAGATGGACCGCGCTCTCGGCGCCGCTTATGGCCGGCGCCAGAACCACCATGTCGCAGATTTCGCCCCACATCCTTTGATGGGAATCCTTCCAGCGGATTCCGACGGCATCGCCTTTTTGAAAAATTTCGATGCTGTTTGGCTCGGCCATGCGGCAGAACTGAATCCGTCCCTGGCCAAGCACCCGAGTCAATAAATCCCTTGCGTCTTTTCCCGGCAGACACCAGTCTGAAAAATAAACTCGGATGGAAACATCGGGCAGCTTCTGTGTGCTCAGTACCGCAAATTTCAGCATATACCGGCAGCACACCGCCGAACAGTAGGATTTTAATTCAGCGGTTCGGGAACCTGCGCAGAGAATCAGGGCCATGTGCCGGGGAATGGCCCCGCTTTTCAGAACCAGTTCTCCATCGGTTGGCCCGGTTGCGCTCACCATCCGCTCAAATTCCATGCTCGTATGGACATTGGGGACGGTGCCGTAACCGTAACGCAGCAGGGGCCGGATGTCCGAAAGGTCAAATCCGGTTGCCAGCAGAATGCCGCCCACATGGATTTCTTCAAAAAGATCGCTTTGTTCAAAATCGATGCCCTCAAAAGGGCAGGCATCTTTGCAGGCCCTGCATGTCTTGCCGGAAAAGTGCAGACAGGCGGCTGAATCCACGCAGGCAATATGGGGTAATGCCCCGGGATAGGGAATGTATATGGCTTTTCGGGTGTCCAGTCCTTCATTGAAGGCATTGGGTACCTCCACCGGACAGGCGTCGACGCAGGCTCCGCAGCCCAGGCAGGCATCGGGGGAAACATATCCGGCCCTTCGGCGGACCCGAACCTGAAAATTTCCCAGGAACCCCCGGACTTCCTCGATCTTGCTTAAAGTCATCACGGTGATGTGATCATGATGCAGCACGGCGTCCATCAGGGGATCCAGCAGGCAGGTGGCGCACTCGCCGCCTGGAAATACCGTCTCGAACCGGGCCACCTTTCCGCCGATGCAGGGAAGCGTTTCAACCAGATAGACCCTGCGATCTTCCCGGGCAGCGGCAAGCGCCGCGCTCATTCCGGAAATGCCGGCTCCCACAACCAGAAGATCGGCGCAGCAAGGAATTTCGCCTTCAACCAGGGCCGCGCTGAAGGCCACCCGCCGGACAGCCGCCCGGATCAGGATTTTAGCCTTTTCGGTTGCAGCAGCCCTGTCCGGAGTTACCCAGGCGCATTGTTCCCGGATGGGGGCCACCTGGAGCAAAAACGGATTCAGTCCGGCGCTTTGAAGCACGCGCTGAAACGTCAGCTCGTGTTCCTTGGGAGAACATCCGGCAACCACGACATGGGTCATGGAATTTGCGGCAACTTCCCCGGCGATCAGGGCCTGACCTTTCGCCGAGCACAACAATTCATGGCGCCTGGAAAAGACCACGTCCGGCAGGGCCCCGGAGAACGCCACCAGGGCATCCATGTCCACGGCATCCCGGATATTGGGCCCGCATTCACAGATAAACACACCGATGCGGTTCATTTTTTCAGTTGGCGCTGAACCGCCCCCGCCGCCTCCATCAAGGCTTCTGAAAACGTGGGATGACTGTGAACGGTTCTTGCGATATCTTCGGAGCTGGCCCCCATTTCCATGGACATCACCGCTTCCGCGATCATTTCGGAAACCCGCGGACCGATCATGTGCACGCCAAGAACACGGTCGGTCCGGGCATGGGAAAGGATTTTGACGAGTCCCTCGGTTTCGCCCATGCACCGCGCCCGGGCATTTCCGGAAAACGGATAAGCGCCGGCAACATAGGGAATTCCCCGCGCTTTGAGCTGCTCTTCGGTCAGCCCCACGCCGGCCACTTCCGGCCAGGTATAGATGACGGACGGCAGGGTATCGTAGTTGACTTCCGAAAAAAGTCCGGCCATGGCTTCGACAGCGGCAATTCCCTCCGCGGACGCTTTATGCGCCAGCATGGGACCGGGGACGATATCGCCGACCGCATAAATTGAGGAAACGCTGGTCTGATATCTGGCATTAACGCGGACATGGCCGGTTTTCGGATCTTTTTCAACGCCGACGGTTTCAAGACCCAGTCCCGTTGTCAGGGGCTTTCGGCCCACGGCAACCAGTACGCGGTCAAAATCCACGGATTCCGACTTACCGCCAGATTCAAGGGAAATTTTGACGCCATCCTTGGATACGGCAGCCCGGGTCACGGTGGTTTTAAGCCGAAATGCCATGCCCTGTTTGTCGAGTGTGCGCTTTAAGGCCCGGCTGATCTGGCCGTCCAGGCTTGCGGCAATCTGGGGCAGCATTTCGATGACCGTGACCTTTGCGCCCAGGCGCTGCCAGACGGATCCCAGTTCCAGGCCGATATAGCCTCCACCGATTATCCCCAGTGTTTTGGGAACCTCGGTAAATTTCAGCGCGCCGGTGGAGGTGACAATCCGGTCTTCGTCAAATTCCAGGCCGGGAACCGTGACCGGAACGCTGCCGGTTGCCAGCAGAATGAATTTTGCTTCAAGAATGCTAATGCCGCCATCGCTGCCGGCAACTTCAACACGATGCGCGTCCATGACCCTGGCCGTTCCCTGAAGAAGCGCAACCCGGCCGCCTTCCAGAAGCTTTCTCACCTGTCCGGTCAGTGCTTCCACCACCTGGTCTTTTCGGGTCATCATGGTCGACAGATCCAGTGTCGGATCCGTCACCCGAATGCCGTGAGCCGACAGCCCGCTTTTTGCCATCGCGTAAATTTCACTGGAATCCAGAAGGGCCTTGCTGGGAATGCATCCCACATTCAGACAAACGCCCCCCGGTCGCGGCGCTTTTTCCACGCAGGCCACCGTCATTCCCAGCCCCGAGGCTTTAGCCGCGGCCGTATAGCCCGCGGGTCCGCTGCCGATAACCACCAGATCATAGGTATTTTCTGCTGTCATGATCAAATCTCCATCATGAGTCGTTCGGGTTCTTCGATGCATTCCTTGATCCGCTTCAGGAATGAGACGGCGCCCCTGCCGTCCACGATGCGGTGATCGTAGCTGAGCGCCACATACATCATGGGCCGAATCACAATGACGTCATCGATCACAACCGGACGCTTTTCGATCTTGTGCATGCCCAGAATCGCGCTTTGCGGGGGATTTAAAATGGGGGTGCTGAGAAGAGAGCCGTAAACGCCGCCGTTACTGATGGTAAACGTGCCGCCTTCCAGCTCGCTCAGGCCGAGCTTTCCGGAAGCGATTTTATCCACTGCCGATGCAATGGCTTTTTCCAGGTCCGCAAAACTCATGCGATCCGCATGGCGAAGGACCGGCACCACCAGCCCCCGCTCACTGCCGACCGCGATTCCGATATGATAGTAATTGTGATAGATGACGTCCTTTGCGTCGATAAACGCGTTGATCTCCGGAAAGTCCTTGAGCGCGGCGATGCCGGCCTTGATGAAAAACCCCATGAAACCCAGGGACACCCCGTGTTTTTTCTGAAAAGCATCTTTAAACCGGGTTCTGACTGCCATTACCCGACTCATGTCGATTTCATTGAACGTGGTGAGCATGGCGGTCTGCTGCTTGGCCTGAACCAGCCTTTCTGCAATCCGCTGACGGATCGGGGTCAGGGTTTTGCGGGTCGTGGGTTCATCCCCGGCATCATGGCCGGTCTCATGAAGGGGCGCATCCACAGCCGCTTGCAAAGGGGCTGCGGGCCCGGCAGGCACAGCCGGCAACGATTCAAGATAAAGCAGGACATCCCCCTTGGTGATCCTGCCGCCGGGTCCGGTTCCGGTGACGACAGCAATATCGACCCCCTTATCCTGAATAAGGCGACGAACCGATGGGGGAAGTTGATTCAAATCATGAATGGGTGAATGCGACAATGCGGCTGTAGTCTCCACCGGGGGTGCCGATAGCCGGACGTCGGCTGGTGGTCGAAGGGACGGTGAAGTGTCGGGCGGCGGCTCCGCGGGCTGAACACCCGGGGCAAGATGAAGCAGCGGAGACGAGGGCAAGGGTGTAAGAACGCTTGTCCCTGCGCCTTCAGCCACGGCAAGCGTTGCAACGACCGTGCCGATGGGTACGGTCGTCCCCGCCGGAACCAGAATGTGAAGCACCCCGTCGGCTTCCGCCGCCACTTCCAGCGACACCTTGTCGGTTTCAATCACCAGTATGGGCTCATCTTTTTTTACCGCATCCCCGTCATTTTTAAGCCACTGGGCAAGAACCGCTTCCCTGACCGATTCCCCCACGCCGGGGATTTTGATTTCAATGACCATGCCGCCTCCATCCCAATTCTGACTGATTCGTCAAAAGATCACTTGCCATCATCCTTGCCCTTGCCTTTAAGCAATGCCTCAAGGGCCGCAAACGGTTTGTGTCCGGAACCCGTATCCGTCTCACCGCCCGGAGCTTCGCTGCCGTACCATTCCGCGTCCAGATACCGGGAATGCTCATTTTCATGACAGTAGAGACAAAGCAACTCCCAGTTGCTGCCGTCCGGCGGATTGTTGTCGTGATTGTGGTCTTTATGATGGACCGTCAGTTCCCGAAGCTTTTTTCCTTCAAATTCGCGCGCGCATCTGGCGCAAACCCATGGAAACAGCTTGAGCGCTCGTTCCCTATAAGTCTTTTCCCGAAGCTCCCGGCTTGCCCTGGCCTCGGCAAGAATCTGATCCATCTTGCCGGCTTCCGCTGGTTTCTTTTTTTGTGCCATACCTTATTCCTTCAGATAACAGTTTGCCGCTAAATATCCATTACCTATAATGTTGAACCCTTGTCAATAGGGATTCCAGATACCGCGATTTCACCTGCTCGCTGGCCATGACCTGCTGGATCGGCGGTATTTTAAGTATTACCCCCAACACCGCGGCAAGCGCCCGGTGACTCCACAGCACCCGGTTGTCAAAGATCAGATGCTGAAGCGTACCGCGTTCAATGGCCATCACGATGATCCGATGCGTGCTGTCCAGGGGCGTGATCACGCGCTGTGCCCTTGGCTTTAAAACGACATTTCCCCGGGTGCAGGCCCTCACACACAGCCCGCACCCCAGGCAGATATCCTCCCGAAGCTTTGCTGTTTTTTTATTCGGTGTGCGGGGATCATTGGCCGAAACCAGGGTCATGGCTTCCACGGGACAGATGCCGACGCATTTCCCGCATCCGACGCACAGTTGCGTCTGGACTTCGGGAATAAAATTCGTGGTGTGAACCGGGTGAAGCACGCCGAAGCGCCGGGCCGCGATCATGGCTTCGCAGCAGCACCCGCAGCAGTTGCAGATAAAACACACGTTTCTTTTGACATTATCCCCGAACTGGACAAGACGGTTTTCATAGGCCAGTTGCAGCAGATCCAGGCCTTCTTTTTGATCCACTCTTCTTGCATGGCCGTGCTTGATCAGCGAGGCCGCAACCGTGTTAAAGGTCATGCAGATATTCATCGGCGCATCGCAGGACCTGTTCACGTGTTTCATCTTATGGCGGCAGTAGCATACACCGACACCTATGTGCGTGGCAGTGGCAATCACCTCGGTGGCCCGCTCATAATCCAGAACCTGCACCGTGAGTTCCTTTGTTAATGCCGGTTCATGGACAAAGGCGCGGCCAAGCTGAGTTTCCCCCCGGGTAAATAGATCCCGGATAAACGCGTCTTCCACATTCAGGTACTGATAAAAAAGCTCGCTCAGCATTTTCTGATCCAGGTCGCCGCGCACCCGCATGAGGGCAAACTCAAAAAAACCGGCCATGGGCGGCGGCAGGCAGTAAGCAGACTCGCTATTTTGCTCGATATCCACCAGAATGGCCCTTGACGCCAGGTCATGCAGAATTTTCCGGGCCCTGGAAACATTCATCTTCCAGATGCGGGCGGCCTTTTCAGCCGTAAACGGATAGATCGGCATCAAGGAAACCAGGGCAGCTTCTTTTTCGCTGAAGAGCAGTTTCAGGATTTTAAACAGCAGGTCGGATGGCGGAGCGCCCTGCGGAAACCGGTTCAGTCGGTCCACAAGTTCGGAATAACCGGAAGTCGTGATAAGATGAGTCATCATGGCCCCTCGTATCAAACGGAAAACGGCATGGTTTGCGGATGAATCTAAAGAAAATCTTCTTTCAGGATAACTTTTCTCTTATCGCTGTCAAAAACAATAAGTTCTTTCAATACGGATTGAACGCGGTAATCCAGGACTCTTAATGCATAAGGGAAATCAACGGTCGGCTCGAATTCACCGACCACATGGAGATCTGACTGCTGATAACCCAATGGCGAAACGCCCACGATTATTCTTGCATTCGGAATAAAGGTTCTTGCCTCCAAAGGGCCGATTGTCAGTTCCAATCCGGACAAACGCTTCCAAACCGATTCATTATCATTAACGATCTCGAAAGAATAATATGAAAAACTGCCTGAATAAACTTCAACACGTGCCCCATAATGGTTGAAAGCATATCCTTTGTCGGCAATCTCCATTTCTCTGAGAATACAAAAAGAATTATGCTTGCGGCTTCTCAGCTCTTCCAATGCATTATCGAAATCCGTCTTACCGCTCGCAATCTGCCAGGAATATCCGCAATACCTTTCTTTCAATATTTCCATGTCGATCGCCATTTTCATTGTTCTGATCGAATGGCGGTCGACACTATCTTTAACGGCGTTAAATATCCCCCCTTTGATCAGCAATTTTTCCGTTTGGGGATTGTAAAAAAAAGTCTGCCCGGAACCAATGTTGAAATAGAAAGTCTGATCCGGATTACTATTTGAAATGGCTGAAGAAATAACGATATGATTATTTTCCTCAATTTCAACGGGTCCTTTATTGATATTTTCTTTCTTGATAAAAAAATCCCGGAAAAATTTATTCGTGTCCTGTATTAACGGAATTTCTCTCTCACGTTCTTCAGCCTGTTTTTCTTTTTTTGCTTTTTCCGCGCTTTCTTCTTGTGCCACCATTTCTTGATGGTTTAATTGCTCATTTTTTCTTTTCTTTGATATTTCAATAAAATCAAGAAGCCCGCCCAACAAGCATAAAATACCGACCACCCAACATAATAATTTATAACTGGCGGTCGATATCCTCATGGATCACCGAGATCTCAATAAGCGGTCGCGCCCATCTGATAATCGCGGCGGCGAAAGGAAACCCAGGCGATGATCAGGGTTACCGCGAAAAAGGCCGTCAAATATCCCAGCTCGGGGAGCACAGATCGAAGCGAGCCCTCCCGCACGAAAATCTCCACCAGCGCATTGAGGCCCCAGGCCAGAGGTGAAAACAGGCTGATCTTTTGCATGAGATGCGGCATGGCGTAGACCGGAACCATGATGCCGCCTATGGCCGCGGCGCACACCACGGAGACCGGACCGAACATGGAGGCCTGTTCAAATGTTCTGGCAAGGGTGCCGAGCATGATGCCGTATCCGCAGGCCGCCAGGGCAATGGACGTCACCACGACGACCAGGGCCATGGGATCGGAACCGAGGGTGAGAACCGGCGCCCCGAGAAGCGGCAGGCCCACTTTCCCCACCAGAACGATAAATAGAAATTGACCCCAGCAAACCGTGACATAAGCCATCAGCTTTCCCAGAAGAATCGTCAGATAGGGCACCGGCAGCGTCCTCAGGCGAACAAAGGTGCCGTCCTGCCGTTCCCGAATGATCACGCCTCCCAGGGGAAGCACGATGAAAAACATGCCGAACACGGCCCAGGCCGACACGTTATGCTGGACCGACGTCGGCAGCTTCTTCAATCGGCTCTGGCCGGCAACGACATCCATCAGCCGCCGGGTTCCCCATTCGGAATCCATCTGAAACATGGAATCGCTTCCCGGATCGGGCAGGGGCTGTCCGGTGACGGTCTGTAAAAGCAGATTGAACCGGACAGGGAGTGTTTCCGCGAGAATCCTGGCTTTCATTTCCAGTTCCATGGTCAGGAGCATGAGTTTCAGGGCATTCAAAACAGAGGATCGGAAAGCGCCGTGAATGAGCGGATCGAAATAGACGATCAAACGCGGCAAGGCTGTTTTTTCAGCCCCGGAAGCGCCAAAGGCCGCGCCGGAGATGGAATCGGAAATCTGGTCCATAGCCCGTTGTTGTACCGCTTCGGTGGTTCCGGGAGGGATGACGATACAAACCTGATAGAGGCCTTTTTCCACCAGCGCCCTGGATTGCTCGGCGTCCATGGCCTGCCCGTCCATTGCTGTGACAAGTTTGACGGCGCTGGATTCCCCCATTTCCTTTTGAACGCGCTTTCCGAAATCCTGGTGATCCAGGTCGACAAAAAGGACATCCATGGCGGTTTCACCCGCTGACTTCAGGACGTTTTCCTGGACAAGGGAGACGACCACAACCAGTACGGCGGGCATGACAAAGAGCACGAGCAGTCCGGACCGGTCGCGGACCAGCAGGAGCAGTTCCTTGAACATCGTGGCCAGAAGCGGTATCATGCTTAATCCCTCAGTTCTTTTCCGGTCAGTTGAAGAAAAAGCGCGCCGAGATTATCGCATCCGGGGTGCTCTTTGATCAGGTCTTGGGGGCTGCCCTGGGAAATGATTCGCCCTTCGTCGATAATGGCGACGCGGGAGCAGATTTTTTCGGCCTCTTCCATGTAATGCGTGGTATAGAGCATGCTGGTGCCGGATCGACCCAAATCGGAAAGCCGGTCCAGGATCATGTTACGGGATTGGGGATCGATGCCGACGGTGGGCTCGTCCAGAAAAAGCATCCTCGGTTCATGAATCAGGGCAGCCGCCAGATTGGCGCGTCGTTTCATGCCTCCGGAATAGGCGGTAATCCGAATGCCGGCGTTGTTCGACAGCCCGACCATTTCCAGACAAGCGGCGATCCGCGCCTTCAGAACACGTCCGCTCAGACCGTACATGCGGCCCAGATAAGATAAATTTTCTGCGGCGGTCAGGTTCGGATACAGGGCGATATGCTGTGGCACCAGGCCGATCCATTGCCGCGCCTGCCGGGAGTGTTTGAAAAGATCGATTCCGCTGATGTGCACATTGCCGGCATCCGGCGCCAGCAGACCGGTCATCAGGGAGATGGCCGTGGTTTTTCCGGCGCCGTTGGGTCCCAAAAGGCCCACGATTTCTCCGGACCCCAGGGACAGGTTAAAGTCCGAAAGCGCGGGGGTCCGGGTATTCGGATACGTCTTGGTGAGCCCACTGGCCAGAAGTACCATCAACCTCCATTATCATTTTGCAATATCCCTGAATAACGGATATAATTTGCAACTCGATCTGAGTGGAAAAGCAGGAGAGCCGCTATTTTATGAATTTTCGCTCTTCCCGGCTTTGCGATTCTTATTGATATAGCTTCAAAGCAGCTTGCAGTCAACCCTTGAGATGGCGCCAACCCCCATCGAATTTGAAGAGGTAAATCGTGATGAAGATTCTTCTGGTGAATCCGCCCAACTGCGGTAAAAGCATTCCCGAAGAGGAATACGGGATCGATACGATCAAAATGATTTTCAGGGGAGAACCCCTGGCCCTTGAAGTCATTGCCGGTAATCTGGATGGCCACGAGGTCGCCATTACCGATTTGAAGGTTACGCCGAATGCGCTGGAGGAAGACCTGGGCCGGTTTGAGCCGGATGTGGTCGGCTTCACCGCCGTCGCCTGCGAGGCCAATACCGTTTTGCAGTTGGCAAATGAAATCAAAAAACATACCCGGGCCGTGGTCGTGGTGGGCGGTCATCACGCCTCGTGCGACCCTGCTTTTTTTAACCGGAGCGGCATCGATTATATCGTTGTGGGACTGGGCAAGCTCAGCTTCAGGGAACTGGTCGACGCCATAGATAACCGGACAGCGGCCTCCGGCATTCCGGGGATTGCCAAAACCGATCCGGGCAGGCCCCTGAACTATGTCCCACGGAACTATTCCGTTATGGATGCCGTCGATGCCAGTCCGCCCCGCTACGATCTGGTTAAGGCGCACCGGGATCGGTATGTGATGAGCGGCGTTGGCGGCAAGGTCGGTTTCGTGGTCTCGGCCTATGGCTGCACCCACCACTGCGCTTTCTGCTCCATTCCGGCAATGACCCATGGCCGCTACATCACCCACAGGCCGGAAGCCGTGCTGCGGGACATGTTGCTTTTGGAAGATGTTCCTTTGATCCGCCTCGTGGATGCCAACACGTTCGGTGATCCGGAAATAGCCCGGCAACTGGGCCGGCAAATAATCGAATCCGGATTGAAAAAGGCGATCGTCGCCGATGTCCGGTCCGACACGGTGACCCGTTATCCCGACCTGTTCAGGTTGTGGAAACAGGCCGGGCTTTCCTCGGCGGTCATCGGATTTGAGGAGATCACGGACGCGGGCCTGGCAAGATTGAACAAGAAAAACTCGGTAGCCACCAACATCCAGGCCATGCAAATCTTAAAAGAATTGGGCATTCGCATCATCGGGGACTTTATCGTGTCCCCGGAATATTCGGAAGCGGATTTTAAGGCCCTTGACCATTTCGTGTCCTCTCATGCCATTGACCTGCCGATACCGTCCATCCTGACGCCGCTGCCCGGAACCCCGCTGCACCGGGAAATGGCGGACAAAATTTTTATCCATGACCTGGACTATTATACGTTTACCAATGCCGTTTTTCCCACCCGCATGGATCCGAAGATTTTTTACCAGACCTATGCCGATCTGCTGAAACGCTTTCTGAAACACATTTCTTAACGAGTAAAGAGGAGACCATGGATGTATTCATCAACGATGTATCGGCTTTTCTTCCCAATGATCCGGTGACAAACGATGACATAGAGGCTGTTCTGGGGAAAGTGAACGGCATCGGATCCAAAGCCAAACGCATCGTCCTTAACAGCAATCAGATCAAACAACGATATTATGCGCTGAATCCGGAATCGGGCAGACTCACCCATACCAATGCCCAGCTTACGGCCGAGGCGATCCGAAAGCTGCGCCCCTACCCCGGATTTACGCCAGATCACATCGAGTGCCTGTGCTGCGGCACAACCAGTCCGGATTTGATGTTTCCAGGCCATGCGCTCATGGTGCAGGGCGAACTGGGGCTGGAAGCCTGCGAGGCGGTAACCACATCGGGCATCTGCCTTTCCGGCATGACGGCATTCAAGTATGCCTTCATGAATGTGGCAGCCGGCCTGGCGCCGAATGCCGTGGCAGCCGGTTCCGAACTGTCTTCTTCCTACATGAGGGCCCGGTTTTTAACCCCGTTTTACAAAGAGGCATCGGATCTTGAGACACGGCCCGAACGGGCCTTTGACGCCGATTTTTTAAGATGGATGCTGTCGGACGGGGCTGGAGCGGCGTTTCTTTCCGCTGAGAAAAACAGGGAAGGGCTGTCCCTGAAAGTGGACTGGGTGGAAGTGATTTCCTATGCCGGTAAATTGGAGACCTGTATGTACGCAGGCGGGGTAAAGCAGGCGGACGGCAGCATCGTGGGCTGGCGGAATATCGAGGCGATCTCGCCGGAATCCCTGCCCCACCGGTTTTCGGTACGGCAGGATATCAAACTTCTCGACCGCGAGATTATTCAGACCATGGGAACGGCCCTCTCAACGGCCATCCGCAAGCACGGTTTGCGTCCGGATTCCGTGGATTGGTTTCTGCCCCACTATTCATCGGCCTATTTCCGTCCGAAGTTTTATGAGGAAATGAAGCGAATCGGTTTTGAAATCCCTTACGACCGGTGGTTTTCAAACTTGGCTGAAAAAGGAAACACCGGAAGCGCCGCCATCTATATCATTCTTGAAGAATTGTTCCATTCCGGCAAGCTTGAGCCGGGCCAGAAACTGCTCTGCTTCATTCCCGAAAGCGGCCGTTTTTCACATGCGTTTGTTGGGCTGACGGTTGCGTAATAAGAGGCGGAAGATCCGAAATCATCAAGATCAGGCGATCCGCTTTTGCTGATTTCGATATTTATTCCACTTCAATCACCCCCAAATCCCCGGCCGCACCTTTTTTCAGGCAACAGATCCGGGGGGTTTTCATAAAATCCGGCCCAAAATCAAAATGCGGAAGCAACGCGTTCCGGCCCTCCTTTTTAAGCAAAAGGGCGGCCATGGCAAGATCCAGAGCCATGCTGGAAGGAAATGCGCCATAGGCGTGAGAGAAAACGGCCTGGCGGATGGACCGGCCTATCAGATCGGCCTCTTCACCACTCCCGTCATGAATAAAAAGTGCGCCTGACGGCAGCGCAATGTCCTGTAGGCATTGTCCGATCCGGACATCCTGGATAAATGGATATCGGCCTTCTTTTTCTCCGGACGGAGCAAGCACAAAAAATGCGCTTCCCTCACCAACAGGAACCGGCCAGCGGCCGCTGTCTCCGTCTTTTCGGTTTTGAGTGCCAAGGGATGCATTGCAAAGGCCTTTTGAAAAGCAATCGACTCCGCCGACCAGGACCGATGCGGCCCGGCCCTCTTCAAGCCAATCCAGGGCGGTCTGAAAAGCCAGCGGCACAGACATGTCATACTGATTGATGGAGACGTTTGGGCCCCGTATTTTCAGCAGCATCGAAATGTAAGCTGCTGCCGCGTTATGCACCGAGTTTGAAAACTGGATCGGCGAGAGACGAAGATCGGCTGCAACCGCGTCCGGGGATTGCGAGTCGAGCGTGCCTGCTGTCGGTCCCATGCCGGTGGCAACAATCACACCCATGGGCTCGGGCAGCCCTTCATCCATCCCCGCACCCTCCTTTGCATCCTGAAGCGCGAGATAGGCGGCGATTATCGCCATTCGGGAATAATGGTCCACCCTGCGAAGGGCTTTTGGCGGGACAAGCTGGCCAAGCAGGGCCGTATCGGCCACAAGCTTCGGGGTGACAGGTGCTGTTTCATCCGGCTCGAAGCTTTGTGATTCCGGAATGGGGCGGATCTGATTGATAACCGCTTCTTCAAGGCTTTGGGAACCGCATCCGAATCCGCCGATGACACCGATGCCTTTGATGCACATTTTCATGAGCGGTTTTCCGTTGTTAAAATCAGCACACTGTTGTTGCCGCCGAAAGCCAGTGTTTCCGAAAGGGCCGAGACCCCGCAAATGGGGGTTTTCTCCCGAACAGGATGAGCAGGCAACTCCGGGTCGGATTCGGAAAAACCAGCGCTTGCAGGCATCTGTTGGCGTTCGAGACAGGAAACGGTGAAAGCCGCCTCAATGGCGCCCGAAGCCCCGAGCGTGTGGCCGGTATAGCCCTTGGTCGATCCAAAGGGAATGCCCGGAAATAAGCCGTGAAACAGATGGGATTCGATCCTGTCGTTGTCCCGGGTGCCCGTGCCATGGGCATTGATGAAGGCAATATCGGACGGGCGGGCGCCGGCCGAATCCAGGGCATCCCGAACCGCCAGTCGCAGTCCGCCAGCGTTAGGGTCCGGAGCCGTAAAATGATAGGCATCGCTTGCCATGCCATATCCGGAAACAAAGGCACGGGCTCTTTTGCCCCGATGGGCCAGCATGCGGTCTGATTCCAGAACCATGATGCCAGCTCCCTCGCCGAGGTTGAGGCCATTTCTGTGGGCATCAAAGGGCTTGCAGGGTTCGATGTCGCAGTTCATCAGGGCGATGAATCCATAGTAAGTCACTTCGTAAAAGGCATCCACACCGCCGGCGATGACCACATCGCAGCGGCCCGGACGGATCCAGGGTCCGGCCATACCGATGGCGTCGCTTCCGGCGGAACACGCATTCACGATGGTTTGGCAAGGTCCGGAGAAATTGAAATGCCGTGCGATCCATAGGGCGGGGTTGACAGCCAGAAAACGCTCCGCGGGCGACGGGCAGCAGAGCCTGCTCGCCGTTTCTTTCACTTCTCCAGCGCCTTGCTGTTGAAGCGAACGGTTGCTGGCGCCTCCGGAAACGTTGGTGCCGATCATTACGCCGACTTTTTTGCCCCGAAGCATATCCGGATTCAGCCCCGCATCCGCCAGCGCTTCCTGCGTGGCTTTCAGCGCCAGGCGGGCCGCCCGGGTTCCGACCGGATGCACGGAATTATTTTCCGGCAGGAATTGATCCGCAACCGCAAAGACCGGGTGTTGCGATCCCGGGCAGGAAACCGGCGGCGCCGGTACCGGCGCGCGGGTAAAAAGGGTATCCATGCAGTCGGAAAGGTTCCCCCCGGCAGCACAAATACAGCCTATTCCGCTGATGGGAACCGGTTTTTGACGATTCACGCCGCGCGCCTTTTTTCGATAAATGCCGATATTGAATTGATGCTTTGAAGGACCGAACGGCCCTCTTTCATGTTTTTGATTTCCGCCCCGAACTGCGCCTTGATCTGAAAAACGAGTTCGACCGCATCGATGGAATCCAGGCCGAACTTATCGCCGAACAAAGGATCATCGTCACCGATGTCTTCGGGACGGACGTCCTCCAGATTCAGATTTTCCACGATGAGATTTTTAAGCTCAGTTTTAAGGGTCATGCCAATGCGCGATCCATTTAAAAGGGTTTCATTCAAAAGGTCAGGCGATTCGTTCCAGGAGATCCTGATACAGTCTGGCTTCCTTGTCGGCGCAATCCCTTAAGATAGCCGACATTGCGGGATATGTTTCCGCTTCCCCGGTCCGGTTTTTACAGATTCTTGAACCGATGAGCGCAAATTCCCGCCACAGGTCCCCGATCTCGGTCATGCGATCGGAGAGCACCCGAAGATGATCGTCTTCCAGAAAATCCGCGGCTTCCTGCAAAAAGGCGGCGTAAATATACCGAAATCCGGCGCCTCCGGTTCCGATTTCCTCCTGCATGCGAATAACCTGGCCCAGGCAGAGCGCCGCCTTTTTGGCATCCATCTTTTTAGGCCAGATCTCAACCCGTTTGGATAAAAACCGGATGCTCTTGACGCCCAGAAAAGGTCCCGGCGCTTTCAGCATGGTTCGGCAAACCTCTTTGATGCCCTGAAGAATGGCCTTTCGAAAGTCCGGTTCGGAAGGGACATGGGTGATGTAGTACATCCGACCCTTGGGAGACATCGGCCCTTTGGCAAACCTGGCTTTCATCAAATCGCCATGCGGGCAGCGAACGGGATCGGGGAAAACCGGATCGCTGATGATATAATCGTCATTTTCTTTCCCGAAAACGACAAGATTATGCATATTGAAGTGGAACCGGTACCGCCTGGGAAAATAGCTCAGCCAATAGGCGCCCGTCCGGCATCCGACCGGGACATTCTCTGCCAGTTTCCGGTCCAGGGCAGCCATGCCGTTTTCGGGTTTTCGGAATTTTTCCCAGGTGAGCGTTACCCCCAGTCGTTTGACGACGCGATTCATGATGCCGCCGGTACGAATGCGAAAGGCCGTCAGCGGTAAATTATTGAGGCGGATAAAGGGAAAATAGCCGAAAAAGAGACCTGCGCCGATTCCAAAAACCATCGACTCGCTGATGTTCAATCCATGATGGGATAACAGGTTCGAGAGAACGCCGGTCTCGCAGTGAGCCGACTGGTGATGGGCGAAAGAAATCTCCATATCAGGGTGTATCCTCATCCGGTAAAGGCATGTCCGCATCCGGAATGTCGCGGAGTTGCGCGGGCGTCAGGCCGAATATGTCCGCGTATCGTTGCAGGATCTCCGGCTTGAGGCGGCTGAAAACAGACGGCTTCAGATGGCGTTTCACCCGCCAGCGCGGCAGCCGGACATAACTGGCCAGAAGCCCGACGGTCATGAGCCGCCTGGCCATATGATAGGCGATGGGGCTTCGTTTACCCGCGCGAACCATGCCGATTATGGCCGCAAGATCGTCAGTAATGACTTCCCAGGCCTGGGCGTTGACGATATTCTTGGGTTCCCAGCCCAGACTCCGAACCCCGGCATACCGGCCGTTTTCATCGACCGCGTAGGTAATCTCGCTCATGCCTTTGTTCAGCCCGTCATCCTGGGGCACGTCTTTTATCCGCATCTTCCGTTCCTGTTCATGCAACCCTCTGTGACAAAAAAAACGGCAACCGCCGTTTGGTGATGTGCAAAACAAAAGATCATTTTGATATAACATGTCCGGGAGGGAGTCAAGCGTTTTTCAAAAATGATGGTGCGTAATTTTCCGTTTTTTAAAGCTTTTTTGATCGATCCATACGCAAAACCTTGCTTTCGGAAAAAGATGGTTGCATGACAAGATGTAACATGGTAACGATCCTTCAGAAACTATCTTTGAGCAGGTGGTCAAAAGGAATCCTGACCATCAAAAGATGCATGCTTTTCAAATTGGCCATTACATACTGAACTTTCTACTGTGTCATCACCATGTGTGATCGAATATGTCTTTTGGCCTTGAGCTCAAGTTGATCTTCAATCGGCAGGTTCAGCCCCTGGCGGGTTTGGTTCCATCATTTTTAATTTCGGATCTGGTTTGAATTTCTGTTTTCCATGCTACTGGATATTGATATTCAAACGTGGAAAATTCAATACGCAATTTTCCACGATTACCGCTTTATTAGCACAAAAGATGGAAAATCTTCCGTTGTATATGGGTAATATATGGAAGATTTTCCATCTTTTCAAATTGTTATGCTTGATATTGCTATGAAAAGATCATCTTTTACAGCTATTATACCACTTTATAAGCTTCCTCCCTTTCTTCCTTTGAAAGATGTGCAATATTTGTTTCACCAAAGAGATAACGCATTGAAAGAATTACAAGTGTTATCCAAAAGCATCAAAATTGCTTACGCGAATGGAGAAATAAAACCTATAAAGATTAAATTTGTAGAAAATATTAAAGACAATTACAGGGATGATTCTTTTTTAGGACAGATAAAAAAAGATAGGTTCTGGGGTTTCCTAAAAATAAATTCAACTAACAATTTTTCAAAAGAAGATGTTCTTAAATTGTGCGGGGATACTCTTGGTGAAGCATCCTTTCAAGATAAAGTTGATATCTATATAGACTTAGCCATCCAGGAAATTTGTAAAACCATTTATGATCTTATTCTTTGTTCTAACATTTCCAAGCCTGGTTCGATTCAGGCTCAGTCAATCAATTTTTTTGTAAATGGAAAATACAGAACAAATAATACAGGTATGTCTGGGAATCTATGGGAATTTTTTTTAAAGGCAAAAGAAGACGGTTGGCCTCCAATTGACATTATTGATACCAAAATAGTTTGGGCTTGGCTCAATTCCATTCCTGATTTCAAAAATGGTTTAAGCAAGGCAAAAATAGGGCGTGCAATAGGAGCTTTAAGCTACATAATGAAGCCTATTTCAAATGATGAAACTCATAGCATTTTAATTTGGGCTCTCCTTGGGTTAGAAGCTATATACTGCAATGGTGGTGGTTATAAAGCACAGTTGATTCAAAAAACGGATGCACTATTTGGAAAGCGAGAAACGCACAAAAAAATGTTTGGTTTGATGTACGACTATCGTTCTAGACTTATCCATGGAGATATTGATTTCCCATATTGGCACAACCCATATGATGGATCTGATGAGTACGAGAGGTTCCATGTTGAACTTTGGAGGGCAACTGCTATGGCTGTAAATGTTCTTCTTGCTTCTCTACAAAAAATGGCTTTGTCAAATATTTCAGAATTAAAGTTTAAGTATATCATTAATTGAATGAGTAGCATAACCCATAAGGGGTGAAAGGGGACGTTATGTTGAGAGTTTGGTTATGTTGAATATTCTGTTCTCTCAAAACTGTCTGACTCATGTCTGGATTAGGGATAAAGTAGGGATAAAGGGGATGTCCATTGGATTATTGCTTTCTTTGTTTGCCAATATTTATTTTTCTGGATGGGATAGTTTCAACCGGTTTTCCAGCTCAATCGTGGTCATTCCAAATGCTCACACATAGTTAACACAACAAACTGCTGGCTTTCACTCTCTGGGGATATTGATTGTATGAAAAATATCATACAGAAACCAATAATCCAATGGACATCCCCCTAATTTACTCCACTTGGTTTTAAGCAAGTCAGTGCTGCCACGGCGCGCGTTGGTTATCGCGAACGTTATATAAAAGGGGAAAACTCCATGACGATGTGGAACAATAAAGCATTTACCGAAAATGAATTTAGCCCATTTGGAAAGGCGGTTGTAATAATTCTTTTGGTAGTTTCAACTGTCTACATTTCCATTCACAACATCATAAAGGGCTCCGTGGCGAATCCTTATGCTTTTACTATTTGTTTATTGGGGTTCCTTCTTTTCCTAATTTCCAAAGTCTCTCAATTTTCTAAAAGAGCATTGGTTGGTTTCGGCACCAGCCACCTCACTGAAAATACGGCAAATTTTTACAGCATTGGATATTGGCTTATGGCCGTTGGGTTGATTTTGACATTCTTTTAAAGAAGGCGTTTTCATAACCACGGCTTACACTGCGACCGCAAAAAGCCGCCGCGTGTGAAGCCGGTCGTTAGCAGGAAGAATGCATTGATGGATGAACCAGGCACACTTACGCTAGCATTCAGAGCTTTCATGTTCTTTTTGGGTGCATTAGGCTTGCCTCACTTGGGTTCCGGCTCAGTAGGCATTTATGCGACTATTTTTCCGACCCGCGCGCTGTAAAATCAATCGGTTATCCGATGATGCCGTCCGTTTTTGCTCAAAAACTGTAGGCACACGACTTTGCACAAATAGCTTTACTTGT